>NZ_OZ255701.1:1935421-2545842 GCF_965276875.1 Lichenicoccus sp. | reverse complement strand
CGGATCGTCGCCGGAGGTGACGCTGCAGTTCAGGCTTTCGAACGGACCACGCGACACCCCGCCGGCACGCGTGAAGAACCCGTGCGGGATGCCGGCGAGCAGCGGGCTGGCGAGGAACGGGACACTCATCAAACAGCGAAGCCGGGGGGTTCGGGGAGGTCGGGATGGCAGAGCGCCATCGCCTTGAACAGCGCCCCCATGCGGTCGGGGTGCGCGAGCCGGTGGGCGGCGTCGCCGAGAGCGGCCGCTGCCTCGGGCGGTAGCGATCGGGCAAGACGCTCGGTGCGCGCGAACAGGCCAAGGTCGCCGAGGAAGCGCCCCTGCGGCACCGGTCCATACACGCGCACCCCGCGCGCGGCCTCGGCCACTGCCGCGAAATCGACATGCGCGGTGAGATCGGCCTCGCCCGCAGCGCCGAACGGATCGCAGGGTGCGCCGTCCTTGAGCGCCTGCAGCGTGTCGCCGGTGCCGGCCTGCTCCGAGCCGTAATCGAGCAGCAGCGCCGCACCACCTTGCGACATCAGTCGACGCGCCAGGGATGTGATGAACGCGCGCGCCGGCTCGCAGCGCGCCATGAAGCTGCCGACCGGGGCCGCGCACAGTGCGGGGACGGCGTCCCAGCAGCTCGCCCCGGCCTCGACATGCCGCTCCTGCCAGCCCTCGGGCGCGTGCCGGAACTGCCGGATCGGCAGCGCGTCGAGGAACTCGTTGGCGAGCAGGATCAGCGGCCCGTCCGGCAGTGTGTCCAAGCGGTCGTGCCAGGTCGGGGCCGCGCCCGCGAGGGCTGCGCGCTGTGCCGCACGCAGCCGCGGCGAGGTCTCGATCAGGTGTAGCCGCACGGCGGCCATGCAGTCCGGCGCCATGCGTCCGAGCAGCCGCAGCGCGTCAGCCATCAACGTGCCGCGTCCGGGGCCGGCCTCGGCCAGGATCAGCCGCGCCGGAGCACCCATCGCGCGCCATACCACCGCCACCCAGGCACCGAGAATTTCGCCGAACACCTGGGAGATCTCCGGCGACGTGGTGAAATCGGCGAACGGATCGCGCTGGGCGTAGTAGGCAGCGTTGGCCTCCGCCATGAACCGGTCGAGCCTCACGAAGGCACCGCCGGCCGCGCCCGGGCGTTCAGCATCAGACCAATTCCCACCACCAGCATCGGCAGCGACAGGATTTGTCCCATGGTCACCCCAAAGGCGAGATAGCCGAGAAAGGCGTCGGGCTGGCGGAAGCACTCGCCCGTGATTCGGGCGACGGCGTAGCCGGCCAGGAACAGGCCGGAGAGGAAGCCCGGCCGCGACCGCGCTTCCGGGCGGCGGGCGGCGGTGATCATGACACAGAACAGCAACAGCCCCTCCAGCAGTGCCTGGTAGATCTCGGACGGGAAGCGGGGGACGTTGTCGACGCGCGGATAGATCATCGCCCAGGGCCACCAGTGCGGCGCCGGCCGACCCCAGAGCTCGCCATTGATGAAGTTCGCGACCCGGCCGAGCCCGAGGCCGATCGGCACCACGGTGCAGAGCCGGTCGGCAAACAGCAGCAGCCGCAGGCGACGTTTCCATGCGAACAGCACCACAGCCAGGATCACGCCGAGCATGCCGCCATGAAAGCTCATGCCGCCATGCCAGACCTCTAGTGCCGCCAGCGGATGCGCGGCATAGAGGTCCGGCTGGTAGAACAGCACATAGCCGATGCGGCCGCCGAGCACGACGCCGAGCGTCGCCCAGGTGAGGAAGTCATCGACCTCGAGCGGCGTGCCCGCGACCGGCTTCCACAGCACCAGCCGGCGCATCAGCCGCCAGCCGAGGACCAATCCCACGATATAGGCGAGTGCGTACCAACGAATCGAGACCGGCCCGAAATGCAGCAGCACCGGGTTGAAGTCGGGGAACACCAGGACGGGCAGCATCAGGCTTGGGAAACTCCGTCAGGTGGTCTCAGAGATGCGGCTCGCCGCGCAGCAGATGCTCCTGCACGTAGCGCGCCACACCAGCCTCCAGCGCGGTGAATTGCCGCCCGTAACCCGCCGCACGCAGCCGGGTCATGTCAGCCTGGGTAAAGGATTGGTATTGGCCGCGTAGCGCCTCGGGCATGTCCATGAAGTCCACGGCATGCGCCGCCCCCGCGGCGTCGCAGACGGCGTGCGCGAGGTCGAGATAGCTGCGTGCGACACCGGTGCCGCAATTGAACAGGCCGCTGACCCGCGGTTCGTCGAGCAGCCAGAGCAGCACGTCGACGACATCGCCGACCCAGATGAAGTCGCGCGCCTGGGCGCCGTCGGCAAGGCCAGTTCGGTCAGAGCGGAACAGACGCGGCGTGTCGCCGCGCGCCACCTCGTCGTACTTGACCTTGACCACCGAGACCATGCTGCCCTTGTGCAGCTCGTTCGGGCCATAGACGTTGAAGAACTTCAATCCGACCCACTGGCTGGGTGCGGGTTCGCCGCGCGCGACCGTGGCCGCGACCCACAAGTCGAACGCGTGCTTGGTGAAGCCATACAGGTTCAGCGGCCGCAGCGAGGCGAGCCGGGCGGGATCGTCGCTGAAGCCGTCCGGCCCCTCGGCCGCGCCATAGGTGGCCGCCGACGAGGCATAGAGGAAGCGCGCGCCGTGTGCCGCGCACCATAGCCATAGCCGGCGCGACAGCTCGACATTGGTGTGCCAGGTGCGGTCGCCGTCGCGGGCGACGGTTTCGCTGATCGCCCCGAGATGCACCACCGCCTCAAGCCGGGGGCCGTCGCGCAGATAATCGTCGAGCGCCTCGGGGGCGACAATCTGCTCCGGCGGGTGGCGGGCGATGTTGCGCCATTTCTCTCCCGAGCCGAGCCAGTCGACGATAATGGTCCGCTGACCGCGCGCCGTAAGGGCCGCAAGCAGGCAGGACCCGATGAAGCCGGCGCCGCCGGTGACCAGGATCATGGCCCACGGCATTAAAGACTCGCAGCCTTGTTGGCCAGCGTTGCAAAAGCCCGCAACGGACGATTGGCAGGCGCCTCGGCAGGCACGATATAGGGTGTGTTCGCAGGGAGCGTCGTGTCATGGCAGAGAGAGCAAAGTTCTTCGACGACATCGCGGGTGTGGCCGGTGGCGCCTTCTCGGCCCTAGCCGGGATCGGCGAGGAGGTCACCGCCCTGGTTCGCGCCAGAGTGGACGAAGCGATTGCCAAGCTGTCCCTGGTGCGACGCGAGGAGTTCGATGTTGTCGCCGAACTCGCCGCTTCCGCGCGTGCCGGGCTCGAACAGTCGGAGGTCAGGCTCGCTGCCCTGGAGGTGAGATTCGCCAAACTGCAGCCGCATGCCGACGCCGAGTCCGACCACGACCCGCATGCCGCCCACGGTGCCCCGGGTGGTCCCCCCACTTTATCAGACGAGCCGCCGACGCCGCTTTGATGCAGCTTGCAGTCGGCGCTCTGCATCCATAGGCTGTGTAAAGGGGTATCTCCCCTGGGCGGGCGCGCCCAGCCAGCGCCGGAGTCGTCGCTGGCTGGTAGCACCCTGCCTGAATGCAGACGTAGGGGCCCGGTGCATGCCGGGCCGTCCTCCAGACTCGGGGAGCCCCGCATGCCTGCTTTGTCGACCGAAACCCAGGCCCACGCGGCCAACCCGCTCGACCTGATGGAACAGATCGTGGGCGGCTACGAGTGGGCCTTCGACCGCCGCACGGACACCGAAATGGCTGCCGAGGCGCCAGGCAAATGGTGCGACTACGGCCTGTATTTCTCGTGGTCACGGGAGATCAGCGCCATGCATTTCACCTGCGCCTTCGACCTCAAGGTGCCCGCGCAGCAGCGCCGCGCCTTGTTCGAGCTGCTGGCGCTGGCCAATGAGCGTCTGTGGATCGGTCATTTCGGCATGGATCCCGAGGATGGCATGCCGTTGTTCCGGCATTCTGTGCTGCTGCGCGGCGCCCCCGGCGCCTCGGCGGAAAGCCTCGAGGACATGGTCGATATCGCCATCACCGAGTGCGAGCGCTTCTACCCCGCCTTCCAGTTTGTTCTATGGGGCGGCAAGACGCCGACCGAGGCGCTCGAGGCGGCGATGCTGGAGTGCGTCGGCGAAGCCTGATGGCGGATGGGGTCATCCCGCCGGTCCTGCTGGTTGGTTGCGGCCGTATGGGATCGGCGCTGCTGCATGGCTGGCAGGCGCAGGGACTGTCTCCGTCGTTCGTACTGGATCCCGCGCCGACGGCGATGTCGATGCCGCATCGCCAGGTGGCGGACGCAGCCTTCGTGCCGGAGGATTTCCGCCCTGCCGCGATCGTGCTGGCGGTCAAGCCGCAGCGGGCGGACGCGGCACTGGCCGCAATCGCCCCTTTGGCCGCCAACACCCTGGTGCTGTCGATCATGGCGGGATGCACCCTGGCGAACCTCGCCGCATTCCTGCCCGACGGCTGCGCGATCGTACGCGCAATGCCGAACACGCCAGCGGCGATCGGCCAGGGGATTACCGTGGCCTGCGCCGGCCGGCACGTGCGGCCAAGCCAGCGCGCCCTCGCAGGAAGGCTGCTCGACTCTGTCGGAACGACGGAGTGGGTCGAGGACGAGGCTCTGCTCGACCCGGTCACCGCGCTCTCGGGCAGCGGTCCGGCCTATGTGTTCCTGCTGGCCGAACTGCTCGAGCAGGCCGGCCGCGAACAGGGACTGCCGGCAGCACTCGCCCGGACGCTGGCGCGACGCACGGTGAGCGGCGCCGGCGCGTTGCTGGACGCCTCGCCGGAGATGGACGCCGCGGTGCTGCGCCGCGCCGTCACCAGCCCCGGCGGTACCACGGAACAGGCGCTTGCGGTGCTGATGCAGCCGGAGGCCTGGCCCAGCGCCATACGCGCGGCAATCGAGGCTGCCACGCAACGCTCGCGCACGCTCGCGCGCTAAGGAATCGAGTTTCACCGGGACACCGACACATGGACGATGCCGAATTCGATTCCACCCTTCTGCGCACGGCGATGACCCAGGCCGAGGCGCTGGGATGGCGGCGGGTGACCGTGACCGACGCGGCGCGCGAGGCCGGACTGCCACTCGACCGGGCGCGGACCCGATATCCCGCCCCGGCTTTCCTGCTGGCTCGCGTGGGACTGCTCGCCGACCAGGCCGCACTCGCGGTGGACGCCGGCACCGGCAGCACGCGCGAGAAGCTGTTCGACGTGCTGATGCGCCGCTTCGACGTGCTGCAGCAGTACCGCGCCGGCCTGCGAACGGTTTTGCGCGCACTGCCTCTAGACCCGGCTTTGGCCTTGATGCTGGCGGCACAGGCCCAGACCAGCATGCGCTGGATGGCGCAGACCGCTGGCCTCGATACCACGGGTATCGCCGGCGCGCTTCGGGTCGCCGGTGTCTTCGGCGTCTGGATGCAGGCCCTGCGCGCCTGGGAACGCGACGACAGCGCCGATCTCTCCGGCACCATGGCAGCCCTCGACCGCGCGCTGGACCGGGCGGAATCGTTCGGACGCTTCCTCGGCAGCACGCCGGCAGCACCCGCGGCCGCTGACGAACCGCTCGGCGAGACGTTCGTCGCTGAAGCCGAATTGCCGCCCGAGATCTGAACAGAGCATTCCGACGAATCCAGCGGGGCTTGCCGAAGCGGCGCGTGACGCCCTATCACCATCACCGCGTCATTGGGGCGTAGCCAAGCGGTAAGGCAGCGGATTTTGATTCCGCCACGCGGAGGTTCGAATCCTCCCGCCCCAGCCATACCTGGGGCCGGAACAGCATGGACGATATCGGCGGATTAAACCGGGACGGCTGGAACCGCCTTGTCGACGAGAACAACGTCTGGACCCGTCCGGTCTCCCCGGATTTGATTGCGCGTGCGCGCAGCGGTGACTGGGCCCTCATTCTCACCCCGAACAAGCTGGCGCCCCGCGACTGGTTCGGCGAGGTCACCGGCAAGGACATCCTTTGCCTGGCCTCCGGTGGCGGGCAGCAGGGCCCGGTGCTTTCGGCCGCCGGCGCCAACGTCAGCGTTTTTGATGCCTCGCCAAAACAGCTTGCCCAGGATGCCATGGTGGCAGCGCGCGACGGCCTGACGCTTACGACCCAGATAGGTTTCATGCACGATCTGGGCTGCTTTGCGGACGGCAGCTTCGACCTCGTGTTCCATCCGGTCTCGAATTGCTTTGCGCCCGAAATCGAGCCGGTCTGGCGTGAATGCTTCCGCGTGCTCAGGCCCGGCGGCGCGTTGCTGGCCGGCTTCATGAACCCACACGTCTATCTCTTCGACCTCGACGCCCAGGAGCGCGGCGAGCTGCTTGCGCGTTTCGACTTGCCCTACGCCGACAGTCGCGACCTGCCGGCGGATGAACTCGACCGACTCGTCGCGCGCGACCATATCGTGGAATTCAGCCATTCCCTGGAGACGCAGATCGGCGGCCAGCTCCGCGCCGGCTTCATGCTGACCCACTTCTTTGAGGATACCGATCTCGAACCATCCCGACGCTCGCGCAGCATGCCGACGACTTTCGCGACCCGTGCCATCAAGCCATAGACGCATCCGGCTCCGAAGCGTCAAACAACCAGCGACAGTCCGCCATTCGAGGCTGCACTCGATCGTGCGCCGGCGAGTTCGGAGGCGGCCTTGTCCACCCCCTTCTGGTCGTAGGCAACGCAATCCGGGCTGTGCGCGCGGCGGTCGGCATCGACGCGGGCCTGCGCCTGCGCGAGCGCCTGCTTGGCACGCACGACGTCCTCGCTGGTAGGCGGCGCCCTTCCCGAGCCCGGGCTAGCGGCGGCCAGGCTTGCAGGGGGCAGCATAACGGCTTTCCTCAGTGGCGGCGCCATGCTTGCAGATCGTGGTTACCGAAGGGCTAACCGGATGCAGAAAGGCCAAAGCCTGCCTCCGGCCTTCGCGGCCTTCAGGCCTAAACCGCCTTTTTGAGGTTCGGGCTTGCCTTGAAACGGACCGTCTTGCCGGCCTTTACCTTGACCGGATCGCCGGTGCGCGGGTTGAGCGCCTTGCGCGCCTTGGTCTTGCGCACGGTGAAAGTACCGAATGATGGCAGGGTAAAGCCGCCTTCCTTCTTCAGCTCGCGCACGATGGCCGCGATGAGGTCACTGGCGGCCTGGTTGGCGGCGACACCCGTGCACTCGATGGAGTCTTGCAGGACACCTGCAATGAAGGCCTTGCTCATGGAATCTGGTTACTCCCACTCTTGGCAATGAGACGCGGTGTCCGAGTCGTACGGCTTCGGTCCGCCCACTACAAGACGGGGCTTTTACAGCAGGTTCGCGGAGATGCGCCAGCGGGAATGTCAGACATGAATGATTCGCAAGTTATACTCTGCAAGAGAGCGTCCTATTGGCAACAGGTCCGGGACGCGCTGCAATCTTGGGCAGTGGCAGAGCGGACGTGACAGCGGTCTGCCTATTCGCGCAGTTTGCCCCGGACGGACGCATCTCCGAGTCGGTGCGGCACTATCTGGCCCAGCTCCGGCGTTGCGGGCTTGCGGTGCATATCGCGCTGTCGGGATGCGACCGCGTCGACTCGGGCGATCGCGACATCCTTGACGCACTCGGCGTGATCGCGCATCCAAGGGTCAACGAAGGCCTTGATTTCGGCGCTTGGCAATACCTTCTTCGTATCGGCTGCGCAAGCGACGCGGGCTTTGTCCTGTTGGCCAACGACAGCGTATTCGGCCCGGTGCACCCGCTGGCACCGATCTTCGCTGACATGCAGGCGCGTGGACACGATGTCTGGGGCATGGTGGAATCCCATGAGGTCGCCTGGCATCTGCAATCCTGGTTTCTCTGCCTGACCGCAAAGACGCTCGCACGACCGGCGATCGCGCGCATCTTCGCCCAGGACTTCGCCGCGATGAGCAAGTCGGAGATCATCCTGCATGGCGAGATCGGGCTGGGGGCCGCGATCCGCGCCGAGGCGCTCGATTGGGGCGCCTGCCTGCCCGAGACGCGCGTCGGTCTGCGTCGGCTGGTCGGGGTCAATCCGATGCATGTCGACTGGCTCACGGCCTTGCGCAGCGGCCGCGTGCCGTTCGTCAAGATCGAATTGTTGCGCGACAACCCGGCGCGTATCCCCTGGCTCGGTTGCTGGCCGAGGATGCTCCGCAAGCATGGCGACTTTCCGGAGGCGTGGATCAGCGAGCGCATCACGCCGACGACGGCGAGGGCATCGGCGACCAGTCCGCAGATGCGCCTGCTTTATGTATTGCTGACCCGGGACCGCGTCGCCGCACTCGCCTCGCTGCTGTCCTGAGGATTGGCCGCGGCGCGACCGAGAACCTCGCGCAGATCCACCGCCTGTGTCTCGTAGTCGGCGAGTGCCGCGCCGTGCGGATTAACGTAGCCGTCGAGCCTGCCAGGGGCGTTCAGGATTTCCTCGATGGCGGCGATCAGCCCGTCGGCACGGCCGTCCAGGGCAATCAGCCTGCCATTCACCCCGTCGACGATATCCTCGGACTGCCCCCCCGGACTGGTGGCGATCACCCAGACATCGCGTGCCAACGCCTCACGCACCGTCAGGCCGTAGCTTTCCTTCCACTGCGAGGGAAACAGCAGGACATCGATCCCGTCAAAGAACGTGTCGATTGTGTCCTGGTCGTAGGCGGGCACCACGCGCACCTGTCCTGGGACATGCCAGTCTGCGGTGTCGATCGAGCTGAAGCCGAGATTGAGGGTATTGTCGACCAGGACCAGTTCCCAGCGGTCCGAGCGGATGGTCTCGAAGGCAAGCCGAAGGATCGGAAATCCCTTGATCGCCTCGTTGCCACCAACGAAGCCGAAACGCGGCACACTGCCAGGCGGGCGGGTGCTGCGCTGTCGTGTTGGACGGCGGATGCCGTTGCGATTGACGCTGATCCGGTCGGGAGGGATGGAGTTGGCGAGATACAGCGCCCGGTGCGATTCGCTCGGCGAGAGCAGATGTGCCGCATGGTCGAGCACCTGGCGCAGGATCGCGGCACGCGCCTCGAGATGGCGGGCGTGCGGCACGCAGGCCTGGCAGACGCGCAGATCGATGCGTGTCTGAAAGCAATAATTGCGGTCGCCGCGCACCATGAACTGTCGGTCGCACAGCCACCAGGCATCGTGCAGGGTGATGACGTAGGGAATGCCGCGCTCCTGGCACAGCCGCAGGATGCCTGCCCCGAGACCCTGGATCGAGTGCGCGTGCACAATATCGGGGCGCACCGCGTCGAGCACGCTTGCAAAGGCGCGGACTGCCGCGGGGTTGTCGAAGCCGGCGACGTGGTCGGCGCCTTGCGGCAATGGGGCGGCGAACACGGCAATGCCGTTCCAGTCGTAGCGCAGCAGCGACTCCGGGCGGTCGTCGATCTCGCCGCGCGAGGTGAACACGGCGATCTCGGTGTCGTCGCGATCGTGCAGGCTGCGCGCCAGTTCCTCGGCGACGATGGTCGCGCCGCCGAAGCTGCGCGGCCAGAGGAACACGTTTACCATCAGCACGCGCAGCGGGCGCGAGGCCCGATCCGTGATGGTGGGGCCGAAGAGCGGCGCCAGTTGCGTCTGCGCGATATGCCGCGGGGCATAGCGGGCACGCACATCGTCGCGTGCCGCCTCGCCCAGTCGGGTGCGCAGGCCGGGGTCGCGGATCAGCCGGTCCAGTGCTTGTTCCCACTCGCCCGGCGTCTGTGCGAGCAGGCCGTTGCGCTCCACGACCACGATGTCGCGAAACGCCGCGCGTGGCGCGCAGACCGCGGGCATCGCCAGGATCGCGGCCTCCTGGAACTTGATGTTGCTCTTGGCGTCGTTGAACAGGCTGTCCTCGAGCGGCGCGATGGCGATATCGCCCTGAGAGAGCAGCCTGAGGTAGGCGCGGTAGGTGGTGGACGGCAGCCGCTCGATGCGGGAAGCAAAGCCATCGAGCGAGACGGGCAGTGCCAGGTCGCCGATGATACGCAGGCGCAGGGTCGGGTGCGTTCGCATCAGGCGCGCGAGTGCGCCGGCGGCGGTGGCGAAATCAGCGTCATGGGTTTTCGTGCCGGAGCCGTAGACGATCATCGGTGCGGCCGGTGCCGCGCGCGGACCGGCGAGCGTGCGCGCGATCTCGATCGTCTCATCGTCCAGCGCGTTCTCGATGCAGGCGACCTCCGCCACACCGGCGTCGCGCATGCATTGCGCCAGCACCGGCGTCGAGGCGATGGCACGGCCGCAGGCGAGCATCGCCGCGCGATAGAGCCTGATGCCGGACAGCACCTCCTCGCGCAGCGCCGGCGTCAGGGTCGCGAGGTTGCTGTTGAGGCGGTAGAGCGGCTCGTCGAAGATCAGGTCGTCCACCTCCCACCAGGAGTGCAGGCCGCAGCGGCGGGCTTCCTGGATCAGTGAGAGGGCGGCTTGTGTGGCCGGCACACGGTAGAAGATCACCTCGGTGCAGCATTGCAGCGCCGAGCGCGCGGCCTCGCTGTCGTGCCAATCGATCACGACGCATGGCCAGCCGAGGGTGGCCAGCATCTCCTGCTTTTGCCAGACCCGGTATTTGGCGCATTGCGCGACGCTCAGCTCGGCGATGATCAGCATTGAGCGATGCAGCACGGGTGAGAGGGCAACCTGGATGTCGGCGAGCCTGGCCGAGGCGTCCGGTTCAGGCGTGCGCCGTCGCTGGAGGCGGCGCCGCAGATGCCGGCGCAGGCCGGCGGCACCTTCGTCGCGTTGGATATCGCGCGCCCGCTGGAGGATGTCGCGCAGCTTCAACCCGGAAGGCAGCCGGCCGGCGGCGAGGGAGCGCGCCAGGCGGATCGGTAAGGTGATCCGCCAGGAGAGCGAGGCTTCCAGACCTTCGACCCGGATCGCGCGCTCCTCGAGTGCTGCCTGCAGGGTCGCGATCCGCATCTGCTGGAGCAGCAGGCTGTTGCGATAGCTGTCGCGCAGCTGCGCCGGATCAGGCTTGAGCCCAGTCTTATGCCCAGTCTTATGCCCAGTCTGGGGCGTATGGTCGTTGTCGTCGGCGCCGTTCATCGCGGCCCCTGTCGCCGATCAAAAAAGAAACCGGACCCTGAAGGGTCCGGTTCCTGAAGTCCAGTGCGAAAAGTGAGTTGATCAGTTGGAGAAGAATTGGCCCGCGTGCGCCTTGAGCTGGGCGGCGGTCAGATCGGTGAAGGTGATCGTGGTTTTGTCGCTGAGCGAGATGACCGAGCCACCCGCGCCATTGTCGGTGGCCCCAGCCAGTGCGGTCTGCACGGCGCCGGCGCCGTAACCGAACAGCCCGACCATGTTGCCCGCGGACTTGGCGAAGTCGGAAATCATGTCCGCGCCGCCGGCGCCGCCCTGGGCGAAGATGAACATATTGTTGCCCTGGCCGCCGGTCAGCGTGTTGTTGCCGGTGCCGGCCACCAGCGTATCGTTACCGGAGCCGCCGATGAGGTCGGTGCTGCTGCCGTTGCCGAACAGGTCGAGGCTGCCCGCAGCGCCCGAGCCGTTGAGGGTCTCGTTGCCGGTCGCGGCAATCAGGTAGCTCATGCCGGCCGAGCTGGAGAAGACGATGTTGGCGTTGCTGGCACCGAAGACGGTGGCGGCGCCGGCCGAATTGACCGTGTCGTTGAGGCCCGGATTGGCGATGAAGGACAGCGTGCCGCTGCCGCTATCGTTGATGACGGAATTGCTGCCGCCGAAGATCAGCGCGTTGCCGGCGGACGCGTTGATGGTGTCGTTGGTGCCGCCGATCACCGTGCTCGGGCCGGCCAGGTAGTCGGTGGCATAGGCGCCGTCGAACAGGATGCTCGAGCCCGAGCCGCCGACGAAGAGGTTGTTGGAGCCGGCGTCAGCCATGAACAGCGAGCCGGTGCCGCCGAACACGGTGCTGTTCGAGCCGGTGAGCCCGATCGTGTTGCTGCCGGAACCGGCGACGATGCTGTCGGTGCCGGACGAGAAGACGGTGTCGTTGCCGGTTCCGGTGAAGATCTGGTTGTTGCCGGCATCGGCATAGATCAGGTCGTTGCCGCTATTGGCATAGACGCTGTCGTTGCCCTGGGAAAGGGCGATGACGTAGTTGCCGCCACCGGTGCTCAGGCCCTCGAACACGTTCGCACCACCACCGGCGACGAACAGGCCGCCGCCGGCGCCGCCGAGCAGGGTGGTGCCGCCGAGGCCGGCGAGCACGTCCGTCGACGAGCCGATCGCGGTCTCGTCCAGCCTGACCGGCGTGTTGGTGCTGATGGTGAGAAAGCTGTAGCCGGCAGGAAAGGTATAGCTGCCGCTGTTGAGGATGACCGCCTCGCCGGTCTTGCCGCCCGGAACCGACGCGGGTGTCACACCGCTGGTCAGGTCGGAGGCAAACAGAGTGCCGCCTGAGGACAGGCCGCTCACCGCGTTGGTGTAGGCCTGTGCCAGCGAGAACGCCACGGCCCCGTTGACTGTGACCGGAACGAGTCCACCAGACGCGCCCATAACCGTAACTACGCCCATTCCCCAACCCTTCCGCTACCGCACTGCCTCAAGGGGACGCATCGATGTCACCCACACCCGAAACGACACCTATCAGAATGTTCTTGAGAACTGCAAGCCGAAAACATGGTGAAGACTTGTCATATCAAAACTTGGACATGTCCCCTTAAGTGCATTGACTTGTTTATATCGAGAGTCGTTTCGTATTTTGTCCAATCTCTACTGTTGACGCATATTTTGCGTGTATGTTGTAACATAACGTCAGTCCAAGCCCCGGACGTCAGAGCCGGTCCGGCGAGCGCGGCCATGGCCGGCCGATCGTGACATTTCGTGCCACGCGCATGCTCCGGTAGGATTGCGTATGCAGGATAACGCCGACGCACTTCTCCAGACACTCAGTGGGGCTGCCATCGCCCCGCTGTTCTACCGGCCGAGCCGGGTGGGCCCGGACAGCGCCTGGTATGGGCACCTGCCGTTTGCGAACTGGGTCATGCGCGCGGCAGCACCCGCGATGTTCGTCGAACTCGGGACCCACGCCGGCATCTCCTATAGCGGCTTTTGCGACGCCGTGCTGTCCGAGGGCCTGCCGACGCGCTGCCTCGCCATCGATACCTGGCAGGGCGACGAGCACGCCGGCTTCTATGGCGAGCAGGTATTCGCGGAGTTCTCCCGCTTCCATGACCAGCGCTACGGCGGCTTCTCGCGCCTGTTGCGCTGCCGCTTCGACGAGGCGCTCGCCACCTTCGAGGATGGCAGCATCGACCTGCTGCATATCGACGGCCGTCACCTGCTCGCCGACATCGAGGAGGATTTCGCGAGTTGGCTGCCCAAGCTGTCGCGGCACGGCGTCGTGCTGCTGCACGATACCAATGTCAGGGAACGCAATTTTGGCGTCTGGCGCTTCTGGGAGAAGGTGCGCGGCCATTTCCCGTCGTTCGAGTTCCTGCACGCGCATGGACTGGGGGTGCTGGCGGTGGGTATCACACCGCCGACCGCCATACTCGAACTCTGCCGGCTCTCCACCACGCAGGCAGCCGGGTTCCTGCGCGACCGCTTCGCGTTTGCCGGCGAACGCTGGGAGCTGGATTTCGCGGTCTCACGGCGCGACCACGCGCTCGCCGATCTCGCGCCGAAGATCGCGGAGGCCGACAACCAAACCGCGCACGCGCGCGCGCTTCAGGAGCAGTTGCAGAACGAGGTCGCAACCCTGCGCGCGCGGCTGGTGCAGGCCGACCAGGTGCTGCGCGCGCAAAGCCTTGAACTCGGTCTGGCGCGCAGCGCCCTCGCCGACGCCAAGGCCGAGCGCCATCGGGCCTGGCTCCACAGCGAGGCGCTGGAGCGTCGCCTGCAAAGCGAGGCCGAGGCGGCGCGCAGCTTTGCCGAGGAGGGTGCCGCGGCCCGCGACGCACTCGCGGCACGCGACCGCGAACTCGAAGCGGCGCGCGGCGCGTCCACCTGGCGGCTGACCGCGCCGCGGCACCGGCGGCCAGCAGCGGCACCTATCGAGGCGCCCCCAGCCGAGCCGGCCGCGCCGGCCGCCGACACCGTGGCCGCGCGACCACGCACCATCCGCCGCGTGCTGTTCGTCGCCGGCGAACCCGGCACGCCGGGCTCGGTCTATCGCTGCCAGCGCAACGCCGCCGCCTGCCGCGAGGCCGGCTTTGAGGCGGAGACCGTCGACCTCTACGACGTCAATCCGGAGAACCTGGCGCGCGCCGACCTGCTGGTGATCTGGCGCGCGACGATGAGCCCGCATATCGAGACCATGATCCGCCTGGCCCGCGCGGCCGGCACCCGGATCGCCTTCGATGTCGACGACCTGATGACCCGGCCGGAGCTCGCGCGCATCGACATCATAGACGGCATCCGCACCATCGGCAGCAATGAGGCCGACACCCGCGCCTATTACCTCGCCATGCTGCACACCATGCAGGAAGCGGATTTCTGCATCGCCACCACCGAGGAGCTCGCCGCCGAGATGCGCGCGCAGCGCGAGTGCATCCATGTGCTGCCCAACATCTTCGACGAGGCAACGCATCGCGCCGCCCGCTACGCCCGACGCCACCGGCTCGAGGCGGGCAGCGATGGGCTGATACGGATCGGCTATGCCGGCGGCACACGCACCCACCAGAAGGATTTCGCCCGCGCCGCCCCGGCGCTGGCGCGCGTGCTCGAAGCCCGGCCGCAGGCAATGCTGGTGCTGTTCCGAGAGGCCGCGAACCAGGTCGGGCTGCTGACCATCGAGGAATTCCCCGAACTCGCCGGTCACGCCGAACGCATCGAATGGCGCGACATGGTGCCGCTCGCCGAGCTGCCCGTGGAGCTTGCCCGCTTCGACATCTCGCTCTGTCCGCTGGAGACCGGCAATGCGTTCTGCGAGGCCAAGAGCGAGCTGAAATTCTTCGAGGCGAGCCTCGCCGGCGCCGCCACGATCGCCAGCCCAACCGGACCGTATGCCCGCGCGATCCGCGACACTGTCACCGGCCTGCTCGCGGGCAACGACGACGCCTGGGAGGCCGCCCTGCTGCGCCTGATCGACGATCCTGCCTTACGCGCGCGCATGGCCCGCGACGCCTATCACGACGTGCTCTGGCGCTTCGGCCCGCGCCGCCAGGCCGAGCTCGCCGCCACCCTGATCGGGGCACTCGATGCCAATCCGGAGGGCGATCCGCAGAGCAGCCCCGCCGCGGCGCGTTTGAGCGAGCTCGGCCTGCGTCGCGGTGCCTATCTCGGGCGCGGCTTGCCGGAGATCCCGGACAGCGAGGTGCTGTTCGCCCATGACGCGCTCGGCGACGCCGAGGTCACGGTGGTGATGACCTCCTATAACTACGAAGAGCACGTGCTCGCGGCCCTGGACTCGGTGCGCGCGCAGACGCTGGAGACGCTCGACCTCGCGGTGGTCGATGACGGCTCGACCGACCAGTCGGTGCCGCTGCTGATCGAATGGGCCAGACGCCACCAGGACCGCTTCAACCGCGTCCAAATCCTGCGTACGCTGCGCAATGCCGGGCTCGGAGGCGCTCGCAACGTGGTCTGCAATGCCGCCGAAACGCCCTGGCTGATGGCACTCGATTCCGACAACCGGCTGCGCCCGGACGCCTCTGCGACGCTGCTCGCGGCCCTGCGCCAGGTGCCGCAGGCCGCCTTCGCCTATCCGCGAATCGCCCAGTTCGGCGCACAAGTTGGGGGCGCCGAGCTGATCATGGGTGAGCCCGCCTTCGATCCGCTACGCCTGCAAGCCGGTAACTATATCGATGCGATGGCGATGGTGGCGAAATGGGCCTGGGCGGCGGCGGGCGGCTACTACGTCCGACGCGACGCCATGGGGTGGGAGGATTACGATCTCTGGCTCAACCTGATCGAGCTCGGCCAGTTCGGCATCGCGGTGCCGCACATCCTTGCCGACTACCGGGTGCATCAGAGCTCGATGGTCAACGCCATCACCGAGCAGTCGGCCAACAAGCAGGCAATGGTGCGCTTCGTCGAGGAGCGCCACCCCTGGCTGCGGCTGCGCACGCGCACCGCGAAGCGGCGCGAATGAGTGAGCTGCGCTGTCTGGTGCTGGGCGCCGGCGGCTTCATCGGCACCAATCTGTGCCTGGCGCTGCGCGCGCGCGACGTGCCGGTGACCGGCTTCGGACGCGGCGACGCACCTGCTGTCCTCGCGGACATTGATTGGGTGCGCGGCACGCTGGAGCAGGTGCCGTCGCTCGACACACTGATCGCCGGCCACGACATTGTCTTCGACCTGATCGGCGCCGGGCTGCCGAACAGCTCGAACGACAATCCGGCCCAGCTCGTCGCCGACGCGGTGCCGGCCAAGGTGCGTCTGCTGGAAGCCTGCCGCCGACAGGGCGTGCGCCGCTTCCTGTTCGCCTCCTCAGGCGGCACCGTCTATGGCGTCACCGGCACCCGTGCGGTCAACGAAGACGCACCCACCGAGCCGATCTCCGCCTATGGCATCGGCAAGCTGGTGGTAGAGAAATACCTCTCGCTCTATGCACACCTGCACGGCCTCGACAGCCGGGTGCTGCGCATTGCCAACGCCTTTGGGCCGCATCAGAACCCGGACCGAGGCCAGGGGCTGATCGCCGCGATCATGCAGCGCCTGCTGGACGGCGCGCCGATCGAGATCTGGGGTGCCGGCGACGTGGTTCGCGACTACATCCATATAGACGACGTCGTCGCGGCGATGCTCGCCCTGCGCGACCACGAGGGCCCGGGCCGCATCTTCAACGTCGGCAGCGGCATCGGGCGCAGCGTCGCCGAGGTCCTGGACGACGCTGCCCGGATCACCAGCCGCGCGCCACGCCTGGTGCGCCGACCCGCGCGGGCCGCCGATGTGCCGGTCAACATTCTCGACAGCGCCCGCTTGACGCGCGAGACCGGCTGGCGGCCGCATACGGGATGGGACGACGGCCTGCGCGACACGGCCGCCTGGATCGCAGCACGGCAGGAAGCGGGATAGATCGGGAAGTCAACGAACGCCGCCGGTGTCAAAGCCGTGGCCGCGCCCGCCATGCATCGCTTCAAGCAAATGCTCCCGGCCTAACAGCAGTCACAGCTTCGTTTAGGAATTCTTTACGGAGAATTTGTAGCCTGTTTTAGGCCTGTCGGGACTACGGGAGGACCTTGACCATGCAGATTGGGGGTTTGCCTGCCGCCATCATCAATACGCAACGGGGATCGCTCGGGAATATTCAAGGCGCGACCAGTCGAGCCGACGTCATGACCGCTCAGTCGCGCCCGAAGGTCCCCACCAGCATCCCGCGCGCAATCACGTGGCCGCGCAGCGCCGCGACCAGGGCGGAGCGACCGGGCGCCCGCTCAAAGCTCGGCGTCTCGTCAAGCGCGAAAATTTGAAAGGCGTAGCGGTGCGCGCCATGCCCGCGCGGTGGGTCGGGCGGCAGCCACTTGGTGTGCAGGAACGAATTGCGACCCATGCCGAAGCGCTCCTCTCCCGAGCCAGGGCTCGGCAACGCGCCCTCGGCGAGGCCGCCATCGACCGGCGGCAGATCGCCCAGGATCGCGTGTACCAGCGGCTTGAAGGTCGGGCTGTCGGCATCCTCGACCAGCAGCACCAGCGCCCGGGCTTCCTCCGGCACGCCAGCCCATTGCAGCGGCGGCGAGAGCTTGGCGCCGTCCTCGGTATATCGAACCGGGATCTCTGCGTCGGCTGCGAACGCGGACGAGGTCAGCGCGATTGACTCCGGCACCCCGACGAATGCCTCGTCCTGGCTGACCAAGGTCTCCATGCCGGGGCGAACTGATCGCAGCGCGCGGCCGATCCCGGCTGGCATCTTTTCGAGCATAATCGAACTCTCCTGGTATCAGGCGAGTCACGCATCGCGCCCTATACGGTTGCCGACGGTCTTGCATTCTCGCGACAGCGTGCGCGGCGGGCGCGTGAAGAGCAGCAAATTGGTTCAGGCCTCGACGTACTTGGCTTCACAGGTGATCGGAAAACTCACTGAGCGCGCGATGAAGCAATGGTCGTGCACCGCATGGTGGAGCGTGTCGGCCTTCACCAGATCGGCACCGCGTTCGACGCTAATCGTCGGCCGCAGCACCGCGCGCACGAACCGGCCCGCGCCGCCTCGGCCGGTCTCGCTGATGCCGAGTGGAGCATCCTCATAGCCGCGAACAACGACCCCGGCCTCGCTTGCCAGGTGCAGAAACCAGAGCATGTGACAGGCCGAAAGGCTGGCCAGCAGAAGGTCCTCGGGGTTCGGCTTTGATGGATCACCGCCCAGCAGGGGGTCGTTGGAGCAGTCGATCGGAAGCTTACCCGGGGTCATGATACGCCACGACCTGTCGTATCCCTTGTAGTGCCGCGTGCCGTCTCCGCGGTCGCCGGTCCAGGAGACCCGCGCCCCATAGTCATGCGTCTTTGACATCCCGCCTCCGATGAGTTGAGGGCAATCGCTTCGCAGGGTAGATCACGCGCTGATGTATCCAGGATTACCACGCGATGAGCCGCTTCTGGAGCGATGTGGTGCACGGCCTGACCCCGTATGTGCCGGGCGAGCAGCGTTCGGGCCTGGTCAAGCTCAACACCAACGAGAACCCGCTCGGGCCGTCGCCGCGGGCCCTGGCCGCGATTCGCGAGGCGGCCGCGGACAGCCTGCGGCTGTATCCGGACCCGGAATCGACCGGCTTGCTGCGCACCCTGGCGCGCTACCACGACGTCGCGGAGAGCCAGGTCTTTGTCGGCAACGGCTCCGACGAGGTGCTGGCGCACGCCTTTGCCGGCCTGCTCCGACACGACCGGCCTTTGCTGTTCCCCGACGTCACCTACAGCTTCTATCCGGTCTATTGCCGGCTGTTCTCCGTCGCCTACGAGACAATTCCGCTCGATGATGCGATGCGCGTGCGCGCCGACGACTACCGGCGGGATTGCGGCGCGATCATCGTGGCCAACCCGAACGCGCCGACCGGGATTGCCCTCGGCCTGGACGACATTGCAGCCCTGCTGGACTCGCATCCCGAGCAGCCGGTGGTGATCGACGAGGCCTATGTCGATTTCGGCGCCGAGACCGCGATCCCGCTGATCGCGCGCCATCCCAACCTGCTGGTGACGCGCAGCATGTCGAAGTCGCGCGCCCTTGCCGGCCTGCGTGTCGGCTACGCGATCGGCCATGCGGGCCTGATCGAGGGGCTGTCGCGGGTCAAGAACAGCTTCAACTCCTACCCGCTCGGCCGCCTGGCGCAGGCCGGCGCGATCGCCTCCGTCGAGGACGAGGACTGGTTCCAGCACAGCCGCCGTACGGTGATGGACAACCGCGCGCGGCTCTGCGCGGGGCTTGAGCGGCTTGGCGTGGCACTGCTGCCTTCGCATGCCAACTTCGTGCTCGCCCGGCATCCAAGGCTCGACGGTGCATCGTTCGCGGCGGCGCTGCGCGCGCGAGGCATCCTGGTGCGGCATTTCGCGGCGCCGCGGACCGCGCCCTACGTGCGGATCAGCATCGGCAGTGCCGCCGACTGCGACGCCCTTCTCAGCAGCGTCCCGGCATCGTAAGCCTGTGCTGCACCCACACAGGACGATGCGATGCGCGCCTTCGACGGACAGTTCTCCGACAATCAACCGATCAAACGCAGCATCCCCGAGAAGCAGAAGCAGTTGCGCGAATTGCGTGAGACGCTGGCGGCGATGAAGCCGCATACCGCCCCTACCCTGCGTGAGAGCGTGCGCCGGCGGATCGCCGAGCTCCAGGCTGAGCTGAGGGCGCCGCGCTGAGCCCAATGTCGCTCACCGCCCGCGTCGAGGCACTTCTGGTCGACGCCTTCGCCGCCTGCGGCCTGCCGACCGAGGGTGCCAGGGCATCGCGCGCGACCCGTCCCGAGGCCGATCTGCAATGCAACGGCGCGCTGGCGCTGGCCAGACCCCTCGGCCGGCCGCCGCGCGCGCTCGCGGACGCGGTGCTCCAGGTGCTCGCCGACCGACCGGAATTTGCCGACGTCACCGTCGCCGGCGCCGGCTTCATCAATCTGAGGCTCGCGGACGGCTTCCTCTCGGCGTGTGCCTCGGCGCAGGCGACATCGCCGGATCTCGGCATCGCGCAATCGGCGGCGGATCAGACCGTCATGCTCGATTTCGGCGGCCAGAACGTCGCAAAGCCGCTGCATGTGGGTCATTTGCGCAGCCTGGTGATCGGCGAGAGCCTGCGTCGTATCCTGTCGGCGCAGGGTGCGCGCACCATTTCGGACATCCATCTCGGCGATTGGGGCCTGCAGATGGGCATGCTGATCGCGGCCCTGCGCGGCAAGCCGGTGCCCTCGATGGAAGAGCTGCAAACGCTCTATCCGGCGGTCGCCGCCGCCTGCAGGGACGATCCCGCGCGCATGGCAGAGGCGCGCGAAGCCACCGCCGCGTTGCAGGCTGGCGAGCCCGAGGCAATGGCGCTGTGGCGGTCGCTGCGCGCGGTCTCGCTCGAAGCCCAGAGCCGCGACATCGCCCTGGTCGGCGCGCATTTCGACCTGCTGCTCGGCGAGAGCGACGTCCAAGACCTGATCGCGCCGATGGTCGCCGATTTGCGTGCACGCGGCGTGGCGGAGCCGAGCGAGGGGGCGCTGGTGATCACCGTGGTCGGCCCCGAGGACGCGAAGCCGATGCCGCCGCTGCTGCTGGAGAAATCCGATGGCGCGGCACTGTATGCCACCACCGATCTTGCCACGATCCTCGCGCGCACCAGGCCGCCGCGACCCGACCGCATCCTCTATGTCGTCGACCAGCGTCAGGCGTTGCATTTCGAGCAGGTGTTCCGCGCCGCCCGCAAGGCCGGCTTCGCCGACGGGGTCGAGCTGGTGCATGTCGGTTTCGGCACCGTCAACGGCGTCGACGGCAAGCCCTACAAAACCCGCGCCGGTGGCGTCGCCCAGCTCGCCGACCTGCTCGGTGACGCTATCGACAAGGCCGCGGAGCGCTTGCCCGAGACGCCGCCGGAGCTTGACCGCGAGGCGCTCGCCCGCCTGGTCGCGCTGGCCGCGGTGAAGTTCGCCGATCTCTCGTCGTTCCGCACCTCGGGCTATGTGTTCGACGCGGAGCGGCTGGTCTCGTTTGAGGGGCGCACCGGTCCCTATGTGCAATATGCCTGCGTGCGGATCGCCTCGATCCTGGCGCGCGCCGCGGCCGCCGGTGCGCATCCCGGCACCATCGCGCTTGCCGCACCCGCCGAGCGTGCCCTGGCGCTGGACTGCGCGCGTCTGCCGGACGTGGTGGCCGGGGCCAGCCGTAACCTCGCGCCGAACGAGATCGCCGACTACGCCTTCGCCCTGGCCCAATCGTTCAGCCGCTTTTACACCGAATGCCCGGTGCTGGGTGCCGCGAGCGAGGCGGAGCGCGCCTCCCGCTTGGCGCTCTGCGGGCTGGTGCTGGCGGTGCAGAGCAAGGCACTCTGGCTGCTCGGGATCGCGATCCCGCCGCGTATGTAGATCGCCGGGCGCAACTGTCCGGCCGCGGGCGTGTTGGCGTTGCGAGGTTTGTTCCTTCGTTATTTGGAGTCGGGTTTGGGTAAGGTTCGCATCGGTATCGTCGGCGTCGGCAACTGCGCCGCCTCCCTGGTCCAGGGCATCGAATTCTACCGCGGTCGCGCCTCGAACGAACGCATCCCCGGGCTGATGCATCTCGATCTGGGCGGCTACAAGGTGGGCGACATCGAGGTGGTCGCGGCCTTCGATGTCGGCCGCGACAAGGTCGGGCGGGATCTCGCCGAGGCGATCGCGGCAGAGCCCAACAACACCGTGCAGTTCGCCGAGGTGCCGCGATCGGGCGTGGTCGTGCAGCGCGGCCCCACCATGGACGGGATCGGCCAGTATCTGCGCGACATGATCCCAGAGAGCGATGCCGCCCCGGTGGATGTCGCCACCGCCTTGCGGCGCAGCGGCGCCGAGCTCCTGGTCTCCTACCTGCCGGTCGGCTCCGAACAGGCGACGCGCTGGTATGCCGAGCAGGCGCTTGAGGCGGGCTGCGGCTTTATCAACTGTATCCCCGTGTTCATCGCGTCCGACCCGGCTTGGCGGGCCCGCTTCGAGGCACGCGGGCTGCCGCTGGTCGGCGACGACATCAAGTCGCAGCTGGGTGCGACCATCCTGCACCGGATGATCGTCAATTTGTTCGCCGAGCGCGGCGTGCGGGTCGATCGCACCTATCAGCTCAATTTCGGCGGCAATGCCGATTTCGCCAACATGCTGGAACGCTCGCGGCTGGAATCCAAGAAGCTGTCGAAGACCCAGGCCGTGACCAGCCAGCTCGGCGAGGAGCTGCCGGCCGGAGACGTCCATGTCGGCCCGAGCGATCACGTGCCCTGGCTGACCGACCGCAAATGGGCGCATATCCGGGTCGAGGGCACCAGCTTCGGCGACGTGCCGCTGAACTGCGAGGTCAAGCTCGAGGTCTGGGACTCGCCCAACTCCGCTGGCGTGGTGATCGACGCGGTGCGCTGCGCCAAGCTGGCCCTGGACCGCGGCATCGGCGGCGCCCTGGTCGGCCCGTCAAGCTACTTCATGAAGAGTCCGCCCGAGCAGTTCACCGATCATGAGGCGAAGGCACGCACCGAGGCCTTCATCAGTGGGTGATTCTGGGGCTGAACGGTGACGCAGATCTGGCTGGTCCGGCACGCCTCCTACGCGATGGCCGGTCACGGGCTCGGCGGCCGCGCCGACCACGCCCTCGATGGCGCAGGCGAGGCGCAGGCGGCGCGGCTGGCCGGCTATTTCGGCGACCGTGACATTGCCGCGGTGGTCGCAAGCCCGGTCCGGCGCGCCACCCTCACCGCGGCCCCCATCGCTCAAGCTTTGGGCCTGGCCGTGACGATCGACGCCGGAGTTACGGAGATCGATTTCGGCGCCTGGTCGCAACGCGGCTTCGACGAGCTCGGGCACGAGCCGGACTGGCGCAACTGGAACGAGTTTCGCAGCACGGCGCCGGCGGCCGACGGCGAGACCATGCTCGCGGTGCAGTCGCGCGCGGTGGCCGCACTCCGGGCACTCGCGACCGGGCCCGGCGAGGTGGTGGTGGTCAGCCATGGCGACGTCATCAAGTCGGTGCTGGCGCATTGCCTGGGCGCGCCGCTGGATCTGATGCACCGCATCGAGATCGACACCGCGTCGATCAGCCGTATCGCGCTGCATGCGCGTGGCGTTCGGGTGCTGGGCATCAATGCGCGTGCCTGAGCGCCTCCAGCACCGCCTCGACCACCGCCCGCCAGTCGCCGGGGGCGGGCTGGCGGAACAGCCGCATGGACGGATACCACGGGCAATCCGTGCGACCCTCCATCCAGCGCCAATCGGCCGCGTGCTTGAGCAGCAGCCAGGTCGGCCGGCCCAGCGTGCCGGCGAGATGCGCCACCATGGTATCGACGGTGATGACCAGATCCAGCCCCGCGATCAGCGCCGCCGTATCCTCGATCCGTGCCGGGCAGCCCGGAGTGCCGGGATGCAGCAACGTGACCGTCGGGCCCGCAAGCAGCGGGGCGAGCACGCCGTCGGGCAACGACCGCGCCGGATCCCACCCCCCGGCCTGGGCGCACAGGCCGATCCCGCCGCCGCGCCCCCGAATAGAGATGCTGGCTGGACCCACATCCTGTGGACGCAGGCGCAGCGCATGCGCGAGTTCCATGATCTCGATGTCGCATTCCGATGCCGCAAGCGGCGCCTCCGCAACGAAGGCGACGATCCGGTCGGGCCCCGCGAAATCCAGGCCGAGCAGCTCCGACTGCACTTCCAGGGTCAGCGCGGTGCAGCGCGCGCGCAGCGCCGGCAGGTAGCGCGCGAACTGCAACGTGTCCCCGAGCCCATGATAGCAGCGCACCAGCACCTGCCGGTCGGCAACGCAGCGTCCGTCCCAGACCCAGCGGCAATGATAGGGCTGTGTCGGATCATCGCGCAGCGCAGGGTCGCGCCCGGCGAGAATGTCGTCGCTGATCGCCCAGGCAGCGACATGGTCGCCGCGCCGCATCGCCGAAAACCATTGCTCCTGTGCCAGACCTTTGGGTCCCAGACCTTTGCGCATTGCCCTTCGAACGCCGCCGCCGTCGACGCGTTGCCGCACACATGACCGCCGACCCTATCCGCACCCGTATCCATGAACTCGGACCGTGGTTCCACAACATGAATTTGGCCGGAGTCTGGACCGCGCCCGAGCATTTCCTCGGTGACTATCCGGCGGTGAAATGGCGCCACACCGAACGCGCGATCCCCGCCGACCTGAGCGGTCGCACCGTCCTCGATATCGGCTGCAATGCCGGCTACTACGCGATGCAGATGAAGCGACGCGGTGCTTCGCGCGTGGTCGGAATTGAACCGGACCCGGCCTATCTCGCACAGGCGCGGTTCGCGGCGGAGGTCTGCAAGCTGGAGATCGAGTTTCGCGACCTCTCGGTCTATGATGTCGCAGCCCTTGGCGAGCATTTCGACATCGTCCTGTTCATGGGTGTGCTCTATCATCTCCGCCATCCGCTGCTGGCCCTGGACCTCATCCACACGCACGCGGCCTCCGACATGCTGGTGTTCCAGACGATGCAGCGTGGCGGCAATGTGGTGGCACCGCTGGCGGCGGATTACGACATTTCAGAAACATCGGCGTTCGATGATCCCGGCTACCCGAAGCTGCATTTCATCGAGCAACGCTACGCCGGCGATCCGACCAACTGGTGGGCACCGAACCGCGCCTGCACCGAGGCCATGCTGCGCAGCTCCGGGTTCGACATCGTCGCACAACCCGAGGACGAAACCTATCTATGCCGGCGGCGCGAGCGCGCCGACGCCGGCCATGGGCCGGTCTATCCGGCGTCTGCCGAAAGGAAGCCCGCATGATCGAAGCGGCCATGATCTGGAACGAGCCGAACAACAAGTCGCACTGGGATCTCGAAGCCGACCCGGAATGGCGGATCTTTGCGAAAATGGCCAACCTCGCTGGCCAGGCGATCGGTGCCGAGGCGCCCCGGTTGCCGCGCGTGCTCGGCGGTATTTCGCCGATCGATCCGGGCTTTCTCGAAAAGCTGGCCAAGCAGGACGCACTCCAGCATGTCGACGCGGTGGCGGTGCACGGCTTTCCGCTCGACTGGAACCTGTGGCGGATTGACGAGTGGCCGGACAAGCTCAAGCTGGTCGCGGGTTGCACCGACCTGCCGGTCTGGGTCTCCGAAATCGGCGTCTCCAGTTTCGGCGCCGAGGAGGTGCAGGAATGGGGATTGCGACGCAGCTTCGAGCTGCTCCAGGGACGCACGCCGCGCATCCACTGGTACAGCCTCTACGACCTGCCCTCGGCCTGGCCGGCAACGACACGACACAAGGAGGCGGAGGGCTCGTCCTACTATCGGCATTTCCATATGGGCCTGATCGACGAGCACGGCACACCGAAGCGTGCGGCAAGGATCTTCCACGAGTTCGCCCCCGAACTGGGGCTGTGCCAGTGGTTTCATTTCGAGGACCACCGTCTTGACGACGCCGTACGACGGATGCGCGAGTTCGGCGTCACCACCCTGCGCACCGGCCTGAGCTGGGCGGACTTCTATCGCCCGGGAGCCTTGGCCTGGTTCGACCGGCAGATGCAAGCACTTGAAGAATTCCATGTCACCGTGACGTTCTGTTTTACCCCGGAACATAAAGGCATCTGGCCGCACTACACAGCACCTCCCGCGGAACCCGCGGAATTCGCCGATTTCTGCGCCGCGATGATCCGCCGCTACGGCCCCGGCGCGGGAGGCGAGGTCAGTCTGTTCGAAACGGCGGAGATCAATTCCGCACTCAGCCGTTGAGGTGGCGAAAGCCAATGACCATCAAAGCCACCCCGAGCAGGCCGAGGCCGATCTGCACAAAGGGATATCGATCGCCGCTCATCAGACAGGCCACCACCTGAAGCGCCACGCCCGCAATCAGCGCATGCGCATCAAAGGAATGCCTGATCGCAGCAATATTCACATGCATCAAGGCGAGCCTTGTACAGCACGCGGATCAACCACGTTCAGGTTCATGCCAGCGCCTGCAGCCGATATCGCGCGATGAGCGCCACCTCGTCGAGTGCCACCAAACGTTCCGATGCAGGATCATGGCGCAACCGGGCCTCGAACGCCGCGAGCAGGCTCTGCCGGTCATGCCGCCGCACCGCGGCGATGAACGGGAAGCCGAATTTTGCGCGATAGGCACGGTTGAGGCTGTCGAAGCGTTCGAACTCGTCACTCGATAACCGGTCTAGCCCAAGTCCTCCCTGCTCGGCGGCGGAGTCGGGGGTGAGCGTGCCGGCGCGCGCCAGCCGTCCCGCCAAATCGGGGTGCGCCTGCAGCAAGGCGCGCTGCTCCGCCTCGCTTGCCTCGCTGACCACCGCGCAGAGTGCACGATGCAGTGCTGCCACGTCATCGAATGGCCGGTGCCGGGCCGCGCGCGCCGCCACCCAGGGTGAATGCTCGAACACCCCCCCGAGCGTCGCGGTAAAGTCGTCCGGGGCCATCGCGTTCAAGTCTGCAAGGTCGGCCATGCCACTCCGGTCCCGGCGCAAAGCAGGTCGCATCATCGCAGCTTGCGGCTGCTTCGCCCACCTTCACTGAAAACGATGACATGACCAATCTGCGATTCGACTCTGCCTCCCTGATCAGGCCGGCGCGAGCGCGGCGTGCCGGCGAGCGCCGATAAGCCTGGAACTCGGCAGGACCCCTGCTTTCGCGGTGCCCGTCATGCTGTCGCCGGTGACGACGACGTCGAACCGAAGCGTCAGCTTCATCGGCTTCGTGACATGCTGCGACCAGGTGAGCCGATTGCCAAAAGCAGCGAGGCCGATCAGGGGCGTGACCTCGGTGCCCTGCGTTGCCGTGCCGGCCACGGCTCCGTTCGCAACAGAGATGTCGTAGGTGACGGCCTGCTTACCCATGGGCGTGGCAATGGTGACATCCCAGCGCCCTGCAACACCGGGCTCGCCGGGCCCTGGCGCAACCACGCCCGAGTCGGGAATAATTTGATCCGACGCCGTCTGTCCGACCCCGGCAGGTGTCGAGCCACAATTCCTCCAGACGGTGCCGCGACGTTCATACTCAAACAGGGTCTCGACGGCATGGGCGATGCGCGGCCCGTGGAACCGTTCGACCAGGTGCAGCGCCACGTCGATCCCCGACGTCACGCCGCCGCCGGTGACGAGATTTCCGTCGTCAACCACCCGGGCCTTGATCGGGACCCCGCCTGCCGTCTCCAAGAGTGCCATGCCCAGATGGTGGGTCACCGCCGGACGCCCCTGCAGCAGGCCGGCCATCGCCAGGATCAGGGAGCCACCACAGACCGTCGCCACGGTGATGCCCGGCCTGGACAGCCCCGCGGCGGCGATCCTTGGCAGCTCACCCTCTGCCTCCCGGGCCAGCATGGCGGGAACAGTGTCGGGACCGTCGCCTTGCGTCGGCCCTGCCGCCCCCGGGATCAGGATGATGCTGGCCCTGTCGAGGTCCGGCTGGCCTCCGGCTGGGATCGGCAACCCGCCCGGCCCGCTCGGCACCATGCGGGCGCCGGCGGCGGACACGAAGTCGACTTGTATGCCGCCGCCAGACTGCATGCCGGCGGCCGTGAGCACCTCGTAGGGCCCGATTGCGTCCAGCAGGTCGAAGCCGTCGAACAGAATGATTTGCACCAGCATTGGAGGTCTCCTGGAGGGGCTACGCCGGATCGCCACTGGGGTAGTCGCGCAAGGTGGCGAAGATGGCGGCGGGCACGACCTGGAGGGCGGCCAGCGCCGTCAGCGCGCCCGCGACGCCGAGGGCGGCCGAGACCGACACGAACAGAACGGGACCGGCCGCAGCACTGGCGAAGAAGCCGAGCAGCAGCAGACCAAACACGGTGGAGATTGACCGCGTGCCGAAATACCGGCTCGCCACGTAGGGCATCAGGTCCGTCTGCCCCCCGCCAGCGGCCCCGAGCAGGACAGCGCCGACACGTACGCCATTGATGGAGCCGGCATAAGCATAGAACAGCAGGCCACAGGCAAGCAGAGCGAGCAGCAGGAGGAACAGCCAGCGCGCCTGCATCCGGTCCAGCAGGACTCCGAACCCGACCCGGCCTGCGAGAAACGCGGCACCGGCGAGACTGATGACGCCCGCGACAGCGTCCGCACCAAGGCCGGCGGTCCGACCCAGGATGAACACCGTGTTGGGCAGGATCGCGTAGATCGCCAAGCCTTCGAGCGCGATGCAAACCAGGATGCGCCAGAAGATCGAGCGGCCCAGGATTCCAGCCAGCGTCGCGCCGGCCGGGAACATAGTCGGCCTGTTCGGCAGGGGCTGCGGAACACCCAAAGCGGATGGGCGCTCCCTGACGAGCAGCCAAACAGCCGGCAGGCAAACCAACAGCTCCAAGCACCCCAGTGCGAGCAATGGACTGGACCAGCCCGACGACACCGCCAGCTTGCGCGTGACGAGCGGGATGGTCATCAGGCCGATCGCCTGCGAACTCGCCGTCAGCCCGATCGCCAGTCCGCGGCGCCTATCGAACCAGGTGGCGATGGCCCGCGCGTAGGCAATGAAATTGGTGGCGGCACTTGTCACGCCCAGCAGCCCGACCAGTTCGTAGAAAACGGCAAGCGAGCCATTCATCCGGCTTAGGCCGATGAGAATGATGCCGAACAGCGCGATGCTGGCGCAGGCGACCAGGCGGGAGCCCAGGCGATCGAGCAGCCAGCCGGTGACGGGGAAGGCCACGGTCTGCGTCGCGAGAAAGAGCGTTGCGGCGGCGGCCAGTTCACCGGCTGACCAGCCGAAGGCTTGCGTCCAGGAAGCGCCGAGGAGTGACCATGCCCCGGCGAAGAACGGCGTGGACCCGAATGCCACGCCGATCGCGGAGCCTCCGGCGACCCACCAGCCTCTGAAGTCCCCGGAAGCCTCGATCGTCCCTGACCGGGGATCGCGCGCCAAGCTTGGGTCCGGGGTGTGCTGCATGGGTTGACGAATACGACGCCTCGTCGCCTCGCCGTGAGTGGCGAATACGCCCATTATCGTAGGATACTGGCCAGTGATCGAGAGTTGCGAAAGGACACGCCGTGCACGCCGTTGCCGTCATCGCCTACCACGGTGTCCTCCCCTTTGACCTCGCCACGCCATGCGAGCTGTTCAGCCGCGTGACAGCGACCGATCATACTGAACCATACAGCGTACGCGTTTGTGGCGCGGCCAGGACGGTGAAGACCGGAGCGTTCGATCTCCGTGCCCCCTACAGTCTGGCCGACATCGCCGGCGCGGACACTGTGGTGCTGCCGGGCATCGCCGATCCCACCATGCCTGTCCCTAAGGACGTGTTGCGCGCCGTTCGCGACGCTGCCGAACGCGGCGCCCGGATCGCTTCGATCTGCACCGGCGCCTTCGTGCTCGCCGCCACGGGCCTTCTCGATGGCCTTCGCGCCACGACGCACTGGGCCGCCGCCGAGATGCTGGCTGCTCGCCATCCTGCCATCACCGTCGATCCCAACGTGCTTTTCGTCGATAACGGCCAGGTTCTGACCTCAGCCGGTGCCGCGGCCGGGCTGGATTTGTGCCTGCATATGGTGCGGCGCGATTACGGGCCCGCGGTTGCCGCCCAGGCCGCCCGGCTGGCGGTGATGCCGCTCGAGCGCGACGGCGGGCAGGCGCAATTCATTGTCCACCAGCCTCCGGCGTCGGACGCGAGTCTGCAACCGCTGCTGCACTGGTTGTCGCACAACCTGCATCGGGCGGTGGACATGGAGGAGGTGGCGCGTCATGCGGCGATGGCGCCGCGCACCCTGAGTCGACATTTCCGCCAGCAGGTCGGCACGACGCTCCTGCAATGGCTTCTCGCCGCCCGCGTGCGGCGCGCGCAACTGCTGCTGGAAACGACAGGCCTCTCCGTCGAGCAGGTCGCGATACAGGCTGGCTTCGGGTCGGCCACAATGCTGCGGGAGCGGTTCGGCAAATTGGTCGGCACGACACCCACGGCGTATCGCCGAGCGCTGGGAGCAGAATCATGGTCAGTTGGACGGCCGGAAATTGTCAGTCGCCGGCTTGCAGCTCGGCATAGACACGACATTCAAAGCCCGGAACAGAATACACACAGTCCTCAACCACGCTTGCCTCCAGGCGACGTTGCCTGTTGACGCGCGAACGGATGATCCCAATGCGGCTGGTTGCGTCATCCGCCGCTCTGGGCGGGAATGTCGGAAAAGCCCACGATGCTTGCGATACGTCCGAAGTCGTCGAGCCGGATGCTGTCGTATCCGCGGACGACAATTTTTCCGCTGTCATCCTGCATGAGCCAGTTCGCGAGCACTGCGTCGCTATGTTGCAGGTAATGCGCCAGCGAAAAGCTGTAGTTGGGTCGCCGCTGCTGAAAGCCGGCGAGGTGGGCAGCCAGCGCATCGCGCCCGCTCAAGCGGGCCATGGCGTCAAAATATTGGATATCGGAAGAGACCGTCTGTTCCAGCACCGCACGTCGCTCCTCGGTGCTCATCGCCGACCACGCCGTGAGATATGTTTCGAAAACTTGCCGGTTCGCCGAACTACCCATTGCAGATTGTCCTCACATGTTTGGGCGTGACGGGCGAGCGGTTCGGGTTGAAACCACTCCCGCAACATGCCCTGTCGGTAGGCTGCCCAAAGCGCCTGCTCTTCGGGCACGAGCAAGGGTCCGAATGCGCTCCGTTCAGCCGCGGCCGTCATCATCAGCAACGCCATGACCTTCATTGCACGCTCCTCAAAGGGTGAGGGCGCCGCGTCATGCCAGCGTGGCAAGCCAGCCGGCGAGTTCGTGTCCAATCAGGTCCGGGTGATCTTCCTGCACGTAGTGCATCGCCGCCCCCAAACGTACGGTGCGACAGGCCTTCAGATGGCGTGCATACCAGGCCGCCCGCTCGGGCGAGACGAGTGCTCCGGGCTCGGCCCAGAACAACAGCTTGGGCGTGTCGGTCTCCAGAAGCCAGTTGTGATAGGCCTGCACCATCGCCCACACATCGGCCGGCGTCCCGGCAATCGGCAGCTCGTTGGGAAAGCGGTAGATCGGTTCCCGGTCGCTTGGAGCGAGGAAGGGGCGGCGATAGGCGTCCATCTCCTCTGACGACAGCGTGCGCACAATGGAGGCTGGCAGGAGCTGCTCGACGAAGGCGTTCTCCTCGACGAGCAGGCGGCGGCCTTGTTCGGGATCGCGGAACGCCCGGAAAGGCGCCCGGCCACGCTCTCCCATGTCCAACCAGGTCGGAACGGGTGTGATGAACTCCATGAGCGCCAGGCCGCGGACGCGGGTTGGATGGCGCCGCGCCCAATCCAGGCCCAGCGCCGAACCCCAATCGTGCAACACGAGCACGAACGTCTCCAGCCCCAGCGTCTCTATGAAGGCCTGTAGGTAGCGGGCGTGGTCCTCCACCCGATAAGCGATGCTTGGCTTATCGGACCGCCCCATGCCGATCAGGTCGGGCGCGATACACCGCGCGTGGGGCGCGACGTGTGGGATGATATTGCGCCAGAGATAGGACGAGGTGGGATTGCCATGCAGGAACAGCACGGGCGGCCCTTCGCCGCTATCGACATACGCCATCCGCGAGCCGAACACTTCGATGGAATGCATCCGCGCGTCGGCCAAGGTCTTGCTCCTGTGGGATGTCGGGATGCGACCAGTTTGCGGTCGGACAATCAGGGTCGCTTGCCGGCACGTCCTTCAGCCACTGGGCGGGGCGCCGTCAGAAAGGCCGCAAAAGTGACCTGCCTGAAGCGGTCGATCGCCGCAGCACTGCGCTGAACCTTCATCCAAAGCATGGCGCCCTGCCAGGACGACATCAGGACCGAGGCAATCTCATCGGCGGCAAAGTCATCGCGCATCTCGCCGGCCGCCTGAGCAGCCTGAATGGTCCGTGCGAATGGCTCGGTCACGCCGCCAAGCACGGCAACGAGACGTTCCCGCAGGAGATCGCTGTGCTCAGCCGTCTCAAGACTCATGTTCCCGATCAGGCAGCCATGGTGCCATTCCGCCTCGGCCAGCCTGGCCGTGACCGTCTCAAAGTAGGCTTGAAGCCGCTCGACGGGAGACTTGGACAAGTCCCCCAACGTGGCCGCCATCGTCGCCTGGATGCCTTCGAAGTAGCGGTCGAGCACGGCGACGCCGAAGGCTTCCTTGGACCGGAAGTGATTGGTGAAGCACCCCTGCGGCACGCCGGCCGCGGCAGTGATGTCCCGGATGCCGGCATGGCCAAAACCATGCTGGTGAACTGTCCGCAAGCCGGACTCAACGATTTTGCCGCGAAGCGAAACTCTGCCCATGGATTTCAATACGTCCGACTGTATTGAATGTCAAGCCGCGGAATGGAAGGAAGCAGGGTATGGGAATGGTCGAATTGACGCCGGAGACGCTGGACCCAGCCGCGCAGGCCCTGGCAGGCATTGGGCCCGTTATGATGGTCAACCTTCTGCGCTACGGGACGCAGGCGGAGTTTGGCAGGTGAACGGCACTGCGCCGCCCTGCTCGGGCAAGGAGGCCTATTCCGGACGTTACGTCCCGGCCTACGAAGCCGAGGCAGTCTTGCATCGTCGGGCCGCTTTGGCGGACTGGCGCTTCGTCGCAGCCACCAGGATGGAGCTGCCCGGATGACCGGGCCAGACCTGATCTTCAAGCCGAAGGTCCTGCAAACGGCCCGGCACCGTACGGCCTGGATCGAGGCGGGTCCGTTGGATGGCCCCTTGATGGTGTTCATCCACGGCTGGCCGGAACTTGGCCTGGTCTGGCGGGCGCAGGTGGCGCACTTCGCCGCGGCTGGCTGGCGTTGCGCAGCACCCGACATGCGGGGCTATGGCGGGTCGTCCGTGCCGGATGCGATAGCGTCGTCCGCGGTGCGCGAGCTGGTCGCCGACATGGTGGAATTGCACGAGGCGCTTGGCGGCGAGCCCGCGGTCTGGGTTGGGCACGACTAGGGCAGCGCCGTCGTTTGGGCGATGGCGTCCCACCATGGCGAACGGTGCCGGGGGGTGGTCAGCCTTTACGTGCCCTATTTCGCACGCGGCCTGGCGCTCCCCAATCTGCTGCCGCTGGTGGACCGCGCGCTCTATCCTGTTGACCAACACCCGGTCGGACAGTGGGATTACTGGCTGTTTTATCGCGAGCACTTCAACCGGGCCGCGCAGGATTTCGAAGCCGACGTACAGGCGACGCTCTCGCTGCTATATCGCACCGCCGCGGCCGATGCCGTCGGCAAGCCCGCCCGCTCGTCCGCGACCCGTGCCAATGGCGGCTGGTTTGGGCCCGCGCGTTGCGCGCCGGCGATGTCGCGCGACGAGAACCTGATCAGTCATGCCGATTTCGCGGCGATGGTGTCCGCGTTCGAGACCACGGGCTTTGGCGGAGCGAACGCGTGGTACATGAACGACGCCGCAAATCTCGCCTACGCCGCCGAGGCGCCTCGCTTCGGGCATCTGACACTCCCGGCGTTGTTCCTGCACGCCGCCTATGACGTTGTCTGCGCGACCGTCCATAGCCGGCTCGCTGATCCGATGCGGGAGGATTGCAGCAATCTGACCGAGGTCACGATCACGGGCGGTCACGCGCTCACGCTCGAATGCCCGGATGACGTCAATGGGGCAATCGCCAAATGGGCCGAAGCCAACCGGCTCTCTCCCTAATGGTCGGCTTGCGAGAAGCCGCGGCTCCCGCCGCAATCGTGAAACCACGGGACGGCCCAGGACTCCGGCCTTGCTCATGCGATCGGCGAGATTGTCGGCTTTCTCGTGCTGATCCTGGATGGTGCGGCGGCTCGCCTACGCGCTCGTCAGCGTCAGGTCGGGATCGCGGCGAGGGCGGCCCTGAGGTCGCCATGATGATAGGGCCTGCACTCAGTGCTGACTCCGTGATAACTCGGCATGAGGCAACACTGTCAACATCTTGGAAGTCCTCGACCATGACGTTCAAGCAGGCCGCTCTTGTCGAACCGGCCATGGCTGGCCACGGACCCGAACGCCAGACCGCCGAGCGCACGCTCGCCGGCGAGAGCCATGCCGTCACCTGCCTGGGACAGATACCCGCGCCGGTCGCGAGCACACGCATCCCGCACCAGGCACCCCGCGTCTTGCACGCCAGCAGGCTGGCGAACTGAGGTCCCGATGGCTCTCCCCGCGCTGCTCTCGTCACGCCTGCGCCTGCCCGTCATCTGCTCGCCTTTGTTCATCATCTCGAACCCCGACCTCGTCATCGCGCAGTGCACGGCGGGCGTCGTCGGATCTTTCCCGTCGCTGAACGCCCGGCCGCTTTCGCTCCTGGACGAATGGCTGCATCGCATCACCGAGGCGCTGACGGCTTGGGACAGGGACCACCCCGATCGGCCGTCGGCCCCGTTCGCCGTGAACCAGATCGTCCACCGGACCAACGACCGGCTCGAACAGGACCTGGACCTCTGCGCCAGGCACAAGGTGCCCCTCGTGATCACCTCGCTGGGCGCCAGGGAGGACCTGAACCGCGCCGTGCACGCCTGGGGCGGGTTGGTGCTGCACGACGTCATCAACGACGGCTTCGCCCGCAAGGCGATCGAAAAGGGCGCGGATGGGCTGATCGCGGTGGCGGCGGGCGCCGGCGGCCATGCCGGCAAGCTCTCGCCGTTCGCCCTGGTGCAGGAGGTGCGCCAGTGGTTTACCGGCCCGGTCGCCCTGTCGGGCGCGATCGGCACCGGCCGCGCGATTCTCGCCGCCCAAGCGATGGGGGCGGACCTCGCTTATATCGGGTCGCTGTTCATCGCCTCCGCCGAAGCCAACGCCGCCGCGGGCTACAAGCAGATGATCGTCGACAGCCGGGCGGATGATATCGTCTATTCCAACCTGTTCACCGGCGTACACGGCAACTATTTGCGGCCATCGATCGTCGCGGCGGGGCTCGACCCGGACGCCCTGCCCCAGAGCGATGCGAAGGCGATGAGCTTCGGGTCGGCCAGCACCGGCAAGGCCAAGGCCTGGCGAGACATCTGGGGCTGCGGCCAGGGCATCGGCGCGGTGGACGCCATCCTGCCGGCAGCCGAGCAGGTGGCGCGACTGGCCCGCGAATACGCCGCCGCCAAGCTCGCGCTCGACCAGAACTACACCCCGCAATCGGCAGAGACCGCGCCCACCATCGTGGCCGGCGATCGGGTGCGGACGCATGCGGAAATCCGCGACCGCGCCGCGCGCGCCGCACACGGCCTGCGCACCCTCGGCATCCACACCGGCGATACCGTGGCCCTGCTGCTGCGCAACGACTTCGCGTTTTTCGAGGCTACGCTCGGGGCGGCCCTGGCCGGAGCCTTTCCGGTGCCGATCAACTGGCACGCGACGGCCGACGAGGCCGGCTACGTCCTGCGCGACTGCGGCGCCAGGGTGCTGGTGGCGCACCGCGACCTGCTGCCGGGCGTGCAAGCCGGCCTGCCGGATGGTTTGGTCGTGCTTGTCGTGGAGACCCCGGCCGAAGTGCTCGCGGCCTACCGAGCACAGCAGGGGGCAAAGCCAGGGGCAATCGGCTGGGACGGCTGGATCGCACGTCAGGCGCCCATTGCCGAGCCTGCCGCCATGACCAGGGCCGCGGTGATCTACACGTCAGGCACCACCGGAAAGCCCAAGGGCGTCAAGCGTCCCCCGAGCACCTCAAGCCTGTCCATGCAGGCGGCGGCCGAGGGGTATGGACTGGCGGGCGAAGCGCCCAGGACGGTGCTGATGAACGGCCCGATGTATCATTCCGCCCCGAACAGCTACGCCCAGATCGCGTTTGCCGGGGGCGCGGCCATCGTGCTGCAGCCGCGTTTCGACGCGAAGGGCATGTTGGCCCTCATCGCCCGCCACCGGGTCACGCACATGCACGTGGTGCCGACCATGTTCGTCCGGTTGCTCAGTCTGCCCCAGGCGACGAAGGCCCGCTACGACCTGTCCTCGCTGCGCTTCGTCGTCCACGGCGCCGCACCGTGCTCGCCCGAGGTGAAGAAGGCGATGATCGCCTGGTGGGGCCCGGTGATCCACGAGTACTACGGCTCCACGGAAACCGGCCTGATCACGGCACTCGGCCCACAGGATGCGCTCAGAAAGCCGGGCTCGGTGGGCCGGGCGCTCAGGGGCGTCACCATCAAGGTGCTGGACGAGGGTGGTCACGAGCGCGTCCCGGGCGAGGCTGGCGATGTGTTCATCCACTCGGCGGCAGCGTCGTCCTTCTCCTATATCGGGCGCGACGCCGCGCGCGCCGAGCTGGACGGGGAGACCTTCATCACGTTGGGGGACATCGGCACCCTGGACGAGGAGGGCTTCCTGTTCCTCTGCGACCGCCGGCGCGACATGATCATTTCCGGGGGCGTGAACATCTACCCGGCCGAGATCGAAGCGGGGCTGCTCGCCGTCCCCGGCGTGCTCGACTGCGCCGTGTTCGGCATACCGGACGCCGAGTTCGGTGAAGCGGTCTGCGCCTACGTGCAGCCGGACGGACGAGGCAACCTGGATGCCGTCTCAATCCGAACCGCGCTTGGACAGCGACTAATACCAATCGTCCTGGTGCCTGACTCGCAGGGATTCCCAAGAGGCGCGAGGTCTGATTCTCTGATGCTGCCGCCGGTTCGCGGCTTTGGAGGTTCAATATGGCGGTAGCAATTACCCGAATGGAGTATGACGCGGCTGGGCTACGTGATTTGGCGGTCAGGAGCCGGGATGCGGCGCAGAGCCGACGGCTTTTGGCCATCGCCATGGTGCTGGATGGCGGCAGTCGCGAGCATGCCGCCCGGCAAGCTGGCATGGATCGGCAAACGCTACGTGACTGGGTGCATCGCTTTAACGAGCTCGGCGTGGACGGCCTGATATCACGCTGTGCTCCGGGCCCGGCACCGAAGCTGACGGCGGCGCAGATGGAGGAGCTGCGAGCGCTGGTGCTCGCGGGTCCAGATCCCGAGCTCCACCATGTGGTGCGCTGGCGTTGTGCCGACTTGCGTGACGAAGTTGCCCGCCGCTTTGGGGTCGTCGTTCAGGAACGTGCCGTCGGAAAATGGTTACGCAAGCTTGGGCTAACCCGCCTGCAACCGCGTCCCTATCACCCGAAAAAGGACCCAGCAGCCGAGGAGGCTTTTAAAAAAACTTCTGTTCCTTGCTGAAGCAAGCGCTGCTCGGCACGGCCATAGGTATGCCGGTTGAAATTTGGTGGCAAGATGAAGCTCGGGTCGGCCAGCAGGGCACGCACGCTTATGTCTGGGCGCCAGTCGGCGCACGGCCTCTAATGGTGCGCGATAACCGCCACGACTCAGCGTACATCTTCGGCGCAATCTGTCCACAGCGCGGTGCTGGGGCTGCGATGATCACACCCGCAGCGAACACAGAAATGATGAACCTGCACTTGGCTGAAATCAGCACGCAGGTGGCACCTGGCGCTGTTGCAGTGCTCCTTTGCGACCGCGCGGGCTGGCACCAGCCGGGCGCTGACCTACAGGTTCCCGACAACATCAGGCTGCTTCATCTGCCGCCCTACAGCCCCGAGCTAAACCCAATGGAGAATGTCTGGGACTACCTGCGGCAAAACAAGCTCTGCGCCACCGTCTGGGGTAGCTATGCCGACATTGTTGAGGCCTGTCGGGTGGCATGGAATTGGTTGATCGCCGATCCGACACGTATCCAGTCAATCGGGACACGGCATTGGGCAGAGGTCAATGTCTAGGACGGTTGGTATAAGCCGTTACAAGCTGCCCAAGACCATAGAGATCGTCAGCGAACTGCCACGCGAGGATTCGGGCAAGATATTCAAGCGCAGGCTGCGCGATCCGTACTGGGCCAAGGCCGGTCGAGCAATCTGAGCAGGGCCTGAATGGAACATTCTGCAGGCACCGACACATTGCGCAATCTGTAATGCCCAGTCTGACCAGAAAGGTCCTTCGAGGAGGCCATGATCCGCTCAAGGGTGGAGGGTGAGGCTCGCTACCGAACCGGTGCCCATCACCGCCTGGAAGAGGGCGATTGGGTTCCAGTAATCCTTGTAGCGCGAGATATGGCCATTGCGCAGCGTAATCACGGATATGTACCGTTGCCTGTACGGTTCTCCGGTTTTCACGCCTGCGCCGGTCCCGGAGAACTCGAGGATGACGGTGTCAGTGTTCCGGGTCTCGATCTCAATGGCATCCGCAACCGAGTCGATGCGAAGTATCTTTCTGAGCCTCATAAAATTGGCGAAGATCGCGTCGCGCCCCACCAAGGGGGAATTCAAGCCGGGCGGCGCGAACGGGTACTCCAGCACGCCGTCGTCGGCAAACATTTCCGGGAACGTTTCGGCCCCGGGCGCCAGACGATTGCCCAGCACCCGGCGTAACATCGCAGGAAAGCTTTAGCCGCTTTCAATATCATCCATATCGGTCTCCATGCTGCCCGTGGCCGGAACGGATGGCCGCGGCAAGATGATTGTCGCTCCCGATCAATCACGCTAACTGTGGACCATGGTCCATGGTCAAGGGTCGAGTGCACGATGTTGATCGCCGCGTTCGCAAGGGAAAGCCGCTTGTCTGTCGATGCCGTGCGGCTTTATGTGCGTCGTGGGCTGCTCCACCCCAAACTTGGAGCGAAGGGCGGCTCACGTCCCTACCATATGTTCTCGGCGCTGGACATCGAGAAGACCCGCATTATCCGCGCCGGGCAGGCATTGCGGCTATCGCTCAAGGACGTCGGCACCTTCATCAACGCCCGGTCGTTTAAAGACGACGAAGGCGATGTCGTGATCACCTTTCTGACGACACAGCGTGAGCATCTGGTGCAGAGGATCGCCGAGTCGGAACGGCTGATCTCATACGTGGACGCGAAGATTGCCTGGCTTAAGGACCCAAGCGTCGGACCTTCGCCGCCGTATCCACATTGATTGCGGCGCGACACGGCTGACGACGACACGCTTGCCTTCCATGTGTTGAGAGTAATTCCCTTCGCACGATGTTTTGGAAAGGCTGATGAGAGAAAATTTCCTGCAGCAAGTAGTCAGTCGATCCGAGCAGGCGTTGCCTCGATTTTCGAGCACTTTCAATCACATCAAACACTTGGTTCAAAGCAGGACAAAACAAAGAAATAGAGCATAGCGGGCGCTTCTGTTAGCGTCCATGCTCAAAGCTGAAACATCATACGCGGTCGTCTGGCGACGTGATTCGCTCAGCCTCGGTCTGCGTCGTTACTTCATAGGCAAGGCGAAATTCCTCGATGCCATTGACAAAGTTGATCTCCGTTCGCTCCATTGCGTTAACGCGCAGCTTGTCCGAAGAGACCCACTGCCAGAAATTGGCCAGTGCGTGCACCGAGCGCATCGACACGTCTTTCGGAGCGGCCAGGAACCCCACGGTGAGCCCATAGGAATGCGCCAGGCTTCGCCGATCTCCCGCGTCGTTTCATATTTTTCGTTTGAGATATTGAAAGCTTGGTTGGCTACCTCGTCCCGTTGCGGGTGTTCGGCGAGGGCGACGTAAGCCTCGGCGCAATCGTCGACGTGAAGCGAGTGCATGACGGCATTTGGGTCACCATGGATCTCGTTTGTGGCCAGGTCGGGGCCGTCTTCATGTCGTCTGATCAGTCCGAAGGTTTTTTACCCGCCCTGCTGAATGCTTTTGCGACGGCATTGCCGATGTAGCTGTTGGCGCCTGTGACAAGGACTGTCTTTTGCCCCGCTGCCTTGTAACTCACGGCGATGCCAACGCGACGGCCAGGTTGAGGCGTCCGTCCGTCTTTGTCGGGTGATCGCTGCTTGCCGGGGACAGGTCGCGAGGCAAGCGCGTCATGTCCGCGCTGGAGTTCCAGAGGTCGAGCGCCTTGGCGCGGTCGAGCGACAGCGCCGAGGACAGGGTTTCGTGACCGTCGGAGAAGTACTTTCCTGTGGCGTTTGCTTCCGACCCGGCCGCCAGCCGCGCCAGCCGCCTGCCCGACCTTGCCGGGGTATTGACGTTGCGCTTGAACAGCGTGAGCACCGGCAGGACGTAGTGCCAGGCAAAGCGCAGGACCGGCGGATAGGTTTGCGCCAGGCCGGTGCCCGGCATCATGCCAGGGTCGAAGGCGTTGACACGGATGGATTGCAGGCGCGGGTCCGGCGACGCCGCGAGGTGCCCGGCAAGTTCGTAAGCCGTGTAGATGTTGCAGAGCTTGGACGTTGTATAGCGCCGCTTCCCGGGCTCGGCACCGGGTTCCAGATCGTGGGCGAGGGCCTCGGCGGTCTCGTAGCGGGGCGCCGGCATTCCCGTTTTCTGCCTGGGATCGTGCGTGTTGCTGGTCACGAAGGTGATGCGTCCCCCCGGGGCAAGATCCGGCAGCATGAGCCGTGCCAGGAGATAATGGCCCAGATGATTGACGCCGAATGTCGCCTCAAAGCCTTCCGCGGTCCGCGCCGGCGCACCGACATTCTGGCCGCCGGCGTTGCAAACGATGCCGGCGAGCGGGGGCAACGTTCGCGCGCGGAATGCATCCACGAAGGCGTGGATGGAGGGTTGGCTGGAAAGGTCCAGACACAACACGTCGACCCTGCCGCCACCTTGGCGCAGCTTCTGTGCAGCCTGGTTGGCCCTGGCGGTATCCCGGCATGCGATGACCACGACGTTGTTGTGGTCCGCGCTGAGGGCGGACGCGCATTCGAATCCAAGTCCGCTGTTGCCGCCGGTCACGACGATGGTCTTTGCCATTGCAGTCTCTCCTGTCTTCAGTGGACCGCGCCCACCAAGATAGACAATGTAGACCTTGTCTTCCGGTATTCAAGGTCTACATTGTTTATCATGGCATATCCCAGCAAGACGAATCCTGCGGCGATCAAGGCGGCAGCACTTGACCTGCTTGAGCGCGAGGGAGAGGCGGCGCTCACGCTTCGCCGCGTCGCGGGCGTTCTCGGCGTCAATGCCAATGCAATTTACCGTTACTATGCCACCCGTGACGTGCTGGTCGCTGCCGTTGCCGAGGAGGTGGCGAGACGGCTTCTGGCAGCCATAGACCGGGAATTGGGGCGGCTGGACAGAGACGACGCTCCCTGGGACGCTCCCTGGGACGCTCCCTGGGACCCCAAGGCGCGCATCCGCACCCTGGTGGAGGTCTATGCCGCATTCGCGGACGCCCACCCCGCGCTCTACGGCACGTTGATGACAGACAGACCATCGCCCGATACGGAGCTGCTGCAGCCGCCTGCGTATATCCTGCTCTGGTTAAGGGTCATCGAGGTCTTGGAGCCTTTGACGGGACCGACGGATGCACCCTCGGCCGCGGTTACGCTTTGGAGCCTGCTTCATGGCATGTGGGCGCTCGAGCAGGCGGATCTGCTGGGCGACATGAAGCCGAAGGGCGTTGCTGGATTTGCCGTCAACGCTGTCCTGAAAGGGTTCGAGGCTTGCCTGGCGGATACAGTTTTTCCTCACTCTCAATGAGGCGCCACGCGGTCAATTGGCCGGGTGGGAGAGCGGCGCGCGCCGGGTGACGAGGTGAAAGCTCCGTTCCGAGCGGATTCGGTGTTCCATCAGCCCGCGGAGCCGGACGGCCGAGCCGATGAACCCGGTCGCACCGGTGACGAACACGCGCGTGTCAGTCTCCTTCGACTTGGGGCGGTTGCTCTCAGAGCTGCGATCCGCCGCCGTCGACGACGAGTTCGGCGCCGGTGGTGAAGGTCGCCTCGAACGCCAGGAAGATCAGCGCGCGGCCGACCTCCTCGGGCCGCCCGAAGCGTTTCATCGGGTTTTGCTCCGTCATCTGCTTGATCGTCTGGTCGGCGGCTTCCTTCGGCATCGTCTTGTAAAGGACACCGCTGTCGATCGGGCCGGGGCTCACCGCGTTGACGCGAATGCCCTTGGGCAGCAGCTCTTGCGCCATCGAGCGCGCCATCGAACGGAGTGCTGCCTTGCTCGCGGCATAGGCGCTGATCATCGGGATGCCAAGCTCGTTCGCGACCGAGGTGGTGAACACCACGCCGCTGCCCTCGGGCATCAGCGGGGCGAGCTTTTGCACGGTAAAGAACGCGCCCTTTGCATTGACCGCGAGTGCTTGGTCATAGTCCGCCTCGGTCACCTGCTCGAACGCCGCGAAAACGTTCTGTCCCGCGCAGACCAGCAGCGCGTCGAGCGTCCCGAACTCGGACTTCACCCGGTGCGCCAGGGTTTCGATATCCGCGAGCGACGCCGTGTCGCTGACCACCGCGACCGCGTTCGGCCCGAGCGCATCGCGCGCCGACGCCACCGTGTTCTCGTTGCGACCGGTGACCATGACCCTTGCACCCTGCTCAACCAGCAGCCTCGCCGTGGCGAGCCCGATGCCGCTTACCCCGCCCGTGACCAGCACGTGCTTGCCGTCATACCGACCCATCTTCATCTCCCTTGAAGGCTGTCATCGTCCCTGCGTCCAAAACGGACCCACAGACGGGAGATAGGATTGCCGTCCAGACGATCTATGCTGTATCGTCCACATTAATTCTGTTTTCGTCCAAGGATGCGGCCATGGACCCTCTTTCCGACGTGTTGTCGCTCCTCGTTCCGCGCAGCTATGGGGCCGGAGGGTTCGACATGGGTGGAGAGTGGTCCATTCATTTTCGGCAACATCCCGGCTTCAAATGCTACGCGGTGCTTATCGGCCAGTGCTGGTTGTCGGTGCAGGACGTTGCCGACCCAGTGCTGATGAAGGCTGGCGACTGCTTCCTGCTGCCCCAGGGTCGGCCGTTCCGCCTTGCCAGCGATCTGCAACTGATCCCGGTCCTGTACTCGAGCCTGCCGCGCGTGGGCGGCATCGCCTCCAATGGCGGCGGAGACTGCTTCATCGTCGGCGGTCATTTCGCGCTTGACGATCGTCACGCCGGCATTCTGTTGGGTGCGCTCACTCCGATCGTTCACGTACGTGACGAGGCCGACAGGGCAGCCCTTCGATGGTCTCTGGAACGAATGGGCCATGAACTGCGCGAGCGTCAGGCGGGTGCCTCGCTGGTCGCGCAACATCTGTCTCACATGATCCTCGTCCAGGCCCTGCGGCTTCATATCGCCGAAGGATCGAGGACTGGGACCGGGTGGCTCTTCGCCTTGGCTGACAAGCAGGTCAGTGCTGCGATCGCAGCCGTCCATAACGACCCCGGGCATCGTTGGACATTGCAGGTGCTGGCGGAGCGAGCCGGCATGTCGCGATCAGGCTTCGCTCTGCGTTTCAGGGAACTGGTCGGCGAGACTCCAATGGATTACGTGACCCGCTGGCGGATGCTGGTGGCCATCGACAAACTGGCTGCTTCGAGCGATCCCGTGTCGGTGGTGGGCCGATCACTCGGCTATATGTCCGAAAGCTCCTTCAGCACGGCGTTTAAGCGGGTCATGGGCCGTTCACCTCGGCAATATACCCGCAAAGACCCGGCGCCTTCAGCCCGTCGCGCTGATCCGTTGCACGGAGAGCCAGTTCGCGATCCTACGGTTCACGTCGTCAGGACGCTCGAGCATCAGCATGTGACCGGCCGGAATGCTCTCCTCCGTCAGATTTGAGCAGTCTTCGCGCATCGGCTCGGCAAGGTGGCCGTAAGCCGCGTCGCAAACCGTGTCCCACTGCCCGGCAAGAAACAGCACCGGCAGCGAGATCCGGCCGTAGTTGGGAGCTTCGGCCGCAAAGGCGATGTTCGCCCTATCGTTGAGGTGCCAGGCGCAGGGACCGCTGGAACCGTTGCGCGAAAGCGCCGACACGATCACCTTCCCATCCGCGGCGGGTAGCAGCGTGTCGCTCGCGCTGATCGGGGGCGCCTCGCTGCCGGGCGGAAACCAGGCACCCTGGCCGCGGATGCTGGCCAGCGGCGTCGGCTTGCCCACCCCGTCGGGCGAACCTCGGGTGTAGGACATATCGATGAAACGTGCGGTGTTTGCTTCGAAATCACGCACGGCCCTGGTGAAATGCTCTGCGTAGAATTGCATGTAGTCCCACTGGCCATATGGAAAGCGGTCGACCGGGTAGATCGTCCGGTCGATCCGCGGCAACGCGACACCGATCGGCTGGTTCGTCGCCATGGCCCACCCGATCGTACACCCCAGGCTATGCCCGACCCAGACCGCTGGCGGGCCGCCGAGTACTTCGTGCAGCTCGGTCATCTCGGCGACCACTTCACGCATCGCGATCCATAGCACGAGCAGAACGGCACGGTTGGCGGCACGGATTGAGAACAGGGTTGCCTTCGCAAAAAGTCCCGCGCTTGGCAGCTTTCAATAGGTTGGGCCGGCGGGACCGCCGTCACCAATCGCGTTGTCGGTCGCCCGGCACGTCCAACTGGACCCCGCTCGCGGAACGCTATACCGACGTCCGACACCTTCGCTTCGCGGATGGCCCGGATGAGGTGCATCATATAATGGGCGGTCGTGCCGAGCTGGGCCGTCACTAAGCCCGACGAGATCGCTCGCCTGATTGGAGACCGGCCATGACTTGGACCCTGGATGAAGCGCCTTCTCAGGCCGGGCGGCTTGCCGTCATCACCGGTGCCAGCGGCGGACTTGGCCTCGACACAGCGCGCGGCCTCGCCCGCAAGGGCGCCGAAGTCGTCATCGCAGCCCGCGATCCGGTCAAGGGTCGCGCCGCCGCCGTCGAGGTTGGCGGCGGCGAGCTGCAGTTCGGGACCAATTTCCTTGGCCATTATGCCCTCACCAAGCGGCTTCTCCCGCTGCTGCGGCAGGCGAAGGCGCGCGTAGTCTCCATCTCCAGCTTGGCGCACAAGAATGCCCACATCGAGTGCGACGATCTGATGAGCGACCGCCGCTATTCGCCGGTCAAGGCGTATGGATTGTCGAAGATGGCCGATCTGCTGTTCGCGCGGGAGCTGCAGCGAAAGTCCGGCACCCCCGACGGGGGCTGCTGTCGCTGGCCGCGCATCCCGGTTTGGCCATGACCGAACTCACCAAGAGTCGGTTATTTTGGCCCGGACGGGTTCGGTGACCTCAAGGGAGCGCCGCGCGTCGCGCGCAACAGCCCCCACCTCGAACGACCCGCAGGTGGCCGCACGTCTCTGGCAGGCAGTCGAGGCACTCACGAAGGTGACAGACGGGGAGGCCGGCGCGTCCAGTCCGGCCGTCGCAGCCTCCGCCGTGCCGGTATCATAGGAGAGATTGAACCATGAAAGCTATAATGTCACGCGTTGCGGGCGGTCCGGAAACGTTGGAGCTTACAGACCTGCCCGCTCCTAGTCTCGGAGCCGGCCAACTGCTCGTCAGGATACTTGCCTGCGGCATCAACTATCCTGACGTGCTCATCATCGAGGACAAGTACCAGACCAAGCCGCCACGCCCGTTCATCCCCGGCGGCGAGGTGTCCGGGGTCGTGGAGGCCGTCGGCGACGGCGTTTCGGGCTGGCAGGTCGGTGACCGTCTCATGGCGGTGACGGGCATTGGTGGACTGGCCGAGCGGATCGTCGTCGCGGCGAACGTGGCATTTCCGCTGGCTGCCGATCGCGACCCGAACGCGGCCGCAGGCCTGCTCCTGACCTATGCCACCACCATCCACGCACTCGTCGACCGAGGCCAGGTGAAGGCAGGCGAGACACTGCTCGTACTGGGTGCCGCGGGCGGCGTCGGACTGGCCGCCATCGAGATCGGCAAGGCGCTGGGCGCCCGCGTCGTCGCGGCGGTCTCCACCGCCGGCAAGGCCGAAGCCGCGACGGCGGCCGGTGCCGATTCGACGCTGGTCTATAGCCCCGGGCCATTCGACAAGGACGCCACCAAGGCGCTCGCCGGCCAGTTCAAGGATGCTGTAGGCAAGTCGGGGGCGGATGTCGTCTACGACCCGGTCGGCGGCGACTACTGCGAACCCGCCCTCCGGTCGCTCGGCTGGGGCGGCCGCTATCTGGTGGTCGGGTTCCCGGCGGGCATCCCCAGGCTGCCGCTCAACCTGACGCTGCTCAAGAGCTGCGACGTGCGCGGCGTGTTCTGGGGCGCCTTCGCCGCCAGGAACCCGCAAGCCAACCAGGCCCATGTCGAACAGCTCATGCAGTGGTGGCGGGAAGGCAAGGTCAATCCCAAGGTCGGTGGCACCTGGCCGCTCGAACAAGGCGGCGATGCGATCGCCTGGCTTGCCTCGCGCCAGGCGATCGGCAAGGCCGTGGTCACGGTGAGCGTCTAATGGTCCGATCCCGACGCTTGGTTCTCAAGCGTCGGGTGAACCAGCTTACCAAATCAACGGCGGGAAAAGCCAGGCAAGGGCTTCGCCCTGGACCCACTGAAGCCGAAGGCCCCAGACCCCGATTCATAAGGGTTACTGAATTTCGAACGCTTTGGCTTTGATGCGGCTACGTCTGGACCGAGAAGGGCAGCCGTCCTGCCGCCTTACGCAATTTGCCCTATGAGTGAGCCTATCGGTTCAGTACTGGCGTCGGCGCTGCGCTCGTGCTGCCGCAGGCCAATGCCAAAGCAATGAAGCTGCAGCTGGCTTAAATTAGCAGGAGCGTGGCAGCTGGTGCCTATGCTCTCATCGCTTTGCATAATGCCGGCTGGCACAGGACCGTCGGCAATCTGCGCCACGTTGCACACCGGAACGGCAGCGCCGATCCTGGACTCTCAGTAGATCGGCATGCCGCCATGCACCGGGTAGAGTGCGCCGGTGGTGTAGCTGCTTTCGTCTGCGGCGAGATGGACGTAGGCAGGGGCGACTTCAGCGGGTTGGCCAGGACGGGCCATGGGTGCCTGGCTGCCGAACGTCTTCTGACTTTGCTCATCCATTCCGGTGACGATGAAGGGAGTCCAGATCGGGCCAGGGAGCACCGCATTGACCCGGATGCCCTTGTCGATCAGCATTTGCGCCAAGCCAAGGGTAAAGTTCGCGATCGCCCCTTTGGTGGCGGAATAGGCCAACAGCGCCGGCATCGGATGCTTGGCGTTCACCGACGATGTGTTGATGATGACGCTGCCGGGTTTGAGATGCGGCACCGCGGCCTTGGTGATGTAGAACATTGCGTTGATGTTGACGTCGAAATGCCGGTCCCATTCCTCCTCGCTGATCTCGTCGATCGAGGCGCGGGTGGCCTGAAACGCGGCGTTGTTCACCAGCAGATCAAGGTGGCCGAACTCGGCTACGGTTATATCGACCAGCATGCGGGCGTGCGGGACCTTTGATATGTCGCCGGGCAACTTCAGGCAGCGCCGGCCGGCCTCGCGGACGGCGCGCTCGGTTTCCTGCGCGTCCCCGCTTTCCTCCTCAAGGTAGGAGATCGCCACGTCCGCGCCCTCGCGGGCATAGGCGATTGCGACAGCGCGGCCAATGCCGGAATCGGCGCCGGTGATAAGCGCTATTTTCCCGGTCAGCTTGCCGGAGCCCGTGTAGCTGGCTTCGCCGTAGTCCGGTTTGGGTTGCATTTCTGCCGACAGGCCAGGGAAGCTTTGCGTCTGCGCCTTGAACGGGGGCTTGGGAAATCGCTCGCGTGGATCGGGAGCCATGGATGTTCTCCTGCTGGGAGGCAACTGAACGGCGACCGCCTGCTAGGGTTCACGGACAGACGCGCTGTCACCTCCTCGTGCGAGGAAGAGCTTTCGGCGCGTGATCAGGCGATGCCGCGTTCGCTCGCCAGCAGGTCCCTGATCCGGCCCGTAAGTGTGTCCATGGTGAACGGCTTGGTCAGCAACCCGGTGCCGGCCTGCGACATGTCGCTGGCGCGCGCTGCATTCTGGTCATAGCCGGTGATGAACAGGACCTTCAGCCCGGCGCGCATCGTGCGTCCGCTCTCCGCCAGTTGTCGCCCGTTCAGACCGCCGGGAAGGCCGATATCGGTAATCAGCAGATCCACTCTCGCGTCGGAGCGCAGGATGTCGAGTCCGGTTGCGCCGTCAGGCGCCTCCAGGGAGTCGTAACCGAGATCCTCCAGCACCTCGCTGACCAGCATGCGTACGGTCGGCTCGTCGTCGACCACCAGGACCGACGCGCCGTGCTCGGCTTGCATTACCTCGGGCGTGGCTATCGCACTCTCCTCGGCGTGACTCGTGCCGTCATGGCGCGGCAGCAGCAGGCTCATCGTCGTGCCGTGGCCGATCTCGGACTTTATCCGGATCTCGCCGCCCGATTGCCGGGCAAAGCCATAGATCATCGACAGGCCGAGGCCGGTGCCCTTGCCGATCGGCTTGGTGGTGAAGAACGGGTCAAAGGCGCGGGCGATCACCGAGGGCGTCATTCCCAAGCCGGTATCGCGAACATGCAGCGACACGTAGTCTCCGCGTGGCAGTCCCCGCGCCCGGCTCGCGGCCTCATCGAGCATGACGTTGACGGTCTCGATGGTCAGCCGGCCGCCGTCGGGCATGGCGTCGCGGGCATTGATGCACAGGTTCAGCAGCGCGTTCTCGAGCTGGTTCGGATCGACCAGCGTGGTCCACAGCCCGGGCGCCAGCCTGAGCTCAATCTCGACCTCCGGTCCGACGGTTCGCCGGATCAGCTCCGCCATGCCTGCCGCCAGCCGATTGAGGTCGGTCGGTTTGGGATCAAGCGTCTGCTGACGCGAGAAGGCGAGCAGCCGGTGGGTCAACGCCGCGGCACGCTTGCAGGCTCCCTGGGCGGCGGCGACATAGCGATCAAGGTCGGCGAGCCGCCCCTGACCCATACGGGTGTGCAGCAGCTCGAGGCTGCCGGTGATGCCGGTCAGCAGGTTGTTGAAGTCGTGCGCGATGCCGCCGGTGAGCTGGCCGACGGCCTCCATCTTCTGGCTTTGCCGCAGCGCCGCCTCGGCGTGAGCCAGTGCTTCGGCCTGCTCGCGGTCGACGGTGATGTCACGGCCGACGGCGTGGATGAAGCGCGCGTCCGGCACTCCGGTCCAGCTCAGCCAGCGATAGCTGCCGTCGCGGTGGCGGCAGCGCTTCTCGAAATGCCGGATCGTCGCCCCGGCTGCGAGCGCATCGCGCACCGACTCCGTGGCGGCGATGTCGTCGGGATGCACCAGGCTCATGAAGTTGCGCGACAAGAGCTCCTGCTCCGTCCAGCCCAGCAGCATCGACCAGGCCGGATTGACCGCGCAGATGGTGCCGTCGAAGCGCGCCACCAGCATGATTTCGGCGGAGAGTTGCCACATCCGGTTGCGGTCGGCGGTGCGCTCGGCGACCAGCGCTTCCAGCTCCTCGCGGGAGCGGGCGAGCGCCTCGCGCGCCGCCACGATCGTCTCGATGTCCGTGCAGACACCGGCCCACAGGATGATGGCACCGTGCGCATTGCGCCTCGGCAGCGCCCGCGCCAGCCACCAGCGATAGCTCCCGTCGGCGGCGCGCAGGCGGAACTCGACCTCGTAGCGCTCGCCGCTCGCAACCGCCGCCGCCCAGGCCGCGCGCGCCGCGTCGCGGTCGTCCGGGTGGACGGACTCTGCCCACTCGTCACCGGCGGCGCGCCCGGGTTCGAGCCCGGAATAGTCGTGCCAGCGCGGGCTGGTGTAGGTGAGCAGGCCGTCACGGCCGGCAACCCAGACAAAGCCAGGGATCGCCTCGGTCAGGCTGCGAAACCGGGCCTCGCTCTCCAGCAGGCGGCTCTCGGCGAGGCGCTGCTCGGTGCGGTCGCGCAGCACCTTGACATAGCCGACAACGGCGCCGGCCTCATCCTTGAGCGGGGTCATCTCGCCGGTCGCCCAGAACCGCTCGCCGCTGCGGCGGACGTGCCAGCTTCCGTCCGCGACGCCGGTACCCGACAGACGCATCTCCAGGCGAGCCCGGTCGCGGGCGCGGTCCTCCGGCGTGAACAGCCGGTCGATGCTTTCGCCCAGCATCTCCGCCTCGCTCCAGCCGAGCACACGCCGCGCGCCTTCGTTCCAGCGGGTGACCCGGCCGTCGAGATCGAGTGCCACGATCGCATAGTCGATCGCGCCATCAAGGATCTGGCGGTGACGCCGCTCGGCGTCACTCGTCTGGCGCTGGCTCAGCACCTGCGAGGTGGTTTCGGTGCAGGCGCAGAACACACCGCCGACGCTGCCGTCCTCGCGGCGCAACGGCGTGTAGGAGAAGGAGAAATGCGCCTCCTCGGCGACGCCCCGCCGGTGCAAGATTAGTCCGATATCGTCCATGGCGATCGACTCGCCGGCGTGTGCGCGATCCATGATCGGGCCGACATCGTCGCGGACCTCGGACCAGGTCTCCATGAACGGCCTGCCGAGTGCGGCCGGATGGTGACCGGCAAGGATGTCGGCATAGGCGGTATTGTAGATCATTGCCCGCGACGGACCCCAGACCGCGAACATCGGCTGGTTGGCGGCAAGCATGATCCCGGTCACGATCTTCAGCACGGGTGACCAGCCCGCCGGCTCGCCCAACGGCGAGCGGGACCAGTCATGATCTCGAAGACGGGCGCCCACATCGCCACCGCCGGCAAGAAAGCTGGGGACCGTGGCGAGGCGCGGGCTTGTCAAGGCTTTCAGCTCACCGCCTATGGGATGACCGATTGTCAGACAATGGTATCACGCGACCCGCGCGACGGGTAGACCGTTACGCTTCCGGCGCCTCCCGGCCGTAGAGCAGCAGCAGCGCCAGGATAATGACACCGTAGATGATGTTGCGGCCATATTCAGGCATGTTCATCGCCATCAGCACCGAGATCAGCGCCACCAGACTGATCGAGCCGGCGACGGTGCCGATATAATGTCCCCTGCCGCCGAGGATATAGACGCCGCCGATCACCACCGCCGCGATCGACTGGAACAGGAACGGCTCGCCCATGCCCAGTGCCGCCTGGCCGCCGAAGCCGACCAAGGCGATGCCGGCGAGGGAGGCGAACAGCCCGCTCAGGGCATACAGCGCAATCGTCGTCGCGCGCACGTCAATCCCGGCAAGGAAACTCGCGCGGGCATTGTTGCCGACGGCATAGGTCGCCCGCCCGAACCGGGTCAGGCTGAGCACGACCGAGACGATGGCGATGACCACCAGCCAGAGCAGCAGGATCGAGGGCACGCCGAGGATTTCGTGGTGCACCGAGGCCTGGATGATCGGTGGTGCGTAGGCGGCACAGGAGGCGCAGGTCAGGCCGCCGGAGAGGCCGAGCGTCAGCCCCTCGACGATGCCGTTCATCGCCAGCGTCATCACCACCGCGGGCAGGCCGAGGATGGCGATGCCGATGCCGTTCGCCGCCCCGATCGCAGCCCCCAGGCCCAACGTCAGCAGCACCGCCGGCAACGCCCGGGCGTCGTGGCCGAGCGCGCTCACCACCATCACGATCGCCGACGCATTCAGCACCCAGGGCACCGACAGGTCGATGCCGCCGATCAGGATGACGAAGGTCTGTCCGGCGGCGACCAGGCCGACAAAGCAGGCCTCGACCAGCACCGCCTTGATGCCGCCCCAGGAGCCGAAACCTGGGCGCACCGCCTCGCCGATGGCAAACAGCGCGATGACCGCCGCGAACGCATAGAGGATGCGTCGCCGCTCGGCTGTGCCCCACAGGATGCGCATCAGACGATCCTCCGCAAGCCGCGGCCAACGACGCCCACGAGCACCACCGCGAGCACCAGGAACAGCCCCTCGTAGAAGCTCTGATAGAGCGGGTTGATATGCGCGAAGAACAGGATGTTGACGATCATTGTCGAGATGAACGCGCCGAGGATCGCGCCGATGCCGCTACCCCGACCGCCGAACAGGGAGACCCCGCCGAGCACCGCGGCGACGATGGAGGTGAGCGTATAGGTGTTGCCGGTGGTGGCGTCGCCGGCGGTCGCGGAGGCGGCGAGGAACAATCCGGCGGCACCCGAGCAGGTCCCGCCCAGCACGTAGGCGGCAATCCGGGTGCCACGCACGGCGACGCCGTTGGCCTGGGCCGCGGCCTCGTCATTGCCGATGGCGTACACACCGACGCCGAGGCGGGTGCGACGGAACGCCCACCAGGCAAGCGCGATCATCGCGATATAGACCAGCGACAGCGGATAGGAGATGTTCGCAAACACGTCGGAATAGGCTTGCGGCACCTGCCCGCCCGGCTGCGGCAGCACCCGGATGGCAACACCCTGGAAGATCGACAGCGTCGCCAGCGTCACCAGGATCGGCTGCAGCCGGCCGACCGTGACCAGCAGGCCATTGACCAGGCCGCACAGCGCACCGATGGCGAGCACCGCGAACGACCAGAACACCATGGACAGGGCGGAGCCGCCGAGCGTAATCGCGGCGACCGCGTTTGTCAGGTCGATAACGCCGCCGACCGAGAGATCGATCCCGCGGGTCAGGATCACCAGGGTCTGGGCGATCGCCGCCAGCACCAGCGGCATCGTCGTGTTCACCGTCGAGGTCAGCTCGAAGCCGCCGGGCAGCCGCGCCTGGGTCGCGGCATAGAAGCCGACATAGATCAGCAGCGCGCTTGCCAGCATCACCGCCGCCAGCGCCAGCCCCGCCTGCTGTGCCAGGCGGTGCCGCCAAGGCGCGCGCCGATGCGGCTCAGGGAGGCGCGGCATCGCGCACCGCGGCCGAAACGATGGCCTCTGCACTGATCGCGGGCGGGATCAGCTCGGCGGCGATTCGACCCTCGCGCAGCACCAGCACGCGGTGGGTCAGATGCGCCAGCTCCTCGGCATCGCTCGAATAGAACAGGATGGATTTGCCGCTCGCCGCGAGGCGCAGCATCAGGCCGTAGATCTCCGCCTTGGTGGCGACGTCAACGCCGCGCGTGACGTCGTACAACAGCAGGATGCGCGGCTCGGCCAGCAGCCAGCGGCCGAGCAGGACCTTCTGCTGGTTGCCGCCGGAGAGCGAGCCCACCGGCGCGCCGAGTCCGTCTGAACGGACCTTGAGCTGTGTCGCGAGCGTGCCCGCGGCTTCCCGCTCGGCGCCACGACGCAGGAAGCCGGCGCGGGTCAGGCGACGCAGGATCGCCAGCGTCATGTTGTCACGCACGCTCATGCGCAGCAGCAGGCCCTCGGTTTTGCGGTCCTCGGGAACTAAAGCGATGCCGATGCCGCGTCGCATGGCGTCGCGCGGCTTGCGCAGCCGCACGGCGCTGCCGGCCACCCGGACGCTGCCACCGCGCGCCGGCTCCGCGCCGAACAAGGCGAAGAACAATTCGCGATGGCCGTGCGCGGCAAGACCCCCTACGCCGAGCACCTCGCCGGCCCGCAACGTAAGCGAGACGCCGTGCAGCCTGGGCGCTGCAAGGTCGGTGACCTCCAGCACCGCGGGGGCGGAGGGCGACAACGCCGGCACCTTCGGATACAGCGTCTCGACCCGCTGCCCGGTCATCAGCGTGACCGCCTCGTCCTCGCCGATCTCGGTGAAGGTGCCGACATGGCGGCCGCCGCGAAACACCGTAATGCGATCGGCTATCGCGGTGACCTCGTTCCAGCGATGCGAGGTGAACACCAGGCAGGTGCCGCGGTCACGCAGCCGGCGTATCTGCCCGAACAGCCAGGCGACCTCGCGCTCGACCAGCGACGAGGTCGGCTCGTCGAGGAACAGGATGTCCGGCGCGTGCGAGATGGCACGGACGATCTCGACGAGCTGGCGCTCGGACAGCGAGATGTCCTCGATGGCGGCGAGCGGGTCGATATGGACAATGCCGAGATCGGTGAGCAGGGCCTCGGCGCGTCGTTCCATCGCCCGTCGATCGATCAAGCCCAAGCGCGAACGCGGCTCACGCGACAGCAGCAGGTTCTCGGCGACACTCATCGAGCCGAGCAGGGTAAGCTCCTGGAACACCGTCCAGGCGCCGAGGCGATGCGCCTGCTCCGGCCCGGCGAGCGACACCTCACGGCCCTTGATACGCACCACGCCCCGATCGGGACGGGTGCGGCCACCAAGCACCTTGATCAGGGTCGACTTGCCGGCGCCGTTCTCGCCGACCAGGGCGTGGACCTCGCCGGCCCGCGCCTCGAGCGAGGCATCGTCGAGCGCCTGCACGCCACCATAGGCGCGGCTGAGGTGCGCGCCCTCGATAGCGACGGCATTCATGCCTGCGGCAGGTTCACCTGTAGCGGGCCGCCCGGGCAGGCGGTGCCGCTCAGCGCCGCCTCGACGCACATTTTCACCATCGCGTGCGAGCCGGTGTCGGTGAAGTCGTCGAAGAAGCTGTCCGGCTGGTCGGGGAACACGTTCTCGCCGACCTTCAGCGTGTCGTTGGTGACGATGGCGAGAGGCAGGTCGATGCTCTTTTTGGGATGCTGCCCGGCCAGGATGCGTCGTGCCAGTTCAAGGGCGATCACCGACAGGAACGGCGGCGAGCCGATCGAGATGCCCTGCACCTTGTGGCCGTTGCTGCCGACCATGAATTTGCGAAAGCCGTTCTCGCACTCGCCGGCGGTCGGCGGCAGCGGCGCCCGGCCGGCCGAGATGAAGGCCTTGAGCACGCCGTCGGTGCCGCCCTGACACCAGATCCCGTCGATTTTCGGCAGCGAAGGCAGCACGGACGCGGTATTGCGCTCGGCGGTCGAGCTGTCCCACATGCCGGTATAGCGGTTGACCACCTTGATCCCCGGGTGCTGCTTCCAGACGCTGTCGGCTCCCTTGTTGCGGTCCTCGTCGACCTGGGTGCCGGCGACGCCGGTCACCATGATGACGTTGCCCTGACCGTTGATCTGCTTTGCGAGCCACGTCGCCAGCGTCTTGCCGAGATCATATTGCGAGATGTTGACCGACAGCACCGATGGCGCTGTGACGCCGCTGTCGAAAGCGATCACCAGGATGCCGCGCGACGTTGCCTGGCGAAGGATGCCGTTGAGACCGGTTGGTGAGGCGGCATCGACGACGATGGCATCGACCCGCTCGGCGATCAGGTTGGAGATCTGCTGCGACTGCTTGGAGACGTCGTTGCCGGAATTGTACCACGAGCCCTTCACCTGGGACTTGTAGGGCTCCATCAGCAGCGCGGCCTTGAAGACGTTCTCCATCTCCAGGCGCCACTTGTTGCCGATGAAGGAGTTCGACAGCGCGATCGTGTAGGGCCGGCTCGCGGCCAGTGCCGGCCGACCGATCAGCCCCGCGCTCAACAAGCCGGCACCCCCCGCCTGCAACAGGATCCGGCGCCCGATTTCGTTGCTCATGGTCCCTCCCGGCCGGACCTTGCGCCGGCTCTTGTCCGACATGTCATCCGACGAACAGCGTGTCGTCGCAAGAGACAAAGCCATGCTCGCGCGGTTAAACGTTCGCCTGTTGGTCGCTTGGCGGGTCGTCCGAAGGCTTGTAGTAGAAGGCCGCGCATTCGGCTTCGAGCACGCCGCCGGTGGCCGTCATGTCGTTGCGGAACGCATCATCGAGGATGTCGAGAACGTCGAGATGGCGGTCCTCGAAATACATTCGGTGCACGTCCTTGCGCGCGGCACCGTAGACGATCCGTCCAATGCTGGCCCAGATGCTGGCCATGCTGCACATGCCGCAGGGCTGCAGCGTGGAGTAGAGTGCCGCGCCGCGCAGATCGTCGCGTCCCAGGCTTTCGCAGGCCCGCCTGATCGCGACGATCTCGGCATGCGCGCTCGGATCGTGGCGCATCTCCACCTCATTGTGCGCGCTACCGACGATGCGGCCGTCCATCACGATGACGCAGCCGATCGACGAGGCACCCGGCGTTTGCTTGCCGTCTTGCGCAAGCGCGATCGCGCGTCGCATGAAGTGGATATCGTCCTCGCTCATCGTCACGATCAGCGCACGGGCGACAGGCGAGTTCGCGCAACCGGCGGAGAAACATCATGGCTAACTGGTCGATCAGGGAGGGCTGGACCCTCGGCGACGCGCCGAGCCTCGAAGGACGGCTCGCCATCGTCACCGGAGCGACCGGTGGCCTCGGCTACGAGACGGCACTCGGCCTGGCGCGACGTGGCGCTACCACAATCCTCGCCGGACGCAATCCCGCCAAGGGACAGTCCGCAATCGCACGCCTGCAGCGCGCGTTGCCGGCCGCACAGGTCCGCTTCGCGGCACTCGATCTCGGCAGCCTGAACTCCGTGGCCGCGTTCGCCGCTGACATAGCGGGGCCAGTCGACATCCTGGTCAACAATGCCGGGGTCATGGGCATGGCCACGCGCGAGCTCACCACGGACAGCTTCGAGCGACAGATCGGCGTCAACTATCTCGGCCACTTCGCCCTCACCGGCCGCCTGAAGGACCGGCTATGCGCGGCCCCGGGCGGCGGTCGCGTGGTCGCTTTGGCAAGCCTGGCGCATCGCCGGGCGACGCTCGACGTCGACGACCTGCAGTCCGAGCGCACTTACAAGCCGATGCAGGCCTATGGGCGCAGCAAGCTCGCCATGCTGATTTTTGCCATCGAATTGCAACGTCGCGCCGTGCAGCATGGCTGGGCCCTGCGCAGCATCGCCGCCCATCCGGGCTGGGCACGCACCGACATCATCGCCAACGGCCCCGGTGGCGGGGCACCCCGGATCAGGGAACAAGTGATGATGCGCGGCTTCAACCTGCTGGCGCAGTCCGCACGCGACGGCGCCCTGCCGTCGCTGTATGCGGCGATGGCGCCGGACGCCAAGGGAGGCCAGTATTACGGACCGACCGGCCCCAACGAGACACGCGGCGCGCCAGGCCCCTCGCGGATTTCATCGCAGGCCTCGGACCCGGTGCTGGCGGCGCGGCTATGGGCCCTGTCGGAACAGCTCACCGGCGTCAGCTACGGATGAAGCTCCAATAGAGCGGCTGGCGCCCTGCCGCGATGGCCTTGGCTTCGTAGCGCGTCGGCGGCCAGTCCCGCGGCCGCCTGGTTGCAGGCGGTGCCGCGCTGAAGGCGTGCTGTGCCGCCATCACTGTGTCGACCCAACCCTGGTACGTCGGATCGTCGCTGGCGACGCGCCATTCCGCGCCCGGACGCAGCTTGCCCGCCAGGACGCCAATCGTCTGCGGATGCACGAACCGTCGCTTGGCATGGCGCGATTTCGGCCAAGGATCGGGAAACAACAAAAACAGCCGGTCCAGGCAGCCATCCGGCAAGGCCTGCAACAGCAGGCGGGCGTCGTCGTCCCAGATCCGCAGCATGTCGGGCAGCGTGCCCTCCGCTTCCGCGCCGTCGGCCACCAGCCGGGTCAACAGCGAACACAGCCCGTTCTCGAACACCTCGCAGGCGATCAGCCCGACCTCGGGGTTGGCCGCGTGCTGCGCCAGGCTGTGCTCGCCACCGCCGAAACCCACCTCCAGCCAGAGCTGTTCGGGCGCACGGTCAAAGCAGGTCGCGGGTGCTGCCGCGCACCCGATATCGAAGCGCAGCCGGGGCAGCGTCAGGTCAAGCAGGCGCTGCTGGCGGCCGCGCAGCGGATGGCTGCGCTGGCGGCCGTAAAGACGCGACGGCGGCGGTTTGATCGCTCGCTCAGCGGTTGAAGGCGCCGCGCAGCGTGTCCGCGAGGTCGGTCTGTTCCCAGGTGAAGTCGTCGAGGGCTGGATCCGGGGTGCGGCCGAAATGGCCGTAAGCCGAGCTTTGCGCATAGATCGGACGATTTAGCCGCAGATGGTTGCGAATACCGCGCGGCGTAAGATCCATCACCTCGCGCAGCACCCGCTCCAGCCGCGCCTCGTCGATGTCGCGGCCACTGCCATGCAGGTCCACATAGACCGACAACGGATGCGACACGCCGATCGCATACGAAATCTGCAGCGTGCAGCGCTCGGCGAGGCCGCTGGCCACGATGTTCTTGGCGAGGTAGCGGCAGGCATAGGCCGCGGAGCGGTCGACCTTGGTCGGATCCTTGCCGCTGAACGCGCCGCCGCCATGCGGGGCAGCGCCGCCATAGGTGTCGACAATGATCTTGCGCCCGGTCAGGCCGGCATCGCCGTCCGGACCGCCGATAACAAAAATACCGGTCGGATTGACATAGAACCCGTCCGCCGGGCACATCCATCCCTCCGGCAGCACCTCACGCACGATCGCGTCCAGCGTGGCGCGGATCATCGGCTGGGTCATCGTCTCTTCGTGCTGGGTGGAGATCACGACACTGGTCGCACCCACCGGCTTGCCATCGACATAGCGCAGCGTGACCTGGCTCTTGGCGTCCGGCAGCAGGCCGCGCCCACGCGGATCGTGCGCCTTGCGATACTGATTGATCCGATGCAGGATGCCATGCGCGTAGTGCAGCGGCGCCGGCATCAAGGTCGGCGTCTCGCTGGTGGCGAAGCCGAACATGATCCCCTGGTCGCCGGCGCCCTCGTCCTTGTTGCCGGCGCTGTCGACGCCGACCGCAATGTCGGCGGACTGTGCGTGCAGGTAGTTGTGGAACTCGGCCGCCCGCCAGGAAAAGCCCTTCTGATCGTAGCCGATGTCACGCACCGCGTCGCGCACCGCATGTTCGAGGTCTTCGCCAGTGACGCTGTCGGCGCCACGCACTTCGCCGGCAAGAACGATGCGATTGGTGGTGACGAGCGTCTCGCAGGCAACCCGCGCCTGCGGATCGGCACGCAGATACGAATCAAGAACGGTGTCGCTGATCCGGTCCGCCACCTTGTCCGGATGGCCTTCGGAAACGGATTCCGAGGTGAACAGGAAATCGCCCTTGTCGCGCATGATGATCCTTCGTATCGCGGGCTGTCCATGTGACGGAAAGTGCCGATCTGGTCAAGGATTGCCCTGACCTGCACGGCTATCTTATGTCATACTCGTAACGATGTCGAGATTGGCCGCACGCTTCCTGTTGACCCTGACGATGTTGGGCCTGCTCGCCGGCTGCGTCAGTGCACCCCGCCCGGGCGCCGACGCGGACCTGCTGGCCGCTGCCCGCGCCGACCCTGCACGCGCGCTGGCCTTGATGCGCGAGCAGGGCGAGCGCCTGGCGCACAAGCCCTTCATCCCGGGTAACAACGCCCAGCTGCTGGTCAACGGCCCGGCCGCGTTCGCCGCCCTGTCCCGCGCGATCGACGGCGCGCGCAGGCGGATCGACATGGAGAGCTACGAGTATGACCGCCAAGCCGGCGCCCGCTTCTCCGACCTGCTTCTGGCGGCACGCGCGCGCGGGGTCGAGGTCAATCTGATCTACGACGCCTGGGGCGCGCTCGGCACCCCGGCGTCGATGTTCGACCGGCTCAAGCAGGCCGGCGTGCGGGTGCTGGAGTTCAACCCGCTGACCCCGAACGACCGTGTCGGGATCCACCTGAACCGTCGCGACCACCGCAAGCTGCTCTGCGTTGACGGCGGCATCGCAATCACCGGCGGCGTCAATATCAGTCAGGTCTATGAGAACCGGCCCCAGCTGGCCGGCACGCCGGTCGCCCAGGCGGCCTGGCGCGACACTGACGTTGCCATCACTGGCCCCGTGGTCGGTCAGTTCGAACATTATTTCATGGAGACCTGGCACGCCCAGCACGGAGCGCCGCTGCCGCCGCCACCGCAATCGTCGACCACGCCCCAGAGCATGCCCCGGGGCGATATGCTGGTGCAGGCGATCGACGGCGCGCCGGTCAGTCACCACCCGCTGATCTACCGCACATTGCTATCGGTGATCGGCCTGTCGCGACACTCGGTGCATCTGACCACCGGCTTCTTCGCACCGACCCCGGAGCTGGCGCGGGCGCTGGCGGCGGCGGCGCGCCGCGGCGTCGACGTGCAGATCGTGGTGCCGAGCCAAAGCACCAGTGACGAGGCGCTGGAAGCCGGACGCTCGCATTACGAGACGCTGCTGAAGGCGGGTGTGAAAATCCACGAGCGTCTGCACCGGGTCCTGCACGCCAAGACTGCCGTCGTCGATGGCGCTTGGTCGGCGATCGGCTCGTCGAACCTGGATTGGCGCAGCGTCGTCTGGAACAACGAGATCGACGCCGTCATCATCGACCGCGGGTTCGGCGCCCGCATGGAGACGTTGTTCGCCTTCGACGTCAGCCAGTCCAGAACGATCGACCTGCGTCATTGGCGCGAGCGGCCGCTGCTGGAGCGGTTCCTGGAGTGGCAGGCCGGACTGGTGCAGTCGCTACTCTGATTCAGTCGGGGCGCAGCACGTCCTGCATGCCATACAGCCCCGGCGGCCGCCCGGCTGTCCAAAGTGCCGCCCGCACTGCGCCGGTCGCGAACACACGCCGGTCGAAGGCACGATGGGTCAGGCTGATCTGCTCGCTTGCCGCGGTGAACAGCAGCGTATGCTCGCCGACGATCTGGCCACCGCGCAACGACGCATGGCCGAGGGCACCCATTTCCGCAGAGGGGCGGCCGGCGCGAACCGCGGCGTCGATGGCCAGTGCCGTGCCAGACGGAGCATCGCGCTTGCCACGGTGATGCATCTCGAAAATCCCGACGTCATAGTCCGACGCCGGCAGGCTTGCGGCCAGCCGTCGCGCCAGATCGAGCACAACAGCCACGCCGGGCGAGAAATTGGCCGCCTGCACGATCGCGATGCGGTTGCTGGCCCATGTCACCGCGTCCTGCGCCGTCGCTGCCAAGCCGGTCGTGCCGAGCACCCAGGCGGTCCCGGTCTCGCCAAGAGTCGCGGCGTGGGATGCAGTCGCCTCCGGCCGGGTGAAGTCGATCACCACCTCAACCTGGGAGGCCAGTGTCCGCAGATCAGCAAACAGTGGCACGCCAAGTTCGTCGCCGTGCCTGGATCTTGCGACACCGCCGACCAGGTCGGCGCCAAAGGCGCGGACCTCCCCGATCAGAAGGCGACCGACACGACCATGGATGCCGAGGATGCCGATTCGCATCAGTCAGGAACCGGGAAGGTAGAGCGGCGGCGCGACCGGGGTGATCGCGCCGCCTGTCTCTGTCCGCAGCGCGGGTGGGGGGGGGGACGCCACCGCGAACATCACGTTAACTATCTTGGCCCGGACGTGGTTTCAAGAACACAGTCAAGATGCCATGCGCAGTCACGAAGATACTACCGGTGAGCCGTGACACCCAAGCCACAGAGGATTAGACCTTGCCGTCGAAGAAGTCCCGCACCTTGCCAAAGAAGCCCTCGCTCTCGGGACTGCCCTTGGCGTGGCTGTCCGCCTCGGCCTCGAACTCCTCCATCAGCTCACGCTGACGTCTGGAGAGATGCTGCGGGGTCTCCACCGCGACCTGTATATACATGTCGCCACGCGCCGCGGAACGCAGCACGGAAAAGCCCTTGCCGCGAAGCCGGAACTGCTCGCCGGTCTGGGTGCCTGGGGGAATTTTGACGCGCGTGCGCGAGCCGTCGATGACCGGCACCTCGACCTCGGCGCCGAGTGCCGCCTGGCTCATCCGCATCGGCACGCGGCAATAGATATTGGCACCATCGCGCTGGAAGATGTCGTGCGCACGGACGCCGACATGCACGTATAAATCGCCCGGTGGCACCCCCGCACCACCCGCCTCGCCCTCTCCGGCAAGCCGGATCCGGGTGCCGTCCTCGACACCAGCCGGCACCTGCACATTGAGGCTGCGCTCGCGCTGCACCGTGCCGGCACCGTGGCAGACCTTACACGGATTACGCACCACCCGCCCGGCGCCGCCGCAGGTCGGACATGCTCGCTCTACCAGGAAGAATCCCTGCTGCGCCCGCACCTTTCCTGCACCTTGGCAGGTGGGGCAGGTTTCGGCCGCGCGGTCGCGGCTTTCAGAACCCGACCCCGCGCAGGCTTCGCACTGCACCCGGCTGGGCACGCGCAACGGTACCTTTGCGCCGGTGAACGCCTCGACCAGGCTGAGTTCCACCTGCGCGCGCACATCCGAGCCCGAGCGCTGCCGCCCGCCGCCACGGCGGCCACCCATCATGTCGCCGAACACCTGATCGAAGATGTCGCCAAGGCCGCCGCCGCCGCCGAAGTCAAAGCCGCCAGGTGCGCCGCCGCCGCCCTCGAAAGCAGCATGGCCAAATCGATCGTAGGCCGCGCGCTTCTGGTCGTCCTTAAGGACGTCGTAGGCCTCGTTGAGCTCCTTGAACTTGCCTTCCGCGGCCTTGTCGCCCGGGTTGCGGTCCGGGTGGAACTTCATGGCGAGCTTGCGATACGCCTTTTTCAGCGCCTCCGCCGGGGCATCACGGGCGACCTCCAGGGTCGCGTAATAATCCTGCTTCGCCATCTGTTCCTCGTCGAGGGATACTCGCGGCCTGGCGGCCTCCCAATCGCATCATGAGCGCTCATGCAGCGAGGCGCCGCCCTCCATAGAGGACTGGCGCCTCAACCACGATCAGTCCAGGTTCAGGCGGACTTCTTCTTGTCGTCGACATCCTCGAAGTCGGCGTCGACGACCTTCTCGTCGCCCGGTCCAGCCGAGGCGCCGGGCGCACCAGCAGCAGCAGCCGGATTAGCGGCCTCCGCCTTGTACATCGCCTCGCCAATCTTCATCGCGATCTGACCAAGTCGCTCCGAGGCGCTCTTGATCGCCGCGACATCGCTGCCGCCGATCGCGGTCCGGGTAGCAGTGACCGCGGCCTCCGCCTCGCTCTTATCGGCGGGTGCCACCTTACCCTCGTTCTCGGACAGGGTCTTCTCGACCTGATGCACCAGACCCTCGGCCTGGTTGCGCGCCTCGACCGTCTCGCGCTTGGCACGATCGGCTTCGGCGTTCGCCTCCGCCTCGCGCACCATGCGCTCGATATCCTTGTCCGACAGACCGCCGGACGCCTGGATGCGTATCTGCTGCTCCTTGCCCGACGCCTTGTCCTTGGCCGAGACAGAGACGATGCCGTTCGCGTCGATATCGAACGTCACCTCGATCTGCGGCACGCCGCGCGGCGCCGGCGGAATGCCCATCAGGTCGAACTGGCCGAGCATCTTGTTGTCGGCCGCCATCTCGCGCTCGCCCTGGCTGACCTTGATGGTCACCGCACCCTGGTTGTCCTCGGCTGTCGAGAAGGTCTGGCTCTTCTTGGTCGGGATCGTGGTGTTGCGGTCGATCAGCCGGGTGAACACGCCACCCAGAGTCTCGATGCCGAGCGAAAGTGGCGTAACATCCAGCAGCAACACGTCCTTGACGTCGCCCTTGAGCACCGCACCCTGCACGGCGGCACCAATCGCCACAACCTCGTCGGGATTGACATTGCGGGCGGGCTCCCGGCCGAAGAACTGCTTCACCGTCTCGATGACCTTGGGCATGCGGGTCATGCCGCCAACCAGGATCACCTCCTCGATCTCGCCAGCCGAGATCGACGCATCCTTCAGCGCCGCGCGGCACGGGCCGAGGGTACGCTGGACAAGATCGTCGACCAGGCTTTCGAGCTTGGCCCGGCTCAGCTTGAGCACCAGATGCTTCGGCCCGGTGGCGTCGGCGGTGATGAACGGCAGATTAATCTCGGTCTCCTTCGACGAGGAGAGTTCGATCTTGGCCTTCTCGGCGGCCTCCTTGAGCCGCTGCAGCGCCAGCTTGTCGCTGCGCAGGTTGATGCCCTGCTCGCGCTTGAACTCGTCGGCCAGGTAGTCGATGACGCGCGCGTCAAAATCCTCGCCGCCGAGGAAGGTATCGCCGTTGGTCGACTTCACCTCGATGACGCCGTCGCTGATCTCGAGAACGGAGACGTCGAACGTGCCGCCGCCGAGATCATAAACCGCGATCGTGCCGCCGTTCTTCTTTTCCATCCCGTAGGCGAGCGCCGCCGCCGTCGGCTCGTTGATGATGCGCAGCACCTCAAGCCCGGCGATGCGGCCGGCATCCTTGGTGGCCTGACGCTGGGCGTCATTGAAGTAGGCCGGCACCGTGATCACCGCCTGGCTGACCGACTCGCCCAGATAGGTCTCGGCGGTCTCCTTCATCTTGCCGAGAATGAAGGCGCTGATCTGGCTGGGCGCATATTTTTGCGCACGCGCCTCGACCCAGGCGTCGCCATTCTCGCCCTTGACGATGGCATACGGCACCAGGCCACGGTCCTTCTCGACCGTCGGATCCTCAAAGCGCCGCCCGATCAGCCGCTTGATCGCATAGAGTGTGTTGGTCGGGTTGGTGACGGCCTGGCGCTTGGCGGACTGGCCGACCAGACGCTCGCCGTTCTCCGTGAAGGCGACCATGGACGGCGTGGTGCGGGCACCCTCGCTGTTCTCGATCACCCGGTTGTCGTCACCCTCGCGGATCGACACGCACGAGTTGGTGGTGCCGAGATCGATGCCGATAACCTTGCTCATACAGAAACTCTCCTTGTCAGCAGTCGCGTCCGACCCGAAGCACCGGAAACGACCCAATGGATAGGCAACGCCAAGGGATGTATTGAGACCCGAGCCGACTCACAAGGCCCTAGCCGGGCCCACACGACATTCATGCACAAAAACCAGGCAGAACTTACACGGTCCTGTCCAGCGCGTCCGCGGCCGCTGGAGCGGCTTTGGCGACAACCACCATCGCCGGCTTGAGCAGGCGCCCGTTCAGCGTCCAGGCAGAGGTCCAGGCCTGGATTACGGTGCCGGGCGGATGCTCGGCACTCGGCTGTTCGGCCATCGCCTGGTGCAGGTTGGCGTCGAACACGGCGCCCGTCGGATCGGCACCGGTGATGCCGTTGCGTTCCAGCACGCCCAGGAACGACCGCTCGACGCTCTCGAAGCCTTCGCGCAACTTGACCAGGACGGGACTGTCGTCGTCGGTCGGCGGCGGCAAGCTGGCGATGCCGCGTCGCAGGTTCTCGGCGGCCTCAACGACGTCGCGGGCGAACTTCTGCACCGCATACTGGCGGGCATCGTCGGCCTCGCGCCGGGCCCGGGTGCGGACATTCTGGGTCTCCGCCTCGGCCCGCACCCAGCGGTCGCGCATCTCCTCGAGCGCTGCCTCAAGCTCGCGGATACGCCCGGCCGCCGCCTGCATGACGGTCTCCTGGGTAGCCGCCTCGATAACATTGTCAGGCGCCTCCGGCTCTGCTTCCGAGCCTTGGACGTTCTGCTGCTCTGACATGGGATTGGGGTCGTCGTTGGTCATCGCGGTGAAGTAGGTTACGGCTCAAAGATGGACAAGCGGTAAACGGTCCCCTGCATCCTTCCCGCGGCTTTTATGGCATCGTCTCGGTTGCCTCGTCCCCAAAGCCGTGGAGAGATCAGCTTGGACGCCATGAAGCACACGATCGCGCTGGTCGACGACGATCGTAACATCCTCACCTCGGTCTCGATGACCCTGGTAGCCGAGGGATTCCAGGTCCGCACCTATACCGACGGCGAGAGCGCGCTCGCCGGCATCAGCAGCAAGCCGGTCGATCTCGCCGTGCTCGACATCAAGATGCCACGCATGGACGGCATGGAACTGCTGCAGCGCCTGCGCAGCCGCTCGCAGTTGCCGGTGATCTTCCTGACCAGCAAGGACGAGGAGGTCGACCAGCTGATGGGCCTGCGTCTGGGGGCCGACGACTACATCACCAAGCCGTTCTCCCAGCGCCTACTGCTGGAGCGCATACGCACCCTGCTTCGACGCAACGAGGCGAACCGCGCCGAGGCCTCGGGTGCGACACCACAGGACACCATGACCCGCGGCGCGTTGTCGCTCGACGAGACCCGCCATCGATGCCTCTGGCGTGACGCCGACATCCAGCTCACCGTCACCGAGTTCCTGCTGGTCAAGGCGCTCGCGACCCGGCCCGGGCTGGTGAAGTCGCGCGACCAGCTGATCGACGCGGCCTACGGCGAGAACATCTATGTCGACGACCGCACCATCGACAGCCACATCAAGCGGGTGCGCAAGAAGTTCCGCCAGATCGACGACAGCTTCAACCAGATCGAGACGCTCTACGGCATCGGCTACCGCTACAAGGAGGAGTGATGCCGTCGGCTCTGGCGCCCGTGGCCGTCGCCGCACGCAAGCCGGCGACACGGCCGCGGGCGCGTTGGGTGTCGCCGATGATGCGACGCATCCTGCTGGTCAACGCGCTCCCCCTTGGCCTGCTGGTCGCCACCCTGCTCTATTTGAACGAATTCCAGAACAGCCTGCTGGAAGCCGAGGTCAGCGCGCTGCGCGAACAGGCCCGCATCTATGCCGGCGCGCTGGGCCAGAGCGCCGTGGCGCCGGCGCCACCTGCCGCGGGAGCGCGCGGCGCGCCCCACACACACGGCCGTGCCCGCCCGCCCCACCAGGGGAGCGCGCCCGATCTGGTGCTGGCACCCGACCTCGCGCGGCCGCTGCTGCTGCGCCTGACCGAGCCGAGCCCGAGTTCGCAGGCACGCTTGTTCGCACCCGACGGCCAACTGATCGCCGACAGCCGCGCCGATCAGATCAGTGCCGGCGACAATGCCGGCGCTGCTGATGGCCAAAATGCGGGGCCGCCGCTGTTGGTCGCCGGCTCCGGCCTGCTCGACCGGCTAGAACATGCCTATGACCGGCTGCTCAGCATACTGCCGGAGACACGGCTTCCGGTCGCAACCCTGGGTGCCAACGCCAATCCCGACGACCAGCCGGACGTGCGCCAGCAACTGCACCTGGGCGACCAGGACAGTTCCGAAACCCCGCCCTTCATCCGCCGCACCGCCGACCGCAGGCTGCTGGTCACGGTGGCCGAGCCGGTGGAGCATGACGGCCATACCGTCGGCATCATCCAGCTCACCCGCGAGGCGCGCGACGTCGACCGCTCGCTGTTCGAGGTCCGCTCCTCGATCCTGATGTTGTTCCTGATTGCCCTGGCACTCACCGTGCTGCTGTCGTGGTACTTGTCACTGACCATCGCCCGGCCGCTGCTGCGTCTGGCGGCCTCGGCACACGTCATGCGCGAGGGCATCGGCCGCAGCGGCAGCGTGCCGGCGCGCCTCTGCCGCAGGCGCGACGAGATCGGCGAGCTGGCCCTGGCCCTCGACGAAAGTGCGCGCGCGCTGTGGACCCGTATGGACGCCATCGAACGGTTCGCCGCCGACGTCAGCCACGAGATCAAGAACCCGCTGTCGTCGATCCGCTCGGCGATCGAGACCCTGCTGCGCATCGAGGACCTCAACCAGCAGCGCCGCCTGCTTGCCATCATCGGCGAGGACGTGCGCCGGCTGGACCGGCTGATCACCGACATCTCCGACGCCAGCCGGATCGACGCCGAGCTGTCGCGCGCCCGCAGCGAGCCGGTGGAACTGACGCCGATCCTCTCGGTGCTGGCCGAAATCCACCAGGCGACCCGCAAGCCGGACGGACCGGTGCTGGAGGTCAAGGCGGCGTCACAGCCTCTGGTGGTCCTGGCCATCGAGGATCGGCTGGTCCAGGTCCTGCGCAACCTGATCGGCAACGCGGTCAGCTTCTCTCCCGCACACGGCATCATCACCCTGGAGGTCTCGGCCACCGATAGCTGGGTCGAGATCGCGGTCGGCGACCAGGGGCCCGGCATTCCGCAGGGCAAGCTCGACAGCATCTTCGACCGCTTCTATTCCGAGCGTCCCGCGGGCGAGCATTTCGGTCAGCATTCCGGGCTGGGCCTGTCGATCAGCCGGCAGATCGTCGAGGCCCTGCGCGGCCGGATCACCGCCGAGAACCGGCTCGACGCACAGGGCGGCGTGTGCGGCGCACGCTTCGTCGTAAGGCTGCCGCAGGCTCCGGCCGATTAGAACAGGCCTCCGGCAGCGCCGAATTTGCGTTATGACGCTATTGCACCAGGAACGACGGCGCAGGACCCCAGGTAATGTTGGACCAGCAGGCAGACGATGCAGCCCGCCCACGCGACGAGCAGGCCCGCGCCCAGACCGAAGTGCGCGCCGACGTGGCCGAGGCGCGCGACTCCCGCGCACTCTCGATCTTGTCCGGCTGCCTGCTGCTGCTGAGCGTTCTCGCCACCTTCTATACGCTGTATTTCGCCTCGGACCTGGTGCTGCCCTTCGTCCTCGCGGGCGTCCTCAACCTGCTGCTCAGCGGCCCCATGCGCTTCCTGCACCACCGGCTGCGCATCCCCAAGCCACTCGCGGCCCTCGCCTTGATCCTGCTGTTGTTCGGCGTCGTCGGGGGCATCGGTGCGGCCATCTCCGTGCCGGCCACCGGCTGGATCAGCAAGGCACCGCAGAGCCTGCCCGCCTTGCAGGCGAAACTCGCCTTCCTACACGGCCCGATCCGCGCACTGCGCGACGGCATGGCCAAATTCCAGGCGCTCATGGACCAGAGCAATAGCGCTGCCGGCGGACCTGGCCACCAATTCGTGCAGGTGCAGCAGGCCGGCGGCGGTCTCGCCAGCGTCGGCTCGTCGCTGCTGATCGGCACCCGCGCCTTCCTGGGCCAGATCTTCACCATGCTGCTGATGCTGTTCTTTCTGCTCTATGAGGGGGACAGCCTGCTGCGCCGGATCATCGAGATCATGCCGACCTGGGCGGACAAGCGCCGCGCGGTGCAGATCACCACCGAGATCGAGCACAACGTCTCGCTCTATCTCGCCACCATCACCGGCATGAACCTGGCTGTGGGCAGCCTGAACTTCATCCAGTGCTGGGCGCTCGGCGTGCCCAACCCGCTGCTCTGGGGCGTGCTCGCGTTCCTGCTCAACTACATCCCGATCCTCGGCCCACTGACCGGCGTGCTGATCTACTTCTTCGTCGGCCTGTTCAGCTTCAGCTCGGTGCTCCAGGCGACGGTGCCGCCCGCCATCTATCTCGGCATCCACCTGCTTGAGGGCGAGACCATCACGCCGCTGCTGCTGGCCCGCCGCTTCACCCTCAACCCGGTTCTGGTCATGGGATCGCTCATGTTCTGGGACTGGCTGTGGGGCATCCCCGGCGCCTTCCTGAGCGTGCCGATGCTCGCGGTCTTCAAGATCGTCTGCGACCATGTCGCGTTCCTGACCCCGATCGGCCACATCGTCGGCGGCCCACCACGGGCACGCAGGCGATAGGTCCAGAATAAGCGACAGCGCCGACCCGCGCGCGGTTACCAGGGACGATCCTCTACAGAAACGACTACATGGTGCGGAACCCGCTTGCAAACCCGCGGCACGACCCCTATCGTTTCGTTAACGATTTTTTTACCGCGTCTCCGTATATCGAGCGTTCTGCCAGCGTGGCGGAACGGCAAACCGGGCACGCCCCGCAGGCCGGGAACATTGTCGAGGGGGCTCACCATGATCGAATACGTCAAGACGTGGCTGGAACTGAAGGTCGACCGCCGAGCCGTCACCGCGCTCGAGTATGGCCTGATCGCGGCGCTGATCGCGGTGGTCATTATCGGCGCCGTGACGACGCTCGGAACCAAGCTGTCGGGCTTGTTCACCGCCGTTGGAACCGCACTTCCCAAAGGCTGAGAAAGGCTTTTACTGCATTGGGGTCGGAGCAATCACCCCTGCTCGTCCAATGGTATCCAATGCGCAGGATAGAGTAATGCCAGGCACCGCACCATTTTTGCAAAACGCGATAATGGTCGTGGGTGCGGCATTCTTGCTGCTGTCCTGCCTCTATGATTGGGCACTGCGTATCGTGCCCAACTTCATTCCACTCGCCATTGCCGCGTCCGGCGCTGCACTGCGCGCTTTAAGCGGCAATCTCGCAACCGGGCTGCTCGCCGCCGCCATCGTTTTTTTTCTCGCGGCAATCTGCTGGCGTCGCGGCTGGCTTGGGGGGGCGGACGTGAAGCTGCTCGGCGCCGGGACCCTGCTCGCGCCCCCGGCTTCCGCCTGCGGCTTCGTACTGGCGACCTGCCTGTCGGGCGGCGTTCTCGCACTCTTTTATCTCGTGCTCGGACGCCTCGTTGCACCGCCCGGCCCGCGCGCCCCTTCGGCAAGCCTGCTGCAGCGGATCGTGCGGATCGAGCGGCGGCGGCTGCAACGGCACGGACCATTGCCTTACGCCACCGCCATCGCGTTCGGCGCCTGTGCTGCCATGATTGGAAAATAAGGCCATGCTGCTCCGCTTCATGGTGTTCGCGATGCTGGCACTCGGCCTCGGCGGTTTCGGGACGGTCGCCTTTCTCTCCACCCGGCAGCCGGCAAAGCTCCAGATCACCCGTGCAGCACCACCGCCGCCGGTCCAGCATATGATCCTTGCCGCGGCCACGCCGCTGCGCGCCGGCACCCTGCTCAAACCCGGGGATCTGCGAACCGTCGCCGTCACCAGCGTCCCCGCGGGCGGCCAGGACGACACGGGTGCCAACCGTTCAAGCCTCATCGGCGCGATGATCAGGCGCAGCCTCGAGACGAACGCGCCGCTGCTCGCCGTCGACGTGTTGCGGCCCGGCGATCACGGCTTCCTCGCCGCGGTGCTTGAGCCGGGCGAATGCGCCGCCAGCGTGGGCGTCGATGCGGTCAGCGGCAATGCCGGGCTGATCTGGCCCGGTGACCATGTCGACCTGGTCCTGACCCAGGAATTGCAAACGCCCGGCCTGCCCGAAAACCACCATGTTGCGGCCGAAACGGTCTTGTCCGATGTGCGAGTCATCGCCATCGACGAGTTGCTGGCGCGCGGCGTCGCACCCGCGGAGCCGGCGGCCGGGCTGCAACGCACCGTGACTCTCGAGGTGACACCCGACCAGGCACGGCGCATTGCTGTCGCCACCCGGCTCGGACGCCTGTCGCTCGCCGTTCGCGCGGCCGAGCAGACGCTCGCGAGCGCGCGCCCGGTTCCGGTGCGCACCGTCTGGGCCGGCGACGTTTCCCCGGCCCTCGACCGCGCCAGACCCGCGCCGCGAAAAGGCGCCGTGCTGCATCTCTATAACGGCACGGCCGACGGCAAGGAGTTCCGGTTTTGAAGCCGACCCGCTTGGCCTGCACCGCGGCCGCCCTGCTGCTGTGCGCGGCAGCACACCCACCTGCGGCGCCGCGACAGGCCATTACGCTTCAGGCGGGCATCGGCCGTATCGTCAACCTTCCAGCACCGGCCGCCAGCGTGTTCGCCGCCGACCCGAAGATCGTCGAGGTGCGGCCGGCCAGTGCCACCAGCCTGTTCCTGTTCGGCGTGGCCCCCGGGCGCAGCACGGTCGCCGCCATGACCCACGCCGGGCGGGCGATCGAACAGATGGACGTCACCGTGGTTCCCAGCGGCTACGCCGCCTCGGCCACCGTCTCGCAACTCGCGACCGCCATGCCGGGTGCCCAGGTGACGGCCATGCCGGCCGGCCACGGCATCGTGCTCAACGGCGAAGTGGACACGCCGATCCAGGCAGAACGCGCCTCGGCCGCCGCAGGGTCGAACCTGGGCAAGGACGAGACACTCGACGACCGCATGACCGTGCGCCACTCGGTCCAGGTGAACCTGCGTGTGCGCGTACTGGAGATGTCGCGCTCTCTCACCCGAGACCTCGGTGTGAACTGGCAGGCGATGGCCAATCTCGGCGCCAAGTTCGGTACGCTCAACTTCGCCAGCGCCCTGCCGTTGCTGAACGCCGCGACCTCGACGCTAACTGGAAGCAACAATTTCAACACCGCCAGCCGCCCCGTCGACGTCAACACGCTGGTCGACGCGCTCGCCCAGGATCAGCTCGTGCATGTGCTGGCTGAGCCCAACATCACCGCGATGAGCGGCGAGTCGGCCAGCTTCCTGGTCGGCGGCGAATTCCCGATCCCGGTGGCGCAGTTCGGCGACACCATCTCAATCGAATTCAAACAATACGGCGTCAGCCTCGCCTTCGTGCCGACTGTGCTCGATGATGGACGGATCAACCTGCATGTCCGGCCGGAGGTCAGCCAACTCACGACCCAGGGCGCAATCCAGTTGCAGAGCGGCACCAACACCATCCAAATCCCCGCATTGCAGGTCCGGCGCGCCGAGACGACCGTCGAGCTGGGCAGCGGCCAGAGCTTCGCCATCGCCGGATTGCTGCAAGACTCCCTGTCGATGACCGGCAACAACGTGCCCTTCATCGGGGACCTGCCGATCCTTGGCGCGCTGTTCCGATCCGACAACTTCCAGCGCAACCAGACCGAGCTGGTGATCCTGGTCACCCCCTATCTGGTCCGGCCGGCGACCAGTCCCGCCGCCTTCACCGAACCCGACAAAGGCTGGCGTCCGCCCAACGACATCGAACGCATTCTGCTGCTGCGACAGGCCGCACTCGGCAAGGACGTGGGTCAAGCGGACCCTCCGACAGTGCCGGGCGATGCAGGGTTCATCGTGCAATGAAGCGCTTCCTGACACTGACCCTCTGGCTTGGCCCGCTCCTGGTCGGCATCGTCGGATGTGCTGCCGTCGACCCGACCCACCGGGCAGGCACCTGGCAGCCGGTCGGCGCCAACGACGCCAACCTGCGCGTCATGGTGGCCAATCCCGAGGATCTGTATCACGGCGAGGCTAACACCCGCGCCGACGGTGCAGTCGCGGCGCGCGCCGTCGCGCGCTACCGCGCCGGCAAGGCCAAGGAGCTGCCGGATTCCGCGATCGCCCAGATCGCGCCGATCTCGATCAACAACAATACCTCTTCCTCACCCGCGGGTTCGAACTGATGGACGGAGACAGCCTCGCCGCCGGCCGCCTGTCAGGCCCGTCGCACCGCGCGGACCGGATATCCCTGCTCGCCTTTGTCAACGACGGCGAGAGCGAGGCGGTGCTTCGACAGGGTCTGGCCGAGGCGGTGCCGCAAGGTCTGGACATCCGTCGCGGCGACATGAAAGACGCGATCGCCGCCCTGAGCAAAATGGTGACGCCGAAGGCCCTGATCATCGACATCACCGGCGAGAAGCAGCCGCTGGCCTTGCTGGGTGATCTCAGCCAAGTGGTCGAGCCCGACGTGGTGGTGATGGTGGTCGGCGACCGCGAGGACATGGCCTTCTACCGGCAGGTCACACGCACGCTGGGTGCCGCGGAATATCTCTACAAGCCGCTGGTGCCGGAAATGGTAGCCCGGCATTTCGGCGGCCAGTTCACCCGCCAGGCGACCACCGCCGCACTCGGCGGCCGCATGGTCTCGGTCACCGGCGTGCGCGGCGGCGCCGGCGCCACCACGGTTGCGGTCAATCTCGCCTGGGAAATCGCCGAAGCGGCCAGACGCCACACCCTGATCCTCGACGCCGACCTGCATACCGGCAGTGCCGGGATGCTGCTCAAGGGACAGACCGGCTCCGCTTTGCGCGCTGCACTCGAAGCCCCAAGCCGGATCGACGAAGTCTATATCGACCGGGCTGCCGTTCCGGTCGGAGAACGGCTCTATCTGCTCGCCGCCGAGGAGAAACTCACCGACCATCCGGCCTACGCCGAGGGCGCCGCCGCCAAGCTCGCCGCCAGCCTGCGGCGGCGTTTCAACTTTGTCGTGGCAGACGTGCCGTTCGCCGACGCGCCGCTCTCGCGCGACCTGCTGGACCTTACGCAGCAGCGTGTGCTGGTGCTGCTGCCGACCCTGGGCTGCATACGCGATACGTTGCGTATGCTCGCACTGCCGGCCGGCGGCCTGCAGGCGCGCCGCGCCGTTCTGGTGCTGAACCGAGCCGGCATGCCCGGCGGTCTCTCCCGCACCGCCATCGAGGACGCGCTGCAGGTCAAGATCGACGTCTGCATCCCGGACCTGCCGCGTCAGGTCGGCCTCGCCGAACAGCTCGGCGAACCGGCGACGAAATCTCACGGTGCCTTTCGCACGTCCATCGTCGCCCTCGCCCAGGAGGTCGCCTTCGGCTCCGCGATCGCGCGTCCGCGACGCTTCCGTCTGCGTTGGCGCCGGTGACCGGCTTCGGACGGCGCCAGGTCGCCGAGGCATTCGCGCCGGCGCCGCTGACTTCGACGATTGAAGCGCCACCACCGCCGCCACCGCCGAGCGCACCGAACAACGAGCTTCGCACCCTCTGTCTCAATCAGCTCGACCCGTCGCTGGTCGCCAGCATGCCGGCCGACCGGCTGCTGGCCGAGGTGGAACGGCTGCTGTCGGAGATCGCGACCGAACGACGCATCCAGGTCAATTTGCGCGAACAGCGCGAACTGGCCGGCGACCTGGTCAACGACATGCTCGGCCTGGGTCCGCTGCAACCGCTGCTGAACGACGATTCCGTAGCCGACATCATGGTCAACGGACCGGACCGCGTCTTCGTCGAGCAGAATGGCAAGGTGTTCCTCTCCGGCGTCCGCTTCAGGGATGCCTCGCACGTCGCCAACATCTGCCAGCGGATCGCAGCCGGAATCGGCCGCCGGGTCGACGAGAGCAGCCCGATGGTCGATGCCCGGCTCAAGGACGGCAGCCGCGTCAACATCGTGTTTCAGCCGCTGGCTCTCGACGGCCCCTATATCTCGATCCGGAAATTCGCCAAGCGCGCGATCGATCTCTCCAAGCTCGTTGAATTCGGTGCAATGACGCAGCACGTTGCCCGGGTGCTGGAGATCGCCGGGCGTTGCCGGCTGAACATCCTGATCAGCGGCGGCACCGGCAGCGGCAAGACGACCTTGCTGAACGCGATCAGTCAGATGATCGACCCGACCGAGCGGATCGTAACCGTGGAGGACGCCGCCGAATTGCAATTGCAGCAACCCCACGTCGTGCGCATGGAGACCCGTCCAGCCAGCCTGGAGGGCCGAGGCGAGGTCACCCAGCGCGACCTCGTGCGTAACGCGCTGCGCATGCGTCCCGATCGCATCATCATCGGCGAGGTGCGCGGCGCGGAAGCCTTTGACATGCTCCAAGCGATGAACACCGGCCATGACGGCTCGATGTCGACGATCCATGCCAATACCAGCCGCGATGCGCTGACCCGCATCGAGAACATGGTGCAGATGGGCAATTTCGGCCTGCCCTCGCGCTCAATACGACAGCAGATCGTCAGCGCCGTCGATATCATCGTCCAGATCGCGCGCCAGCGCGATGGCGGCCGCCGGGCGCTGCAGGTGACGGAGGTCTGCGGGCTCGAGGGCGACATCGTTATCCTTAATGACATCTTCGCCTTCGAGGTCGAAGGTGAGAGCGATACCGGTCGCATCGTCGGTTCCTACCGGGTTGGCAGGGGCCGGCCGTCGTTTGCCGATCGGCTGACCTATTTCGGGCTCGACCGCGCCTGGAACAGCACCCTTGAGGCCGCCGAGCGGTGAGCAACGCCGGACTGCTTCTGGCCGCCAGCATGCTGTTGGTCGGCCTCATGGTCGCCGCCATGATGCTGCTCGCAGCGGACCGCCAATCGCGTCGGATCAGCACCCGACAGGAACAGCTCATCAGCCAATACCGCCTCGTGCTGCCACCGGTCTCGACCCGGCAACGGGCCATGCAGGCGCTCCGCGCACCCGCCGCGCGCGAAGCGATCCGACGCCTGCTCGGCATGGATCCGCTTCGCAGCGATCCCTATCCGCTCAAGCTCTGGATCGTCCTGCCCCTGGCGCTGGCCGCCGGCTACGCCGCGCAATGGCTGCTGCACGGGGTGTTGGGCGCGTTCGCATGGCTGCTGCTGCCCACGGCAGCACTCATCATGATCCGCCAGATCTACAAGGGAGCCGATGCCAAGCGGGTCAATACCATCTACCGACAGTTCCCGGATGCGCTGGCGATGATCGTGCGCGCAGTCCGGGTCGGCATCCCGGTCACTGAGGCACTATGGGCGGTATCGCGCGACGCCGAGCAGCCGACGGCCGCGCTGTTCGGCAAGCTCTATGACCAGGTCGGGATCGGCACGTCGCTGGAGGATGCGCTGCGCGACCTCGCCGAGCGCACCCACGTGCCGGAATATCGCTTCTTCGCCACCGCGCTCAGCCTGCAGAGCCAGACCGGCGGTGGCCTGACCGAAACATTGGAGAACCTGGCGGATGTGATCCGCAAGCGCGTTGCCCTCAAGGCGCGCGGTTTCGCGCTCGCCGCCGAGGCCCGCACCAGTGCTGCCGTGCTCGCCGTGCTGCCGGTGTTCTCGGGTATCGCATTGATGGTGCTCGATCCGGCCTATCTGATGCCGCTGTTTCGCGAAAAGCAGGGACAGGCGGTGCTCGGATGCACCGTGGTCTGGTTGTGCCTGGGCGTGCTGTCCATGCGCACGCTGATCCGCAAGAGCCTCGCATGAACGGCCTGTTGCTCGCGGCCGGCGGGGTGTGCGTGTTCACCACACTTTCCGCGGCCGGACTGCTGGTGGTGCTGCGCCGCCAGGAGCGGCTGGCCGCGCGTATCCTAAGCGTCCAACGCGCAATCGTGCGAGAGCAGACACGCGGCAAACCGGAAAGCACCCTGCTGCGCCTGGTGGCAGGCGTGGGCGCGGGGGTTGCGCGCAGCGGATTGCTCTCGAGCGGCACGTTGGAGCAACTGCAGCAGACCCTGACCTCCGCTGGGCTGCGCGGTTCGAACGGGCTTGCCGTGTTCGTGGGATCCAAGCTGCTGCTTGCGGCCGTGCTGCCAGCGGTCGCGTGGCTCTGGCTGCACCACCTTGCATTCGCGTCGCTCGCCCGCAACGCCGTGATCGCCATGACCGCCGTGGCCGGGCTGTTGCTGCCGGACTATGCGGTCAGAAGCTCGCGGGCACGCTATCTCAAGCGGCTTGAGGCCGAGGTGCCGGACGCGCTCGACATGATGGTGATCTGCAGCGAAGCCGGCCTCGGGTTGGAGGCCGCTGTCGAACGGGTGGCACAGGAAATGGAGGGCGGCTACCCGGCGGTGGCGTTCGAGCTGGGCCAGACCAGCAACGAACTGCGCTACACCTCCGACCGGCGCGTCGCCATGCAGAACCTCGGGACACGCACCGGGCTGGACAGCCTCAAGCGTCTCGGCGGGACGCTGGTGCAGAGCATGCATTACGGCACGCCGCTGTCGCATGCGCTGCGCACGTTGTCGGCGGAGATGCGCGGCGAAATGCTGGTCCGTTTCGAGAGCCGGGCGGCAAGGCTGCCGGTATTGCTGACGCTGCCGATGATCATCTTCATCCTGCCGACCGTGTTCCTGATCGTGGGCGCCCCGGCGGTCATCAAGGTGCTCGCCTCACTTCATCATTGAATTCGGAAGGGTCGCAAAATGCGCTCCGTGCTGTTCGCCCTGCTGTTGCTGCCCGCCGCCTGTGCGGCAAATCCCGACGGACTGAGCGCGCGCCCAGGATTGACGGTCGGCTCGGCGGCGCTGAAGAGCGGCATTCCCAGCGTGGCGCTCTCCATCGCCCGCCGGCAACTCGCGACCGACCCCCGCAACGTCAGCGCCTTGCTGATCGAGGGCAGCGCGTTGCAGGAGATGGGCGACACGCAGACGGCGCAGGCGAGCTTCCGACGCGCGCTCGCCATTTCGCCGACCTCCGAGACCGCGCAGTTCGCGCTGGGCCGCCTGCTGGTATCGGACGGCCACGCGGCGGAGGCGGAGAGCCTGTTCCGCAAGGTGCTGCAGACCACGCCTGGCGACCCGCGCGCCGCGACCGACCTCGGGATCGCGCTTGATCTGCAGGGCCGTCACGCGCAGGCGCAGAAATCCTACGAGATGGCCTTGGCGGCGGCACCCGAAATGCAGGCGGCACGGGTCAATCTGGGCCTGTCCTATGCGCTGGGTGGCGAGCCCGACCGCGCGGTGGCAATCCTGCGTCCGCTTGCGAGCGATCCGGGTGCGTCGAGCAAAATACGCCAGGACATGGCATTGGCGCTGGCCGTCTCGGGCGATCGTGATGACGCCGAGCAATTGCTGCGCCGGGATCTCTCGGCCAAGCAGGTGTCGGTTGCGATGGCCGGCTACATGCAGCTCGGCGACAGCAACTGAACCAACGGCTTGGCGAGATCGGTTGCCGGCTTGCTGAGGCCTTGGTCGCACGCCAGCTACTGCGTCAGGTGACCGGAGTTCCGGATCACGGTGGCAAGCATCTTTTGCAACTGCGTATCGATGTCCGATGCGCTATCCGCCTCGAAGACCAGCCCGGGCGAGCTTGCGCAGGTTTGCAGCCCTGGCTCGATCTGCGACTGGATCGGCGCCACAAACTGGTTGTAGAAGGCGTTGTCGGTGAGCGGCAAATAGGGCGTGTAGAGCACCAGGACGTTCACGCCGTTTGCCTTGATCGCGCTGCAATCACTGGCGTTGACGACACGGATCACCCGGTTGCCGCCGGTGTATTGGTCGATGAGCCCGTCGGTGACGACGAACAGGAACTTCTGCGACGTCGCCTGCGAGGAACCGTTGCCCGAGATACCGGTCAGGGAGGCCACGCTGTCCATTGCGTTGGCAAAATAGGTCTCCGGGCAGTTGGCGCTGCAATCGTTGATGTCCGGCGCGATCTGGGACAGCGCGCCGCTCGCAGCAGAGATCTGGGTGCTGAGCGGAAAGATCTGATTGAAGTTCTCGGCGAACGTGTAAAGCCCGAGCCGCATCGTGTTTTGCGTGTCCAGGCCTTCAATATTGGTGATCAGGTTGCCCACGGCGCTGCGCAGCACATCGAGACGCAACAGCACGCCGTTGCGCTGTGCGAGCGCGTAGTAGTCGATCGGCTGCCTGGTCGAGTGACAGGCGAAGGCGCATTTTTCGCCGGGAGTGACATTGGCCAGCGGCTTGGGCGGTTTATAGGTGCTGGTCAGTTGCTCCATCTGATTGATGGCGGCGGTCGTCGCGGCGATGGTCATCGACGATGAGACGTCCATCAGCACCTGGATGTCCCTATATGGGCTGATCGACAGGCTGGCCGAGGACTGGCCGTTGAGGGCGATAGTGTCGACGCCGAAGATCCTGCCGAAGGTGGTGGCGATGGCACCGCTATAGGTGATGCTGGATGCGAACAACGGGCCCGACTGGGTGACTGTCACCGCCACGTTGCCGATGGTGACGCCGGACTGGGCGCCGGCCTGGCCGGTGAAGCGCGCCTGTGCGGCGGCCTGGGCGGTGCCGATCGGGTCGGCGGCACCTGCGAGATAGGCGTTGGACGCCGCCGTGGTGGCGAGCAGGGCGGCGGAGTCGGCGGCTAGGTCGAGCTTTGCGCGCGCCATTGAGGCTTGGCCGAAGTCGATGGCGAGCCCGAGCAGCCCGATGATCGGCAGGATCAGCAGACCGACCAGGATGGCCACGTTGCCGCGCCGGTCATGACGCAATCTGGCGAGCAGGCGGCTCATGTCGGGCACAGCTCGGTGCGCGCCGGTCCGGGGCCGTTGAGGGCAACGCCATTATTGACCCGTGGGGAGATGAAAGCGGAGCGGCTCATCGTTATGTTGCCCAGGAAGATGCCGGAGAACAGCGGCGTAAAGACGGTGGAGACGTCGGCGACGAGCAGCGACGTCGGCCCGAACACGCTTGCCGGCAAGGTGGTCAGCGTGATGGCGCTGTCGTCGGGAACCGGGCCGAGACTGCCGCAAGGCCGCAGCGCGATCTGGCCGGTCGGGTTGGCGACGCTCCACTGCGTCGCCGCACTGAAGCCGCCGCCGCCGGCGGTGAAGTTCACCCCTGAAAGGGTGATCGCGAAGGGACCGGGCTGTGGCGCCAGCCATGCCGGGAACAGCGCGAATGGCGCGGTGGTGGCCTGCCAGGCCTGCTCGCCGGTGAGGGTGCCGAGGCTGCCTGCCTGCACCGCCATGGTCGAGGCGATCGTGGCCACATCCTGAGCCGCCACGGTCAGACGGCGGCCGGTGATGACCGCCATCGACAGGTCGGTCACGCCGGCCAGGCAGAGCAGCAGCAGCGGCAGCAACAGGGCGAACTCAAGTGCGGCGAGGCCGCGTTCGCAGCGCAGCAGGTCACGCAGGCAGGTCAGCATCCCGCACCCGCGGGGATTGGAGCACCCGTTGGGTTTTCGTTGGCGAACGCGGCGGCGGCGACGAGCGCGTTGCCGGTCGTGCCGCCGACGCTGACGGCGGTTCCGTAGGGCCAGATCTGACTCAGCAGAGGCGCCAGATAAATGGCGCGCGCGAACATCAGCTCTCCGGGTTGGCCCACGCAAAAGAGCTGCGACTGCGCCTGCGCAGCGGCGGACTGGGTGACCACCGCGTCAGTCTGGAAGTCGCTCACCGGCTGGACGGTGATGATGACGTCGCTGCAGGCGGCGAAGCCTGTAAAGATCGGGCAGAACACCTTGGCGGTGAAGTCGGCCGCGCTTTCGCCGGGCGGCAACTGGCCGAGCTGCACCTGACGCACCGCCTCCTGCAACGAGTAATCCAGCGCTTCCTGCAGGAAGAAGTCGTAGCTGACGCCGATCAGGCCGAGGATCAGGCCGAAGCAGGGCAAGGCGACGATGGCGAACTCGACCGCGGCCGCCGCACGGCGATCCCGGGCAAGGCATCGAGGTTTGCGATCGGATGTCGTGGAGGCAAGAGGCGTCATTGCAGCCCGCTGGGAAGGTCGGGAGCACTATCGCGACGTCTGGTTAAGCCGGCGTTAAGGAGGCGGAGCGGGGCTGGCCTTGGCCGCTGCTCTGCGCAATGATTGAACGCAGGCGGGAGCGGAGAGCGGGAGCGATGATCGATAAGAGGGTTGGCAGCTTAGCCGCGGCGCTTGCTGGCATTGCCGACGAGGCGACGGTGATGGTCGGCGGCTTCGGCTCGGTCGGACAGCCGGACGCGCTGATCGAGGCGCTGATCGAGCAGGGTGCCCGGGCACTGACCATCATCGCCAACAACACCGGCAGCGGGCGCACGGGGCTGGCCAGGCTGATGGAGGCCGGCCGGGTTCGGCGGATCATCTGCTCGTATCCGCGCTCGGCCGGCTCGGTGGTCTTCGAGGAGCTATTCCGCGCAGGAAGGATCGAGCTTGAGGTGGTGCCGCAGGGGACGCTCGCAGAGCGCATACGGGCCGCCGGCGCCGGGATCGGCGCCTTCTACACGCCGACCGGCTTCGGCACGCGCCTTTCGGAAGGCAAGGAGACCCGCGAGATCGGCGGCCGCCAGCATGTGCTGGAATATGCGCTGCACGCCGATGTCGCGCTGATCGAGGCGTGGCGCAGCGACCGCTGGGGCAACTGCGTCTATCGCGAGAGCGGTCGCAACTTTAACGCGGTGATGGCGGCGGCGGCGGCCTTGACCATCGTGCAGACCTGTCACCTGGCCGAGTTGGGCGATCTCGATCCGGAGGCGATCGCAACACCAGGGATTTTCGTCAACCGGGTCGTGCATGTGCCGGACGGGATCGCAGGAGCTGCGTCATGACCGAATTCACGCCGATGAGCCGCAAGCAGATGGCCGCCCGTCTCGCCCAGGACATTCCGGACGGATCGACCGTCAACCTCGGCATCGGCATTCCGACCCTGGTTGCCGACTACATCCCCGAGGGCCGCGAGGTGATGCTGCATTCCGAGAACGGCATTCTCGGCATGGGGCCGGCACCGGCGCCGGACGCGATCAATCCGTGGCTGATCAATGCCGGCAAGCAGCACGTCACCCTGCTCAAGGGCGGCAGCTTTTTTCATCAGGCCGACAGTTTCGCGATCATTCGCGGCGGCCATCTCGACCTATGCGTGCTCGGCGCCTTCGAGGTGGCGCAGAACGGCGACCTCGCCAACTGGGCGACCTTGGATGCGAACATGCCGCCCGCGGTAGGGGGTGCCATGGACCTTGCCCTCGGCGCCAAGCGGAGCTGGGTGATTACCGAACACACCACGCGCGAGGGCGCGCCCAAGCTGGTCGAGCACTGCGCCTATCCGCTCACCGCCCTGGGTGCGGTGCAGCGCATCTACACCAATCTCGCCGTCATCGACGTCACCGAACGCGGCTTCGTGCTGCGCGACAGGGTTCCTGGGCTTAGCCTGGAGGCGCTGCAGGCGCGCACCGGGGCGAAGCTGCACATCGAGGAGCACGCCGATGCCTGAGGCTTTCATCTGCGATTTCACCCGCACCCCGATCGGTCGCTACGCCGGCGCCCTGCGCGAGGTGCGCACCGACGACCTCGCGGCACACCCGCTGAGAACCCTGCGTGAGCGCAATACGGGGGTCGACTGGGACGCGGTCGATGACTGCTATTTCGGCTGCGCCAACCAGGCCGGAGAGGACAACCGCAACGTCGCCCGCATGGCGGTATTGCTGGCCGGTTACCCGATGAGCACTCCCGGCTCGACGATCAACCGGCTCTGCGGCTCAGGGCTCGATGCGGTCGGCACGGCCGCGCGCATGATCCGCACCGGAGAGGGCGAACTGGTGCTGGCAGGCGGCGTCGAGAGCATGAGCCGCGCGCCGTTCGTGATGGGCAAGGCTCATGAAGCCTTCTCACGGCAGGCCGAGCTCCAGGACACCACGATCGGCTGGCGCTTCGTCAATCCGGCTCTCAAGGCCGTCTATGGCAGCGAGAGCATGCCAGAGACGGGCGAAAACGTCGCCGCCCGGTATGGTATCTCGCGCGCCGATCAGGATGCGTTCGCCCTGAGCTCGCAGCAGCGCACGTTGGCGGCGCGGCAGTCGGGGTATTTCACGCGCGAGATCACACCGGTCACGATCCCCGGCCGCAAGGACGATCGCATGGTCGCCGAGGACGAGCATCCGCGTCCGGAGACCACGCTCGAAGGCCTCGCCCGGCTGAAGACGCCGTTCCGCAAGGAAGGGGGGACTGTCACCGCTGGCAATGCGTCCGGCGTGAACGATGGCGCCGCGGCGCTGATCCTGGCCAGCGAGGATGCCGCCCGCCGGCACGGGCTGACCCCGCGCGCCAGGGTCGTGGCGATGGCCACCGCCGGTGTCGAGCCGTCGGTGATGGGCATCGGCCCGGCGCCAGCGGTGGCCAAGCTGCTCGCGCGCACCGGGCTGGCACTCGGCGCGATCGACCATATCGAGCTGAACGAGGCCTTTGCCAGCCAGTCGCTCGCGGTGCTGCGCACGCTCGGGCTTGCCGACGACAGCGACCTGGTCAACCCGTTCGGCGGCGCGATCGCGCTCGGCCATCCGCTCGGCATGTCGGGTGCACGGCTGGCGCTGACCGCGGTGAACGCGCTCGAGACGCTCGGCGCCAAGCGGGCGATCGCCACCATGTGCATCGGCGTCGGACAGGGCATTGCCGCCTTGATCGAGCGGGTCTAACCCGAAGATCGGCGGCTCATCATGGGAGGCTGCTGTGAGCGAGGTGATTTCAGCTACGGTCGAGCATCCAAGCCCGGTCGCTTTCGATGCCACGCTTGATCGTCTCACCAAAGCGATCGAACGTGCCGGACTTACGATCTTCGCCCGGATCGATCATGCGGCCGGTGCGCGACATGCCAATCTGACGATGCCGCCCACGGTCGTGCTGATCTACGGCCATGCCAAAGGCGGCACACCGATCATGCTCGCGGCACCGCAAGCGGCGCTCGACCTGCCGTTGCGGGTGCTCGTCCGCGACGACGCCGACGGACGCGCCTTCATCGCATACCATCCGATCGCGCCGATGCTGCTGGCGGCCGGCGTTCCCGCAGCACTCGCGAACCGGCTGGACCCGGCGCAAAAGCTGCTGGTTGAGGCGCTGCAATCGTGAGCGGCATTCCGGCACCGGCGCCCGTCGCAACGACGCCAAATCAAACGCGATTCGACTACCTGCCGGCCGGCCTGTTCGGCTCCGTGATGGGTTTGACCGGGCTTTCCGTCGCGTGGCGTCTCGCGCACGCGCGGTATGGCGTACCGACGTGGCCGGCGGCCGGCCTCGGCGCAATCGCCGTGACGGCGTTCATCCTGCTGACGCTTGGCTATGCGGTGAAGTTCCGGACCGCGCCAGCCGCCGTGCGCGCCGAGTTCAACCATCCGATCGCCGGCAACCTGTTCGGCACAATCCTCATCAGCCTTCTGCTGCTGCCGATCGTCCTGAGGCCGGTCAATCTGCTGCTCGCGCAACTGGTCTGGGTTGTCGGCGCGGTCGGGATGGTGCTGTTCGCCTGGATGATCGTCAGCCGCTGGATGAGCGATCGGCAGCAAGTCGCGCATGCGACGCCGGCCTGGATCATCCCGCTGGTCGGGCTGTTGGACGTGCCCTTGGCCATCCCGTCGCTTGGCCTGCCGGCCATGCACGGCGTCATGGTCCTGGGCCTGGCTGTGGGTCTGTTCTTTGCCGTGCCGCTGTTCACGCTGATCTTCTCGCGACTGGTGTTCGAGCCGCCCATGCCGGATGCGCTGCAGCCGACGCTGCTGATCCTGGTGGCGCCGTTCGCGGTCGGCTTCTCCACCTATGTCGCGACGACTGGACGCGTCGACCTGTTCGCCGAATCCCTCTACGTGCTGACGCTGTTCATGCTTGCCGTGCTCCTGGGCCGGCTTCGCCATCTCCCCGCCTGCTGCCCGTTCCGGGTCTCGTGGTGGGCGGTCAGCTTCCCGCTTGCCGCCTCCGCGATCGCGGCTCAACGCTTTGCGGCGGCCGAACCTGGGACCGTCACCGACGCGATTGCGCTGGCGCTGTTGGCGTTTGCGACTGTCATCATCTGTGGGCTGCTCATTCGCACGCTCGTCGGGGTCGCACGCGGCGAACTCCGCACCCTCAGCAGTTGATCGGCCGCTCAGGCAGCGGCGCGCAGCAGATCGAGATAGTCGTCGCGGCTGGCCGTGCGCGGATTGGTGGCGTGGCAATGGTCGCGCAGGGCCTCGCCCGCGATATGCTGCATCATCGTCTCGGTCACGCCCAGCGCGCGCAGGCCGCCCGGCAGGCCGAGCTCGGCGCAGAGCGTTGCGATGACCTGATCCGGCGTGCCGCCCAGGATGTCGGCCAGCACCGCCCACTTGCCGCCGATCGCCGTTCGGTTGAATCGCAGCACGGCCGGCATAAGGATCGCATTCAGCGTGCCGTGATGCAAAGTGAGCCCCGGGATTGCGCCCATCGGATGGGTCAGCGCGTGCACCGCGCCGAGCCCCTTCTGGAATGCCAGGGCGCCTTGCAAGGCGCACATCATCATCTCCCAGCGCGCCGTGCGGTCGCTGCCGTCGCGCGTCGCGGCGCGGATTGCGGCGATGCCACGGCGCAGGCCGTCGAGGGCGATGGCGTCAGCCGGCGGGTTGATGGCGGGGGACATATAGGTCTCGAGGCAATGCGAGATCGCATCCATCCCGGTGGCGGCCGTAAGCAGCGGCGGCAGCCCAAGGGTCAGCTCCGGATCGCACAGCGCCACCGACGGCACCATGAACGGGCTGACGAGGCCGAGCTTGCGGCCTTCGGCGGTGACGATGACGGCGGCGCGCCCGACCTCCGAGCCGGTGCCCGCCGTGGTCGGCACCGCGACCATCGGGCAGATGCGGCCGTGAATGCGCGCGGCCCCGCCGGCAACGGCGGTGAATAGCGCGAGCGGCCCTTCGTGCCCGGAGAGCAGGCGGACCGCCTTGGCAAGATCGATCGAAGAGCCGCCGCCAAGTCCGACAAGGCCGTCGCAGCCGGTCTCGCGGTATAGCGCCCTGGCCTGTAGCACGGCGGCTTCGGTCGGGTTTGCGGGTGTTGCGTCGAACACCGGGGGTGCTGCGTCGAACAGGCCAGCGACCCGCTTGACGATGCCGGTGGCGGCGAGTCCGCGATCGGTGACGATCAGGGGGCGCGCCACTTTGAGTTCGTCGAGCAGGGCGGGAAGCCTTCGCACCGCGCCGTGCTCGAACTCGATCCGGGTCAGGTAGCTGATGCTGGACATCGTTGCATTCTGGCAGTTGATCGCGTTGCGTGCAGGGACCATCGTCCCGCGATCAAAGGGAGGAGACAACCCATGGACGCGATCGCGCTGAACCGCGGCACCCTGGCCACCATCAAACCGCCGGTGCACACGCCGGGTTTCGACGTGGCACAAGTCACACCGGGGATCGTGCATCTCGGCTTCGGCGGCTTCCACCGCGCGCACTTGGCCCGTTACACGCACAACCTGATGGAGCGCGACCCGTCAGCCCTCGCGTGGGGCATCGTCGGCGCCGGATTGCTGCCCGGGGACCTGCGCATGCGCGACAGCCTGCACCCGCAGGACAATCTCTACACCCTGGTCGAGCGCAGCGGCGCGGACAGCGTGGCCACGGTGATCGGTTCGGTCTGCGACGTGATCTTCGCGGGCGAGGACAGCACCGCCCTGCTCGCTTGCATCGACGATCCGCGCGTCCGCATCGTCAGCCTGACCGTCACCGAGAACGGCTACTGCCTGAACCGTGCCACCAACCGGCTCGATCCCGCGCATCCGCAGATCCGACACGACGTCGCCCACCCCGACACGCCGAAGAGCGCAATCGGCATCCTGGTGGCCGCCTGGCGACGCCGGCGGGACGCGGGACAGCCGGCCTTCACCGCGCTGAGCTGCGACAACATCCAGCATAACGGCCAGGTGCTGCGTGGTGCCGTGCACGATCTCGCCACCCTGCTCGATCCGTCGCTGGCGGCCTGGATCGCCGAACATGCGAGCTTTCCCAGCACCATGGTGGACCGGATCACGCCGGTGACGCTGCCCGAGGACATCGAAGAGCTGCGCACGCAGTTCGGCATCGTCGATCGCTGGCCGGTGTTCTGCGAGCCCTTCATCCAATGGGTGATCGAGGACCGGTTCGTGCAGGGCCGGCCGGCCTGGGAGCAGGTTGGCGCGCAGTTCGTGGACGATGTCGGCCCCTACGAGTTCATGAAGCTGCGCCTGCTCAACGCCAGCCACCTCGCCGTCGCCGGGCTCGGCCAGCTTTGCGGCTACCGATTGGTCGACGAGGCGATGGCCGATCCGCGCATCGCGGGCTTCATGGCCGCCCTGATGCAGCGCGAGACCGGACAGACGCTGCGGCCGGTGCCGGGGGTCGATCTCGATGCCTACAAGGCGAGCCTGATCGCGCGCTTCGCCAATCCGAAGATCAAGGACACGGTGCAGCGGGTGAACACCGACGCGCCGCTCGCCACCCTGGTCGATTCCGCGCGCGACCGGCTGGCCGCAGGTGCCTCGATCGACCTGCTGGCGCTGGCCATCGCCGCCTGGCTGCGACGCGTGCGCGGCGAGGACGAACATGGCGCCGCGATCGAGATACGCCACCCGATGGCGGACACCCTGCGCGAGAAGGCGGTCGCGGGAGGCGACGATCCGCGGCCGCTGCTGTCGATCGCGCCGTTGTTCGGTGACCTCGGCGAGGAGCCCCGCTTCGTGCAGCCGGTCGCGGACTTGCTCGCCGCACTCTATCGCGACGGCGCCCGCAAGACGCTGTCGGAGGCGGCGACCCACTTCGGCTTCTGATCATGCCCGCGATAGGATCGCGCGACAGAACAGCGCACACACCAGTACGAAGGCGGCAAATCCAAGCCAGGCGGCGGCAGTCGCGAATCCCGGTCCGACAATGCTGAGCACAGTCTCGCTGCCGGTGGCGCCGATCACCCCGGCCAGGGCCACGCCCATCAGGCTCTCGCCGACGATGAAGCCGGACGCGACCATCGTGCCACGACGGCGGGTTTGCTTGGGCGCGGCGGTGATGCGGTTGGTCAGCCAGGAGAGCAGTGCCCCGATCACCAGCGTGATGGTCACCGTCGGCGGCAGATACAGCCCGATCCCGACCGCCAGCACCGGCAGGCTGAGCCCGCGCCGTTTGAGCAGGGCCGAGACCACGATCAGCACCACGCCGAGGGCCAGCCCGATCTCGATCATCGTGGCATCGAGTGTGTGCTGGAAGATGCCGCGCGCGATCGTCGCCATCAGCGTCGCCTGCGGGGCGGCGAGCGCCTGCGCCGGGTCCATGCCCGTGCGTGGCAGGGCGCCGGCGAAGCCGTAGGCGTGATAGAGCAGGTTGAGGATCGGCGGGATCACCGCCGCCCCCACCGCGCAGCCGACCAGCAGGGCTATCTGCTGTGCCCGCGGGGTGGCGCCGACGAGCTGGCCGGTCTTGAGATCCTGGAGGTTGTCGTTGGAGATCGAGGCGGACGCGATCACCGCCGAGGTCACGAACAGCACAGCGGCGATCGCCAGACCGCTGCCCGGAGCCGCGAAGCCCGCCGGTGCCAGCCCGCTGGCGCGCAAACCCAGCACCAGCAGCGCGATCAGCACGGTGGCGACGATGGCGATGCCGGAGATCGGGCTGGCCGAGGAGCCGACGATGCCGGCCATATAGCCGCAGGCGGCGGCGACCAGGAAGCCGAACAGCACGCAGAACAGGGCCAGAGCGAGGGCCGAGACGATGACTGTGACGGCAGAGCCGCCCGGCGCCAGAAACACCGCAAAACTCGCGAACAGACAGAGCAGCAGGGCCACGCCAAGCCCGACAATAGCCGCCGGCGGCAGGTCGCGGTCGGTGCGTGGACGCCCGGCGGCACCGGTGTGGCTGGTCGCGAACGACGCGCGCAGACCCGCGGTGACCGGTCCGAGCAGCCCGACCAGGGTCCAGATCGCGGCCACGCCAATGGTGCCGGCCCCGATGAAGCGGACCTTTTGCGCCCACAGCGCGGTTGCGAACGCGGTATCGCCGAGGCCTACCGGATGCGGTGTGATCGCGGTCAGCAGCGGCACGGCGACACCCCAGGACAGCACCGCACCCAGCAGCATCGCCAAGCCGCCACCGATGCCGACCAGGTAGCCGGCGCCGACCAAAGCAAGCGAGAATCCGGTGGAGAGCCTGAAGATGGCGCCTCCGGCATTGAGCGTCAGCGCCGCATTATCGGCGAACAATTTCAGGCCGCCGACCAGGAGCGCGAACAGCGCGGAGACCGCGCTGCCGGCGATCAGCTCCACCAGGCCGCCGCGCGCGGCCCGCTCGTCGCCGGCACGCAGGATCTCCGCCGCGGCGACCCCTTCCGGATAGGGCAGGCTGCTGCCGGTCACCAGCGCGCGTCGAAGCGGGATGGTGAACAGCACCCCCAGCATGCCGCCGGCGGCACAGATCGACGCTGTCAGCAGATAGGGGAAGCCATGCCAGGTGCCGATCATCACCAGGCCGGGAATGACAAAGATCACCGAAGAGAGCGTGCCGGCGGCGGAGGCCTGCGTCTGCACCATGTTGTTCTCGAGGATCGAGGCGCCACTACTGCCGCGCGCAAGCATGCGCAGGCTCGCCATCGAGATCACCGCCGCCGGGATCGAGGAGGCGAAGGTCAGCCCGACCTTCAAGCCGAGATAGACGTTCGAGGCGGTGAAGACGACGGTAATCAGCGCCCCGAGCAGCAGCCCACGGAAGGTCAGCTCGCGCAGTCCGGCTGCGGGTTCTTCGTCCATACCGCTTTGCGTGCCGCGTGCGCGCGGACCGCGTCAAGTGCCCACGTCAGGCGCTGCGGCGATCCTCCCGGGCGGCAAGGTCGAACACCGCGTAGGGGCCGGCGCCGAGCACCTGGATGTCGAGGCAGCCGGACTTGCCTTCGAGCCGGTCAAGCGGCAGAGCGAGTACTGCGTCGCCGTCCGTCCACCGACAGTTCGCACCTTGCTCCATGCGGTGCCAACCGGGGGTCGCGGCCGCGTCGAGATGCGCGGTCAAAGCGACCCTGCGTCGGCCGACACCCAGGCCGATGCGGCCGACCAGCACGCCGAGCCGCCGGCGGTCGTCGACGAACGGGCCAATGGTGTCTGAAGGGCGCGAGGCGCGCGAGCGCAGGCGCAGTGACCCCAAGCCTGCGGGCAGGACGAAGCCATATACCGCGCCGTCGAACAGCACCGGGCGGATCTCCAGGCCGGTGTCGGTGACCAGCCGCAGGTCCGGCTCGTCCAGCAGTGTCGGGCACGGATGGGTGGCGACGACGCCGCGTTGCACCGCGCGCTGCTCCAGGCGCTGCCAGACCGGCTCGACAAAGGCGCGATCGACCGCGAGCGGGGCCGCGGCCGTCGCCCAGGCGGCGGCACCGGCATCCAGCGAGAGGTCGAGGCGCAGGGCGGTCGGCTGCGCATTGCCGAACAGGCTCCGGTTGCCGGTATCGAGATAGCTCTCCGTCGGCAGGCCATCGGCGATCAGCACCGAATGCTCGGCCAGTTCGACATGGTAGATCGTATAGGCGTTGATGCCGTGGTCGATGACGATGCTGCGCCCGTTCACCAGCATGCGCACCGGCACCAGCCTGTCGTCGACGAGCACGCAATGTTCGGGGGTCACCAGCAGGTCGCGCATCGGAACGCCATCGGCAAAGGCGCTCTCGCGGATCCGCACCGGGTGGCGATCGCCTTCCGGTAGTTCCGAGGAGGTCAGCGTGCGCCGGCCGATCCAGGTGACCGGCTTGGCGCGCAGGCTGCCGTCCGGCGCGCGGGTGCTGACCAGGTCGCCGACGTGCAGCGCCTCCACCGCCACCTCGTCGCCATTCGCCAGGATGCGGGTGCCTTCGAGGAAGCAGGGCACGATGTCGATGCCCACCCCGGTGGCATGGTCGGCGGCAACAGTGAAGTGTTCGCCCTTGATGACACCTGCCACGTCCAGGGTCAGGCTGGCGCCGCCGGAGGTCACCAGCAGGGTGTTGGCGGCAGTCGCCGTCACCTTGGCGCCGGTGCCGAAATCCTGCAGATTGATGATGTTGCCGGTCGGCTTCGGCGTTGCCCCGCCGGACAGGAAGCCGCTGATTGTGCCGCCGAACGTGCCCCTGGGATCGTCGATCGACAGCACGCCGCCGGAGCCTGCGAAATCCACCGCGCCGTGCGCGACGCCGCCGGACTGCACCAGCAGGGTGCCGCCGGACAGGGTCACGCCGCTCTCGGCGCCGCCGCTGCTGACCACGGCACTCCCATACACCACGCCGCCATGGATCAGGCCGCCGGCGGAGGCGGTCTCAAGGGCGCCGGCGCGGATCGTGACGCCGCTTGCGGTGCCGCCCGAGGAGACGATCAGGTTGCCGCCGCTCGCAATGGTTTGCGCCTCGATCTCTCCGCCCGAGGTAGCGAGCGCGTTGCCGGCAACCGTGCCGCCGCTGATCAGGCCCTCGGTGCCGGTGGCGAGTTCGTTGCCGCCGGCGGAGATGGCAATGCCGACGCCGAGGCCGCCAGCGGAGGCGGTGAAGCTGCCGCCGCTGAGCACGCTCTCGCCGGTGACGGTGCCGCCGCTGCTGGCCACGTCGGCGCCGGCGGCCTGCGTGGTGCCGCCGATCTCCAGACCGCCGGACGAGGTCACGGTGAGGCCGCCGCGCCCCGTGGTCTCGGCGTCCAGCAAGCCCGCGTTCTCGACGCCGGACAGGTCGACACCGCCGCTTTCGACGCCGCCGGCCTGGATGAACTCGTAGGCATAGGTGCCGGTGACGGTGGTGTGCGACGCGATCGCGCCCGACTGCACGGTGAGCACGGTGCCGGCGCCACCCAGGCCGGAGACCGTGGCGTCGCGGAACACGCCGCCCGAGCGGACGATACCGGTTCCGTCGGCGACGATGGTCGTCGCCTCGACGACGCCACCGGACGCGGCGATAACGCTGCCGCCGACCACACCGCCGCTGATCAGGCCGCCGCTGGCGGCGGTTTCGGTGCCACCGACATCGACGATGTCGTCAAAGCCGGAGCCGCCGGCCGACGCGGTGAAGCTGCCGCTGTTGAGGATCGTCTGCGAGACGATGGCGCCGCCGGAGATGGCGATGCCGACGCCAGCCAGCGAGGTGAGGCTGATCAGCGCGCCGCTGCCGATGGCGATCTCGGTGCCGCCAGACTGCACCACGATGGCGCTGCCGACACCGCCGGCGGACGCGGTGAAGATGCCGCCGCCGGCGACCGTCTCATCGATCACCCTGCCGCCGCTGCTCGCGACATCCTGGCCGTTGACCGCGACGGTGCCGCGGCTCTCGGTGCCGCCGCCCAGGGTGACGGTCAGGCCGCCATAGCCGGTGGTCTCGTCGAGCAGCACGCCCGCATTGCGTACTTGGCCCAGGTCGGTGCCGCCGCTCTCGAAGCCGCCGGCCGCGATGACTTCGCTGGCGCTGGTCCCGCTGACCACGGTCCGCAAGGCGGAGCCGCCAGATGAGACGACCAATTCGGCCGGCTTGCTGCCACTGGCGGTGGCACTGACCAGCGTGCCCACGACCTTGCCGCCGGACAACACCGTATCGGTATTGCCGGCAAGCACGGCAAGTCCGCTGCTGGTCTGGCCGCCGCTGACGACAATCGACATCTTCCGTTAGGTCCTTTGGTTCAGGCCTGTTGGGGGGTCAGGCCAAGGTCAGGCCGACGCGGCGCATCGCCGTCTCGACCTGGGCCGCGGTGATCGAGCGTGTGCACTCAAAGGCGCGCGCGGTCCCGGCATGGCGCGGGCACCAGAGATAGTCGGCATGATCGAACCGGTGCCGCGGGTCGTTCCAGCACGAGTTGCAGACATGCCAGTTGATCACCCGCCCGGGGGTGGCGAACTCGTTGCTGGGATGGGTGAAGCCGGAGATCATCACCACCGGGCAGCCGGCGGCCCAGGCCAGCCACGCAAGCCCGCTGGACACCCCGATGAAGGCATCCGCGTGGGCCAGCCAGCGCGCGCGTTCCTCGAGCGGGCGCTCGCCGGTCTCGTCCTCGACGCCGTGCGGCAAATGCGTCCAGGCGAGACCCGCGCCGTGCGCGCGGTCGCGGTCGATGCAGACCACCCGGTAGCCGCTGGCCTTCAGCGTCTCAACGATCCTGGTCCAGCCATGCGGGTTGTTCCACTTCTTGGCGTGGGTGGACGCCTGCACCGCGAGGCAGACATAAGGCTCGGCGATCGGCCGGCTGTTGTCGCGCAACGACAGGGTCGGCGGCTCCTCCTGTGGATCGACGCCGAGGATATAGGCGGCGGTCCGGTGCAGCCCGACCTGACGGAAATCGGTGGGCTGGTTCTCGCAGGCGGCATCGTCGAAGAACAGGCCGATATTGTAGGTCGCATAGAACTGCCCGGTCTCGACCGCCTCGTGCGCGAGGAAGCTGATTTGCGGGTACGAAGCGGCAAACAGCGGGATCATGCGTTCCGCCATCGCAACCGTCAGGTGGCAGTCGTGTGCCTGCTGGAACTGCACGGCGTAGGGCAGCCAGCCGACGGTGTCGCCGATGGTGCCGACCGGAAAATTAATCAGAACCGCGCGGCCGCGCGCGTCATAGTCGTGCGCGAACAGGCTGTTGCCGTCGCCGTCCCACACCTCGAGCCGGAAGCGCACGAAGAATCGCTTGCTGCTGTGGATGGTAACGCCGCCGCGGCTGGTCTCGAACAACGTGTTGGCGGTTTCGGCGTCGCTGAGACGGGCGCGGAAATCTCCCTCCGGCAGCACCAGTCGGGCGCCGAAATTGAAGTCGTAACGAATACCGTGCGGCCCCGACTGAGTCGGCAGCGAGGCCGGCGCCGGATAGTTCGGCTTTGCCGGCGGCGCGGCCGCGGGCGGCGGCGGTCGGCTGGCGGACGCCGGCGGTGGAGGGCTGAGGGTCGCGACACTCGTCATGGCGCTAGCTAACGCGGACCGTTCTTATGTAGCAACAACTTTCGTCGTGCGATTTTGGGCGCGATTTTGGGCGCGATCGCCAACTGCGATCAGACCCGGCGCTGCCAGTCCTCGAGCACTTCGGCCAGGGTCCGCGGCCAGGCGATGCGGGGGCTCCAGCCGAGCAGGTCGAGGGCGCGGGCGGCGTTGCCGGAGGCGTGCGGGATGTCGGACGGCCGCATGCGCGCCGGATCCGGCTCGATGGCGATCGCCACACCGGCCAGGGCGATCAGCGCGTCCAGCACGTCGCCGATCCGGCGCGCGACACCGGAGGCGAGATTGAGGATCGTGCCGTTGGGTAGCGCCTGCGCGCGATCGACGGCGAGCGCATAGGCGCGGGCCACGTCGCGCACGTCGAGATAGTCGCGCTCAGGATCGAGATTGCCGGCGCGCAGCACCGGCGGCTGCAGCCCGGCCTTGATCCGCGCCACTTGGCGGGCGAAGGCGGACACCGCGAAGTCATCGCTCTGTCCGGGACCCGAATGGTTGAATGGGCGCAGGCGGATCACCCTCAGACCAGCCATAGCCCCCAGCGCCAGGTCGGCGGCCGCCTTGGTCGCGCCATAGACGTTGATCGGCGCCAGTGGGGCTGTCTCGTCGAGCGGCATACCCACGGCGAACGAGCGGCCATAGGCGTCGGCCGAGGACACATGCACCAGGGTAGCGTCAGGAGTGTGCCGGCTCAGGGCCGAGGCGAGTGCCAGCGTGCCGTGCAGATTGACCTGCCAGGCGCGAGCCGGATCGCCGCTGGCAACCCCGATCGCGGCAATCGCCGCCAGGTGCAAACACGCATCCGGCCGGGCTTCGCGCACCCGTACCGCCACGGCATCGGCGTCGGTGAGGTCGCAGCCCAGCGGCAGCAACGTCGCCCCAGGCAGGATTTCCGCGAACGCCGGACCCAGGTGGCGGCCGGCGAAGCCGCCCAATCCGGTCACCAGGACGCGGGCCGGGGCGGTCATGGGCGCGTGCTACTCAGGTCCGCAGGGCAAGGTGGCGGGCGCGGTGACGCGCGAGGTCGGCATCGACCATCTCGCCGATCATGTCTTCGAGCGAGGTGGTCGCCTGCCAGCCCAGCACGCGCTTTGCCTTGCCGGGGTCGCCGAGCAGCACATCCACCTCGGCCGGACGCATCAACGACGCACTCGAGGTGACGTGCGCCGCATAATCCAGTCCGGCATGCGCAAACGCAATCCGGCAGAGCTCGCGGATCGAGGTGGTGCGGCCGGTGGCGATGACGTAGTCGTCCGCCACCTCCTGTTGCAGCATCAGCCACATGGCGCGCACATAGTCGCGCGCGTGGCCCCAGTCGCGGGTGGCGTCGAGATTGCCGAGCGCCAGGCTGTCGGCCAAACCCAGCTTGATACGGGCGACGCCGTCGGTGACCTTGCGGGTGACGAACTCGATGCCGCGCAGCGGGCTCTCATGGTTGAACAGGATCCCCGAGGAGGCGTGCAGGCCGAAGCTTTCGCGGTAGTTCACCGTCATCCAGTGCGCATACAGCTTGGCAGCGGCGTAAGGCGAGCGCGGATAAAAGGGGGTTTTTTCGTTCTGCACCGGCTGCTGGATCAGCCCGAACATCTCCGACGAGGAGGCCTGATACAGGCGCGCCTGCGGGTGGGCGAGACGCACCGCCTCGAACAGATTGACCGCGCCAAGCCCGGTGACCGACCCGGTCAGCAGCGGCTGCTGCCAGCTCGCGGCGACGAAGGACTGCGCGGCCAGGTTGTAGACCTCGTCGGGGCCGACGTCCTGAATGATACGAATCAGGCTCGACACATCGAGCAGATCGCCGTCCGCCAGCTCGACCCTGTCGAGCACGCCAAGCCAGCGCAGACGCTCGTCGACCCGGTCAGCGGACGCCGAACGCCGGGCGAGCCCGACCACGCGATAGCCTTTGTCGAGAAGCAGGGCGGCGAGGTAGGCACCGTCCTGGCCGGTGATACCGGTGATCAGGGCTGTGGGCATGACGGTTTTTGGCGCGTCCTCTGGGGCGGGAATGATCCTCAGCGCGTATAGCATACCCGGGCCGCACGCAAATCAGGGCGTCCAGCTGAGGATTTTGTACGGCGCCAGGCTGCCTCCGTCACCGCTTCCTCCAGTGCCGGGCGCTGCCTCGTTCGGCGTGATCATGCGCAGGATCGCCTGGCGGCTGGCGCGCGCGCCGTCCGGGCCGGTCGCCACGACGCCGATCCGCACCAGGCTCTCCTCGACTGGCGCGTTTGATTGCGGGGGCGGCGCACCAATCACCTGGGTCAGTGCGCGCAGCACGAACGGGTCGGCGGCGTCCGGATCCGGGTCGGATGTCGCATAGAGAGACAGATGCGGCGTCAGGCAGCCCAGCAGCGCCGGCGTCATGCCGAGCACCAAAGAGAGTTCGTCGAGGCTCTCGAACGGCTGGCCGGGCGGCGCGTAGGCGCGGTGCGCCCGGACGTAGGCGTCGGCGCCATAACTCGTCTGCGCGCTAGGGAAACGCCAGGCGACGATCGCCGAGGCCACGGCGATGGATTGCGGCGTGTCGGGGCCGCATTGGTGCACCGTCGCGGCCAGCAGGTCGAGCGAGGCGATCGACGGGTTGACCCGTCCGGCCTCGTTGGTGACCTGCGCGCCTATCCGCGCGCCATCCTCGCTGAGCCCGTGCGCCACGCCATCGGCGGCCCAATGCGCGACCCCCGCCGCGGCGACATGAAAGCCCGCTTCCTGCACGGCGCCGTCGGCTGCCGCCTGCAAGGCCGCGTGCATGCGCATGTTGCCGGCGAGGCGCAGCGCCTGTCGTCCGGAGCCAGCGAGCTGGCTGATCAGCAGCGACAGCAGCGACAGCGTCCACAGCACGATCAGCAGCGCGAAGCCGCGGTCACGCGTCTTGTCTGCCACCCTCTTGCCAGCCGCCCGAGCGACGTGACCCACTACGGCCCGTCGCTGTGCCTTTGGGCCACGCCCAGAGAAGCCCTGAATGTCGGTACGAACGCGAAGGTGGGGGACGAACCGCCCCGGCTCCCGTCCGGTCATGCGGGAGTGCCTCTGCAACCTGCATTGTGGGAGCGCCTACTCATCCCACGGCTTGACGATCGCCACGCCGACGTCTTCAAAATCGGTTCCATTGCGCGTGACTACGCTCGCTTCGCGTGCGCGCGCAATCGCGGCCGGCATGAGATCGGTGGTCCCGCTCGGCCGCTCGGCATGATGGCAAGGCCGAAGAGGATTTCTGCCTGGCACACTGCGGTCGTGAACAGCGAATGCAGTAGGCTAACATGCAAATGAACGGTGTTGCTGGGGCGACTGTAGAAGACCAAGCCGGCGTAGCCCAAAGAAAGGTATCGGCCAGGACCATTTGGATTGTGGCCGGCGTCGCAGCCTGCGACAACAGCGACCGTCTGGAGTGCCCCATCGTGCGCGACCTTGAAGGTTTGCCAAGGGTAGCCACACGCCACCTCTTGCCGCTTGTAAACTTGGCCGTCTCCGCTTAGGTCACGAGCTATAATGCCTTTCCTCGCCACCATTCGCAGTCTGGTTATCGCGCTCGTCGTTCTCGGCCTCTCCGCGAGTTCGATGGCGTATGCCAAGCCGGCGTCGATGGGCCCGATGATCGTGGGACCTGAGCAAGGGCAGGCGGCCGCCATGCCATGCGGCATGACCATGTCGGCAGCGGACACGGCGCATGGCAAGCCCATGATGCCGTGCAAGACTATCAACTCCGACTGCACTAAGCAGTTGGTCTGCACAACGGACGTAGCCGTTCCCGCACGGTTCGCCCTTGCCGTGCACATGGACCAGTTCGACAGCGTCGAGTACTGGTCTCCCGGTTCAAGTCTGGCCAGCGTCTCCCTTACACCCGAGCCCCTTCCGCCCCGAACAGTCTGAGGCCAACCGACGCACACCCGAGGTGCGTCCACTCCTCATCTGACTGTTCACTGCCAGCCTCGCGCAAAGCGCTGCGGCGGCCGCCAAGAGGCTACTTCAATGACGTATCTTCGCAAGCTTGCGGGCGCGATTGCGCTCGTGGGCGCCATTGCCGCGATGGCGGCTCAGGCGCAAGCGACCAGTTCCGGAAGTTCGCACAACCCTGACCATCAGTGGTCAACCGTTGGAAACAGCCCGAACACCCGAAGTACGATCAAGTTAGGAATCGTTCGCACGGGCGATAACGCACTGATTGAGGCAGATGGGGTCCTGTACGCCACTGCGGACATGGCGTCGGACGGTATGCCCAATATGACCGCTCGGATTCGTCGCCTTCCCGAGGCGGACTCCACGATCCACCGCGTGGCCCTTGATCCGATCATGGCAGGGCGTTCGGCGCTCAATCTACAAGCCGAACCTTTTGGGGTCAGCGAGCCAGTCCAGGCCACTCTGATTGTAACATTACCTGATGGTCCGGTCGCGGGAGCAGAACCTGCAAAGGGCCACGTTGCCGGCCAACAGGCGCTGAGTGACGCGAACAATCACCGCGCTGGGCTTGGGATTCCACCGGATCTTCGTTTCGAACTGATCGGGCAGCCCCGGCAGAACGGCGGGATCGGCAAGATGCATCAGGCGGACAGCGAAAGCCTGGTGTTCGTCCGCCTCGTCCGGAGCGCGGACGGTTCGCCTGTGACGAATGCCACAGTTGATCTGCTGCGGGTCGATATGGCCCCGGACGGAATGGGCGAGATGACAGCCCGCTCCTACATCAGGCCGTTTGGCGATCCGGGGACTTACAGGGCGGAAGTCCACCCGCTCATGGCTGGCCAATGGGGCCTCACGCTCGCTGCGCAGGCAGGCAATCAGACGGTATTGGCCCCTCAGGTTCTCACAGTCGCTCTGGCGAAATGATGGTTGCGACTGCGGTCTGCCGATCGGCGACCGCCGCGCCTGTTCTTGTGTCTTCTCCTGCATCGTTAAACCAAAGGAATGAGCGATGAGCTTCATCACGCCTGTAATCGCAATAAGTGGTCTCTGGGCAGCGACTCTCGCCAGCAACCCGGCGGCTTATGCGGCTGCCCGAGACTACCGTTTTGAGCTGGTCGGCAAACCGACCGTGTCGGCCGGCAGGAACATTGTTCAGGTGCGTCTCGTGCATGTCCCGGACGGCAAGCCCGTGCCAGATGCCGTAATCTTCGAGAGCAAGGCCGACATGGGCCCGAGCGGCATGGCGACTATGCCGGCTCCGGTAAAGCCAATGCCCGCAAAAGGTGGCGTCTACAGCTTTGAGGTGGCGCCCGGAATGACCGGCACCTGGGCGTTGCACCTGTCGGCGAAAGTACAGGGTGAGCCAGAGACCGTTACCGGAACCGTCAACGCCGATCTGGTGAAGTGACGTGGGCGCCCGCCGGATGTCGGGCGCGAGTGGGATGCTGGCGGGCAGCCTGGTTGCTTGCACGCCGGCCCTCGCTCAGAGCGACGGCACTCTGCCGATGACGCCACAGCCGGACGCGGTTTTGCGCGAGACGGACTGTCCCGCTCCGACCAGAGCGGTGTTTTCGCTCGAAACCCACATCCTTTTCGCGGCGTCGGGCGACACAGCGCTGACGCTGTTCACAGGGGAATTGATCCCCGTGCTGTCGCGGCTGACTGTGCCGGATCTGCAACATGTTCAGGCACGCGCCGATGAGGACCACGGACGGATCGACCAAGTGATACGAACCGCCATTGACAACGTGTGGCCATCGTTTCCGGTCATGATGGGCGCTGCCGCGAAAGATGTTGACACACCGGCCGAAATTGCAGGCCTCACCCAGGCTTGTCAGTCGCTCGGCAGCACCGCTCCCGGCCTTGATATCGGAATCAAGCTGTGATCCGTCTTGTCAGGGAATGCCGCTACCGGCCGGCTTATCTGCCCTTTTGTGCCTGCCTGGTATTTGCCCTTGGAGCGGCCATCCAGGCTCCTGCCCGTGCCCAACCGACCGACGCATCGTTGGGCACGACCGTTGACGGATTGCTGGCCGCGGGACGCCGTCTAAGCCCTGCTTTGCGAGCGTCGGCACTCGACACCGAGGCCGCTTCTGCCAAGGCCAGCGGCGCCGATGCGCTCGATGATCCGACGATTGCCGATAGCTACACCTACTACAAGGATCCAGGCGTCTTCAGCGCGCATACGGTCATGCTGACCCAAGCTTTCCCGCTCTGGGGCAAGCGCAGCCTGCGCCGTCAGGCAGCGCTTGCAGATGTCGATGCCAGCCGTGGCCGGGAACGCGCCGCGCAGGACGAACTCGACGAGAAGATCAAGGTCGCCTACGCGCAGTACTATCTGGCTGCTCGCGACATCGCCGTGAACCAGGAGATTGCCGGCCTGGCGCGCCGCATGCGGTCGGCTGCCTCCGTGCGCTACGGCCAGGGCGGCGGCGACCAAGTGGCCGTCATTCAGGCGCTCGGGGAAGAGACGACGGCCAAGGTCGAGGCGGCCAGACTGGAGGGCGCGAAGAGTGCCGCCCGGGCGCTTCTAAACACTCTGGTTGGGCGATCGGCGGATGCACCGCTTGCCGAGCCGTTGCGCCTCAAGCCCGTTCCCACCAACGATCCAGCTCTCACGTTGCTGGTCGATCGCGCGAGGGCGGTCAATCCGACGCTCGTCGCGAGCAATGCAGCCATCGAAGCGGCCCGCACGCGCAGTACGCTGGCGGACAAGGCCTGGTATCCGGACGTGACCGTCGGTGCAGGGCCGTTGATCCAGACCAACAACCGGCCGGTCGGCTTCTCGGCAACGGTCGGGCTCAACATCCCGCTGCCGTGGGGGCGCGAGGGTGCCGGGCAGCAGGAAGCGGCGGCCCAGCTTGGCGCGGCTCAGCAACGGTTTGACGCCGCCCGTCTGGAGATCGAAGGGGCCCTGGGCGAAGCGGTCGCCAAGCTCCGGGCAGCCCGCACGGCGGAGGCCCTGTTGCGGCAGGAGGCCCTACCTCAGGCCCGTGGGGCATTCCGGACAGTCCTGGCCAATTACGGACAAGGCAAAGGTGACCTGACGGCCGCCATCAGCGCCGAGCACCAGACGCACGATGTCGAGCTTCGGCTGCTGCAGACCCAGCTTGACGAGCAGGTCGAGCTCGCCGCGATCGAACGCCTGATCGGAGGAGACCTGTGATGCGCTCCATGCTCCTGGCCGCCGCAATCGGCATCGGTGTCGCGGGGATTGGCATCGCCTATGCAGAAGAGGCAGCGCGGCATCCGTTGTTCTATCAGGACCCGGACGGCAAGCCATCCTACGCGGCCGACCCCAAGAAGACGGCGGACGGCCGAGACTACCGGGCTGTTTTTGAGGACGTTCCTGGCGCTCAAGCCGCGGCGGAATCGGCGGCTACGCCCAAGCCAACGGGCGGCGGTGATCATCGCGTCCTTTACTACCGCAATCCGATGGGGCTGCCGGACACTTCGCCCAAGCCCAAGAAGGATTTGATGGGCATGGACTACCTGCCCGTCTACGCTGACGAGGGCAGCCAAGGCGACCCGCCCGGCACCGTACGGATCACCCCAGGCCGCTTGCAGACCTTGGGCGTGCGCACGGAAGCGGCGGCGATGCGCCCATCGGCGGCCCGCAGCGTTCGCGCGACCGGAACTCTACAATTCGATGAACGCCGCCTGGTGACGGTCACGACGAGGGTTCCCGGATGGATCGAACGCCTCACCGTTGCCGCGACGGGAGACCCGGTGAAGCGCGGGCAGGTGTTGGCTGAAATCTACTCGCCCGACATGGTTGCCTCGGAGGAGGAGTATCTCATTGCCGCTCGGATGGGCGGGGCGATCGTCCCGGCCTCCCTGCAACGGCTGCGCGCACTCGACATCCCGGAGGAGGAGATCGCTCGCCTTCGCCGGTCCGGACGATCCATCCGGCGCATCCCCGTCATGGCCCAGGCCGATGGTGTCGTCACCGACAAGCCGGTGCAGGAGGGAATGCGGGTGGACGCTGGCGAGCCGCTCTACAAGACGGCGGACCTTTCCCAGCTTTGGCTCATCGCACAGGTGCAGGAACAGGACCTGGGCGCGATACAGCCTGGCCAGACGGCGCACGCGACCTTCGTCGCGTTCCCAGGCCGCACCTTCGAGGGCCGCGTCGATTTTATCTACCCGACGCTGTCGGCCGCGACCCGGACCGCCAGGGTGCGCATCGTGCTGCCCAATCCTGACGGGGCGCTGCGCGCCGCGATGTTCGCGAACGTGCAAATCGATGCCACCGCAGGTGGCGCGCCCGTGCTGACGGTGCCGAACTCTGCTGTGCTCGACACCGGAACGCGGCAGGTCGTCCTCGTGGCGGCCGGGGCCGGCCGCTTCGAGCCTCGGCAAGTCCACCTCGGCATCCACGGCGATGACTGGGTGCAGGTGATCGACGGCATCAAGCTCGGCGACCGCGTCGTGGTCGGCGCCAACTTCCTGATCGACGCGGAAAGCAACCTGCGCGCGGCCCTGCAAGGCTTCGCCGACGGCGCCAAGCCGCCCTCCACCCAACAGAGAAACACGCCATGATCGGCCGCCTCATCGAGCTGTGCGCCCGCAACAAGATACTGGTGCTGCTCGCCACGCTGATCGTGGTCGGCATCGGCGTGTGGTCCGTTGCCAACACGCCCCTGGACGCCTTGCCAGATCTCTCGGACACGCAGGTGATCGTCTACACCGAATATCCCGGCCAGGCGCCGCAAGTGGTCGAGGACCAGGTGACCTATCCTCTGACCACGGCATTGCTCGCCGTACCGCACGCCAAGGTGGTCCGCGGCTTTTCGGATTTCGGCCTGTCCTTCGTCTATGTCGTGTTCGACGACGGCACCGACCTCTATTGGGCGCGGTCGCGGGTGCTCGAATACCTGAACTTCGCCGCCAAGCGTCTGCCGGCCGGTGTGTCGCCGGCGCTTGGGCCGGATGCCAGCGGCGTCGGCTGGGTGTACGAATACGTCGTGCTCGGCGCCCAGCGCACCCTTGCCGAGTTGCGCAGCATCCAGGACTGGATCATCCGCTACGATCTGGTCACGGCCAAAGGCGTCTCTGAAGTCGCCAGCGTCGGCGGCTTCGAGAAGCAGTACCAGGTCGTTGTCGATCCACAGAAACTGCAGGCCTTCGGCATTCCGCTCAGCACGGTGACCGATGCAATCCGCGCGAGCAATCGCGATGTCGGCGGCCGAACGATCGAAATGAGCGAGACGGAGTACATGATCCGGGGCCGCGGCTACCTGCGGAACATGGCCGATCTCGGCAACGTCGTGCTGAAGGCAGATCCGAACGGGTCCGGCACCCCGGTGCTGTTGAAGGACGTGGCCCGCGTCGAGCTTGGTCCGGACGAGCGGCGCGGCATCGCCGAGATGAACGGCACCGGCGAAGTGGTCGGCGGCATCGCCTTGAAGCGGGACGGCGCCGATGCGCTCACGACCATCGACAACATCAAGGCGAAGCTGGCGGAAATAGCGCCGGGCCTGCCCAAAGGCGTCTCGATCGAGCCGGTCTATGACCGTTCGCAGCTCATCGATAGCGCTATCCACACGCTCAAGCACACGCTCCTCGAAGAGAGCCTGATTGTCGCCGCGGTGTGCGTCATCTTCCTGCTGCACTTCCGCAGCGCCCTGGTTGCCATCCTGACGCTGCCGATCGGCATATTGATCGCCTTCATCGGCATGCACGCGCTCGGCATCGGCTCCAACATCATGAGCCTAGGCGGCATCGCCATCGCGCTCGGTACCATGGTGGATGCGTCGATCGTGATGATCGAGAACGCCCATAAGCATGTCGAGCGATTGCAGCCCGGCGAACCACGCGGACCGGCGCTGATCGCCGCCGCCCGCGAGGTTGGGCCGTCGCTGTTCTTCAGCCTGTTGGTGATCGTCGCCGCCTTCCTGCCGGTGTTCGCGCTGGAGGACCAGGAAGGCCGGCTGTTCAAGCCGCTCGCCTACACCAAAACCTTCGCGATGGCCGGCGGCGCGCTGCTGTCCATCACGCTGGTGCCGGTGCTGATGCTGTTCTTCGTGCGCGGTAAAATCATTCCCGAGGGCAAGAACCCGATCAACCGGGCGCTGATCTGGGTCTACCGCCCGGTGATCCGCCTTGTGCTGCGAATCCCGGTGCTTGTTGTGATCGCCGCCATCGCGATCATTGGCGCCACGGTGTGGCCGGCCACTCAGCTCGGCAGTGAATTCATGCCCAGCTTGAACGAGGGAACGTTGATGTTCATGCCTGTGACCGTGCCCGGCTTGTCCGTCACCAAAGCGGCTGAACTGCTGCAAACGCAGGACCGCATCATCAAGTCGTTCCCAGAAGTCGAGTCGGTGTTCGGCAAGGCAGGCCGCGCCATGACGGCCACCGACCCGGCGCCGCTCGAAATGAGCGAGACGATCGTCAACCTCAAGCCACCAAGCACCTGGCCCGGTGGCGAGACCGTGGATCAGCTCATCGCAAAGATGAATGCCGCCCTGCAACTTCCTGGAGTCAGCAATGCCTGGACGATGCCGATCAAGGCGCGCATCGACATGCTGTCCACTGGCATCCGCACACCGGTCGGGGTGAAGGTATTCGGGCCAGACCTCCATGAACTCGACACACTAGCAGCCCAGGTCGTTCAGGTCGTGCATGGCGTGACGGGTACGACGAGTGCCTTCGCCGAACGCACCGAGGGCGGCCATTACGTTGAAATCTCGCCAAGCCGGGAGGCGGCGGCACGCTACGGCCTGTCTGTCAATGACATTCAATCCGTGGTCGCCGCCGCTCTTGGTGGCGAGACCGTCACCACGACGGTCGAAGGGCGTGAGCGCTACGGCGTGAATGTCCGCTACCCACGCGGCCTGCGCGATGACCCGCAATCCATTGCCAGTCAGGTCCTGGTGCCGACGACGAGTGGCGCGATGATTCCCTTGGGGGAGGTCGCGAGCGTGCGCGTGACGGGCGGACCACCCAGCATCCGCACGGAGAACGCGCAGCCGGTTGCCTATGTCTACGTCGATCTCGCTGGCCGCGATTTGGGCGGCTACGTTGCCGAGGCGTCCCGTAAGGTGGCGGAGCAGGTCAAGATGCCGCCGGGCTACCACATCGAGTGGAGTGGCCAGTTCGAGTACCTGCAACGCGCCAAGGCCAAGCTGAAGGTGGTGGTGCCGGCCACGCTGGTCGTGATCATGGTGCTGCTGTTCCTCAACTTCGGGCGGCTTACCGAGACCTTCATCGTCATGCTTTCGGTGCCGTTCGCGCTTGTGGGGGGCGCCTGGCTGATGTGGCTGCTGGGCTACAACGTGAGCGTGGCCGTCGCGGTCGGCTTCATCGCCCTCGCGGGCGTCGCGGCCGAGACGGGCGTGGTCATGCTGATCTACCTCGACCAGGCGCTCGTCGAAATTCGGCAAAAGCGTCTTCTTGAGGGCGTCTCCATGACGCGGGGCGATCTGCAGGCGGCCATCATGCACGGCGCGGTCGAGCGCGTGCGGCCGAAGATGATGACCGTGGTCGCGATCATGGCGGGGCTGCTGCCGATCCTTTGGAGCACCGGCACCGGCTCCGAAGTCATGCGACGCATCGCCGTCCCCATGGTCGGAGGGATGGTGTCCTCCACCCTCCTAACCCTGCTCGTCATCCCCGCGATCTACGCGATCATCAAGGGATGGCGGCTGCCTCACCGGGTAGTGTCCTGAAGGTTCTGCAAAATCGCGGTAGCGAGGTGGTCATGGCAAAGTGGTGATGTTCGAAGTCACCAACCCCGTGGAAGGGCGATGCCATGACCAAGTTGAATTTAGCGCCATTGGGCGCGGATATGAAGGCGCTGCTGCTGTCTGACGAGAACGGCTTTCGGGCGGTTTTGCAGGCGGCATTGCAGGAGGTGCTAGAGGCGGAGATGACCGAGGCGCTGGGAGCTGGCAAGAGCGAGCGAACGGCCGAGCGGGTGGGCCATCGGTCGGGCTACTACGACCGCAAGCTGATCACCCGTGTCGGCGTTTTGGAGCTTCGGGTTCCGCAGGACCGGGCGGGTCATTTTTCGACGGAGCTGTTCGAGCGCTATCAGCGGTCGGAGAAGGCCTTGGTCGGGGCGCTTGCGGAGATGTATGTGCAGGGTGTCTCGACGCGGAAGGTCAAGGCAATCACCGAGGAGCTATGCGGTCACAGCTTCTCGGCCTCGACGATCAGCGAGGCGACGTCGCGGCTGGACGAGAAGCTGACGGCGTTCTTTGGTCGGCGGCTGGAGGAGCCGTATCCCTACCTCATTGTGGATGCCCGCTACGAGCGGGTGCGCGAAGGCGGCGTGATTGTCAGCCAGGCGGTGCTGATTGCGATCGGCGTGGATTGGGAGGGGCGGCGCCAGGTGCTGGGCGTGGAGGTCGCCAACCGCGAGAGCCGGTCGAGTTGGCGAGACTTCATGGCTGGACTGCGGACGCGCGGCCTGCACGGGGTGGAGTATGTGGTTAGCGACGATCACGCGGGCCTCAAGGCGGCGATCCGGGAAATCTTGCCCGAGGCGGCCTGGCAGCGCTGCTACGTGCACTTTCTGCGCAACGCGTTGGATTACCTGCCGCGCAAGCATGACGACGACTGCCTGATGGAGCTGCGCTGGTTTTATGACCGGCGCGACATCGAGGAGGTCCGCCGCGACATCGCCCAGTGGGTCACCAAATGGCAGGGCAAGTATTCCAAGCTGGTGGCCTGGGTGGAGGAGAACGTCGAAGAGACGCTCACCTACTATCGGCTGCCCAGAGCCCATCACAAGCACATGAAGTCGACCAACATGTTGGAGCGGCTGAACCAGGAGCTGAAGCGCCGCACCCTGGTGGTGCGCATCTTCCCCAACACCGCCAGCTGCCTGCGCCTCTCACGCGCGCTGGCCATCGAGACGCACGAGGGTTGGCTTGAAGCGTTACGTTATCTCAACATGGAGCACCTGCGGGAGCACAAGAAAGAAACCCTGCGAGCCTTGGCTGCATGACCCAGGATGCGGGGGAGGCTTGTCCGCCTCAAGGCCGCTCCGCGCCGCTTCGCGGTGGCGCAAGAGCGCCAGCCTCGACCCGGCCAATCCTCCCCCGCTCAGAGCCGTCACGCGATCAAGGAACAATTGCGATCACCACCGTGACCGCCGCGCCCAAACCATTTTGCAGGACTTGCCAGACACAACTCCTCACCGTGCCGAGGCTCTCAGGCCCGCTGGAAAGCAGGCGGCGATCCCAGCCGAGTGAGAGAAGCGCGTCACCCTCCCGCGCCGCCGATCAAGGGGCTGCCCAATCGGCCGCTCCGGCAACACCGCCGGCGGCCTCGGGCAGCGGCATGATGGAACACGGCATGCCGAATGGTCAGGGCGAAATGATGATGAATCCGGAGATGATGCAGAAAGTGTCCAAGATGGTGGACAACTGCAATCACTGATGGAGTCGATGGCGCAGGAAAAGGGCGGTGCCACTGCCCCGACGGCTCCCGCTAGACTATCCTGGGTATGTCCGCCCACCCCCGGCCCTCGCACGGGAAAGCGGACCCTATGATTGCCGGACGGGGAGACGCACAGCCGCAGCCATCCCGCCTCAATGCCGAGGCTCGGTATTGCCGCGACCGATAGCGCTTTCGGAGGAAGCGGAAACGCTTGGGCCGATGTAGTGCTCGTGAAAACAAAGAGATAGAACCCAGACCGCCCCATCGCCTCGGCCTGGTGCGTCAGCACCGACAGGCCCGGCAGCCGTCATGCGGCCGGCATCTGCCCATGTCTCGGCGCTTCAGGGGCGGACTACGGCTCAAGGGTCAGGCTGCGCAGAACACGGTGGTTGGGATCGGCGCTGCCAGCCGCGCGCGAACTGTCATAGGGCACCGAGGCGGAGTCGGTGAGGTGATCGCGCAAATCCTCGGTCAACGCCTGCGCGTCGAGCTGGTCGTGCACCACGTGCGGCGTGATCAGCACCAGCAGCTCCTGGCGCACCCGGGTGTTGGTCTGGGTGGCGGCCAATGCGCCCAGGATCGGGATGTCCTTGAGCCAGGGGATGCCGCTGTTGCCGCGGCTGGCATTGTCGGTGATCAGCCCGGCGATGCCGATGGTCTCGCCGTCCTGCACGACGACCCGGGTGTTGACGTTGCGGGTCAGGAAGGTCGGCGAGGTGATGCCCGGCGTGGTGGTGCCGGTAGCCACCGAGCTGACCTCCTGGGAGACGTCGAGCGTCACCATGCCGCCGGTATCGACACGCGGCGTCACCTCCAGGATCACGCCGGTCGGCTGGTAGTTGATCTGGCTGACGATCTGCGAGGTGCTGGTCAGCGTGCTCTGGGCGGTGCCGCTCTGGTAGGGCACCAGCGATCCGACCTGCAATCGCGCCGGCTGGTTGTTGACCACCATCAGCTCCGGCGAGGACAGAATATGCACCTTGGTGACCTGTTGCAGCGCCGAGATCGCCAGCGGCGCGCCGCCGTTGCCGAGGCCGCCGATCACCAGGCCCGGCAGGCTGGCGCCGAGGCCGGCGCTGGTGACGGTGTTGGCGATGGTGCCGGTGATGGTGCTGCTGGCCCCGGCCCCGGCGTTGCTGAGCACGCCGTTGATGCCGCCCGACTTGAAGAAGAACTGCGTGCCGTACTGCAGGTTGTCGTTGAGGTCGACCTCGGCCACCACCGCGTCGATGCGCACTTCCAGCGGCACGATATCGATCTTGCGCAGCATGTTGCTGACCGCGTCGGTCTCGCGCTCGGTGCCGTAGACCAGGATCGCGCTGTTCTGCGGATTGGCGATGATCCGCATGCCGTTGGTCTTGCCGCCGCCGCCGCCGCCCGACGCAGTGTCGAGGCCGCCGAGCAGCGGGTTGGCGGAGGCACCGCCGCCGCTTGGCTGGGTGCTGGCGGTACCGGGGCTGGCGCCGCCAACGGACTGGCCGGACGTAATGCCGCCGATGCTACCACCCCCGCCGATGCCGCCACCGCCAATGCCACCCCCACCGATGCCACCGCCGCCGATGCCACCCCCGCCGATGCCGCCACCGCCGATCCCGCCTCCACCGAAACCGCCACCGCCAGACTCGACACCGCCGCCGAGCTGCCCGCTCTCGGGCAACTGCCGCGCCGGACTCGGCTGGATGGTGACGTCGTCCGGCGTGAACGCCTGTTGCAGCAGGTTGCCGATGTCGGAGGCGTGGCTGTTATGGAGGTAATAGACGTGCCAGGAGCGCACCGTGTTTCGCCGGTTGGCGTCGATCAGCGCGAACAGCCGGCGCGCGTCATCGATGTAGCGCCGCTGCGGTGCCACCACGAGCACTGCGTCGACCCGGCTCATCGCAATCACCCGCACGATGTCGGCCAAGGTCTTGCCCTGTCCGCGCAGCGCCTCGCCGAGCGCGCTCGCCATGTCCTTGGCGGTGCCGCTCTCCACCGGCAGCAACGCATAGGACTGCCCGGCCAGGGCGTCGACGTCGAAGGCGGCGACCAGGCTCGCGAGCGTGCGCCGCACATCGGCGTCGCCGGCCACCAGCAGCGCGTTGCTGCCGGGAACGGCGGCGATCTTGCCGCCGGCGCCGACGAACGGCTGCAACGCCTTGGCCAGATCCTCGGCATTGGCGAAGCGCAACGTGATCAGCGACGAGCCGCCGACGGACTCGCCCTCGGCCAGGGCGGTGTTGGGCGAGGCGCCCCCCTTGCCGGCGACCCCGACGCTGACGATGCGGTAGAGCCCGTCCGAACGGACCATCTCGGCGCCGACCTGGGCCAGCAGCGCCTGCATCACCGGCAGCAACTGCGCGGTGGTCAGCGGGGCCGCGGTGTGCAGGGTGACGGTGCCCTTGACCGCCGGATCGATGGTGTAGTTGTCGTGCAGCAGCGTGCCCATGATCTGCGCCACCGCGTCGCGTATGTCGGTGTCGGCGAAATCGAGCGTGATGGTGCCGTTCGCGCCCATGCTGGTGTTATCGGTGGCGCCGCGCGCGCCGCGGCCCGACTGGGTAGCGCCCGACTGGGTGCGGCCGTAGCTCAGCAGCGCCGGGCCTGGCTGCTCCGGGGCGCCGATCGTGCCGTTGATCCGCGGCTGCGCATGCGTGGCAGCACTGCCACCCAGCGCCGGCAGCGGCCCGATGACCGGCTGCTCCGGCCGACTGCAACCGGCCAGACCCGCGCCGAGACCGCCGGCGAGCAACAGCATGCCGGGCCAGGCGGCATTCATGGAGGTGCCGCGTGGCGGTGAGGACTTGCGCATCTAATTCACCGTCGGTTCTGGAGACGATTTTGCGGGAAGATCGGCGCCGGGCCGCTGTTCGGCGGCCCAAGATGCGGACCACCCTGCGAGCGCATGCGTGCGCGCAACAGGTCGAGGATGGAAGGCGTGCCGGTGGATGGCGGTGCGGGTGACGCAGCCCCCGCCGATGAGTCCTGGTCGTAGCTCGGATGCAGCATTTGTGGTCCGTTCGGGCCGATGACGGACACCCCGCTCGCTGCCACCGCGCGGATCAGATAGGGGCCGGCATGGGCGCCGGCGCCGACGATGATCGCGCGCGCATCGCCAGGACTGGCGAAGATCGCCCGGGCGCCCTTGGCATCGATGATGATCCCGGCCAGGCGCGGCACGACGGTGCTGACGGCGGCGGCGTGACCGGGGCGGCGCGACGGGCTGAACAGCGGCCGCGCGAGAATGGTCTGTGTCCATTCCTGTAGCGCGGGTGCCGCAACGCCGGCCGACACGGCGATGGGGGTGGACGGCGGCGGGAGTGCTGCCACGACCGGTAGGGTATGGCGCGGCACGCCGGCGCGGACCTCCAGCAGGATCAAGCCCGCGAGCACGCAGATGAGGGCAGCGAAGGCCAGCAGCGGCAGACGGGTCACGGCGGCCCGCTGTCGCCGCCATCGACGGCGGCGGGACGACGGCTCTCTGCGGCATCGGGACGGCGGTAGCCGATAACGGTAAACGCGACATTAAGCGGTGCCGCCCCGGTCTGGCCGAGCAGCCGGGTGCCGTGGATCTGCAGGTCGTCGATCAGCAGGCTCGGCCGCGCCGCCTCGATCGCGCCAAGCAGGCGCACCACTACCTCGAAGCCCGCATCCATCGACACCCGCACGCCGACCCGGCGATAGCTGCCCTCGGAGGCTGCCGCCAAGGTCTCCGTCGACGCCAGGCTGAGCCCGAGCGAGGAGGCCAGGGACGCCACCTTCTCCTGAATCTCGGCACTCGCCACGGCGTCGCTGTTGCCGGCAATCAGGGCGGTGGCGCCGGCGCGCCCGGGAGCGCGCAAAGCCTGCGCCCGCGCCTGCATGGCCGGCAGCCTGGCCACCAGCAGCGTCATGCGGTCGGCCAGCGCCCGACGCTCCGCCAGCGCCTCGGCCCGGGTCGCATGCCAGTCGAGCAGCGGCAGCGCGATGGCCAGCCAGAGCACGGCCAGCACCAGCAGCGCGATCAGCACGGCAAGCAGGCGGCCGTTGCGGCCGGTCGGCAGGCTGCCGGGCAGGGCGCGGAGGCTCGGGCTCGCCATCAGTGCCCAGGGTCCCCGGGTCCAGGGTACGTACCGGCACCCGCGACCTGGGCGCGGATCGAGAACAGGTCCGAGTTGTTGCTCTCGATCCGGGTGACGGGCGCCGAAAACGCAGGTGCTACAAAGGTCGGATCGGCGCTGAGGGCGGGGATCAGCTTGACCGCGCCCGCGGACTCGCCGGTTAGGGTGACGATCCCGTCGCGCAACGTCACGTCGGTCAGATAGGTGTCGTCGGGCAGCACGCGGGTCAGCGCCGCCAGCACCGCGAGCGTATCGCCAACCCGGCGGCGCGCATCGGCGATGGTGTCCGCACCGGCGGCGGCGGTGCGCAGGCGCCGGCGCAGCGCTTCCACCACGTCGACCCGCGGCTGCAAGCCAGGGATCCGGCTTTCAGTCGCCGCGGACTCCACCGATTGCAGCACGAACGGCAGCACGATGGCAACCAGCGCCAGTGCGGCGCACAGCCCGGCCGCGCCGAGCAGCAGGCGGCGCTCACGCAGACGCGCGCGGCCGGGTTCGTGGGCGACGGCGATCCGCTGCACCGAAGCCCCGCCCGCCACCTCGAGAGCGGTCAGGCGGCCGCCAGCCTCCGCGAGCGTCTCCAGCGGGGCGGCAAGCCAGGCACGCGGCACCAGCGACAGACGCAGATCGAGCCGCCCACTGTCCTTGTTGCGACGCAATACACGCGCCGACCAGAACACGTCATCTGCGGCGAACGGCGTCAGCCGGTCCATCTCATAGTGCAGCACCCGCTCGAAGCCGGCTTCGGCGGCGAGCGGCAGGGTGACGTCGCGGCTGAGCAGGCTGTCGGGCGGCAGCCGCAGCAGCAGCGGCAGGCCGGGGTTTTCGGCGAGCAAATGCGGCAGCACCGCCTGCCCCGGCTCGTGCCGGCCGGCCTGCTGTTCGTGGCCGTCCCGACGCAGCGACAGGCGCACCGCGCCCAAGGTCGCACCAGTTGTCGCGCCAGGCGCTGCCTTATCGTGGCCCTCGGGGGTTGCCACGATGGCATTGACGCTCGCCGGATCCCGGCGCGCGAAGCGCTCGGGGATCAGGTCGAGCATCTGCCGCGTCCACCAGGACAGAAAAGCCGCTACCATCGCGCTGAGGGTCTAGCAGAAGCGCAAGCCCGGAAACACCGCGTCATTCGTTGCGTCGGCGCTTTCGCGGCGACTGTCGCAAAAGCTTTGCCGTGCCGCTACAAATCGACATGGTCTGCCCCAGTTTGTGTCTGAACCGGCTTGCCCTGCGGCATGGCGGGCGGACGATCTTCGAGGATCTCAGCCTGGAGGTGCCGGGCGGACGCTGCATCGCGCTGCTGGGCCCGAGCGGCGTCGGCAAGACCGGACTGCTGAAAATCGCGGCCGGCCTGCAGGCCCCCGCCAGCGGGCGGGTAGCCGCCGGCGACGGCGCGCCACTCGCCGGCCGCATCGCCTATATGGGCCAGCAGGACCTGCTCTATCCGTGGCTTCGGGTGGTCGACAACGTCATGCTCGGCGCGCGACTGCGCGGGCAGGTGCCAGAGCCCGCGCGCGCGGCGGCGCTGCTCGAACAGGTCGGGCTTGGGGGTAGCCTGCGCGCGCTGCCGGCGGCGCTCTCCGGCGGCATGCGCCAGCGCGTCGCGATCGCGCGCACGCTCTACGAGGACCGGCCGATCGTGCTGATGGACGAGCCGTTCTCCGCCCTCGACAGCTTCACCCGCACCCGCATCCAGAACCTCGCGGCCGAACTGCTCGAAGGCCGCACCGTGCTGCTGATCACCCACGACCCGATGGAGGCCTGCCGGCTCGGTCACCAGCTCGTGGTGCTGTCGGGCAATCCGGCGCGGCTGTCGGCGCCGATCGTCGTCCCTGGCTCGATCCCGCGCGCGCCCGACGATCCGGCGTTGCTGCACACCCAGGGGAGGCTGCTGCGCACACTTGGCTGAGGCGGGGCGCCGGCGGCTAAACGTTCAGCGCCGTGCCGTTGGCGCTGAGGCTGTGCGGCACCAGGATGAGACCGCGCAGCCGCTCGACGGTGTTGCGCTCGGGATGCGCGGTTCCGGGCACGGTGACCGCGGCGGCACCCGCGGCGACACCCCAGGCGAAGGCGTCGGCCGGCTCGCGGCCTTCGGCGAGCGCCATCACCATTCCGGCGAGGAAGCTGTCGCCGGCGCCGACCGTGCCGTTGACCACGACATCCAGCGCCGGCAACCGCAGCGCGCCCTCCTCCCAGACCAGCAGCGCGCCTTTTTCGCCCAAGGTGAGCGCGACCATGCGGGCGCGGCCGCTGCGCACGATATGCGTGGCTGCGGCCTGCTGCGCCGCCTCGTCGGCGAGCTTGCGGCCGGCAACGCTCTCAAGCTCGGTCAGGCTCGATTTCACCAGCTCGACGCCACCGCCGGCAAGCCCCGCGCGCAACGCCGGACCTGAGGTGTCGAGCACGAAGCGGCTGCCACGATGCCCGGCGGCGGCGGCAAGACGGGCGTAGAAATCCTCCGGCACGCCGGGCGGCAGGCTGCCGCTGGCGATCAGCCAACCCGCCTCGACCCCGCCGATGGTGTCCAGCATCGCGGTCCACTCCGACTCAGTGACGGTCGGGCCCTGGGCGATGAAACGATATTCATAGCCGTTGGAGGCATCGACCACAGTGTGGCTGGTACGGGTGCGGCCGGCGATCGCCACCGTCCTGCGCGCGACACCAGCATCGTCGAGCAGTTCCTCGAGCAGCCGCCCGGAAGCGCCGCCGGCCATGATCAGCGCCAGCGAGCGACCGCCGAGCGCATGCACAACGCTGGCCACGTTGACGCCGCCGCCTCCCGGATCCTGGCGTTCGGCGAAGGTGCGCAGCTTGTGCGTCGGCCGCACCCGTTGCGCCTGGGCGGCGACGTCGATGGTCGGGTTCATCGTCAGAGTGGCAATCAAAGCGCTCATGCGTCTCGTCTTATAGGTAAAATGAGGTAGCTGGTGACGGATCATCGCCTGGTCGGCGCCGGCGCGAAAGCCGACACGCAACAGGGCACGGGCTTGCGGCTCGATGAGATCGGCTTCAACGAGCGGGCGTGCGCAGCACCCGCCGTCGCGCCGTTCCCGTGATCACAGGTTCTGATCACAAGCTCTGGCGCGCACGTGAGAAAGCCGTTAGGGATAATCTACTTACATCCAGCGCGCGTATTTCCGAATACGTATGACGACAACCATCACCCGCACGCCTGCATTTGCCCTCGATGCACCGGAGATCATCCGGCTATCCTCGTGGATGGCGGCGTTCAACCGCGACGTCCCGGCACGGGTGCTGGCGGCGGTCGCGGTCGGTCATGGCTTCGTCCTGGTCAGCAGCCCCGGCGGGGTCGCTTCAACGCTGCGCAGGGCCATCGTGCAACGGCTCAAGGCTGCGGATTTTGTCACGCTTGAACGGTTGGCGCCGCTTCGGTCGCTAAGCGCCCTGCACGACTCCATACGCGATGCCATGCAGGGGGGCGCCGGCAGATCGGTGGTTCTGCTGATCGACAAGGCCGAGGCGCTGGACGTCGCAATGTTGCGTCGATTGTTGGCGCTGGCGGCTCTGAGCCGCGCCGGCGAGCCGGTCCTGCACATCCTCCTGCTCGCAGAGCCCGCAATGCAGTCGCTGCTGCGCGAGGCCGGGCGCGGGGCATTATGGGACGATGCGGCGGCGCATTTCAGACTGGTCCCCGAACTCGCCGCATGCCTGCCGGAGCACGCCGCCAAGCCCGCGCCCAGACCGTTCGATCCACGCCAAGGTGGGGGACCGCAGGGTCTGGCACGGCCGGGGACGTGGCTGCCGCCGCCACGCCTGATCTCGCCGCCCGACCGGATCACCAAACGGGCGCCGACGCGGGCTACCGCCGCCTGGGCGGCCTGCGCCATTGCCGTGGCCAGCCTGACCTATGCCTGGAGTGTCATCGCTCCCGCCCCGAAGATCGTGCCAGCCCCCACGCTGCCACGGCCGATCGCACCAGCGACAACCATGTCGGCGGCACCCGCTCCGGCGGCACCTCCGGTAGCGCCCACGGTGGCGCCGCTTACGCCGAAGCCGCCGCCGAGCAAGCCATCACCATCACCGCCGCACGCCGTCCCGATCGGCGGCGATGTTGCCCTGCACGTCACGGTGCGCTACCGGCGTGGCGACATGCAGGCCGCTGCGACCGCGACGCGTATCCTGTCCCGACTGCGCAAGGCGGGTATTCTCGCCGCGGGCCCGTTGCCTTCGACCGACAGCAGACCGGCGGTTTCCTTTGGATTTGCCCAGGACCAGGCTGCGGCGGCGGCTCTTGCCAAAAACCTGCATTTCTCATCGCCGCAACCGGCGCGTGGGTCCACCCTCAACCGACCCGGCGAGATCGGAGTCTTCGTCGGCTCGGCGGAGTGACAACCAGGGAGTTCGGAATAGATGTATGATCGTACGGTTCTGTTCGGCGCCGCGGCACTGCTCGGCGCCAGCTGCATCGGGAGCGCGGCAAGTGCCAAGGCCCCAGACGCCATCGACCTCTATTTTGCCAGCGGCAGCAGCGCGATCCGGCCTCAGGACGAAGCCTATCTCGATCGCGCCTCGCGCCTTTACGACGAGGGCAAGCCGATCGTCATGGTGGTCGCGGGATCGGCTGACCCGACCGGGCCGCCAGGACTGAACCTGAGGTTGTCGCAGGAGCGCGCCGATCAGGTGGTGCGGGCTCTCGTCGCACGCGGCATTCCGGTCGAGCGCCTGCAGGTGCTCGCCAAAGGCGTCTCCGATCCGCCGGTGCCGGCCCAAGGCCGCCAGCCGAAGGACCGCAGGGTCGAGATCACCTGGCGCTGAGGTCGCTCAGGCCGCGGGATCGAGCATAGTCTACGTGTCGCCTTCGTCCCGCGCTCTGTATGCAACGGCATCGGTGCGCGCAGTCCCGCACGTGTGCCGTCGTATACGATGGCGCACAATCGAGCCTGGGCGCACCGATGACAGACTACGCCGTCTATGCCGTGGCCGCTCTTGCCGAGCTGGCCGGATGCTTCAGCTTCTGGGCATGGCTGCGGCTTGGGTATTCGGCGTGGTGGGTGGCTCCCGGGATGGTGTCCCTGGCGGCCTTCGCGGGGCTGCTCACGCGTATCGACACGGCCCAGGCCGGCCGCGCCTATGCCGCGTATGGCGGCATCTACATCATAGCCTCCCTGCTGTGGCTCTGGCGCGTCGAGGGCGTGCGGCCGGATCGCTGGGATCTGGCGGGCGGGGCGGTCTGCCTGGCCGGCGCCGCGCTGATCCTGTTCGGCCCGCGCGCCGGCTGACCAAGTGCCGGGACTAAACATCTAGCCGATCAATGACACCGGCTGGCGTTGCCGCCCTGACGCCTTGCCAGACCATTGTTCCCGGCGGCTTGGTGGCTTCGGCGCCGTACTGGGGTGTTTGTCGAGGAACGCGAGGACGCGCTCGGCGGGCATCGGCCGTGCGAAGAAGTATCCCTGCATCAAGGCGCCCCCGACCGTCTTGAGGGAATTCACCTGGGCCGCCGTTTCCAGACCTTCGACGACGCAGCGAAGCTTGAGGTTGCGACACAGATCCAGCACGCTCTTGACGATATTCAGGCAGACCGGATCGGTCTCGACATCGGCGGTGAAGCTGCGGTCGACCTTGATCTTGTCGAATGGCAGGCGGTGGACGTAGCTCAGGCTGGAGTAGCCGGTGCCGAAATCATCCAGCGCGATCTCGACACCGAGCTCTTTCAGCGACAGTAGCGCCTGGCGGGCCTGCTCAAAGTCCCGCATCACCGCCGTCTCGGTGATCTCCAGATCGATGCGGGCGGGGGCAATCCCGCTTTCGCGCACGATCTCGCAAATCCGGCGCACGGACTCCTCGGAGGCGATGTCGCGCACGGACAGGTTGAAGGCAATACGCATCGGTTCCGGCCAGCTCCGCGCGGCGGCGAGCGCCTTTCGCAGCAGCACCGCGGTAAGCCGGTTGATGAGGTCGGACCGTTCGGCCACCTTGATGAAGTCAGCAGGTTGCACCACCCCCAACTCGGGACTGGTCCAGCGCGCGAGGCATTCGAATGCCACTGTCGCACCGGTGGCGACATCGACGATGGGCTGGAAATGCAGGGAAAGTTCCGTCTCCAGGTCGGCGTGGCGCAGCGCCTGCTCGCAACGTGCCGCTGCGCGAATTTCGGTCTGGTGGACCTCCGAGAACAGTACCGCGTCGCCGCGTTGGTTCTGCTTGGCGTGATACAGCGCATAATCGGCGCGCTCGAAGAGCTGCGCCGCCGTGCGGCCGCAGCGCGGGAACACCGCAATGCCGACCGAGGCGGCGATTTCCGCGCTCACCATCGGCAAGTCGTAGGATGCGCGCAAGGACAGGCAAAGGGCTGTGGCGAATGCCTGGATTTCCGTGTCATCGCAATCGGTGAGGATGAACCCGAACTCATCGCCTCCGAGCCGGGCGAAGCATCGGTCCGGGGTGGCAACGGCGCCGATGCGCAGGCCCACCTCCCGCAGCAGGGCGTCGCCGGCGGCATGGCCATACATATCGTTGATTGCCTTGAATCCGTCGAGATCGATCAGCCCGACAGCGATCGCAGCCTCGCTATCCTGGTGTCGGCTTAGGACGACATCAAGATCGGAGAAGAAGCCGCGGCGGTTCGGCAGCCCCGTAAGCGTATCGATCGCGGCAAGGCGCAAGTTGGCATCGCTCAGACGCTGCGTCTCGATCTGCCGCGCGAGCAGATGTCTTCTGGAATCGTTCAGAGAAATGAAGTCGCGATATTGACGCAACAGCACCGTGACCATGCAGATCGAAACGAGCAGGAAATTGACGGATATGGCAATCAGTACGGGTTGGTCGGTAAGCGCGAAGAAGATGATCGACGGCGTACCCACCGTCAGCGTCACCAGGAAGGCAGCCGATCGTAGGTGGACCAGGCAGAACAGGCAGGCGATGGCGGTAATCGAGATGTAATAGACGACCTGGGCCTTGGCGAAATCATCGCCATAAGGATACAGGGCCAGCGCCCATGCGAGGCACGATACGCCAAGGATCGGTGCAAACCAGCTTGTGTTGCGCAGCGCCCGCAGGGCCGCCGGAGCGTCAATCAGATGCTTCCCACCATGCCGCCATCGAGCCGCGCGAGCCAGGCTTGCCAACACGAACAAGCCCGGCAGCAGCAGGGTAAGAACAGGTGGCGATGACCGCAGATGGGTCGCGGCCAGAGCAAGCGTGTTGAGCACGAGCATGGAGTAGAGCAGCGGGACCTGTCGCGCTACGGCGCGATATTGCGACAGGACGAGTTCGGCATCGTCGGACTGCACCGTGAACAGCGACAGGAAGACGCGTACGCGATCCATTCCCACACGTCACCCCTGGAACTGCCCGGGCCAAAACTGGCCACATACGGTTTTAGTTGAAGTTAGTTAACGAATGGTGCAGAAAACGGGAGCGGACTTGCCGAAAAGGCATCCCCGATGGCTGCTTGTTTCGGGGAAAGGTTTGGTACTCAGCCGGCGGCCGCCTTGCCGTCGAGGAGGCGCGGTAGTGCCAACGGATTGCCGTCGTGCAGCGCCTCCGGCAATAGCGCCTGCGGCAGGTCCTGATAGCTGACCGGCCGCAGGAAGCGATGGATAGCCAATGAGCCCACCGACGTGCTGCGTCCGTCCGAGGTCGCCGGATACGGTCCGCCATGCACCATCGCATGACCCACCTCAACCCCAGTGCCGAAGCCGCCGGCGAGGATGCGGCCGACCTTGCGCTCGAGCAGCGGCATCAGCAGGCGGGCGTTCTCGATGTCGGACTCGGCCAGATGCAGCGAGACGGTGAGCTGGCCTTCCAGCGCCTCGATCACCTTGTGCAGCGAGCCGATGTCGGCGCAGCGCACGACGAGCGAGGCAGCGCCGAACACCTCCTCCTGCAGAGTGCGATGCGCCAGGAAATCGACGGCCGTCGTGGAGAACAAGGCGGCCTGGCAGGCATAGGTGCCGCCGGTCTTGCCGCGCGCCAGAGTCGCCACCTGCGAATGCGCGGCCAGGCTGGCGGTGGCACGATCGTAGGCGGCGTGGATGCCTGGTGTCAGCATCCCCGCACCCGGCAACGCTGCCACCGCCTCGGCGGCGGCGCCGAGGAAGCGGTCGAGGCCGGGGCCGTCGATCGCCAGGATCAGGCCGGGGTTGGTGCAGAACTGGCCCGCCCCCATCGACAATGCCGCGGCAAAGGCTGGGGCGATCGCCGCCGCCCGCTCGGCGAGCGCGCCCTCGAACAGGATGACCGGGTTGATGCTGCTCATCTCGGCATAGACCGGGATCGGTTCGTGGCGCTCCTGGGCAATCTTCATCAGCGCCAAGCCGCCGGCGCGCGAGCCGGTGAACCCGACCGCCTTGATGCGGGGATCGGCGACCAGCGCCTGCGCGATGGCACGGTCCTCGGCAAAGATCAGCGAGAATACGCCACCCGGCAGGCCGCACGCGGAGACGGCCTCGGCGATGGCGCCACCGACCAGTTCCGAGGTGCCCGGGTGCGCCTCGTGCGCCTTGACAATAACCGGGCAGCCAGCGGCCAGCGCCGAGGCGGTGTCGCCGCCGGCCACTGAAAAAGCGAGCGGAAAGTTGCTGGCGCCGAACACCGCGACCGGGCCAATGGCGATATTGCGCAGCCGCAGATCGACGCGCGGCAGCGGCTTGCGGTCGGGTTGCGCGGGGTCTATCCGCAGATCAAGGAAGCCGCCGTCGCGCAGCACGCCGGCAAACAGGCGCAACTGTCCCGCCGTGCGGGCACGCTCGCCTTCGATGCGCGGCCGCGGCAGCCCGGTCTCGGCGACGCAGCGGTCGATCAGCGCATCGCCGAGCTCGAGGATGTTGCCGGCGATGTGTTCGAGGAATGCCGCGCGCTGCTCAAGGCCGGTCTCGCGGTAGGCATCGAAGGCCTCCCACGCGGCGGCGCAGGCGGCATCGAGCTGGGCTTTTGAGGCGCCGCCGAAGCCGGGCTCGAGGGCCGCGCCGCTGCTCGCATCAACACCGCGCAGCACCCCGCCTGTGCCGCGCTCGGCATGTCCCGCAATCAACAGATCGCCGGAGATTGTGCCGGAATGCAAAGTGGTGTCGGCCATGTTTGCTCTCCTCCGTGCCCAGGCGGTTCACATGCGGCCGCGGATGGCGCAGCGCAACCTCGGGCTAGACCCCTCCAGCGTGCCAATCCCCTATCCGGTTGCGTGCGCTTCAGGTCGGGCCGGTGCGGGAGCGGGTGCCGCCCTCGGCCTGCGTAGTGGCTCGGATTCCGTGGCGGAGCGGCAATGAAATCGCTCAACTCCAGGTTGGGCGAATGGGAGCAATGGCGACGTGCCGGGCGCGATGCTTGTCGGCGGACTGCGGATTTGGGGCTGAAACCGATCACGCTGCTCCGAGTTGGCTGGCCGGAACAAGGCCGCTTGCGCTGCCAAGACAGGACCATGATCCAGATGAAAGACTTTGCTCCCGCTTGCAAGCCCCGCCTCTTGGCTGCCGAGCAGCCGTTATGATCCCGGCCTGGCTGCACGACCTCTCGATCGCCTTCCTGGTGTTGGGCGGCCTCTGCGCCGTCATCATCGCCGTCGACGTGATCCGGCATCCGCAGCATATGTGGATCATGAGCGTCGTCTGGCCGGTGACCGCTCTGTTCGGGACGGTCTGGGTGGTCTGGCAGTATTTCACCTATGGGCGTCTGGCGGAGCATTCGCGCGCCCATGCCGCCATGCAACGCGACGAGGAGATGCCAAGCAGCAAGCTCACACCGCACGCGATCAAGGTTGCCAACGGCGCCCTGCATTGTGGCAGCGGCTGCACGCTCGGTGACATCTGCGCAGAATGGCTGGTGTTTCTTGTTCCCACGGTCGCGGTCTGGTGCGGCTGGCACAGCCTCTTCGGCGAAGAAATCTTCGCGACCTGGATCGTGGACTACCTGTTCGCCTATGCCTTCGGCATCGTCTTCCAATATTTTACGATCGCACCGATGCGCGGGCTGTCGCTCGGCCCGGGCATCTGGGCGGCGATCAAGGCCGACACGCTGTCGCTCACATCATGGCAGCTGGGCATGTATGGTTTTATGGCCATCGCCTATTTCTATCTGTTCGGCGCCCTGCTCGGGGTCAGGCTCACCGCGAACCATGTCGAGTTCTGGTTCATGATGCAGATCGCGATGCTGTGCGGCTTCGCCACCGCCTATCCAATGAACTGGTGGCTGATCAGGATCGGCGTCAAGGAAACGATGTAGTCGCTGGGAGCACGCGCGGAGAACGTGATGCGGAGGCGGCGCAACTGGTGGGGTCCGCGACGGATCTGGTCGCAACGATCAAGGCAATGACCGCAGGCTGTCGATGGACACCGGGCCGACCCCGGAGCCTTTCCTTGCCGAGGGCGTCGAGGCCGAACAGCCGGCCAGCAGACTGCCGATGCCGAACGCGATGGCCGCCATCAAGAGGCAGCCTTCCGAGGGCGGTTGCCGGGTGACGTCGGCAGGGTCGCGCCGCCAGACGGAGATCACTCTGGTCCCGCGGCCAGGAGGCCGGGCTGATCGACGGAAAGCAGGACACGCGCGAGGTCGTCGATGATCGGACAGCTTGGCCGGTGGTCGCCGTCGCACCGTTCGGCAAGGTCGCGCAGCGCCCGGCTCATCTCGGCGATTTCGCGCGCCTTGGTGTCCAGGGTCGCGACGTGCGCCAGGGCCAGCCGCTTGACGTCGGCACTCGCCCGCTTGTCGTCGCGCCAGAGTGCCAGCAGGTCGCGCATCTGTCCCACCGAGAAGCCGAGGCTGCGCGCGCGGGAGACGAAGCGCAGGGTCTCTATGTCTGCTGGTGCATAGGCGCGATATCCCGTCCGGGTGCGGCCGGCCTTGTCGATCAGGCCGATGCGCTCGTAATAGCGGATCATCTTGGCCGAAACCCCGGAGGCGGCGGACGCCTCGCCGATATTCATGCGCACCTCCTCATGCAAGGCTCTGCGGCCGCCAGCGCCGGAGCAGCAGTGCGCTGCCGACGACACTGACGCTGGAGAAGGCCATCGCCGCCCCCGCCACCACCGGGCTGAGCAGGCCGGAGGCCGCCAAAGGAATGCCGACCACATTGTAGGCGAACGCCCAGAACAGGCCCTGGCGGATGCGCTGGAAGGTGCGTGACGAAATATCCAGGGCGGCCGGCACCAGCCGCGGGTCGCCGCGCATCAGGGTGATGCCGGCGGCGGCGGCGGCAACGTCTGTGCCTGTCGACATTGCTAAACCCAGGTCGGCGGCGGCAAGAGCGGCTGCATCGTTGACCCCGTCGCCGACCATCGCCACCGGCCCGCGTTCGCGCAAGCGTGCGATCATTTCGGCCTTGTCGGCGGGCAGGGCGCCGGCGCTCACATCCTCGATGCCGAGCGCGCGGGCGGCGGCGTCGGCGGCACCCTGGTTGTCGCCGGTAAGCAGCACGACATGCAGCCCGCGTCGGCGAAGGATTGCCACCGCCTCAGCAGCACCTGGCTTGGCCGCGTCGCCGAAGCCGAGCAGGCCGAGCAGGCGCGGCCCTTCGGCGAGGTAGGACACGGTGCGGCCGTCGCGTTGCAAGCTGCTCGCTTCGTCGGCCAGCGGCTGCAACGTGACCCCCGCCTCGCGTATCAGACGGTCGCTGCCAAGGCGGAGCACGCGGCCCTCGACCTGCCCTTGCACGCCGCGGCCCGGCAGCGCCTGCACGTCAATCGCACGCGGCACCTTGAGCGCTTCGGCTCGGGCCAGCACAGCCTTGGCCAGTGGGTGCTCGCTGCCGGCCTGCAGGGCCGCCGCGAGGCGCAGCAGCGCGTCGGCATCGATACCCGCCGTCGGCGTCATCGCCACCAGCTCCGGGTGCCCCGCGGTCAGGGTGCCGGTCTTGTCGAACACCACGGTACGGATCGTGCGCGCCTGCTCCAGGGCGGCCGGGTCACGGATCAGGATGCCGTGTCGCGCGGCAGCACCGGTGCCGACCATGATCGCCGCCGGTGTCGCGAGACCCAGCGCGCAGGGGCAGGCGATCACCAGCACCGCGACCGCATTCACCGCGGCGACGGTGAGACCGGCACCCGCGAGCCACCAGCCGACGAAGGTCAGGACGGCGATGCCGACCACCACCGGAACGAACACGGCGCTGACCCGGTCCACCAGCCGTTGCACCGGTGGCTTGGCAGCCTGCGCATCCTCGACCAGGCGCACCATGGCGGCAAGCTGGCTCTCGGCGCCGGTCGCGGTCACTTCCGCAACGAGCAGGGCGTCGCCATTGAGCGCGCCGCCGACGATGCGGCTGCCGGGCTCCTTTGCCACCGGCAGGCTCTCGCCGGTCAGCAGGCTCTCGTCGACGCCGCCCGCGCCTTCGCGCACGAGGCCGTCGGCGGCGATCCGCTCACCCGGCCGGATCACCAGCAGGTCGCCCAGGCGCAGCTCGGCCGCGGCAATGTCCTGCTCCCCCCAGCCCTGCTCAGCATCACCACGGCGCACGCGCGCGCGCTCCGGGCGCAGGTCCTCAAGCGCGCGGATCGCCGCACCCGCTTGCCGGCGCGCCCGGCCCTCGAACCACTTGCCCAGCCGGACCAGCGCGACGACGGCCGCCGAGGCCTCGAAATACAGATGGCCGGTTTGCCCCGCCAGCAGTTCCCATAGGCTCAGCCCGAAGGCGGCACTGGTGCCGAGGGCGACCAGCGTATCCATGTTGCCGGCGCCGCCGCGCAAGGCCTTCCAGGCGCCGCGGTAGAACCGCGCACCGAACACCACCTGCACGACACTGGCGAGCGCGAGCTGCGCCCATCCGGGCAGCATCGCGTCGATGCCGAGCGGCACCAGCAGCATCGGCAGCAGCAGTGGTGCTGCGAACACCAGCGCGAGTGCCGCCATGATCCCGTCGCGCCGTGCCGCGCGGTCGCGGATCGTGGTCTCGCCATGCCCGGCGTGACCGGTTTCGGCAGCCGTCGCCTCGTAGCCGGCGCGGCTGATGGCCGCGATCAGCGCGCCCGATGAGGCGGCCCCGGCTATGACCTCCACCCGCGCCCGCTCGGTCGCGAGGTTGACCTCGGCGGTCCGTACGCCGGGCACGCCACGCAGCGCGCGCTCGACCCGCCCGACGCACGACGCGCAAGTCATGCCGCCGATGGCGAGGTCGATGGTCTCGGTGGCAAGCGGGTAGCCGGCCGCGGCCAGCGCTTCGGCCAGCCGGCTTGCGTCGAAATCGGCGCCGGTGGTCACGGAGGCGCGCTCGGTGGCGAGATTGACCGAAACCGCCTCGACCCCGGGCACGCCGGCAATCGCCCGCTCGACGCGTCCAACGCAGGACGCGCAACTCATCGCCGTCACGCTAACATTCAGCGTTGCCGATTTGTCGGTGGAACTCCTGGATGGGTGTTCGAGGATGCCCTGGTCCATGCGATTGCCCCTCTAGCTCGGCACAAGAGAAGGGGTTTCCATCATGGGAAGGTCAAGGGAAGCGGGGAAGATTTGGGGGGCGACGACGCGCTTGACCCTCCCGCGCGGGAAGGGTGCACCATATACCTCCGCACAACTGAAGGAGATGGACATGCAGACGTTCAAGGTTGAGGGTATGACATGCGCGCATTGCGAGCGCGCGGTCACCGAAGCCGTCCACGGCATCGACCCGGCGGCTCAGGTCACGGTCGATCTGAAGGCGGGGACGGTCACCACCAGCAGTGGCGCTGCGGCCGAGAAGCTGGAGCAGGCGATCCAGGCGGAAGGCTACCAGGCGCACAGCATTGCAAGCGCCGCCTGACTCCAATCTTCCGGGAGACGATGCAGTTTGAGAACCTTCGTCAAGACGTCCCTGGGGCTCGTTGGGCTCGTCGTCACCGGCCTTCTCGTCGGCGGCGCCTATGTGGTGTCCGGCAGCTACGATATCGGCGCCGATTCACCGCATTTCCGGCCGGTTTTTTGGCTGGCCAATACGGTGCGCGAGCATTCGGTCGCGGCGCATGCGCGGGGGATCAAGGCACCGCCACTGAATGACCCGAACATGATCCTGGTCGGCGCCGGCCAGTATGCCGCGATGTGCTCGGGCTGCCACCTGGCACCCGGCTTCGACAGCAACGAGACCCGCGACGGACTCTATCCGAAGCCGCCGAAGCTCTACGCAGGCAATCTGATGAGCCCGGCCAGGACTTTCTGGGTGATCAAGCACGGCATCAAGATGAGCGGCATGCCGGCCTGGGGCCGTTCGCATGACGACCACGAGATGTGGGCGATCACCGCCTTCGTGATGCAACTGCCGAAGCTGAATGCCGCGCAATACAGGGCGATCGTCGCGAAAGCGCCCCCGGACGACGACATGAAACAGATGCCGATGCCCGGGGGTAAACCAATGGCGAGCGAGTGACACCAGCAGCCCTATGGGCTGACTGGTACGCGCGCGGGGCAGCCGCTGCCAACAGTGGGCTATGGCGGCGTGGTCAATGCGACATCAGGACGGGAAGGCGCAGATCCGAGAGCAGGTCGCGGGTCACGCCGCCCAGCATCTTCTCCCAGAGCCTGGCATGGCCATAGGCGCCGGCGACCAGCATGTCGGCGCCAAGTGCCAGCGCCTCCGTCTGCAGCACCCCGGCCACATCGCGATGCCGCGCCTGCAATTCACGCGACTCGACGAGACTGGTATGACAGCGCAAATTGACCAGAACCGGCTCGCTCGAGGATGGCGGCCTGACCCCGGACCTGTCCGCTTGCGCGCTCAATACAATCACGCGGTCCGCCTTCTCGATCAGCGGAATGGCATCCGAAAGTGCCCGCGCCGCTGGACGACTGCCGTTCCAGGCGACAGCGATGCACCGGCCAATCGGCTGCGCGGCTTCGGTCCGCGCCGGCACCAGCAGCAGCGGCCGACCTGAGGCGAACAGCATGCTTTCGGCGAACGAATACTCGTCCGGTTGGTGCTCGCCGATGGAGAGATCGTGGCCGATGATGGCGAGATCGGCGGTGCGCGCCTGCTGGATGACCAGTTCGGCGGCATGGCCGTCGACGCTGCGATACTCCGCCTCGATCCCATGATCGCGTCGCACCTGCTCAAGCAGGGACCGTAGGGGCGCCTCGCCTTCCTCCTGCTCGTGGGCAATCTCCTGGTTCAGGGCCTCCGCCTCCTTGGACGAGACTAGGCCGAGTTCCGATACCCGCAGGCGGCGCTGCTGGGAGAGGTTGTGTTCGCGCACATGCAGCAACACCAGCCGGGCCTGGTGCCGCGCGGCAAGCCCCGCGGCCAGGCGGAGGCGGACGAGCCCGGACTCGCCGAGGTCCACATGAACCAGCAAGTCCCTGAGCGCCATGACCGCCCCTCAATCAGTGCGTTTGATGAACATTGCCGGGCGAACCGCCTAGGTCAAGTGGGTTGAACGGCAGGGTCTGGTTCGGCGTCGGCAGGTCGTCCGTGCTCCAGCCACCGCCGAGTGCCTCGATCAGGCCGACCACGGCCTGCTGACGGCTGGTGGTCACCTGCGCCTGCGCGATCTCGGCACTCAGGGCCGCGATCTGGCTCACCGTGACATCGAGATAGTTGGTCAGGCCGCCGGTATAGAGCTTCAACGTCATGCCCTGCGCCCGCAACGCAGCCTGCAGGGCCGCGTGCTGCTGCCGGCCCTCGGTGGCGAACAGCCGGCTCAGGGAAAGTCCGTCCTCGACCTGCTGGAATGCGGCAAGCACGGTGGCGCGATAGTCGTCGGTGGCCTGGGCGTAGGCCGACCAGCTCCGTTGCAGCTCGGCGCGGCGCAATCCGCCCTCGAACAAGGGCAGGATGGCGCCGGCGCCGATCTCCCAAAGGCTGTTCGGCAGGCTGGCCAGGTTGAAGCCGTTATCTTGGAACCCGGACAGGGCGCTCAGACGAATGTTCGGGTAGAATGCCGCGCGCGAAACGCCTATGGCGGCATTCTCGGCTGCCATCCGGCGCTCGGCGGCGGCGATGTCGGGACGGCGCTCAAGCAACTCGGACGGCACCCCCACGGGAATGCGCGGTTCGAGCAGGCGCGGATGCTCCTGCACCGGCAGATCGAAGCTGATGGCGTTCTCGCCGGCAAGCACCGCTATGGCGTTCTGCAGCAGCACCCGCTGCGCCTCGGTCGCGGTGTCGAGCGACTCCGCCACGGCAAGCTGGTTTTCGGAGCGCGCGACGTCCAGCGCCGAGGCGATCTTGCCGGCGAGCCGCTGCCCGGTGATGGCGACCGCATTCCGGTAGAAGCGGATGGTCTGCACATAGACCCCGTGCTGGGCGTCGAGGCCGCGCAACGCCAGGTAGTCCGACGCGAGCGCGCCCTCAAGGCTCAGCTTGACCGCGGCGACCTGGGCGGCGGTGGCCTGCGCCTGGTTCTTGGCAAAGCGGGTTTCGTTGCGGATCTGGTCCCAGAAATCCGGCTCCCAGGAGGCGCTAGCGGCGATCTCGTTTGACGCTTCCTGATTGAAGCCGCTGGTGCCGCGGAACAGGCGATGGCGAGACTGCTTGTTGTCGCTGAGTAGCCCACTTGCCGAGAGTTGCGGATATAGCCCCGAACGCGCCTCGGCGGCCAGGTCGCGCGACTGCGTATAGGCCTCCTGTGCCGCCTGCAGGGTCGGGTTGCTTGCGGCGAGTGCCGCCTCCAGGCGGTCCAGGATCGGATCGCCGAACATCCGCCACCACGGTCCGGGCGGCAGTTCGTCCCGCGGGTTCGCCACCACGAACGGACCCGATCCCTGGTATGAGGCGGGCAGCAGCATCGACGGCGGACGATAAACGGGGGCCAGATCGCATCCTGAAAGCTGGGCCGAAAGCAGGGTGAGTGCTGCCAGCCAAAGCGCGCGGCCGATCCGCGAGCAACCGGTCTTCACGGCCGCAACCTTCACTCGCTGGTTCCGGCGCGCGCGGCCTCGACCTTGGCGCGCTGTGCCTCGGTCAGATGCTTGGGCAGTGCTGGAGCCGTCTGGAATTGCGGCGCTGGCGCGATCCCGGCGACGCCGGGCACCACACGCACCGTCTCGCCGTCAAGCAGCCCGGCCGAGGGATTGTTGATCAGGCGGTCTTGCGGGGTCAGGCCGGATAGGATTTGCACCGTCTCGCCCATGTTGTGGCCAAGCGTTACGTCCTGCAGGTGCACCCTGTTATGCGGTCCGACCAGTGCGACCTGCATACCCTGGGCACGGAACAGCAGCGCCTGTTCGGGAATGATCAGGATGTTCGGATTGGCGCTGGTGGTGAAATGCACGTCGGCATAGGTGCCGGGCCAGAGCTTATGGTCGGGGTTGTCGACCAGCAGCTCGGTGACCACCGTGCGCGTCTGCGCATTGAAGGCGTGCGCCGAGGTATCGAAGGTGGCCTTGAACAGGCGGCCGGGATATTGCGGCAGCGACAGGGTCGCCGTCAGCCCCGGCTTGAGCATGGTGGAGAAGGTCTGCGGCACGGCGACGAAGACACGCATCTTGTGGATGTCGGCGACCGTGAACAGCTCGGTGGAGTGGCCATGCGCGCTGACGTCGCCACCGGCGGCGTTGACGTAGTCGCCGACATCGGTGTCACGCGAGGTGACGACGCCGGCGAAGGGAGCGACCACGTTCTTGAACTGCTCGAGCGCCTGGTAGCGCGCGAGATTGTGCTCCGCCGCCTGCACCTGCGCCGCCTCGGAGGCGGCACTCGCCACCTCGACGTCGACTTCCTGGCGCGACACCGCCTGACTGCCGGAGAGTGCCTTGAAGCGCCCAGCGGTGACTTCGGCCAACTTGTATTTGGACTGCGCCACGGCGAGGCCGGACTTGGCGGCGGCGTACTGCTCATCCAGGCCGGGGGCGTTGATGACCGCCAGCAGCTCGCCCGGCTTCACCGGAGCGCCGTAATCCTTGTACCATGCCCCGACATAGCCGGAGACCTGCGCATAGATCGGCGCCGAGTACCAGGCCTTGATCGTGCCCGGCAGGGAGACGGCGCGGGTGCGCGGGCCATGTGCCGGCGCGATCACCTGCACCTTGAGTGTCGCCTCGTCATCGGCCACGACGCGCAAGGTGGCGACATGTTCGCTGCGCCCGATAACGCCCCAGGCGACGAAGGCCGCCACTACGACGACGGCAAGCGCCGTCAGCAACAGCCTGCGCGCCCGAAAGCGGGAACGATGCAGGTCCTGTCTTGGTACGATCATGCTCGGCTCACCCGGCTACGGTCATTATGGAGCAGCGCGAACACACACGGTACGAACAGCAGGGTCGCCAATGTCGCGAACAACAGGCCGCCGATGACGGCACGCCCCAGCGGCGCGTTCTCGGTGTTGCTGAAGGCCATCGGCAGCATGCCGATCATCATCGCGAGCGCCGTCATCAGCACTGGGCGGATACGCCCGAAACCGGCCTCGATCGCGGCGCGTACCGCGTCGCCATGCTCGGCCAGCCGTTCGCGCGCAAACGCCACCACCAGGATGGAGTTGGCGGTGGCAGTACCCATGCACATGATCGCGCCGGTCAGCGCCGGGACCGACAATGTGGTATGGGTGAGAAACAGGCTCCACACGATCCCCGCCAGTGCCGCGGGCAGTGCGGTGATGATGATGAACGGGTCAAGCCAGGATTGAAAATTGACGACAATGATCAGGTAGACAAGCAGGATCGCGAGCGCCAATCCTTCGAGAAGCTGGCTGTAGGCGCCCGTCATGGTTTCCGCCTGTCCGCGCAGACGCACACTGGCGCCACGCGGCACCGCCTGCTTCATGCCGGCCACGACGCGAGTGACAGCATCATTGACGGCGCCGAGATCGCGCTCCTGGTTGGTTGCGAAGATGTCGATCACCGGCAGGATGCTGTAGTGTGACACCAGCAACGGTGTTGCCGTCTGTCGGATGCTGCCCAGGCCGCCCAGCAGATGCGCACCTTGACCAAGCGGATCGCCGGCTGCCGCGTCCACGGGGATTGTTTGCAGCGCATTGATCGAGTCGAGCTGCTCCTGCGGCGTCTGCACGTTGACCAGGTGCGACACCCCACTCTTGGAGTCCAGCCAATAGGTCGGTGCGGTCTGGCCGCTGCCCGACAGGGTCGCCAGCGTGCTGTCGGCGATGTCCGCCTCGGTCAGCCCGGCCTGCGCGGCGAAGGCGCGTCGGGCCGCGATGCGCAGCGTCGGCTCGTTGAACGCCTGCTCGATGTTCACGTCGGCAATGCCTGGAATGTGCCGCATCTTGGCCACGACATTTTGGGCGTAGGCCAGATTGGCGACCTGGCCGCGGCCGGAGATCTGCACGTCGATCGGCGCCGGCAGTCCGAAATTCAGGATCTTGGCGGTGATGTCGCCCGGCAGGAAGGTGAACACGGTGCCCGGATAGAGACCCGGCAAGGTTCGGCGCAGCCGGAAACGGTATGCCGCCACCGGGGATTCCTGGTTCTTCAGGCTGATGGTGATGTCGCAATCCTGCGGGCCGATTGTGCCCGTCGAGCTGTACGCCTGGTTGATGCCGCTAACCGGCAGGCCGCAATTATCGACCACGTTTGATACCGCGCCATGCAGGATATGGCGAACCGACCCGTTCACAAGCACCGCGATTTTGGCGGCCTCCGACAGCCGCGTGCCGATCGGCGCGCGCATATGCATGTCGATCTCCCCGGACTTGATCGACGGGAAGAAATCACGCCCCAGCACCGCGATCAGCGCCAGCGAGCCGAACGCGGCGGCCGAGAACGCCACGATGAACCGCCCGCGCACGGCCACGATCCGCGTGAGCAGGTCGTTGTAGCCGGCGCGGAAGCCGGTAAATCCCCGCTCAAATCGATGCTGGAAGCGCGCGGCAACGCCAGGGGGTGCTGCATGGCCATGCCTGTGCTGCTCGATCTCACTGCGCAACAGCACGGCGGCCATCGTCGGCACCAGGGTGCGCGACAGGATAAAGGAAGCGATGACCGCGAAAATAATCGCCTCCGCCAGCGGCAGGAACAAATAGCCGGCAATTCCGGAGAGCTGAAACAGCGGCAGCCAGACGATGCAGATGCACAACGTCGCCACGAAGGTCGGCACGACGATCTGATTGGCGCCCTCGATGATGCCGGCCTCCAGCTCGGCGCCGCGCTCCAGATGCGAATCGATATTCTCGATGATGACCGTCGCGTTGTCGACCAGGATGCCGACCGCGAGCGCCAGGCCGCCCAGGGTCATGACGTTGATGGTCTGTCCGAGCCAGGACAGCATCAGCACCGATGCGAGGATCGCAAGCGGGATCGAGGTCACCACGATCACGGTGGCACGCCAGCTTCCCAGGAACAGCAGCACGGTGAGCCCGGTCAGCACCGCAGCGGTCGCCATCTCCTGGAGCACATCGTCGACCGAGGCCCGCACAAATTGCGAGGCGTCGTTGAGCGGCGTGATGGTCACGCCGGGAGGCAAGGTACGCAGGATTCCGGGAAGCTTTGCCTTTACCCCTTGGACCACGGCGAGCGTCGAGGCGTCGCCGCTTTTGAGGATTTCGATCAGCACCGCCTGCTTGCCGTGCACCAGCACCTCGTTGATCTGCGGCGGCGGCCCGCGATGCACGTAGGCGACCTCGCCGAGCGTCACGACCGCGCCGCCCACCGTCTTGACCGGCAGGCTGTTGAAGCTGGCTACCGCCAGAGGGCTGGCGTTGGTCTCGACCATGTAGTCAAGGTCGCCGATCTTCTCGTCACCCGCTGGAAGCACGACGTTTTGAGCACGCAACGCATGGCCAACATCCACAGCCGAAAGACCATCCGCCAGAAGCTTCTGCTGGTCGAGGTCGATTTCGACGTTGAGCGAGCCTCCGCCATAGGGCGTGGGGATGGCGACGCCCGGCACCGCGACCAGCGCCGGGCGGATCAGGTTCGACGCCATGTCATAGACCTGTGACGCGGTCATCCCACGGGCGGCCACCTGGAGGTCCAACACCGGCACCGAGGAGGGGTTATAGACCAGCACCTGCGGCGGGGTGATCCCCGCCGGCATCTGCTTGAGCACGGTCTGCGATACGGCGGTGATCTGTGCCTCGGCGGCGGCGATGTCTGTGCCCGGCTGAAAAAAGATCTTGACAACGCCGCGGCCGTAATAGGACTGGCTCTCGATGTGCTCGATGTTGCCGACCGTCGTGGTCAACGCGCGTTCGTAATAATAGATGACGCGGCCCGACATATCCTCCGGCGACAGCCCATTATAGGTCCACACCACGGCGACGACAGGGATGCGGATTGCGGGAAAGATGTCCGTGGGCATCCTGAGCGCCGCGATCGCGCCGAACAGCACGATCAGGATGCTCATCACCACGAAAGTCAACTTCTGTCGCAACGCGATCAAAACAATCGCGTTCATTGCCCGCGTACCATTCCCAGCCCCGCCTTGTGCCTGTCGGAGCCGTCTAGCGTCTGGCCGGGGCGAAGCCAATGAAATTAGATTTTAGAAAGTGGCGGCGGCCAGGCTGACCCTGAACCGGCAACCGGGCGGCTCTCCACCAGGAATGGTGTCGCCGATGTCGAGCGACGCGTCGTGCAGGCGCGCGATTGCCGCCACCAGGCTGAGCCCGAGCCCACTGCCCCGCACATGCCGGCTCTTGTCGGAACGATAGAACCGCACCAGCACCGCCTCGCGCTCCGACGCGGGAATGCCGATCCCGGTGTCGTCGACGTTGAACACGGCCCGTGCTCCCGCGTGACGGACACCGATTTCGACACGGCCGCCGGTCGCGGTAAACTTTATCGCGTTATCCACGAGGTTTGCCGCAAGCTCGATCAGCAGGTCGCGATCGCCGTACGTCCAAGCCGCTTCGCTAGCTTGCGCAACCAGGGTAATCCCGGCCGCCTCGGCAACCGGCTCGTAAAGGTCGATCATGCTGGCCGCGATGTCGTTCAGCGAGATGCGCGCGAACGCGGCTCGTCTGCGGCCGTTCTCGATCTCGGTAATGCGCAGCAGAGCCGTAATGATTGCAAAACATTGGTCGAGATCGGCGATCGCGCGTTCGATCGACGAATCCAGCGCGACGCCTTCGTGCGGACCAGCGCCTCGCATTTCGGAGCGTGCCCGCTCCAGGCGTGTGCGTACGCGGGTGAGCGGCGTGCGCAGGTCATGCGCGATGTCGTCGCCTACCCCCTTGATCTCGTCAAGCAGATGCTCGAGCCGACCCAGCATATGGTTGACGCTGCCGGCAAGCCGGTCGAGATCATCCCCGCCGCCTTCGCGCGCGGCCGGAAGACGCTCATGCAGGTCGCCCTGCATGATCCGTTCGATGGCGCGATGCATGATGCCGACACGCAACATCGCCCGGTGGCTCAGCCAGACGCCGCCGAGCACCGCCAGCAGCAGAGAGGGGACCGCGCAGACGGCGAGCGCATGCCAGACAATGCGCTGCAATTCCTCGACCTCGCCTGTGCCGCGCGCCAGCACCAGGATATCCCCCCCGGGCAGGCGGCTGGCCTGGATGCGCACCAGGCGTGCCGGTGCTGCGATCGGCGCCACACGGATCCAGTGCGGAGAGCCGTCCGCCACCAGGCCGCGCGGCCAGTCCGCAAGGTTGCCGCTGAGACGCCGGTGGTCGGAACTGAACAGGCCGAAGGCGGTGATCAGCAGATGCAGGTCGAAGGCGCGGCTGCGGAGCTGGTGATCCAGCACCGGCATGGTCTGCGCCGCCAGCAGGCTTGTCTCGCGCCGGAGCAGCATGTCGGTGCGCGCGTTCCGGTAGTGGGTCGCCTGCCAGAAGATCAGCGCCGAGAGCAACAGCAAGGCCGCCGCCGTGAACAGCGCGGCACCCACCGTCAGGCGGAATGTCGCGGTCCGCAGCAATGGCCATTGGGTTGCGCGCATGCGGGCTCAGGTGCCGATCCGCAGCATGAAGCCGACGCCGCGTATGCTATGGATCAGCGGTGTCTCATCCGGCGCGTCGACCTTGCGTCGCAGCTTGCCGATATGCACGTCGACCAGGTTGGTGCGCGGGACGAAGCGGTAGCGCCAGACATCCTCGAGCAGCATGTCGCGGGTCAGCACCCGGTCGGGCCGGCGGAGCAGATACTCCAGCAGCCGGAACTCGCGGGGCAGCAGTTCGATCTCGCGCGCGCCGCGGCTGACATGTCGGTCGATCAGGTCCATCACGATCGGCCCGACCCGCAGCACGCTCTCGCGTGTCTCGATCGGGCGACGCAGCAACGCCTCCAGCCGCGCCGCCAGCTCCTCCATCGCGAACGGCTTGCCCAGATAGTCGTCGCCTCCGGCCTTCAGGCCCCTGACCCGGTCATCCACCGCCGAAAGCGCGCTCAGCACCAGCACGGGCACGCGATTGCCCTCCTCGCGTAGCCGGGCGATCAAAGCGAGGCCGTCCAGCCCAGGCAGTAGCCGGTCGACCACCAGGACATCAAAGCCGCCCTGGCGCGCGCGATGCAGCCCAGCCGGCCCGGTCTCCTCGATGGCGACCGAGAAGCCGCGCGCGGCAAGCTCCTCGCGGACGTCCTGGGCGATCTTGCCGTCATCCTCGATCAGCAGCACACGCATTCGAAGCGGGATGCCGCATGCCGCGGCGCATAGGGAAGTGAATTCGGCTTTAACCCGCCTCGACAGACGCTTGCGGGGTGCCCAAACTCCTAACTGTCCAGGGTCCAAGCCAAGACGATGCAAAGCCACGAGCAGGAGCCGCTCCGGCTCAGCCTGAAAATCACCTTGCGCAACGGCGGCAGGCTCGGTCCGGGAAAGATCGCCCTGCTCGAGGCGATCGACCGCCTCGGCTCGATCTCCGCCGCCGGCCGGCACTTCAGCATGTCCTATCGCCGCGCCTGGGAGCTGGTCGAGGATATGAACCGCACGGTGGGTCGCGACGTGGTCAGCACCTCGGCCGGCGGACCCCGCGGCGGGGGCGCCCGGCTGACCGAAACCGGACGCGACGTCATCGACGCGTACCGGTGCGGTGAGAAAGCGGCTCTTGTTGCCGCGAAGGCACATCTCGACCGCCTCGACCGGCTGGCGCGACCGGAAAGCTGATCGCGCCGCTCCCATCCTCTTGCCTTGCTGAAGCTTCGCGTCGTATCCGAACGGGAATAGCGCGCAGGATGCTTCGCATGCAGGTTCGAGCCCTTGCCATACCCCTCGTGATGGCAGGATTTGCCGCTTGGGCCGATACCGCCCACGCGCAGGAAGCCAGTGTCAACGAGGGCGGAATCTCGCGCTATTTCGAGAACTGGTTCGAGCGCGTTCGGGAGGCGCAGGACAGCCAGCCGCACTGGATGACGCCGCTGGTCACGGTGACGCCGCGGCTGGAGCAGGAGGTGCGGGCGGATGTGTATGTCGAGAAGCTCGGCAACGGCGCCGACGTGGACAGCTTCGGCAACGGCAAGGGATTGGAGCTGATCCCCACCACCACCAACGAGGTCATCCTCAACGCCCCGACCTATATCGAACGGTATCGTGTCAACCGCGCCTCCGGCTTCGGCGACTGGCCGTTCCTGCTGATCAAGCAGCGCCTGCTCAGCGCCGACGAGGAGAGCGGCAACTATATTCTCAGCGCCTTCCTGGGGCTGCAGGCGCCGATCGGCGATCACACCTTCACCAACCATGCCTGGGAAATCACGCCAACGATCGCCGCCGGCAAGGGGTGGGGCGATTTCGACGTGCAGGCGACCAGCGGTGTGACCATCCCGCTCGGCTCGGAGGGCAAGATCGGCACGTCGGTCGCCACCAACGTGGCGCTGCAATACCACGTGCTGCAATATTTCTGGCCGGAGGTCGAGTTCAACTGGACCTGGTGGGCGGACGGCCCGCGCGGCGGCAAGAACCAAGTGTTTGTCACACCCGGCATCATCCTGGGGCGCTTCGAGATCTCCGGGCGGGTCAAGGCGATTCTGGGCGTTGGCTACCAGGAGGCCTTGTCGCCCAAGCTCACCAAGGCGCCGGCGCTGACGCCGATCTATGACCACGCCTGGGTGACCACCGCCAGGGTGTCGTTCTGAGAACAGGGGTCAGTCGAATGGATAATAGCGGAAGCTGAAGAAGGCCATGCTGCTGTCGGTCTTGGGCGCACCGCCGACACCCTGGAAGGCATTCTTGCGGGTGTAGGAATACTGCACACCTGTCTGCATGGTGCCGAAATCGCCCTTGAGGAACTTCCACCAGGCGCCGACGGTGCCTTGCACGATGCCCGACGTGTTGGCGACACAGGGAGACGCCAACGGCGATGTTGTCGGCTGCTCGATATTGCAGCCCGCATTGCTGTAAAGCGGGCTGCCATATCCGTACGGCTTGCCCCGCTCGGTAAACGCCTTGCGCTGCGTGATCTGCTCGGTGCCGACATAGCCATAGAGCTGGATCGCTTTGTTGATGTCGCTCGTCAGGCCGATCAGCGCCTCGACCTCCGGCAGCGGCACCAGCGAGCCGGTCTGCGAGAAGGTCGCGTCCGGCAACTGCGATGCGCCATAACGCCCGATGCCCTCGCCCACCAGTCCGCTCGCCTGGAAATCAAGCCTGTTGTGACTGAGCAGCGGCAGGATCATGCCGGCGCCGCCGCCTCCCGCCAGCACCGTATTGTTGCGGCCGTTGTTGCCCGGATAGGCAAGCGTCGTACGGTCATGCAGGAAGCGAGCGAGTCCGAACAGCTCGTAATGGCCCCAGCCCGGATCCGCGGTACCCTTGACGATGACGTCGGGTGCGACGTCGATCGAGTAGTTGGCCGTGGCGTTCAGTCCGCTGCCGCCGGGATTGGTGGACAGCACGGTGCCGTTCAGCGAACCGGTGCCGTTGCCGCCGGTATAGTAGTTCACCTCCGGACTCTCGAAGGAGACGCCGAGGTCGAACATGTCGTGGTTGAAGCCCTTGACAAAACGAAGCTGGGTGTTTCGGGTCCAAACGAAACCGGGCACGTACGACGCATCGATGGTCAGCGGCGCGTCTTCCTTGCGTGGCGTGAGGCCGGTTTTGTACATGGTTGCCAGCGACCAGGCCTGGCCACCGAGCATGTAGAAGTCCCAGTCCTTACGGGCGTAGGTTGCGAAAATCTGCCGCTGACGCAGCGTGTAGCTGTTGGATTCGGCCGAATTGGAGCTGGCCCCGGCGCTCTGGAAATCCAGCTCGTAGTAAAAGCTTAGCTCTGTCACGTCGTCCGCTTTGGCCTCGGCCAGGATCGACAGGCGGCTCTGATGGTCGGATTCGCGGAATTCAGGCGTGTGATAGTTTGGGCTGTTGGCGTAGGGGATGCCGTTAAAGCTGCTGCTGATATCAGCCGTCTGATTGCGGGAACGGAAAATGCCCGCCGCCTCGACGAAGCCGCCAAGGGTCACTCGAACCGCGCCAACCTTGAACTGGCCGTGCTTGAGCGGCGGTCCAGGATAGAGCACCGGGGTCGGCACGCCGTTCACGTAGACATAGGGGCCGTATTTCGGGATCGTGCCGCGCGGGCCCAAATTAACCTGGTAGCCGGGCGGTGCGGAGAGCGGCTGCGGCGCCATCGGCTGGCCGAAGCCGTTGGTGGTACGCTGCGAGATCGCCAGCGCCTGGCGGTTGGCGGCGGCCGCCTCCTCGCGCGCGGCGCGGATTTCAGCGTCGCGTCTGGCGAGGCTGTGCTTCATGCTGCTGAGCTGGCCCTGCAATGCGTGGATTTGCCGCTCGATCGAATTGATCTGCGCATCGGCATCCTGCGCACGCGCACCAGGTGCTGCGACCAGGCTTGCGCCGAGAACTCCGGTGAGAGCGGTCGCTGTGAGAAGTCCGCCTTTCACAATTCCATTCCTGCTCATGATCCGGTTCCGTGCCCGACAGAAGCCCCCCTCCTGCCGTCCAGGCGGCCCCTCGATAAGCCATTGTTGCCAGCACGTAACGCGATGGTTTGACGACAGATTTAGGTCAGTTTTGTGACACCGGCACAGGGTAGCCAGACGCTGAACAGGCTGCCTTCGCCGACGCTGCTCTCGATGAGCAGACGGCCCGCATGGCGGCCGACGATGTGCTTGACGATCGCCAGCCCCAGGCCGCTTCCGGTCCGCCCGGTATTGCCGTCCTCGGCGCGGTAGAAGCGTTCGGTGAGGCGCGGCAGATGGTGGGCGGCGATCCCCGGACCGTCATCGGCGACCGTCAGCACCACGCCTGGGGCGGCTGGCCACGCGGTGCCGCTGGCCGGGTGCGCGGACAGCACGATCCGGCTGCGCGCATGTTTCAGGGCGTTGTCGAGCAGGTTCTGCACGATCTGGGCGACCTGGTCGCCGTCGCCTTGCAGCATCGGCAGGTCCTCGGCCAGGTCTACGTCCAGTGCTATCCGGCGCGTGCGCACCAGCGGCTCGAACTCGCCCGCGACGTGCGCTGCCACCCTGCCGAGCGCGAAATGGCCGCGCGGCCGCTCGTGCTCGCTGAGTTCGATGCGCGACAGGTTCATCAGGCTGTCGATCAGCCGGCGCATGCGCGCGGCCTGGGTCTGCATGATCGCGAGAAACCGCCGTTGCGCCGGCGGATCGTCGGCCGCCGGCCCGATGAGTGTGTCGATGAAGCCGATCAGGCTGGCCAGCGGCGTGCGCAGCTCATGGCTGGCATTGGCGATGAAGTCCTCGCGCATCCGCGCCATCGCCGCCTGCTGGGTGTGGTCCGACAGCGACACCACGAGCAGGCCGGGATACGCGGCTGGCAACGCCTTGAGCGAGGCCCGCAGCACCCTGCGCACGGGCACGTCCATCTTTACAATGGTGGTGACGACGGCCTCGCCTTGCACGCGCGCGGCGGCATCGGCCAATGCCGGGTGGCGCAGCAGGGCTGCCAGTATGTCGCCGAACGATTCGCGCGCGGCGAGATTGGCATGGCGCATGGAGATGGGGCGCATGGAGATCGGGCGCATGGCAGCGTGGCGCGTGGACGCGGCGCGGTCGAGCAGCAGCAACGGCTCGGGCAGCAGCTCCAGCAGGTCGCGCAGCGGCCGCAGCGGGTCGGGTGCGACTTCCTCCGGCGGCGGCAGGTCGGCCCCAGCTTTTCGCGGCCAGACCCCGCGGAGCGTGACACCAGAAGCGAATGCGGCGGCAGCGATTGCCAAATCGACGGCGCCGCCGCTCAGGGAGGCAGCGTCCGCTCGGGGATTGTCGCGTCGACGTCGAGCGCGTAGCCGGCGGAGCGCACGGTACGCACCAGGTCCATCTCGCCCGGGCCGTTCAGCGCCTTGCGCAGGCGGCGGATATGCACGTCGACGGTGCGCGCCTCGACATGGATATCCGCACCCCAGACGGCGTTGAGCAGATCCTCGCGCGAGAACACGCGGCGCGGGTGGCGCAGCAGGAACTCCAGCAGGCGATACTCGGTCGGCCCCAGATGCACCGGCCGGCTGCCGCGCTGCACACGGTGCTCGCCCGGGTCGAGCACGATATCGTGGAACTGCAGCGCGCGCTCCGGCGGCTGCGGCTGCGCGCGTCGCAGCAGGGCGCGCATGCGCGCCGCCAGCGCCTCGGTGGAGAACGGCTTGGTGATGTAGTCGTCAGCACCGGTGTTCAGGCCGCGGATCGAGTCCTGCTCCTCCATCCGCGCGGTGAGCATGATCACCGGCAGGTCGCGCGTCTGCGGCCGCCTGCGCACCTGACGGCAAACCTCGAGCCCGGACAGGCTGGGCAGCATCCAGTCGAGCAGCACGATGTCGGGCGCGCTCTCGGTGATCCGCAACAGCGCCTCCTGGCCGTCGGAGGCCTCGTCGACCAGGTAGCCGAGCTTCTCCAGATTGTAGCGCAGCATCACCGCCAGCGCCGGGTCGTCCTCGACGACGAGAACGCGCGGCTTTTGCGTGTCGTCGCGCAGCACGGGTCGGGCGCGGCTCAAGCCCTCGGTTCCGGTCTGCATCGCCCTACTCCGCTCCATCCTGTGATGTCCCGCCGTCCCGATCCGTATACGGCGCCCCACGCGGCCGCGACGGCGGCAGCATCTCGCCGGTGACGGCGTAATGCACGTGCTCGGCGATGTTGGTGCAGTGGTCGCCGATCCGCTCCAGGTTCTTGGCGATGAACAGCAGATGCGTGCAGGGACTGATGTTGCGCGGATCCTCCATCATGTAGGTGATCAGCTCGCGGAACATCGCGGTATAGAGCTCGTCGACCGCCTTGTCGGACTGCCAGACCTCGAATGCCTTGTCGCGGTCGTTCTGGCTCAGCGCGTCGATCGCCAGACGCAGGTTCTCCTGCACCAGCCGGCCCATGTTGCGCAGGCCGCCCAGGGCCGGGCTGCCCATGGTCGATTCCGGGCCAATGCGGCCAAGGCGCAGCGAGCGCTTGGCGATGTTGGCGGCATAGTCGCCGATCCGCTCGAGGTCCGACGTCACCTTCAGCACCGAGACGATTTCGCGCAGGTCCTGGGCCATCGGCGCGCGCAGTGCCAGCATACGGATCGCGCGGCCCTCGATGTCGCGCTCCAGCGCATCGACCTCCGGGTCCTGCTCCATCGCATATTGCGCGGCCTCGCCGTCGCGGTTGAGCACCGCGTTGATCGCGTTCGCGGTCTGGCTTTCCACCAGGCCGCCCATGCGGGCGATCATGCCGCGCAAGCCCTCGAGCTCCTGCTCGTAGCTGCGCACGATATGGCGCGGGTCGGTGCTGCTCATGGGAACGGGTCTCCTAACCGAAGCGGCCGGTGATGTAGTCCTGCGTGCGCTTTTCGCGGGGTGCCGTGAACAGCCGGTCGGCGCCGGCGACCTCGACCAGCTCGCCCATGTAGAAGAACGCCACCTGGTCGGCGCAGCGCGCGGCCTGCTGGAGGTTGTGGGTGACGATGGCGATGGTGAAATCCTGCTTGAGTTCGTCGAGCAGCTCCTCGATGCGGGCGGTGCTGATCGGATCCAGCGCCGAGGTCGGCTCGTCGAGCAGGATCACCTCCGGACGCGTGGCGATGGTGCGGGCAATGCACAGCCGCTGCTGCTGGCCACCGGACAAGGCCGCGGCGGACGTGCGCAGCCGGTCCTTGACCTCGGCCCATAGCGCCACACGGCGCAGCGCCTGCTCGATACGCTGGTCCATCTCCGCGCGGGAGAGCTTCTCGTGCAGCCGCACGCCAAACGCGATGTTGTCGTGGATCGACATCGGAAACGGCGTCGGCTTCTGGAACACCATGCCAACCCGCGAGCGCAGCCGGTTCACGTCCATGCCAGGCCCAAGGATATCTTCGCCGCCGAGCAACACCTCGCCGGTGGCGCGCTGACCGCCATAGAGGTCGAACATGCGGTTGAGGACGCGCAGCAGCGTGGATTTGCCGCATCCGGACGGTCCGATCATCCCGGTCACACGGCGCTCAGGGAAATCCAGCGAGATCCGCTTCAAGGCGTGCACCGCGCCGTAATAGAAATTTAGCTCCTTGATCGCGATCATCGTGCGGCCGTCGGCCGGCGGCGCGTCGCTGCTGCGCGCCTGTAGGTCGCCGACCATTCTGCTCACGCCCTGCTGGTTCATGATCGGTCCCCGATCGGCGATGGACTGTCCTTAGTCCAAACCGGCCGTTCCCCGCCAGTCGGCGTGGTCTTACGCGTCAGCAATGGCGGGCATGTTGCAGTTTCGTGACCGTTCGATGACAAGCATACCCAGAGGAGGGCCTACTCCGCCTGGAGGACCAGCTCGATACGACGATTGAGCGCGCGCCCCGCCGGATCGACGTTCGAGGCGATCGGGCAGGCCGGACCCACGCCGATCGCGCCAACCTGGTCGGGCGACACCTTCCAGCGCCGCCGCAGAGCATCCACCACCGCCTGCGCCTGCGCCGAGGTCAGCTTCAGCGCCTCGGCCAGCGTCTGCTGGGTGTCGGTATGGCCGACCACGAGCAGGCGCATCGCCGGATCGCCGTGCAGCATCGCGGCAACCTGGGCCAGCACCGGCCGACTGTCGCGCTGGAGCCTCGCCGTTCCTGCCACAAAGGCGATCCCCCTGAGCCCGATGCTGCCGCGCACATGCAGGCTCGATGCGATCACGGTCGCGTTTTCCGCGGGTAGTGCTGCACCTTCGGGGGGCTGCGTCACCGTCTCGATGAACACGCCGGGCTGCCGGTCGAGATGGCGTGCCACCAGCAAAGCGAGTGTCACGCGGCCCTGCGGCCGGTCCAGGGTGGCCAGCACGTAGCGGACGTCGCCGCCGACCGGATGGAGGTAATCAATGATCTGGTTGCCCTCGTCGCCGGCGTGGGCGTCGGCCATCGGTTCGGTCAGCGCCTCGCCGAAGCTGAAGCCGCCACAGCCGTCGCGACCGGCGCATTGGAACAGCACCCTAAAGCCGCCGCCCTTCAGGACCTCGCGGTAGTGGTTCATCACGGCGATGGTCGAGAGCGTCTCCGGCAGGACGTAGGCGATCCGGGTGATCCGGCCTTCGAGCGTGCGTGTCCTGGTGAAGCCGAAATCGCGGAACGGACCGTCCGGCAGGACCGCCTCGTCGTCGTCGGATTCGTCGTAGCTGATGATCCTGGCATCCAGGTAGCGCGGCAGCAGGGTTGCGGCCGGCGCCCCGGCCACATCGTGGGTGGGGACGTCGGCGGCGCGGCCGACGGCGCTCAGCGCCAGCAGCATCGCACCGGCAATCAAGCAACGTCCGCCCGAATGTCCCACTCTGCTTAGCCTCCTCACGAAACCGGGAGGTTGTTAGCAGGCCGTGCCGCTGAAAAGCGACCGTCCTCGTCACGCCGGGGCCACAAGCTCCGCTTTCATCCCGGGAGAGACCACGGCGACCCGCGCGTGCGCAGCACCTGGCGGGCACGGATACGCGTTGCCGCCACTTTGCCAAAGCACGGATAGCAAGGAAGTGGCAGCGCCGTGGTTGCAGGATCGCTGCCGGCGCTGCAGGCAACATCATGGACGCGACCGGCGCCAGACGAGACCAAGATTATTGGCCGGCATTGGCACCCGTGCGGCAAGCTCCAGGCGGTGTGATTGAGTGAGTGCGGCAACCGCCTGCAGGTCGCGCAAGCCCCACTCGGGATTGCGCGCGCGCAAATCCGCGTCGAACGCGGCGTTGCTCGGCGCCAATGTCACGCCGGGCTCGCGGAACGGGCCATAGAGCACGAGCACCCCGCCAGGCTCGAGGATGCGCGCCGCTCCCTGCATGATGCCCTGGGTCGCGGCCCAGGGCGCGATATGGATCATGTTGATCGCAACGATTGCGTCGGCACGCCGCAGCGGCCAAGCCCGCGGCATTGCGGCGTCGAGCGTCAGCGGCGCCAGCAGGTTGGCCGCCACCGCCGCCGCGCGCCGGGCCGCGATCATCGCCAGCGCCTCGGGATCGCGGTCGGTCGGCTGCCAGGTCAGCGCGGGAAAGGCGGCGCTGAACCAGGCCGCGTGCTCGCCGGCACCGCTCGCGATCTCGAGCACCAGCCCGGACAGGGGCAGCCAGTCACGCAGCATCGCCTCGATCGGAGCACGATTGCGTCCCGCAGCGGACGCGCTGCAAATGGACCCTTCGGCGTTTTTCGACCAGTCTGGGGTTTCGGGAGATACGACCATGGACCTCCATCTAGCCGGCCGTCGCGCCCTCGTCACCGGCGCCTCGAAGGGCATCGGCCGCGCCACCGCCCTGTTGCTGGCCGAGGAGGGGTGCGAACTCGTCCTCGTCGCCCGCCATCCCGAAACGTTGTCACAGGCGGCCGAGGCAGTACGCGGCCGACGCCAGGTGGCGGTGCGGATCATCGCCGCTGACCTCTCACGGCAAAGCGAGATCGAGCGGGTAGCGGCTGACGTCGGCGACATCGACATCCTTGTCAACAATGCCGGCGCGATCCCCTCGGGCGACCTGCTCGCAATGGGCGACATTGCTTGGCGGGCCGCCTGGGATTTGAAGGTGTTCGGCTATATCGGCCTGACCCGGGCGCTGTATCCACGCCTGCGCGAGCGGCGCGGCGTGGTGGTCAATGTCATCGGCAGCGCCGGCGAACGCTTCGATCCGAACTATATCGCCGGCAGCGCCGGCAACGCGGCGCTGATGGCCTTCACCCGCAGCCTGGCCAAGGATGCCTGCCCGCATGGCATGCGTGTGGTCGGCATCAATCCCGGGCCGGTCGGCACCGACCGCATGGAGACCTTGTTGCGCGCCCGTGCGGCGCGCGAATTCGGCGATGCGGCGCGCTGGCGGGATTATTGCCGTGACATGTCGTTCGGCCGCCCGGCGACACCCGAGGAGATCGCGAACGCGGTCGCGTTCCTGGCGTCGCCGCGCTCGGGCTACACCACGGGCACCATCCTGACGATCGATGGCGCGCCCGGATAGCGTCATCGACCTCGCCTGGCGCATGGCCTACCGCATCGGCTACCCGCTGGCGCGGGTCTGGTGGCGGCTGCGCCGGTCGCGCCATCAGGGCGCCCTGGTGGCGATCCATGTCGGCGACGACCTGCTGCTGGTGCGCTCCTCCTACCGTCGGGCCTGGAACCTCCCAGGCGGCGGCGTGCGCCCGGGCGAAACCCCCAACGCCGCGGCACGACGCGAACTTGTCGAGGAGATCGGACTGCTTGCCACGGACCTGCATCCAGCTGGCAGCGTGCGTGGGCGGTGGGACGGGCGTGACGACGAAGTCCACCTATTCACCCTGAACCTGGAACGGCTGCCGCGTCTGCGCCTCGACAACCGCGAAATCGTCGCGGCCCGGCTGTTTGGCCCCGAACCCCTGCAGGCACTGGCCCGCAGGGGGGCGTTGACCGGCCCGGTCGCGCTCTATGTCGGCAGGAAATCCGGCACCGAGAGGTAGCGCTCGCCGGTGTCGTAGTTGAAGCCCAGCACCGTCGCCCCCGCCGGCAACTCCGGCAGCTTGCTGGCGATCGCGGCCAGGGTGGCACCGGAGGACAGCCCGACGAGCACCCCCTCCTCGCGCGCCGAGCGCCGGGCAAAGCTGCGCGCCGCTTCCGCCTCGACCTGAATCGTGCCGTCGAGCAGATCGGTATGCAGGTTGGCCGGCACGAAACCGGCGCCGATGCCCTGGATCGGGTGCGGCCCGGCAGCACCCCCGGAAATCACCGGCGAGGCGCTGGGCTCGACGGCGAACACCTTCAGCCCGGGCCAGCGCTGCTTGAGCACTTCGGCACAGCCGGTGATGTGGCCGCCGGTGCCGACGCCGGTGATCAGCGCATCGATACCGTCCGGGAAGTCCTCCATGATCTCCTGCGCCGTGGTGCGGACATGCACCTCGATATTGGCCACATTCTCGAACTGCTGCGGGATCCAGGCATTGCGATGATCGGCCGCGAGCTCGCTGGCACGCGCGATCGCGCCCTTCATGCCCTGCTCCTTGGGCGTGAGGTCGAAGCTGGCGCCATAGGCTTGCATCAACCGGCGCCGCTCGATTGACATCGATTCCGGCATCACCAGGATCAGCCGATAGCCCTTCACGGCGGCGACCATCGCCAGCCCGATGCCGGTATTGCCCGAGGTCGGCTCGATGATGACGCCACCCGGCTTGAGCTGGCCCGACGCCTCCGCCGCTTCGACCATCGACAGGGCAATCCGGTCCTTGATCGAGCCGCCGGGATTGGCCCGCTCAGACTTGATCCAGACCTGGGCATCCGGGAACATCCGGCTGAAGCGGATGTGCGGCGTCTGCCCGATGGTATTAAGGACGCTATTGGCTTTCATCGGTGGTCTCCCTTTGGGGCTCTACGCGCACAATGCGGAAAGACGCGCGATAAGTAAAAAGGGTGCATTGCGCTATCGTCGCATGCGCGACAGCAATTTTGCCCATCGCCGCGCCCAGCGTCCGAAGATCGCCGGCTCGTAGGCGGCGAACGCCAGCGCCTTGGTGATCTCCGAACGAGTGGGGTAGGCGATCGTGGCGCCGGACAGTGCCCAGAGCGAGGCACGCCCACCCATCGCCAAGCTCCAGGGCAGCAGCAGTTCGCCGGCACCGGCCCCGACGATGGTCACACCGGCGATCTTTCGCCCGGCGCGCACCAGCTTGGCGAAGCCCTCGGTCTCGCCTTCGATGACGGCGCGGTCGTTGTCGGCGAAGGGCTGCGTGATGGTGCGCACGTCGTGGCGCGAGGCGCGCGCCTGCTGTTCGGTGACGCCAATCCTGGCCAGTTCGGGCTTGGTGTAGGTGACGCTCGGCATCAGCGCGAAGCGGGTGCGCGCGGGCAGGCCGAAGCCGATATTCATGACCACGATGCTGCCCGCATGACCGGCGGCGTGGGTGAATTTCGGGCCGTCGCCGCAGTCGCCGATCGCGAAAATCCGCCTGTTGCTGGTACGGCAGCGCCGGTCGACCGTGATCGCGCCTTCTTGCGTCCGCACGCCGGCCAAGTCGAGGCGCAGTCCGTCGAGGTTGGGGCTGCGGCCGGCGGCGACCAGAAGATGGCTGCCAATGAGGGTCTCGCCGGTTTCGAGCGCGAGCTGAATGCCGTCAGGGCCCGTTGCCACCCGCTGCACGGAGGTCTGCTCGCGCACGACGACGCCCTGCGCGCGCAATACACCCAGGATGACGGCGGCAGCTTCGGGCTCCTCGCGGGCGAGCGCCCGGTCGGCCTCGATAACCGTCACTTTGGCGCCCAGACGGCGGAACGCCTGGGCCAGCTCGATGCCGATCGGTCCGCCGCCGATGACAAGCAGGTGGGCGGGCAGGTCGGTCAGCTCGAACAGGGTTTCGTTGGTCAGGTATGGGGCTTGCGCCAGGCCCTCGATGGGGGGCAGCACGGGGTTTGAGCCGACCGCCAGCACGATCCGCGGCGCCTCGAGGATGTGTCCGCCTACCGCGACCGAGCGCGGTCCGGCGAGGGCCGCGTGACCGCGGATCACCTCCACGCCCCAGGCGGCGAAGCGCTCGGCGGAGTCATGCGGCGCGATCGTCTCGATGGCGCGGCGCATATTGACGCGTGCAGCGGCGAAGTCGGGGGCAGCAGCCAGCAGGGCCTTGGACGGCACGCAGCCGGTATTGAGGCATTCCCCGCCCATCCGGTCACGCTCGATCAGAGCCACCCGCAGCCCGAGCCTGGCGCAGCCGCCCGCCGCGGTCAGGCCGGCCGAACCGGCGCCGATGACAATGACGTCATGGGTGCGCGCCATACCCGACTCTTGCTTTGCTTGCCGGGGATGTTTGCCGCATGGAGCGCCGATGCAAATATTGATCACGGGGGCGAGCGGGCTGATCGGGCGCGAACTGGCGGGTGTGCTCGCCGAGCGCGGTCACGGCGTGTTCGCCCTGATGCATCGCGCGCAAGGACTGTCGCGCAATGACGGCCGGACGTTGCCGACGACAGCATGGGCCGGCACGCCGCCCGAGCCCGGCGGCATCGTGGCCGTGCAGGGCGATGTCTGCAGCGGGCACTTCGGACTGGCGCCGGACGCTTGCGCGCGGCTTGCGGACAGCCTCGACCTGATCGTGCATTGCGCGGCGTTGACCGGCTTCGCGCTGCCGCCCGCGCGCTATGCCCAGGTCAATATCGGGGGCACCGCCAACGTGCTGGAGGTGGCCGCCGGCGGCGCGGTGCCGGTGCTGCTGGTCAGCACCGCCTATGTCTGCGGCGAGCGATCCGGCCCGATCGAGGAGCGCCCGACGGCCGCCGACGTTCGCTTCGCCAATGGCTATGAGTCGAGCAAGGCGGCGGCCGAACATCTCGCACTCGCGGCGGCGGCGCGCGGTCTGCCGGTCGCGATCGCCCGTCCCTCGATCGTGATGGGGAGTACCACCGACGGCGCCATCGGCGCGTTCGGCGGCATCTATCAGTTGCTGCGGCTGCTGTCCGACGGACGCATCACGGCCCTGCCCGCCGACCCCGCGGCCAGTCTCGACCTGGTGCCGATCGATCACGTGGTGGACGGTCTCGTCGACCTTGCAGAGCGCATCGATGACGCCGCCGGCGGCATCTTCCATCTGGTATCCTCGGCGCCGATGACCTTGCGCGCGTTGCACCGCGCGGCGGGCGGATTTCCGCATCTCAGGCGGCCCTGCCTGATCGCACCCGAGCAGTTCGACCCGGACCGCCTCAGCGGCCGCGAGCGGCTGCTGCACGAACAGGTCACCGCACCCTATGCCAACTATCTGCAACGCGATCCGCGCTTCTGCGACAGGCGCTTTGAAGCCCTTACAGGACGCCGCTGCCCTGACACCGGGGACGGCTTCCTGCGCCGGATCGTCGAATACTGCATGACGGCGGGCTTCCTGCGCTCGGCGGTTCAACGCACGTCCGGATAGTGCCGTTCCAGCCGATCGCGCAGCCCGAGGCCCCAACGTATGCCAAGCTTGAGATAGATCCAGTTGGTGCGCAGCCCGCCCCAGGCCGCGACCCTGCGGTCCGAGGTCATGACGATCCGGCTGACCAGCCGGATGCGACCGCGCGCGGTCAGTCGGATGCACAGGTCGGCGTCCTCCATCAGACGCAAGCTCGGATCGCAACCGCCGACCGCGAGGAAATCCGCGCGCCGGAAAAACATCGCCTGGTCGCCGAACAGCAATCGGCCGCCACGCACGAACAAATGCGGGCGAAACAGCAGCGGCGCGTACCAGGTCTTCAGCCAGCTATGCAGGCTGGTCCCCCAGCGCACCGACTGCGCACCGCCGATCAGCGCGGTGAACCCGGCGAGCGACACGGCGGGATCGGCCAGCACCGCGCGCATGACCGCAACCGCGTCGCGCGGCAACTCGGTGTCGGCGTGCAGGATGCAGATCAGGGGTGCCGCGGTCAGGGCCACCGCCTGGTTGATCTGCGCCGCGCGGCCGCGCGCCTCGGGGCGCAGCACACGCAGTCCGCCGGCCTCGGCAATGGCAACCGAGGCGTCGGTGCTGCCGCCGTCGACGGCGATGACCTCCGCGGGGCGCGGCTCCAGTGCCGCGAGCCCGCGCAGCAGGGCCGGTAGGCCGGCTGCCTCGTTGAACATCGGCACCACGATTGCAACACGGGTTCGCAGCCCAATCTCTTGCCGCATGTCCATCCCCCAGTTTCGCCGTGCGCGCGCCGTCATGCAATCGCCGCTGCCGGCCCTCGCGGGGCTCGCCGCCATCATGCTGGCGGAGCGTGCCGCGTCGCTCAGGTCGCGCACGCAGGTCGAGCCCGCGCGTAGCCTGCGCAACCTCACGCTCGGCGCCCTCAGCCTGCTTGTGGTGTCGACGTTGGAAGGCCCGGTGGCGCGATCGCTTGCGCAGCGCGTGGTCCGGCGCCAGCGCGGCCTGGTCCAGCTTTTGCCGTTGCCGCCGCTCGCGCGCGACGCGCTGGCGTTCCTGGCGATGGATTACACGATGTATGTCTGGCACGTGCTGACCCACAAGGTGCCGCTGCTTTGGCGTCTGCATCTGGTGCATCACATCGATCTCGATCTAGACGCCACCACGGCGTTGCGTTTCCACGCCGCCGACATGCTGCTCTCGGTGCCCTGGCGCGCCGCCCAGGTGGCGCTGCTGGGTACCTCACCACGGGCGCTGCGCGTCTGGCAGGGCTTCTTCTTCGCCTCCGTGGTGTTTCACCACTCCAATCTGCGCCTGCCCGAACGCTTTGAGCGGCGGCTCGCCTGGGTGCTGACGACGCCGCGCATGCACGGCATTCACCACACCGCCGAGCAGCGCCTGACAAACTCGAACTGGTCGAGCGGGCTCAGCCTATGGGACCATCTGCACGACAGCTTCCGTCTCGACGCCTCGCCACCGGCGGTAAGGATCGGTGTTCCCGCCTATCATCATCCGCGCCAGACCGGTCTGCTCGCCTCGCTGCTGCTGCCGTTCCTGCGGCAGCGCGACGACTGGAGAACCCGTCGATGAGACCGTTCAGCGATCCCGACCGTACCGCAACCGGCGAGACACGCGCGACGGTGCCGTTCGCCGGGCTGCGCACGCTCTGGTTCAACACCGGCACGCTCTGCAACGTCACCTGCGCCGGCTGCTATATCGAGAGCAGCCCGACCAACGACCGGCTGGCCTATCTCGGCCGCGACGAGGTCCGCACGATCCTTGACGAAGCGGCGGCGCAACACGCCAGCTTGCGCGAGGTCGCCTTTACCGGCGGCGAGCCGTTCATGAACCGTGATCTGCCCGGCATGATCCGCGACGCACTGTCGGCCGGCTACCGGGTGCTGGTGCTGACCAACGCGATGCGGCCGATGCGACGTTTCGAGGCCGAACTCGAAGCGCTGCGCGCCGACTTTCCGGGGCGTCTCACGCTAAGAATGTCGCTGGACCATTATTCAGCGGATTTGCACGAGAGCCTGCGTGGAGACGGGAGTTGGGCAGCGGCGATCGACGGGCTGCGCTGGCTCGCGCGCGCCGGCTTCGACCTGGCAATCGCCGGACGCACGCTCTGGGACGAGGACGAGGCAGCACTCCGCGAAGGCTATGGCGCCCTGTTCGCCGAACTCGGCCTGACGCTTGACCCTCAGGATCCGGCGCAACTCGTGCTGTTTCCGGAAATGGAGCAGCAACGCCGCGTGCCGGAGATCACCGAGCAATGCTGGGGAATTCTCGGCAAACAGCCGGGCCAGATGATGTGCGCGGACCAGCGTATGGTGGTCAAGCGGCGCGGCGCCGAGAAGCCGGTGGTGGTGAGCTGCACTTTGTTGCCCTATGATGCGCAATTCGAACTCGGCGACACGCTTGCCGCCGCGGCGCGCACGGTGAAGCTCAACCACCGTTATTGCGCCGAGTTCTGCGTGCTCGGCGGCGGGTCCTGCCGCGCCGCCTGATCAGGGACCCTTGTTCGCCAAGGCCAAGGCGTCGGTCAGCATCGGCACGTAGTCGCCGCCACGCCCGAGGCCGATGGCCAGCGCGTAGCTGTTGCGGACTGCCGCCCCGACCGGATTGGCCGCAGCACTCGCGCTTGCAAAATTCACGAGGTAGGTGAGGTCCTTCAGTGCATTATCCAGCGTGAATTTATGGGCATCGCGGTTGCCGCCGACGACATACTCGAAGTAGGTCTGAAAGAACGGGCAATCCATCCGGCCGCCGCCGATGACGGCGTGGAAGGTCTGCGCCGAGACGCCGGCCTTGGCGCCGAGCATCAGCGCTTCGGCATAGAGCGCGCCGTAGCCGAGCGAGACGAAGTTGTTCAGCAGCTTCATCATGTGCGCGCTGCCGGTGGCTCCCGTCTCGACGATCCGTCCGGCAAATGTCTCCAGCACCGGACGCGCACGCCGCACATCGTGGGAAGCGCCGCCGAGCATGACGTCCAGGGTGCCGGCCCAGGCTTCCTTGGGTGTGCGGCTGAGCGGCGCGTCGATCAAGGTGATGCCTTGCGGCGCCAGTTCTTGCGCCAGGCGCACGGTGATCGCGGGCTCCGAGGTCGAGCAATCGATCACCATGAGCGGCTTGCCGGCGGCGGCGAGACCGTCGGGACCGTTCAGGATCGCCTCGACCTGGGTGCTGCCGGTGACGCAGAGCACGACGATGTCGCACACTTTCGCCATGGCGCGGGCAGTCTCGACCTCGACCGCGCCACGCTGCTTGAGATCGTCGATGGTCTCGCGCTTGCGATGCGCCATGACGGTGAGCGGAAAGCCCTTCTCGACCAGGTTCTTGGCCATGCCGTGGCCCATATAGCCGAGGCCGATAAAGCCGATCTGTTCTGTCATAAAGTCCATCCTTGTTGTCAGGTACTTGAGCGGATTTCGAGCCGGTAGCCGACATCGACCCTCGCCGGACCGGAATTCCCACCCTCGATGCGTGCCAGCAGCTTACGCGCGGCGATCTCGCCAATCCGCTGTCGCGGCGAGAAGATGGTGGTGAGCGCCGGCGTGGTCAGGGCGCTGATCGGCAGGCCGTTGAAGCCAGCAATGGCGATCCGTCGTGGCACGCGAATGCCCTCGCGCTGCGCGCGCAGCAGGGCGCCGACGGCGAGGTCATCATTGGCGAAGAACAGTGCGTCGAGCACGGGTTCGCGTGCCAGGATCTCCATCAGCTTGTCGCCGCCGAGGGCGGCACTGGATTTCTCGGCATGGCGAAACGGCGGCCGGCGTTGCAGCCCGGCGGCGGCCAGCGCCCGGTCGAGCCCCTTGAAGCGCTGCATGGCGCGGTAGTCGACGTCCATGCGGCCGCCGACGAAGCCGATCTCGCGATAGCCGCGCGCGATCAGATGCGCGCCCATGGTCTCGCCAGCCGCAAGGTGCGACAGCCCGACATTCATGTCGATGGGAGTACGGCCATACTCCATGATTTCCACCAAGGGGCGCCCGCAGCCGCGCAGCAATTGCGCGGTGCGCGCATCATGGCGTAGGCCGGCGACGATCAGCCCGGCCGGCGACCAGCCGAGCAGGGTCGTGACGAGTTCCGCCTCGCGGCCGAGATCATACTGGGTGTTGCCAAGCAGGAGCTGGTAGTTCGCGGCCTCCAGCACCTCCTGGATACCCTGGATCACCTCGATGAACACCGCATTCGACAAGGATGGGACGATCACCGGCACGATCCGGCTGGCGGCGGAAGCCAGCGCGCCGGCGAAGCGGTTCGGCACATAGCCCAATTCGTCGATGGCGCGCTGAGTCTGCTCGCGCAGTTCGGCGGAAACATTGTGCGGCGCGTTAAGCACGCGCGAGACGGTAATCGGCGCAACCCCGGCGCGGGCGGCAACATCCTTGAGCGTGATGGCCGCCTTGCGTTTCACGGAGAAGGTCGCGTTTCCCATTCGCCGGCAGCGTAACCCAGGAACGCTGGTTGCGCTACCATCCGTCCGTGTCTATGGTAGCGCAACCACGAACGTCCGTAGCATGCTGAACGCCCACGACATCACCAAGAGTTTCGGCAGCGTCGACGTGCTGCGCGGCGTCAGACTGTCGCTGCGTCCCGGCTGCATCCATACGCTGATGGGCGAGAACGGCGCGGGCAAGTCGACCTTGTTCAAGATCATGTCCGGGATCCTGCAGCCAAGCGCCGGCAGCCTTTCGCTGGAAGGCAAGCCACTGCGGCTCGAAAGCCCGCTCGTTGCACACCGAAACGGCATCTATCTGGTGCCGCAGGAGCCGGCGCTGATGGCCGAACTCAGCGTCGCCGAGACGATGTTCGTGGGCCAGTTGCCGACCAACGGACGCGTGCTTCCACGCATCGACTGGGCCGGGCTGCGCCGCTCGGCGAGCGAGGCATTGGGCGCGCTGGGCCTCGATATCGACGTGGGTCAGCAGGCCCGCCGCCTCTCGATCGCCCAAGCGCAACAGGTGGAGTGCGCCAAGGCGCTGTTGCGCGGCTGCCGCTTCATCCTGTTCGACGAGCCAACTTCGCCGCTCACCACGCACGAGGTCGAGCATCTGTTCTCGATCATGCGCAAGCTGCGCGACGATGGCTGCACGCTCGGCTTCATCAGCCACCGCATGGACGAGGTCCTCGAAATCAGCGACGAGATCAGCGTGCTTCGCGACGGCAATCTGGTCGACGAGGTGACGCGCCCCAAGTTCGATCGTGTGCGGCTGATGTCGCGCATGGTCGGACGCGAAATGCAGGTGATCCCCCGCCGCACCTGGAGTGCGGCCAAGGATGTGCCGGCGCTTGACGTCGAGGGGCTTTCGGACGGGAAGCGCTTCGCCGACGTGCGCTTCACTCTGCATGAGGGCGAGATCCTTGGCCTCGCCGGCCTGGTCGGCGCCGGCCGCACCGAAATCGCCGAGACCATCTTCGGCATTCGCGCCCGCAGCGCCGGCAGCGTGCGTCTCGGCTCGGAGAATATCACGGGGCTCACCCCGCACGCGATCATACGAAAGGGTCTGGTCTATGCGCCGGAGGATCGCGCGCGCTACGGCGCGGTGTTGCCGATGAGCATTGCCGAAAACCTGACCTCCGGACGCCTCGACCGGGTGCGCCAGCGTATGGGGCTGATCGACCGCGGCCACGAGGCGGCGATCAGCAGCGACACCGTCAAGCAATACCGGGTGCGCTGCGTCGGCATCGGCCAGGCGCTGGCGCGGCTGTCCGGCGGCAACCAGCAGAAGGTGGTGTTCGGCAAATGGATGGGCCTGGCCCCGAAGGTCGCGATCCTCGACGAGCCGACCCGCGGCGTCGATGTGGGCGCCAAGGACGAAATCTACGAGCTGATCGAAGGATTGGCGCGCGAGGGCATGGCGATCCTGGTGATCTCCTCGGAAATGGAGGAGCTTGTGCGCCTGTGCGACCGCATCCTGTCGGTCTACGAGGGCCGCATCGTCGCCGAACTGCGCGGCCAGCAGATCACCCCCGAAATTGTTGGCCACTCCTATCTGAGCAGAGCAGGGGTCGCGGCGTGACGCCGATGGCCGCCCTTCAGCAGACGCGTCGCGACAAGGCAAAGCCCGCGTCGATGGAGCGACGCGAACTGACGTTGCTGATCGCGACCGCTGTCACCATCGGCGTTGTCGCCCTGTACCGGCATAATTTCGTCTCACCGCAGAATCTGCGCTTCATGGTGCTGGGTTCGGTCGTGCTGTCGCTGCTCGGGCTGGGCCAGACCCTGGTGATCGCAACCCGCGGCATCGATCTTTCTGTGGCGCCGATCCTCGGGCTGACGGCGGTTTCGACCGGCCTGCTGGCGCAAGCCAGCGGGCTGCCGCTGGCGGGCGCGTTCGCCATCGCGGTCGCCATCGGGCTGGTGCTCGGCACCATAAACGGCCTGCTGGTGGCCAAGCTCACCATCCCGCCGATCATCACCACGCTCGGCACCTACAGCCTGTATAGCGGCCTGATCTTCATCGTCTCCAATGGCACCCAGGTCGACTCCGTGCCGCACGCCTACGCCGTGCTCGGCAACGGCCTGATTGCCGGCATCCTGCCGATCCCGGTGCTGGTGCTGGGGGTCGTGCTGCTGCTGACCTGGTTCATGCTCGGCCATACGCGCTTCGGCCGCGCCCTGCTGGCACTCGGCAACAACGCTGGCGCGGCCTACAACGCCGGCATTCCGGTGACCCGCGTGCAGGTGCAGGCCTATGCACTATCCGGCCTGCTCGCCGCGCTCGCGGGGCTGATGTTCGTCTGCTACACCGGCTCCGCCACGGTCACCACCGGCACCGGCGATCATATGGAGCTGCAATCGATCGCGGTGGCACTGATCGGCGGCACCGCGATCGCCGGCGGCCGTGCCTCGATGCTCGGTACTGTGCTCGGCAGCCTGTTTCTCAGCGTTGTACTCACCGCCCTGGTCTTCGTGCACGTGCCGCCGATCTGGTACTCCGCCGGCGAGGGCTTGATGATCCTGATCACCGTCGCTGGCGGCGGCAGGAGACAGGTGCGATGAAAGTGGGTGGCATGAACTGGACGCGTGCGCTGCTCGCCCTGCTGGTGGTCCTGCTCGCCGGCCTGATCGCCGGGGTCGACGGCTTCTATCCGGGTTTCAGCGGCTTTCTGGCGCTGACCGAAAGCTTCCTGCCGTTCGGACTGGTGGCACTCGGTCTGTCCACCGTCATCCTCACCGGCGGCATCGACCTCTCGGTCGGCGCCACCGCGGGTTTGGCCGCGGTGGTGATGGCCGAACTCTGGTCGGGGCTGCATCTGTCGATCTGGCTTGCGGCCGCAATCGGCATCCTCGCCGGCGCCGGCCTGGGCACGATCAACGGCCTGATCATCACCCGGCTCAAGGTGGAGCCACTGATTGCGACACTCGCCACCAGCTTCATCTATGGAAGTCTCGCGACCGCGCTCGCCGGCGACAATCCGCCATCCGGCTTTCCGGGCGGCTTCAATGCGCTTGGGCTCGGGGCGCTGGCCGGCATCCTGCCGTTCCAGATCCTGCTGTTCGCAGCCCTTGCCGTGGTCTTCGGGCTGCTGCTGTCGCGCAGCGCCTTCGGCCGCAAGGTAGTGATGGTCGGCTACAACAGCGATGCGGCTTCCTATAGCGGCGTGCGGGTCGCGCGCGTCCTGATCGGCGCCTACAGCATCAGCGGCGCCATGGCGGCGCTCGCGGGCATCGTGCTTGCCGCCTATTACAGCGCCGTGCGCGCCGACATGGGCAGCGTCCTGCTGCTCACCACGATCACCATGGTGGTGCTCGGCGGAGTCAGCATCTTTGGTGGCGAAGGCTCCATCGCGGGCGTCGTCGTTGCCGTGCTGGTGCTCGGCTTCGTGCGCCAGGGCATGCTGATCGCAGGCTTCTCCGACATGCTGACGACGATGCTGACGGGAGCCATCCTGCTCGGCGCGATCGCGCTCAAGAACACGCTCGCCGGACGCGGCACCGGCTTCGCCCTCGCTTTCTCTGGGGTGATGACCCGGTTGCGCGCCGCGCGAGCTCGTGTGCAACCCTGAACCAAAAGAAGAGATTGGGAGACATGACCAAATCACAGTCCTTACGGGCCACCCTGCTCGCGGCACCCCTGCTGTTCGCCGGCTTCGCCACCGCGCGCGCCGAGGCGATCGACACCAGCAAGTCGATCCACGTGGCGATGGTGCCCAAGCTGGTCGGGCTTTCGGTGTTCAAGGCAAACGAGAAGGGTGCGAAGGAAGCGGCCAAGCTGCTCAACATCAAGTTTCTCTATACCGGCCCGGTGACCGCCTCGGCGCAAGGCCAGGTAGACGTCTTCAACAGCCTGATCGCACGTCGCTTCGACGTCATCACCACCACCTCAAACAACCCGACGCAGCTTGCGCCGGCGCTGAAGCGGGCGATGAAGCAGGGCATCAAGGTGGTCTCCTACGACAGCGACGTGGCGCCGGACGCGCGCGACTTCTTCATCCAGAACACCGCCTATGACGCGCTCGGCAAGGCGCTGGTCGACGGCGTTGCCAAATATGCCGGCGCCGACGCCAAGGTCGCGATTCTGTCCTCGACGCCGGATGCCACGATCCAGAACGAGTGGATCAAGGCGCTGAAGGCCTACATGACCAGCGCCTATCCGAAGATGACCATCGTCACCACGCAATATGGCCAGTCGAGCCCGTCGCAGTCGCTGACCGCGGGGCTGAACATCCTGCAGGCCAACCCGGATGTCACCGGCATCATCGCTCCTGACGGCGCCGCCGAAGTCGGTGCCGCGGCGGCGGCACAAAAGCTCGGCAAGACCGGAAAGGTTTTCGTGACCGGCTGCAGCGACCCGGATTCGATCAGGCAATATGTCAAGGCTGGCATCATTCGCGAGAGCCCGCTCTGGGACGAGGTCAAGGAAGGCATGCTGGTGATGTATGTGGCGCGTCTCGCCGCCAACAAGGCGATCGGCCCGAACAGCACCTTCACCGCGGGCTCGCTCGGAACCTTCACCGCCAAGAATCGTGTCATCGTGTTCAGCAAGCCGCTGATCTTTACCAAGGCGAACATCGACAATTATCAGTTCTAAAGGAGGATCACCCCGCATGAAGCGTATTCTGTTCACAGGCGGCAGCGGCAAGGCTGGCCGCCATGTCGTCCAATATCTGGTCGAGCAGGGCTACCGGGTGCTCAACATCGACACCAGACCGCTCGATAATCCCGCCGTGCGCACGCTGATTACCGACATCACCGATGCCGGCCAGTTGTTCAACGCCTTCTCGTCCTATACCGGCCTGCACGAGTTCGATCCGGATTTGCGACCGGAAAAGATCGACGCGGTGGTGCATTTCGCGGCGATCCCGCGCGTGATGATCGTGCCGGACAACGAGGTCTACCGCATTAACGTCATGGGCACCTACAACGTGCTCGACGCGGCAACAAAGCTTGGCATCCCGAAGGTGATCATTGCCTCCAGCGAGACCACCTACGGTATCGTGTTTGCCAATACCCCTCGGCAGCCGGAGTATTTCCCGCTCGATGAGGACTATCCCGTCGATCCGATGGACAGCTACGCGCTGTCCAAGATCTGCAACGAGCGCACCGCCCGCGGTTTTGCGCTGCGATCAGGCGCGGACATCTACGCGCTGCGTATCGGTAATGTCATCGAGCCGCATGAATACGAACTATTCCCCGGCTGGTTTGCAAAGCCTGATTTCCGCAAGAAAATCGCCTGGAGCTATGTCGATGCGCGCGACCTGGGCGAAATCGTCCGCCTCGGCATAGAGACAGACGGTCTCGGCTATCAGGTGTTCAACGCCGCCAACGACCACAGCTCATCAGACCTGCCGACCGCCGAGCTCCTGCGTCGCTACTATCCGGATGTGCCGGTCCGACGCGAACTCGGCGAGTTCGAGAGCCTGTTCTCCAACCGGCGCGCGCGCGAGATGCTGGGCTTCGTCGAAAAGCACAATTGGCGGCGCTACGTGCGGTGAGGCTCAAGGCCGAAATGCGCGACCAAGTCATCGACTTGCGCCTGCGAAAGCAGGCGCGGGTTGAGGCCGCGCAGGAGAAGATACAGCCGCGCGGTCTCTTCGAGTTCTTCGGTGGCATGCATGGCGGCCTCAAGCGTCGAGCCTGCAACCACCGGGCCATGATTGGCCAGCAGCACCGCGCTGTGACGGCCGGCGAGGCCGCGGATCGCGCCCGCGACCGCCGAGTCGCCGGGACGGTAATAGGGGACCAGGGCAACGGCACCGACCCGCATGACGGAATAGGCGGTCAGCGGCGGCAGCACCGATCGGGGATCGATCTCCGGCAGCATGGAGACCGCAACCGAATGCACGGAATGCAGATGGACGATGGCACCAGCACCCGCACGCGTGTCGTAGAGCGCCTGATGCAGCGGCAACTCCTTGCTTGGCGGATCGCCGGAAACCAGATCGCCCTGCGCGTCGAGCCGCGACAGGCGCGCCGGATCGAGGAATCCCATCGAGGTATTGGTCGGCGTCATCAGCCAGCAACCATCATCCAGGCGCAGACTGATATTGCCGGACGATCCCGCGGTCAGCCCGCGTTCGAACAGCGACCTCGCAAACAGGCAGATCTGTTCTCGCGATTTTCTCTCGGACGCGTTCATGACAGGCATTGAAAGGAATTTTCCATGACCAGTCAACGCGCGGCGGTCATCGGGTTGGGCTCGATGGGGCTGGGGATGGCGCAGTCGCTGATCCGGGGCGGCTTTACCGTCACCGGCTTCGATGTGGCGACGGCGGCAGGCGAGCGCCTTGCGCAGTCGGGCGGCAGGGTTGCCGCGAGCCCGGCGGAGGCCGCGCATGATGCCCATTCGGTGATCGCCGCGGTGGTCAATGCAGCGCAAACCGAGGCGGTGCTGTTCGGGCCTGACGGCTGCGCCGAGAGCATGCCGGAAGGTGCCGTGTTCATCTCGTCGGCGACGATGGCGCCGGAGATGGCACGCAGCCTGTGCGCGCGGCTGGAGACAGGCGGCCGGCATTTTCTCGATGCGCCGATGAGCGGCGGCGCGGCGCGGGCGGCGGACGGCAGCCTGACGATGATGGCCTCCGGCAGCGAGGCGGCGTTCGCGTGCGCGCGCCCAGCGCTCGATGCCCTATGCGGCACGCTCTACGAGCTCGGCGCCGAGGCCGGCCAGGGTGCGGCGTTCAAGATGGTCAACCAGCTGCTCGCCGGTGTGCACATTGCCGCCGCCTGCGAGGCGATCGCGTTCGCCGCGCGGCAAGGTCTCGATCTCGCGCGCGTGTATGAGGTCATCACGCGTTCGGCCGGCAGTTCCTGGATGTTCGAAAATCGCATTCCGCACGTGCTGGAGGGCGACTACAGCCCGAAGAGCGCGATTGACATCTTCACCAAGGATCTCGGCATCGTGCTCGACATGGCGCGCGAGGCGCAGTTCCCGGTGCCGATCGCGGGTGCGGCGTTGCAGATGTATCTGATGACCGCCGCCGCCGGCATGGGCCGCGATGACGACTCTTCCGTCGCACGGCTCTATGCGCAGCTCGCGGGACTGAAGCTACCCGCCAAGGAGCCTGCATGATGCCGGATTTCGCCGCGAACCTGACGATGATGTTCACCGAGCATGAGTTCCTCGACCGCTTCGACGCCGCCGCCGAGGCCGGCTTCGATGCGGTGGAATTCCTGTTTCCGTATGACCACACGCCCGAGGCAGTGGCCGAGCGGGTGCTCCGCAACGAACTCACCGTCGCTCTGTTCAACCTGCCGCCCGGCGACTGGGCGGCAGGCGATCGCGGCTTGGCAGCCCTGCCGTCGCGGCAGGCGGAATTGCGCGATTCCGTGGCGCGCGCGCGTGACTACGCGCAGGCGACCGGCGTCGGCCGGCTACACCTGATGGCCGGGCTCGCGCCGGCGTCCGATCCCGAAGCCGGCAGCACCTATCGCAACGCCGTGCGATACTGCGCCGAGCAACTGGCCGGGGACGGCATTGATCTGCTGCTGGAGCCGATCAACAGCCGCGACATGCCTGGCTATTTCCTCAATCATTTCGGTATGGCCGAGCGGATCATCGCGGAGACGGGACCGAGCCGGGTGAAGCTGCAGTTCGACCTGTATCACCACCAGATCATGCATGGCGATGTGACCATGGCGCTGCGCCGGCTGCTGCCCATCACCGGACACATCCAGGTCGCCAGCGTCCCGTCCAGGCACGAGCCGGACAATGAGGAGCTGAATTGGCCGTTCCTGTTCGGCGAACTCGACCGTCTCGGCTACGGCGGCTTTGTCGGCTGCGAATATCGTCCGCGCGCCGCCACGCGCGACGGGCTTGGCTGGTTCAGGCCCTATGCAGCCCCGGGCGCCACGACGGGCCGCGGCTGATGCGCATCGTGCTCGGCTGCATCGCCGACGACTATACGGGTGCCTCCGATCTCGCGAGCATGCTGTCGCTCGCCGGGCTGCGCACGCTGCAGACAATCGGCGTGCCACACGACGTAGCCCGACTGCCGGAGACGGACGCGGTGGTGGTGTCGCTGAAGAGCCGCTCGATTGCGCCCGCTGAGGCGGTGAGGCAGTCGCTGGAGGCCGAGACATGGCTGCGCGCGCAGGGCGCGGGCCACGTGCTGTTCAAGATCTGCTCGACGTTCGATTCGACCGACGCGGGCAACATCGGCCCGGTGCTGGATGCGCTGCGTGACAAGGCGGGAGCCGGAACGGTGCTGGTCAATCCGTCATTTCCCGAGAATGGCCGCAGCGTCTATCAGGGGCACCTGTTCGTCGGCAGCATGCTGTTGCAGGAGAGCCCGCTCAAGGACCATCCGCTCAATCCGATGCGCGACTCCGATCTGGTGCGGGTGCTGAGCAGGCAGAGTGCCCATTCGGTGATCCTGGTGCCGCTGGCGGTGGTCGAGCAGGGCCCGGACGCCGTGCGCGCGGCCCTGGCGCGGTCGGGGGGCGCCGGTGCGGCGATCGTGGACTCCGTTGCCGCGCGCCATCTCGATGCGATCGCCGAGGTGGCGCTGGACGGCCCGCTCTCCACCGGCGCCTCCGGCCTTGGCGCCAGTCTGGCGCGGGCGCTGATGGCGCGCGGCCTGGCGCAGAGCGGGGGGGCGGCAGCGCCGCAGGGAGAAGCGGGCGGCAAGGCCGCGATCCTGGCCGGCAGTTGCTCGGCCGCGACCTTGCGGCAGATCGCGCGCGCTGAGCAGGAAATCGCCTGCCTGCATCTCGACGCAGGCAGGCTACTCGCGGAACCAGAAGCGGCACGCGATCACGCAGTGCAATGGGGCCGCGCGCGCCTCGACGGCGGTCCGGTGCTGATCGCCAGTAGCGACACGCCTGCATCCGTGCGTGCCTTGCAGGAGCAGCATGGCGGTGCCGCAGTTGGCCATGCCGTCGAGCATGCGTTCGCCGAAATCGCGGCGAGCCTCGTCGCAGCCGGGGTCCGACGCCTGATCGTGGCTGGCGGCGAGACCTCAGGCGCGGTTGTCGACCGACTTCGCCTCGAGGCCTTTCTGATCGGGACCTCGATTGCACCGGGAGTGCCGGTGCTGCACAGCGTTGGCGGCCCTCACAACGGGCTGAGGCTCGCGCTCAAATCAGGGAATTTCGGCGGTGACGATTTCTTTGAACGGGCGCTCCAGTTGACTTAGCGATGGCCGTGGAAGCCTCCGCCACCATGCCAACCTCCACCGTGCCCGTAGTCGCCATGTCCGTAATCTCCGTGCCCGTAGTAGCCATGCCCATAGTAGCCGCGTCCATAGAAGCCGCGCCCATAGAAGCCACGCCCGTAAAAGCCGCCACCATAGAAGCCGAGCCCGTAATATGCCGGGTAGAAGCCGCCCCAACCGTAGCCGCCCCAACCCCAGCCCCAGCCCCAACCCGGACCATAGAGATCGGCATAGGCGGGATAGCCGTAAGACGCGTAGCCATAGTCGGTGACCGCGGAGGAGGCGATCTGGCCGGGCGGCGGCACCTTGTTGCCATAGGCGGCCATGCACTGGGCATAGGCGGCATCGTAGTTGACCTGCACGCCTTCCTGGGAGACGGCGCCGTTGTCGGCGCCGACCGCGGTGCCGGTCAGCAGGCCGGTGCCTGCTCCGGCCGCGGCACCAAAGCCCGGCGCGCCGACGGCGGCACCCAGCAAGGCGCCGGCGCCTGCGCCGATCGCGGTGCCGACCACGGCCCCGGTCGCCGTCGAGTTGGCAGTGGTCCCAGGGACATAGCCGCTACGGCCGAGAGCAATCTGCCGGCAGGTCTCGTCCTCGGAGACGAAGGTGCCGTAGCTCTTGCCGGCACCCGGCAGTGCGACGAAGCTGGGCCCCGTCGGTGGTGCCACGGCACACGCACCCAGGCTCAGAACCACGGGGAGGCAGGCCAGACCGGATCGGGTTATGATGCGTGCCATGTTTGAAGCTCGTTGTGCATTGCTGCCGACGTCGGCAGCCTCATTATACCCGAAATAGTGATGCGCACGCCCGGCGGCTACGGGCGGTTGAATAAAGAATTGTAAGCGGGAGGCGAGAGCGATGGGCGAGACCCAAGGGATGAAGGCGGAAACGCTGGCGCTACATGCCGGCTGGCGGGCGGACCCGGCCACCGGCGCCGTCGCGGTGCCGATCTACCAGACCACCTCCTACCAGTTCGAAAGCGCGGAGGCGGCGGCCGCCCTATTCGGGCTGCAGAAGCTGGGCAACATCTACACGCGGATCATGAACCCGACCAACGACGTGCTGGAAAAGCGCGTCGCGGCCCTTGAAGGCGGTGTCGCTGCCCTGGCGCTGGCCTCGGGCCAGGCGGCCTCGGCGCTGAGCGTGCAGAACCTGGCGCGCGCCGGCGACAACATTGTCTCCTCGACCGACCTGTATGGCGGCACCTGGAACCTGTTCGCCAATACGCTCCGCGACCAGGGCATCGAGGCACGCTTCGTCGATCCGGAGGATCCGAACGCCTTCCCGCGCGCCAGCGACGCACGCACCCGCGCTTGGTATGCCGAGACGCTGCCCAATCCGAAGTTGCGTTGCTTTCCGATCCGCGAGGTCGCGGGTCTTGGGCGGCCGCTGGGCATTCCGCTGATCGTCGACAATACCGCAGCCCCCTTGCTGGTGCGGCCGTTCGACCATGGTGCGGCGATCGTCGTCTATTCCGCGACAAAGTATCTCGGCGGTCACGGCACCTCGATCGGCGGCCTGATCGTCGATGGGGGCGCCTTCGACTGGGCGGCGCATAAGCAGCGCCAGCCTGCGCTGAACACGCCCGAGCCCTCCTATCACGGGGCGATCTGGACCGAGGCCGCCGCCCCGCTGGGGCCGATCGCCTATATTCTCAAGGCGCGCACCACGCTGCTGCGCGACCTCGGCTGCGCGATGTCGCCGTTCAACGCTTTTTTGCTGCTGCAAGGCATCGAAACCTTGGCCCTGCGGATGCGGGCGCACTCCGAAAACGCCGAGGCGGTGGCGCGCTTCCTGTCCAGGCACCCGAATGTCACGAAGGTCATCCATCCCTCGCACCATCCCGAAGGCGTAGGACGTTCACGCAGCGAGACGTATCTGCGAAACGGCAGAGGCGGTCTGCTGGGTTTCGAACTTGAGGGCGGCGCCGAAGCCGGCCGCAGGTTCATCGACCGGCTGCGCCTGTTCTACCATGTCGCCAATATCGGCGACGCCCGTTCGCTCGCGATCCACCCCGCGAGCACCACGCATTCGCAGCTCAGCGTGGATGAGCAACTCGCGACCGGGGTGTCACCGGGCTATGTGCGGCTCTCGATCGGCATCGAGCATATCGACGATATCGTGGCCGATCTCGCCCAGGCCCTCGCTGAACCGCGTTAGGCGACGGCGCTTCAGCCAAGCCATTGCGGGTTTTTGAAGGTCGAGTCGAAATGGTGCGTGGTCTTGTATTTCTCGGTCTTGCCGGTGCTCGCCACCCTGGCCGTGCGGGCCAACAGGTCCGCACGCTGCTCGGGTGTCATCGGCACGAACGTGCGCACCGCCTGCAGGTCCTGATGCAGGATCGGCATCTTGTCGATGCCGGTGATCTCGATCGAGATTGGCAGGTTCATCGGATATTGCAGCATCTCGATCGGTGAGGCGACCTTGCTGTCGACGATGAACGGGTCACCGAACGGCTTCATGCCCATGACCGCGGTGCCGTGCGCGAGAGCCACCGGCAGCACCTGCTTCTCGAAGCTTTCGAAATGCGCGTCCATGACGTTCAGCGGCATCTGCACGGTATCGAAATGGAAGTTGTGGGCGTCGGCGACTGTGAACATGTGCAGGTGGATCGCCGGGCTCTTATGGCCGGTGAAGCCGATGTAGCGGATCTTGCCCTGCTCGCGCGCCTTGAGCACCGCTTCCAGCGCGCCGTGCGGCGCGAACACGCGCCCAGGATCGTCCATGCGTATGATCTCGTGGAATTGCAGCAGATCGATATGGTCGGTCTGCAGCCGTGACAGCGACTGTTCGAGCTGGTGCATCGCGGACTTCGCGGTGCGGCCGTCGATCTTTGTCATCAGAAACACCCGGTCGCGCCAGCCGTGCTCCAGGGCGCGTCCCAGACGCACCTCGCTCTCACCGCCGTTATAGTCCCAGCAATTGTCACAGAAATTTATGCCATTATCGATCGCGGCATGCACGATGCGGATCGCCTCGGCGTTGGTCGCACCTCCGGGCTTGGCGAGGTGAAAGCCACCGACGCCGATCAACGAGACCATCTCGCCGGTTGTTCCAAGCGGCCGATACTTCATGTCGGGGTGCTGCGGGATCTTTGAGGTCACCGGGCCGGTGGGTTTGACCGCGCCGCCCTGACTGGTCTCGATGGCGGCAAAGGCGGCGGAAGACGCGCCTGCCGCGGCGAGGCCGAGGGCAGTGGCCTTGATGAAGCTGCGACGTTCCATGGTGAACTCCCCTAGCGCATATTAATGATGCGCAACGCAGCGCACGCGGCGCCATAGCCGTTGTCGATGTTGACGGTCACGATTCCCGGCGCGCAACTCGCCAGGATGGCATTCAGCGCCGCCTGGCCGCCGGCGGCAACGCCGTATCCGACCGAGGTCGGCACGGCGATGATGGCACCGGGCACAAGGCCGCCGATGACGCTTGGCAGTGCCGCATCCATGCCGGCCGCGACGATCAGTACACGCATGCGACGCAACTCTTCCAGCCGGCGCATCAGGCGCCACAGCCCGGCGACACCGACATCGGCGATCACCGGCACATCGTGACCATTGAAGCGCAAGCTGCGCGCGGCCTCCGCAGCGACCGCGAGATCGGAGGTTCCCGCGGTAACGATGGCGATGCCGCTGGTTGCCTCGACCGGCTTCGGCGCGCCGGAAAACGCCGTCCGCGACTGGGGATCATAGTCGAGAGTGGCGCGCAGGGAGGCGGGCAAGGCCTCGTGGGCAGCGGGATCAAGCCGGGTCAGCAGCATCGGCGACGCGGCAGCCTGCAGGATCGCGGCGATCTGTGACACCGTTTTGGAGGCGCAATAGACGGCCTCGCCGAAGCCGACACGCTCGGCGCGCATCGTGTCCAGCACGAACTCCTCGCTCATGCCGGCCTGCGTATGAAGGTGCTGCCGTTGCGATAAGGCGCGAAGCTGACCGGCGCCTGCAACCCGGCCGCGGACGCAATCGCCACGATGGCGGCCTCCAGTGAGGCCCTGGCGCCGTCGTCAAGGCTTTGCAGGGCGTCTTCGTCGAGTTCGATGACAATCCGGCCGGCACGCACACGGCAACGCGCGGTGCGTGGTCTCAGGGTGGCGATCACGCGCTGTTCGGCTTCGTGCACCATCGCCAGGACGCGCGGTTCAATTCGTATGCCGGTTTCGATCCTGCTCGACAGACACGGGGCGGATGCGAGTTCGGACAGGGCGCCGAGGCCGAGTTCCGCGGCCAGCGCGCGCACCATGCGCTTGTCGATACCAGCCTCGACGAACGGGTGCCTGACGTTGTGCCGGCTGGCGGCATCGAGTCCCGGCCGGTATTCGCCAAGGTCGTCGAGATTGGTGCCGGACAGGATCAGCCGATCGGTGCGACGGGCTACGGCGCCATAGAGATTGGTCTTGCAGAAGAAGCAGCGGTTGACCGGATTGGCGCGGTAATCGGGATCATCGAACTCGCCGGCGTCGAATACATCCAGGCTCCAGCCTTGAAATGCGGCGAGCGCACGGGTGCGCGCCGTCGCCTCCGCCGGCACCGCGGGCGAGGTTGCGTGGTGCATGCTGACCCGATCCCCGAGAATGCGTTGGGCCGCGGTCGCCAGGGTCAGGCTGTCGACACCGCCGCTGACCGCGATCGCCGCCTGGTCGAGGCTGGAAAGTTCGTGTTCGAGCCGCTGGCGCGCGGTCATGCCCAAGGTCATGCTCAAGGTCATGCATCGCTCTCCGCGCGCCGCTCGGCGTCGCGTCGAACACGGGTGCGCGCCGCGTGTCCCGCGAGCCCCAGCAGGTGATCGGATTCGATCTTGCCGGTGATCCCGTCCGGACGCTCGACCAGCTTGACCTGCAGCGATCGGTCGGGCCCCGCCACCTCGGTGAACCGTCGCACCAGCGCGCGGCCTTGCACAAGATGCGTGCGCAGGCCGATCGTCGTGGTCTCGCGAAAACAGGCATCGATGGCAGACTCTAGGCAAGCCGGTTGCGCCAAGACCTGCACCTGGACGGCAAAGCGGCCCTTCTTGCCGATGGCAGCGATCTGGATCACGTCGTGGACACCCTCGGTTGTGCGTATTCTATCAAGCCCGACGGCGAGTTCCTCCCCGGATTGATCGTCGATCTCAAACGCGATCACGGCAAGCTCCCGATGCTCCGGGCTGTTGGCCGATGGCATGTCAAATGACAACACGCGCAGGCAGTTGCTGACACCCGGCAGCACCCGGGTGCCGAAGCCATGGCCGGCTCCACGCAGGATCCCCGGCGGACGCCGTGCGGACGTGGCCGTCAGATGACGCAGGATGGCGGCACCCGTCGGCGTCACCCGCTCGCCCGCGATACCGTCATCGAGCGTCGCGAACCCCTCCAGCAGCAGCACTGTCGCGGGTGTCGGCACCGGCATCACACCGTGCGCTGTGGCAACCCTGCCGGCGCCGATCGGCAGCGCGCCCACGCTCCAGCTTGCCGGCCCGATGGCGGCGATCAGCCAGGCGGCGGCGACAATATCGGCGATCGAATCCGCGGCACCCACCTCGTGGAAGGCGACCGCGTCGGGGACAACACCGTGCACACGCGCTTCCGCCTCGGCGAGACAGCCAAAGATGCCGATGGCGTGCGCGCGCACCGATGCAGGCAGGTCCGAGGTCTCAAGGCGCGCGCGGATGGCGCGCCAATACACATGCTCGGCATGCGCGGTGGGCACATGATGCGCATGTTCGGCATGCGCCGTGGTCACCTCGAAGCGCCGGCCGGTCAGGGTTCCGTCATTATGGTCGTGCAGCCGGCAGGAGATGCCTGCCAGGGACTCCGCCGCCTCGATGACGTCGTCGCCTTGCTCGGGCATCAGGTCGAGCAAGCTGGCTACGAACATGTCGCCGGCGATGCCGCCGAGCGGATCAAGATGGAGATGTCGCATGAAGGCCACGCCTGCGTTGCACGGACGGGCAACGCGCGACGCCGGCCCTTGGTTACACGTTTTGGGGTTACACGATTTTGGTGCCTCGCCAGACGACGCGGCCGACGACACGGAGGGTTTCGCGCGCGCCTCGCGCAATCACCTGTGGCGGATCGCGCGGCCGATCGGTGCGCACCAGCACCCCGCCATCCAGCGTGCGCTCCAGGCGGCGTATGATCAGTTCGCCGTCGGCGTCGACAAGGTGCAAAGCGAGCGACTGGATGTCAGTGTCCTCGGTGTCGATCAGCAACAGGTCGCCGCGTGCGACCGCGGGTTCCATGGCGCCGCTCTGGGCCTCAAACGCCGCCAGGTGGCGTGGCTCGCAGTCGCGTTGCGCCCGCAGCCAGGCCGCATCAAACAATACGCCATCGAATTGATGCACGACCTCATCGCTGCTGGCGAGACGACGAACGCGCACCAATCCGTCAGGCTTTCCGGGGGCGTGCCACGATGTCGCCTGGGCAGGATACGCCTGCATCTCGCCGACCAGCCAGGCGAGGCTGACATTGCAGGCGGCGCAGAGCTGCATTGCCGTGGCCAGCTTCATCTCGCCGCCGGCGAGGTATGAACCAAGCGTGCTCAACGCGACTCCCGACCGTATGGCCACGTGCTTGGTGCCACCGGCACGCTGAACCGCGGCGCGCAGACGTTCAGTGCAGCCGGTCGGCAGGGCGGACGGCTTGGCGGCGCCATTGCGGGCTTGCCCCTGGCTCGCTGACATCTCTCGTTCTCCCGCAAATCCCGCCTGAAATCGGGATACGCAGGACAGGCAAAACCGGATGCGCGCGCGCCCATGATAGGGCCGTCAGGTGTCAGCGGGCTGCCTGCCTCCCGAAGCGCAGCGCCTGGCTGTCGGCATCGCGCTGCATCTTGGCGGCGGTCTCCTCATCGCCGGCCCGTTGCCAGGCGGTGGCGACGTTCTGCAGGAAGACGGCGCGCGCCGCGAGCCCGGTCGGGCTGTAGGCAGCCGGAGGCCGCCTCTCCAGAAAGCTGGGGATGCCGATCTCTTTACGACGAGACATGAAATTCTCCGCGAAAGGCGATACCGTTCTCGCATCCTATCAACACAAGTCACGAGTTCAAACAAAATGATCGGACAGAGCATAGAGCAGGCCGTTATTTCAGCGGATTTCACAGCATATTCTGAGTTTATTCGCCAATACTCCGCAGCTCTTGAAGGTCATGCGGAATGATATTGATTTTGTTGAATTTTGTCCAATCGTCTGTCAGGCCGCCTTGCGGCAGACCAGCAGCACGGTATCGACCTTGGGAGTCGCGACGAAGCCGTCACGCAGGTGGAGCCGTGGCGCCAGACGCAGGCCGAGCGGCATGAAGACGCGGTTATACCACCATAGTGCGCGCTGCCGTCGGGAGCGCAGAAGCCGCATGCCGAGGGCCACCAGCCGTGGGCTGCGGGGCTGCATCCCGAAGAGCGCGCTCTGCCGCACCTGGAAGCCCGCGGCCGCCAGCAGGGCAAGCAGGCGGTCGGGTTCATAGCGACGGGCGTGGCCGACTTCGGCGTCGAACGCGGTCCAGGCGGCCTGGTGCAGCGGCACCGACACCAGCAGCGCGCCGCCGGGCGCCGTGACTCGGGCGAGTTCGGCAAAGGCCGCGTCGTCGTCCTCGACATGCTCGACGACGTCGAACGCCGCCACCAGGTCGAAGGCGGCGCTGGCCAATGGCAGGGCCGTCACCAGGCCGTCCGCGACGCAGCCGCCGGCCCGGCGCAGCACGCATAGCGGCGGCAGGCTGAGATCGACGAAGCAGGTGCCGGCGATCGGCAGGCGCGGCCGCAGGCCAGGTGCGACTTCCAGCCGCCGGCGTGCATGCAGCGCCAGGCGGCGCACCAGCGGCCAGGTGTTGAAGCGCTCCGGCCGCACCAGCCATGCCTCCGACCAGAGCCGGTCGTAAAAGCGGCGATTGACGTCACCCAGGGCGTCGATAGGCAGGGCGATTACCCCCGCGCGCCGGCTGCCGCTTCCGCCTCCCGGGTCAGCCGGTGTTCGTTACGCTTAAGAAAGACAAAGGCGCCGATGACGACGATCGCGGCCACGAGTCCCACGGCGATCCCGAGCGGCCCGGAGATCCGCTCCGCTTCCTTGCCGAGCAGATAGGCGGCAATGCCGTAGCCGCCGGCCCAGCCTATGCCTCCGAGAGCATTGTAAAGCAGGAATTTCGGCCAGGGCATGTGATTGGCCCCGGCGAGCAGGGCGACGAAGGTGCGCAGAATGGCGATGAAGCGGCCGAAGAACACCACCTTGGAGCCGTGCCGATGAAACAGATAGCGGCCGAGCTTGAGTCGCTGGTCGTTCAGCCCGATATGGCGCCCGAACCGGGCGAGCACACGGTAGCCGATCTGTCGGCCAATGAGATAGCCAAAATTGTCGCCCATGATGGCGCCGACGATGGCGACGGCAATGACCCAGACGATATCCAGCTGGTGCGTGGTGGCGCAATATATCGCGGCGCCGATGATCATGCTTTCGCCGGGCAGTGGCGCGCCCATGCTCTCCAGCATGACGGTAAGCCCGACGACGCCGTAGCCGTAATGCGCCAGGAGGTGATTGAGATGGTGGAACAGGGTCGCCTCCGGACATTCAGGCTGTCGCCTGCCAGCGAGCCTAAAGGAAGGCAAGGCTGATGACGAACGCTATAACGGCACCCCCTCTACCGGCAGCATGTGGAAGTTGGCGGTCCGCGGTGAGCGCGGATTTGGTCGCAGCACGGACGATCGCGCTGTCCGCGCTGCGCGCCGACGCGGGCACGCTCTATTGGCTGGAAAACCGTCCCGCCGAGGATGGCCGCGGCGTGCTCTGTGCCCGGAACCAGGACGGCATGGTCCGGGTGCTGACCCCGGCACCCTTCAACGTTGGCTCGCGTGTGCATGAATATGGCGGTGGCGCCTACGCTGTCCATGGCGGCCGGATCGGCTTCAGCCACCGGCCGGACGGCTCGGTCTGGCTGATCGAACCGGGTGCGCCGCCGCGCCCGGTGTGCCAGGTCGCGGGCCTGCGCTTTGCGGATTTTTGCTTCATGCCGGACGGCCGCGCGCTGCTGGCGGTGCGCGAGGACCATCGCGACGCCGGAGCCGCGCAGCCGGAGGCCGCGATCGTCGCCCTGTCGCTCGACGCCGACGGCGCCGCCAACGAGGGGGAAGTCATGGTACGCGGCCCGGCCTTCCTCGCCAGCCCACGGGTGTCCGCCGATGGCGCGCAGCTCGCCTGGATCGCCTGGGACCATCCCGACATGCCTTGGGATGCGACCAGGCTGCACTGCGCCCCGCTGCTTGTTGACGGCGTAACCCGGCTCGGGGAGGCGCGTTGTCTCGCCGGCGGCGACGAGTCTCTGATGCAGCCGCTGTTCGCGCCGGACGGAACATTGCACGTGTGCTCGGATCGCAGCGGCTGGTGGAACCTCTATCGGCTGGACGCGGACCACACGCTGCAACCGGTCTGCCCGATGGCGTGCGAGATCGGCGAGCCGCCCTGGTCGTTCGGCCAACGCGCCTACGACTTCCTGCCGGACGGACGGATCGTCGCCGCCGTGATCGAGACGGGCCGCATCTCGGCCATGCTGCTTGCGGACAAGGCTGCGACCAGGCTGCCGATCGGCGCGGTCACGGAATGCCCGGTGGTGCTGGCCGGCGCCGGCGGGGCCGCCCAGCTCGGCTGGCTGCGGGCAGCACCCGATGCGCCGGCGGCGGTAATGATTGCACCGCTGGCAGGCGGGGGCGCCCCCGCCATCGTGACGGTCGCCCATGAACTGCCGCTGCCACCGGAAGATATCGCGCGTGCCGAGGCGATCCGTTTCACCGTGGCGGACGGCGGCACCGGTCATGCCTTCTACTACGCGCCGACCAATCACCGTTATTGCATCCCCGACGGCGAGCGGCCGCCTTTGCTGGTGATGGCGCATGGCGGTCCCACGGCGATGACGAGTGCGGCGCTGTCGCTGCGCATCCAATGGTGGACCAGCCGCGGCATCGGCGTGGTGGACGTCAATTACGGCGGCTCGACCGGCTTCGGGCGCGCCTATCGTCGTCGGCTCGACGGCCAATGGGGCATCGTCGACGTCGACGACTGCATCGCCGCCTGTGCGCATCTGGTCGCCACCGGACGCGCCGATCCGGCGCGGCTTGCCATCCGCGGCAGCAGCGCCGGCGGCTTCACGGTGCTGGCCGCCCTGACCCGCTCGTCGCTGTTCTCGGCGGCCGCCTGCCTCTACGGCATCGGCGATCTGACCCTGCTGGCCAGCGAGACGCACAAGTTCGAGGCGCGCTATCTCGACCGGCTGCTCGGCAGCTTGGCCGAACATCGCGACATCTATGAGGCGCGCTCGCCGATCCGCAATCTGGACGCGGTGCGCTGCCCGGTGATCTTCTTTCATGGTCTGCAGGACAAAGTGGTGCCGGTCGGCCAGACGCGGGCGATGGCAGCGGCACTCCGGGCGCGCGGCGTTCCGGTGACGGTGCACGAGTTTGCCGGCGAAGCGCACGGCTTTCGTCGCGAGGCGACCATCCGCCAGGTGCTGGAGCTGGAACTCGCCTTCTACGGCGAGCAATTCGGCTTTACCCCGGCAACCTCGACAACGCCTTAGCGCGTTAGCGCGAGGAGAGCGGGAAGTCATGATGACCAGCAGCAATGCGCCCTACCGGGGAATTTTCCCGGTGGCGCCGACCATTTTCGACGAGCGCGGCGCCATCGACATGCCGTGCCAGTTGCGCTGCATCGATTTCATGATCGATTGCGGCATCGATGGGCTTTGCATCCTCGCCAATTTTTCCGAGCAGTTCGTCCTCTCCGACGAGGAGCGCGCGCTGCTGACGCGCGCGATCCTCGAGCATGTCGCAGGCCGCGTGCCGGTGATCGTGACCACCACGCATTGCAGCTCGCGTCTGTGCGCCGAACGCAGCCGTGCTGCGCAGGCGATGGGGGCGGCGATGGTGATGGTGATGCCGCCTTACCATGGTGCGACGATCCGGCTAAGTGAGGCCGCGATCTTCGATTTCTTCCGCGCCGTCTCGGACGCGATCGACATCCCGGTCATGGTCCAGGACGCGCCGGTCAGCGGCACGCTGCTCTCGGTCGAGCTGCTGGCACGGATGGCGCGCGAGATCGAACAGGTCCGTTATTTCAAGATCGAGGTGCCGCAGGCGGCGGCCAAGCTGCGCCGGCTGATCGCGACTGGCGGTGAGGCGATAGAGGGCCCATGGGACGGCGAGGAGGCGATCACCCTGCTCGCCGATCTGGAGGCCGGCGCCACCGGCAGCGTCACCGGCGGCGCCTATGCCGATCTCGTCGGGCCGATCCTGCGCGCCTGGCAGGCGGGCGACCGCGCCGCGGCCGTCGCCGGCTACGAACGCTGCCTGCCGCTGATCAACTACGAGAACCGCCAATGCGGGCTGCTTGCGGCCAAAAGCCTGATGCAAGAGGGCGGCATCATCGCCTGCGAGACGCCGCGCCATCCGCTGGTCCCGCTCGATCCGGCAACCCGCCTTGGCCTGATCGAGACGGCGCGTCGGCTTGATCCGCTAGTACTAAGATGGGGCCGATGAATCCCTCCCTTGCCCGGCGCGGCTTCGTCATGACCTCGCTGATCGGCGGCCTGACCATGGCCACGCCGCGCGCGCTGGCACAGGTCATTCACACCGACAGCAACGGGCTGGTCGCGGGCGAGGTGCAGATCCCCGTGGCGGACGGGCATCTGCCCGCCTACGCCGCTCGGCCGGCGGGTGCGGGACCCTATGCCACGGTGCTGGTGATCGAGGAGATCTTCGGCGTCCACGACTACATCAAGGATGTCTGCCGACGTCTGGCCAAGGCCGGCTACCTGGCGGTGGCTCCCGAGCTCTATGCCCGCCTCGCCGACCTGTCGAAGCTGACCGATCCACAGGAGATCGTGCGTGACGTTATCGACAGGGCGCCGGATGCGACGATGCTGTCGGACCTCGACGCGACCGCTGCCTGGGCCACGGCACACGGCCACGGCAATCCCGCCCGGCTGGGCGTCACCGGCTTCTGCCGCGGCGGCCGCGACACCTGGATCTATGCCGCGCACAACCAGGCGCTGAAGGCGGCGGTCGCCTGGTATGGGCCGCTCGGGGGTGCGCGCACCGCAATTCAGCCGCAGGACCCGCTTGATGTCGCGGCCTCTCTGCAATGCCCGCTGCTCGGCCTGTATGGTGGTGCGGATCCATCGAGCTCGCCGGCGCAGCGCCATGAGGCGGAAGCCCGTGCGCACGCTGCCGGCCGGCAGGTCACGTTTATCGTCTATCCCGACGCACCACACGGTTTTCACGCGGACTACCGGCCGAGTTACCGGCGCGAAGCGGCCGAGGACGGTTGGACGCGCATGCTGGCGTGGTTCGCCAGCCACGGGGTAGAAGCATAAGGATTGAGGAGCAGACCGAATGCCGCAAGCCGATACCAGGGGAGTGTTGCCGGAGCAGGATCCACGCACGCCCGACATTCTCGATATCGTCGCCAAGGAAACCCAGATCGATCGCGGCAAACTCGGGCTCGATGCCTCCATCGAACAGCTCGGCATTCCGTCGCTCGACATGGTGCAGACGATCTTCGAAATCGAATCACGCTATGACGTTGAAATCCCCGTGGTCTCCGACCAGGCCGGGGCGGAGTTCGGCACCATCGGCGATTTGGTGGCGCATGTGTTGCGCTCCATCGATGCCACCCGCGCTAGGGAAGCGGCGAGCAGCGCGGCCATCGGTTGAACCGCCGCGTCGCCATCACCGGCATCGGCGGCATCGCCGCCACCGGCAACGATATCCCCCGACTATGGACCGCGCTCAAGGCCGGCATCTGCGGCATTGGTCCGATCACCAACATCCCAACCGAGCGGCTGACGGCCCGGGTCGCGGCCGAGATCAAGGGGTTTAATCCGCCCGCGCATTTCGAGCCGAAACGGCTGGCGCTGCTGGATCGCGGCACCCAGCTCGCGTTGGTCGCCACCCGCGAAGCGGTGCGCGACGCCGGCATCGACACGGCGGCAGCCGGGGGCCGCGGCGGCGCGGTGCTGGCCGCGGCCCTGGGCCATGACAGCCTGGATGCCACCTACAAGAGCTTCTACGGCGACGGCGCCAGCCGGGTGCATCCGTTCACCGTGCCGCGCGCCATGCCAAGCGGTGCCGCAAGCCACATCTCGATGGAGTTCGGCCTGCGCGGGCCGACAATGGCGCTGGCCTCCGCCTGTGCCTCGTCCAACCATGCGATCGGCTACGCCTTTCAAATGGTCCGCGCCGGCATGCTCGACCTTGCCATCACCGGCGGCGCCGACGCCTCCGTGGTGGTCGGGTTCCTTAAAAGCTGGGAGGCGCTGCGGGTGCTCAGCCCGGATGTCTGCCGGCCGTTCTCTCTGGGCCGCGCCGGCTTGGTGATTGGCGAGGGGGGTGCGATGTTCGTGCTGGAGGCCTGGGACGCCGCGGTGGCGCGTGGGGCCGCGATCCATGCCGAATTGATCGGCTTCGGCTGCTCCGCCGACGCCGGCGACATTACCGCACCGAGTGCGGCGGGTGCGGCGGCGTCGATGCAGGCGGCGCTGGCCGACGCGGGGCTGCCGTCGGCGGCTATCGGCTACGTCAATGCGCATGGCACCGGCACGCGGCTGAACGACCGCACCGAGGTTGCCGCCCTGCGCATGGTGTTCGGCGACCATTTGCCCAAGCTCCCCGTCTCCTCGACGAAATCAATGCTGGGCCATTGCATGACCGCGAGCGGCGCGCTGGAGCTGGTGGCGACGGTGCTCGCTTTGCGCGACGGCGTGCTGCCGCCGACGATCGGTTTCACCGCACTCGATCCTGAGTGCGACATCGACTGCGTCCCGAACGCAAGCCGTGCGTGCGCGGTCGAGTTCGCCCTGTCCAATTCGCTGGCGTTCGGCGGGCTGAACGCCACCCTGGTCGCACGACGCGCATCCGCACGGCCGCATCGCACGTTGGAGAGCGCATGACCCCGCATATCAACCGGATCGGCACCGCGGTGCCGGAGCAGGACGTGCATCGTCCGTTCCTGGCGTTCGCGCGCACGCTGCTCGCCGACGACCGCGCGCGCATGGTGTTCGACCGCATGGCCGAGCGTGCCGGGATTGCGCATCGCTATTCGCATCTGCGTCCAGGCAGGCTCGAGGCCGGCGAGGTCGACGCCGACGGCTTCTACCGCCGTGGCGCATTCCCGACCACCGCGGCCCGCATGCGGCTGTATGAGCCGTTCGCGCGCAGCCTGGCGCTGCAAGCCGCGGACGCTCTGGATCTGGGCGCCGACCGCCGTCGCATCACCCATGTGGTAGTGGCCTCCTGCACCGGCTTCACCGCGCCGGGCCTCGATCTGCAACTCACCGAGGCGCTGGACCTGCCCCTCTCCGTCGGCCGCAGCCTGATCGGCTTCATGGGCTGCTCGGCGGCGGTACCGGCGCTGCGGCTGGCCTGCGATACGGTACGCGCGGACCCGCGCGCCCGCGTGCTGGTGGTAAACTGCGAACTCAGCACCTTGCACCTGCAGGAGACCTCGGACCTGGAGACGGTGCTGTCGTTCATGCTGTTCGCCGACGGCGCCTCGGCGGCCCTGGTCAGCGCCGACCCGGTGGGGCTGGCGATCGAGGATTTCCAGAGCGCCATCATTCCCGACAGCGAGCGCCTGATCACCTGGCGGATCGGCGATCAGGGCTTCGACATGCACCTGTCGGGCAAGGTGCCGGGACGGATCGCCGAGGCGCTGCGCGGCGAGGGCGGCGCCGACATGCTGCGCGGCCGTGCGGCGGACGCCTATGATCTGTGGGCGGTGCATGCCGGCGGCCGCACCGTGCTCGACGCGGTCGAGATCAGCCTGTCGCTGCCGCCAGCGGCGCTGCGCCATTCGCGCGCGGTGCTGCATGACTACGGCAACATGTCGTCGGCGACGGTGATGTTCGTGCTCGCCCGGATGCTCGCCGAACGGGAGGGTACGCGTGGCCTCGCCATGGCGTTCGGCCCGGGCATGGTGGCGGAGAGCTTCTGCTTCCGACGCGCGGCTTGACGGATCTGTCGCGCCGCGCGCCGGGCCCCGAGATCCTCGATGCGGATGACGTCGGACCGGAGACATTTGCCGCGGTGATGGACGACCTCGCCGCGGTCAGCCGGGTGATGCTGGCGCATGCGCCGACCATCGGCTTCCTGCAACGCGCGACAAGCGGCTTGCCGCTCGGCAGCCGCATCTCCGTGCTCGATGTCGGCAGCGGCGAAGGCGATCTGCTGCGGCGGATACGACGCTGGTCGAATCGGCGCGGCCTGCAAGCGCGACTCACCGGCCTTGACCTCAACCCGCGCAGCGAGGGGGCTGCGAACGCCAGGACGCCCGCGGCAATGGCGATCGAGTACGTCACCGGCGACGTGTTCGACTATCCCGGGCAAGCCGACTTCGTGGTCAGCTCACTGTTCACCCACCATCTGACCGACGGGCAGGTAATCGACTTTCTACGCTGGATGGACGCCCGCGCCGCGCGTGGCTGGTTCGTCAACGACCTGCACCGGCACCGAATCGCCTATACCGGCTTCGGCATCGCAGCCCGGCTGGCGCGCTGGCACCGGATCGTGCGTCTGGACGGGCAGACCTCGGTGGCGCGGAGCTTTCGCGTCGGCGATTGGCGGGCGCTGCTGGCGGCGGCCGGGGTCGAGGCGCAGTTGCGCTGGCGGCCGATGTTCCGGCTCTGCGTCGAGGGACTTGGCCGCGCCAACTGACTTGGGCCGACTGACATGCAATGCGACGTCATCGTGGTCGGATTGGGACCGGTTGGGGCAACGGTGGCGAACCTGCTGGGTACTGCCGGCCTGCGCACGCTGGTGGTGGAACGCCAGCACGGCATCGACCCCCGCCCGCGCGCCATCGCCATCGACGAGGACGCCCTGCGTGTCTGGCAGCGGGTGGGGCTACTGGAGCCGATGCTGAAGCATCTGCATACCCGGGTCAGCCTGCATCTGCGGCATCGCGACCGCATCTTCCTGAGCTGCGCGCTGGAGGGGCGCGGCCGGCAGGGGCTTCCGGGCACCAGCTTCTTCCACCAGCCGCGGCTCGAACAGACGCTGCGCGAGGCGCTGCCGGGTTGCGTGCAGGTATTGAGCGGCCATTCGCTCAGCGCCATCGCCCAGGATGCGGCGGGTGTGACCGCGACCCTGCTTCGCGAGGCCGACGGGGCCGCCATCGAAATCCGTGCCCGCGCGCTGGTCGGCTGCGACGGCGGCTCAAGCACCACCCGCAAGCTGCTGGGCATCGCGCTGCCCGGTCAAACGCTCCCCGAACCCTGGATCGACATCCAGGCGCATGCCGCCGATCCGGAGCATAATTCAGGGGGCGATCCGGCGGCTCAGCTCGACTTCAGTTTCATCGCCGATCCCGCCCGTCCCGGTGCCGAGTGCCTGACCCCGGGCGGCCTGCGTCGCTGGGAGTTCCGGCTGCGACGCGACGAGGACCCGCGACAAGCCAACACCCCGGCCGGAATTGCGCGGCTGCTGGTGGCGCGCGGCGTCGATCCCGCGACAATCGAGATCGTGCAAAGCTGGGTCTACGTGTTTCACGTCCGGCAGGCGGAACGCTTTCGCGAAGGACGCGTGTTCCTGTGCGGCGACGCGGCGCATCTGATGCCGCCATTCGCTGGCCAAGGGCTCAGCTCCGGCATACGCGACGCCGGCAATTTGTGCTGGAAGCTTGCCGCGGTGCTGGCCGGAGAGGCGCCGGACTCGCTGCTCGACAGCTACGAGACCGAGCGGCGGCCGAACATCGAGACGGTGACACGCTTTTCGCAACACGTCGGGGCGCTGGTCATGGTCCGCCACGAGCCGCTCGCCAACTTGCGCGACGCCGCCTGCCGTATCGCCGTGCGGTTGCCCGGGCTGGGGCACCGGATACGTCATTTTCACATCAAGCCGGAATGGGTGTCCGGGCCCGGATGGTTCGCGGCCAAACGCGCCCGGCGCAGCCCCGCCGGCCGGTTGCTATGCCAACCCTGGGTGCTCACCGCCTCGGGCCATCGCCGCCGGCTCGACGATCTGCTCGGATCAGGCTGGAGCTATCTCACCTGGGACGACGGCGACGGCATGCCCGCGCACCTGCGCCGGTTCGGTGTGCGCGCGCTGCGTGTGTTCCCGCGGCGTCACTCCTGGCAGGAGTTGGGCGCCGACGGGGTGGTTGAGTGCGAGGACCGGCTGCATGCGCAGTTCCGCGCGCATCGCGCCACCGGCTTGCTGGTGCGGCCGGACCGATTCATCTATGGCTCCAATCGCGACGATCTCGCCAAGGCACTGGACCTCGCCTGAATGGCTGCCGACCCGATACGGGCGTTTCGCAACGCCATTGACCTGCTGCGCGCCGGTGATCCCGCGGCAGCACAGGCGCTTCCTGAACTCGAACGTTTCCCGCAGTACGGCCCGGGCTGGCTCGAACTCGGGGCATTGCTTCAGGACCGTGGACAATACGAGGCCGCAATCATCGCGCTCGGCCGCGCCGCGCGATCCAGTCCCATCGCCGCGCATCGGCTCGGCCAATGCCTCGCCGCGAACGGCAAGCGCGATGCCGCAATTGCAAACTTCCAAGCGGCCCTGCACCTCGATGCAAACTTCGCACAGGCCCATTACAGCCTCGGCCTCGCCTATCAGGACACCGGCGATCACACAGCAGCGATCCACGCCTACCGCGAAGCCTTGCGACTCCAGACAGACTTCCATGAAGCCGCCTTCAATCTTGGCGTTTCCTTGCAGGAGACAGGCGATTTCGATACCGCGCTGGCAGCCTACGGCCAAGCCTTTCGGCTACGCCCGCAAAGCCTCGCGCGGATCGCGCAAGCCCTGACGTCGGCGCGTCATGGGGCGCTGTGGCTCGACCCTGCGGCACTGCGCCGCACCCTCAGCGGGGCGCACGAAAATTCTTCCGGTAGTGACCCTGTCCGGTAAGCAGCGTTTGGGCTGTCTGATCGTAACGCGCACGATCGTCGTCATCGAAACCGCGATACACCATGGCCGGAGCCTCCCTGTGGATCACGACGCATTGCGCGACCGGCATGCCACGCGGCAGCACGCCGCAAAAGCCGGGATCAAGCCAGACCGCGGGAAACAGGATGCCGACATCGTGGAAGCGATCGGCATCGACCAGACCACTGATCAGTCGGAACGGCAGATCGGCTCGATTGACCGGATGCATGGCAAACAACGACCAGCCCGCCTCGAGTTCGACGGTCCAGAAACTGTTGAACTTGACGATGACCTGGTCCGGGTCGTGCAACGGCGTGCCGGCGACCTGTGCCGGCGCATGAAAGCTGATCGGCGCGCGCGGGTGCAGCCCCGCAGTCAAAGGCGGGATGTTCCAGTCCCATGACAGCCGGCCGCCTTGGACCGTGACATCGCACGGCAGCGGGATGACGAACCCCTGCGACATGGCGTCGACAAAGGGCGGACAATGCTTGACCGTTCGGATATCCGTTGCATGCATCTCGGAAAAGGCCTGACGCGGCGCCTCGCGCAGCCAATCCGGCAGGAACTCCCTGGCCGCCCTGGGACGTGGCAGGGTGTCGATCAGCGCCGGATCACAACGAAAGGTGATCTGCATCGTCTTCGACAGTTGTGGCGAGTCGTATGGCGTGGCCCCAGCCGCGATATTTGCGGTCGCGCACCTCGGCCGCCATTGCCGGTGTGAAGCGCTTCGACGCCGTCCAGGTGCCGGCGAAGATCTCGGGCTCCGGCAGCAGCCCGGCGTCCAGTCCCGCCAGATAGCCTGCCCCCATCGCCGTCGTTTCCTTGTAGGCAGGACGCTCCACCATCAGGCCGAGCATGTCAGCGAGGAACTGCATGGTCCAGTCGCTTGCCGACATGCCGCCATCGACGCGGATCACGAGATCGTCGGCGACTTGGCCAAAATCGGCGAGCATGGCGGTGAGCAGGTCGCGGGTCTGGTAGCCGATGCTCTCCAGCGTCGCGCGCGCGAATTCCTTCTTGGTGGTGCCGCGGCTGATGCCGGTGATCAGGGCGCGCGCATGCGCGTTCCAGTGTGGCGCACCGAGCCCGGTGAAGGCCGGCACCAGATAGACCGGCTGGTTGGCGTCAGCGTTTTCCGCGAGCTGCCCGGTCTCGGCCGAATTCTCCACCAACCCGAGCCCGTCGCGCAACCACTGCACGCTGGCGCCAGCCGAGAAGATTGAACCCTCGAAGGCATAGGAGCGCACGCCCTTGCGCTGCATCGCGATGGTGGTCAGCAGCCGGTGCCGGGAGGGCCTTGCCTCGGCGCCGATATTGAGCAGCACGAAGCCGCCGGTGCCGTAGGTGGCCTTCACTGTCCCGGGTGTGAAGCAGGCCTGGCCGATCAGCGCCGCCTGCTGGTCCCCGGCAATGCCGCGTATGGCAATTGGTCCACCCAGCAGCGCCGGGCTGGTATGGCCGAAGATCCCCGCGGAATCACGGATCTCCGGCAGCAGACTGGCCGGCAGGTCGAACAGCCGCAGGAGGTCATCGTCCCATTGCCCGGTGTGGATGTTGCAGAGCAGGGTGCGCGAGGCATTGGTGGCGTCGACTGCGTGCACCGCCCCCTCGGTCAGGCGCCACAACAAGAAGCTGTCCACCGTGCCGAAGGCGAGCTTGCCGGCCTCGGCCATGGCGCGCGCGCCGGGAACCGTATCCAGCATCCAGGCGAGCTTGGTTGCGGAAAAATACGGATCCAGCCGCAGCCCGGTGCGCTCGGAAACCAGCGCCGCGTGGCCGGCTACCTCCAAGGCCTCGCAGCGATCCGCGGTGCGCCGATCCTGCCAGACGATTGCATTGAAGATCGGTCTTCCGGTGGCGCGCTCCCAGATCAGCGTGGTCTCGCGCTGGTTGGCGATACCGAGAGCCGCGAGATCGCCTGCCCGTAGTCCAGCCTGCTGCATGGCCCTCCGCGCGGTGCCGAGCGCGGTTGCCCACAGGCTTTCCGGATTATGCTCGACCCACCCGGAATGCGGGTAGATCTGGGGGAATTCCTCCTGCGCGCTGGCGAGCGGCCGTAGATCGGAGTCGAAGACGATCGATCGGGTCGAGGTGGTGCCCTGGTCGATCACCAGGATGTGGGAGACGGAATCCATGCTGCGCCTACGTTATGGGGGGAAACACCAAGCCGTGTTCCCCCCCGGCCCATCTTAGAGGTGCGCGCTTGGCACTACTTTGTTGAGGGTTCGCTCCAGCCTTTTATAAGCTCATCGTAGTCGACCGTTTGACCTTGCGGCTTTTCATTCGCCAGCTTGCGCTGGGGTGCAAGGTTTCCGTCGGTCTCGGCCTTCTTGAACCAGTATTCCGGGTCGCGTGGCTTGTTCATTAACGGCCCGCGATCCCCCTGCACCCCGGACTCCTGGAGACGAGTCATGATCGCGTCCTGGTCGTGGGCGACTCCGTCCATCGCTTGTTGCGGCGTGACCGTGCCCGCGACCGCGTTGGCGATGTTTTGCCACCAGACCTGCGCCATCTTGCCGTAATCCGGCACGTTCACCCCGGTTGGTGTCCAGAGCTTGCGCGCCGGGCTGCGGTAGAACTCGACCAGGCCGCCCAATTTAGGCGCGATCTCGGTCATCGCGGGACTCATGATATCGCTTTCGCGAATGAAGTGATAAAACGCGTGCGACTTCCTTAGGGATATCGTTTTGGATACACAAAACTGAGCGTAGAGCCAGCCCGCCTTGATATGCTCCATCGGAGCGTATTTGAGCATGGTCCAACAACCCTGGTCCTGATAGCCAAGCTTTTGGCCTTTTTTCCAGTAGGGGCCGTGTGGGCTGGGCGCCATGCGCCATTTTGGCGTGCCGTCGGCATTCACGACGGCCATTCCCGGCTTCGTCATGCTGTCGGTGAAAGCCGTGTACCAGAAGATTTGCTGCGCAATGTGACCTTGTCCGGGAACCGGGCCGGCTTCGTAGAAGTCCATGCTTGTCGCCTCGGGAGGCGCGTACTTTTTCAGCCACTCGATATATTTGGTCAAGGCGAAGACTGCCGCGGGGCCGTTGGCAGCGCCACCTCGTGACGTCGAAGAGCCGCGCGGCCGCCCACCTTCGTTGCGAATGCCCCATTCGTCGACCGGCAGGCCGTTCGGCAAGCCACGGTCTCCCGCACCGGCCATCGACAGCCACGCGTCCGTAAAGCGCCAGCCGAGCGACGGACCCTTCTTGCCGTAATCCATATGACCATAGATGCGGACGCCGTCGATCGTCTTGACGTCGTTCGTGAAAAAATCGGCAATATCCTCGTAGGCCGACCAGTTGACTGGGACACCCAGCTCGTAGCCGTGCTTCTGCTTGAATTGCGCCTTCAGCTCCGGGCGCTTGAACCAATCATACCGAAACCAGTAAAGATTGGCGAACTGCTGGTCAGGCAACTGATAGAGCTTGCCGTCAGTAAAGGTCGCAAAGGACAGGCCGATGAAGTCTTTCAGATCCAGTGTCGGGTTCGTGATGTCCTTGCCTTCGTTCGCCATAAAGTCGGTGAGGGAGCCGCCGACGATGTCGCGATAGCGTGGGTGGGTGCCAATAAAGTCGGAATCGTTCATCCAGAAGTCGTAGATCGGCCGTCCGGACTGGATCTCGACCTCCAGCTTTTCGACTTCGATGCCCTCACTCATCAGGTCATGGCGCACCTCGATGCCAGTGATCTCGGCGAATGCCTTAGTCAAAACCTTTGATTCGTACTCGTGGATCGACAGCTGCTCGGACACCGTGCTCAGCTTGGTCCCGACAAAAGGCTTCGCGGCGTTGATGAACCACTCCATTTCCGCCATCTGCTGGTCCTTGCCGAGCGTCGATGGCTGAAATTCATTGTCAATCCACTTCTTGGCCGCCGCCTTCTGCCTGTCGGCATCGAATGGCTGTTGCGCCTGTGAGGAAGTGCTTCCGACAAGGCTGGCGCCTGCCGCCGCGGCAGCTCCACCGACTATGACGTCACGTCTCTTCATTTTCTTGTTCTTTCCTCCTGCGGAGCCGCACGTGGGAACACGGCGGTCTGCCGATTGTTGTCGAAGTCAGGCGTAGCGGAACATCGCGACGCTGTAGAGAGCGGCGGCGCCTGCCGGATAGTAGGGATTGTCGCCGCCGGTAAGCCGGATCCATAGGATGAAGATAAATGCCGAGCCAATAAGAGATACGAACAGCCGATCCCCACGGGTCGTCGGAAACCGGAGAATTCCCCGCCTTGGTGTCTCAGGCCGATAAATCGCAAGAATTGTCATGATTGCCAGGAGTGCCGCAATAATTCCGAAGAAAGCACCGGTCTCCCAGGTCCAGGCCATCCAATCCATGTCGGCGCTCCTGTCCAGCTAGACGCGGCCAAGGGCAAAGCCCTTGGCAATGTGGTTGCGCACGAACCAGATGACGATCGCACCGGGAACCATGGTGAGAACCCCCACCGCCGCGAGGAGGCCCCAGTTCATGCCTGAGGATGAGTAAACCCGCGACATGACGGATACGATCGGCTGGGCATTGTTAGTCGTCAGGGTCGTTGCTATCAGCGACTCTATCCATGAGAACATGAAACAGAAGAATGCCGCAACTCCGATGCCGTTTGCAATCAACGGAGTGAAGATTCGTATGAAAAACCGCGGAAAGCTGTAACCGTCCAGCGAGGCCGTCTCGTCGATCTCACGCGGGACGCCTGAAATGAAGCCCTCCAGGATCCATACCGCAAGCGGCACGTTGAACAGGCAATGCGCGAGAGCCACCGCCCAGACTGTATCGAACAACCCGAGTGAGTAATAAAAATTGAAGAATGGCATGGCATATACGGCTGGCGGGGCCATCAGGTTCGAAAGCAACCAGAAGAACAGGTGTCTGTCGCCGACGAACCGGTAGCGGCTGAAGGCGTAGGCAGCCGGCAGCGCGACCGTCACGGACATGACCGTGTTTAGGGCGACATAGGTCAGCGAGTGGATGAAGCCATCGTACCAGGCCGGATCGGTGAAGATGTGTTCGTAGTTTGCCAGCGTGAACCTGTGCGGCCACAAGCTTATGCCGGACATGATCTCGTCGTTGGTCTTGAAGCTCATGTTCAGCAGCCAGTAGATGGGCAGGAACAAGGCTATCAGATATGCGATGATGCCGAGATGGCGTCCCTGAATCCGCATCACTCGGCTCCCCGCCGATCGAGCTGCGTCATGATGGTAAAGAAAATCCAGGAGATCGTCAGCGTGATGAGGTTGTAGACCAGGGACATCGCCGCGGCATCGCCAAGGTCGACCTGTCCCAGTGCGATCTTCACAAGGTCCAGCGATAGAAAACTCGTCGCCGAGCCGGGGCCACCGCCGGTGACCAGTGATGGCTCCGTATAGATCATGAAGCTGCCCATGAAGCGAAGCAGCGTTGCGATTACCAGCACCTTGCGCAGCTTGGGGAGTTCGATATTGCGGAACACCGACCAGCGGCTGGCGCCATCAATACGTGCAGCCTGATAAAACGCCTCCGGGATCGATCTTAGCCCCGCATAGGACAGCAGTGCGACGAGCCCGGTCCAGTGCCACACATCCATCACGATGATGGTCGCCCAGGCTGACGCCGCGTTCTGGGTGTCGTTATAAGGGATTCCCAGACCATTCAGCGCTGCTCCGAGCAAGCCGACGTCCTGCCTCGCGAAGATCTCCCGGATCGTGCCGACCACGGTGTACGGAATCAGAAGCGGCAGCGCCACGAGCACCAGGGTGGCGCCGACCGTCCAGCCCCGCCGCGGGATGCAGAGCGCCACCGCGATGCCGAGTGGCAGTTCGATCGTAAGAACAATTAACGAAAACCACAGGTTGCGCACCAGCGCCCCGGCGAAGCGGCCACCGATATCCGTGCTTGGATCGAGCAGGCCCTGAAACCAGCCGATGCCTTTCCAGAAGAAGTGGTTTTGCCCCATCGTGTCCTGGATGGAGTAGTTCACCACGGTCATCATCGGCACGATCGAGGAGAACATCACGAAGATCAGCACCGGGACCACGAAGAGCCAGGCGCGATTGTTCCAGGGTTTGTCAAACATGCGAGATCCGATGCTCGTCGACATACACATGCAATTGCTCGGGCGCGATGCCGAGGAAGGCATCCTGCCCGTGCAGCGTGACATCCGGCGGCAGGCTCACCGTTGCCTCGAACGACCCGATGGCGACACGCGCCAGCCGCCGCCTGCCGAGATCCTCGATCCGCAGCACCCGCACCGGAATGCCCGCTGAGGACGAGAGGAACGCATAATCCGGACGAAAGCCGAGTAGCACGTCACAGCCGGCCTGCGGCTGTGGATAGGGGCGACCGAGGTCGAAGCGCACGTCACCGGCATAGGCATAGGCGCCGTCAACGATCGCGGGCACGAAGTTCATGCCCGGCGAGCCGATGAAATAGCCGACGAAACGGTGCGCCGGACGCTCGAACAGGTCGGCCGGCGTGCCGATCTGCAGCACCTGCCCGTCATTCATCACGACCACCTCGTCGGCGAACGTCATCGCCTCCACCTGATCGTGGGTGACGTAGATCATCAGCAGGTCGAGTGCGCGATGCACTTCCTTGAGCTTCGAGCGCAGCTCCCATTTCAGCGCGGGATCAATCACGGTCAGCGGTTCGTCGAACAGCACGGCAGAGACATCGGCGCGCACCAGGCCGCGACCCAGCGAGATCTTCTGCTTGGCATCGGCGGTCAGACCGCGTGCGCGGCGCTGCAACACCGGCCGCAGATCGAGCAATCCTGCGATCTCGTCGACGCGGGCCGCGATCGACGCCCGGTTCATGCCACGATTGCGCAACGGAAACGCCAGGTTCTGGGCCACCGACATGGTGTCGTAGATGACCGGAAACTGGAATACCTGGGCGATGTTGCGCTTCTCGGTCGCCATCCTGGTGACATCGACACCGTCGAACAACAGCCGTCCGTCGGAGGGCACCACCAGACCGGAGATAATGTTCAGCAGCGTCGTCTTGCCACAGCCGGACGGTCCGAGCAGGGCATAGGCGCGACCATTCTGCCAGACATAGTCGAGCGGCTTGAGGGCGTATTTCCGCTCCGTGCTCCCGGAGGAGTCGTAGGCGTGGGCGATGTGATCGAGGGTTATGGTTGCCATGCGTTCGCTCAAGCCACCCCAACCGGCAGCGGCACCGCGTCGGCGGGATTTCTGGGGGCGGCGATCAACGCACCGTCCTCGGAGAAAACGAACAGGCTACGTGGATCGATGGCGATCTCGGCAGGCAATCCCGGCTCCCACTCATGCACCCCCAGGACCAACGCCACCCAGGTGGCGAAACCGAGATCGACATGCACGAAGCTCTCCGAGCCACTGATTTCGGTCACGGAGACAGTGCCGGCGAAGCCGCCCTGATTGTCCTCAGGGCGATAGATCAAGGCGTGCTCGACGCGGAAACCCACCACGTAGCTTCCGTCCGGGACATCGGGCAGCAGGTCGGACGCGGGCGCCGTGCGGCCGTCGCCGAAGCTGATCGTATCGGCACGCCGGGTGACGGCCAATTCGTTGAGCGGCGGATCGGAGAATACCCGTGCCGCATCAATGTTGGCCGGGCGCCGATAGACCCGCGGGGTCTCGCCCACCTGAGTGACGCGGCCCTGCCAGAGCGTCGCCGTCATGCCGCCAAGCAGCAGCGCCTCACTCGGTTCGGTAGTCGCGTAGACCAGGATCGCGCCGCTGGCGGCGAACAGCCGCGGCAGTTCCTCGCGCAGCTCCTCGCGCAGCTTGTAGTCGAGATTGGCGAGCGGCTCGTCGAGCAGAACCAGGTCGGCCCGCTTGACCAGCGCGCGGGCGATGGCGACGCGCTGCTGCTGGCCGCCGGAGAGCTGCGCCGGCAGGCGCTTGAGAAATGCATCAAGCTGCAGCACGCGTGAGGCCTCACGCACCCGCGCCTCGATCTCTGATGCGCCCAGGCGCGCGACCCGCAACGGCGAGGCGATATTCTCGTAGACGGTGAGTGAGGGATAGTTGACGAACTGCTGATAGACCATGGCCACTGAGCGCTTGCGCACCGGTATGTTGGCGACGTTTTTTCCGTTGACCTGGATGGCGCCCATGGTGGGTTTGTCGAGGCCCGCCATCAGGCGCATCAGCGTTGTCTTGCCGGCGAGGGTCGGCCCAAGCAGGATGTTCATCGTGCCGCGCTCGAAGGTCAGCGAGACATCGTCGATATGGATGTCTTCGCCGAGACGGAGGCCGACCCGGTCGAGCACCAGGCTCATTGGCGATGCTCCTCGAACGCAGCCGGCGCTGCCGCCATCCGTATCAGGGCCTCATCAATCCTGGCAATTTGCTCTGGCGCAAGCCTCAATCCAAGCTTGCTGCGTCGCCATACCGCGTCCGCGGCAGTCCGCACCCATTCGACCTGCACCAGGTAACGCAGCTCCGCCTCGGTGAAATCGGCGCCATAAAGCTGCCCGAGATCGGCGAGGCAACGGGCTCCCGCAAGAATGTCGTGCATGCGCGTGCCGTAGGCGCGCAACAGCCGGCGCAGATGCGTCGCGGTGAGGAAGGGATAGGTTTTGGCTGCCGCGGCCAGCAAGGCCTCGACACCGTCAGTCGGGAAATCCCCGCCCGGCAGCTTTGTGCGTCCGGTCCAGCCCTCGGGCTGCCCTGGGGCGCGCGGAAGATGCGGCGCAAGCTTGGCAAGTGCTGCCTCGGCAAGACGGCGATAGGTGGTGATCTTGCCGCCAAACACGGAAAGCAGCGCCGGCTCGCCGGATGGCGCGTCGAGCTTGAGGACGTAGTCGCGTGTCGTCGCCTGCGCGGTGCCATCGCCGCTCTCGTCGAACAGCGGCCGCACGCCAGAATAGGTCCAAACCACCATGTCGGGCGTCACCGGGCAGCGTAGATATTCGGAGGTCGACCGGCACAGATAAGCAATTTCCTCGTCGGTCGCGTGGACCGCCGCGACATCGCCGCTGTAGTCGCGATCCGTGGTGCCGATCAGGGTGAAATGCTGCTCGTATGGGATGACGAAGAAGATGCGCTTGTCCGCGTTCTGGAAAATGTAGCAGCCGTCGTGATCGTAGAGCTTCGGCACGACGATATGGCTGCCCTGCACCAGACGTACCGGTGTGCGGTGATTGTCGCGCATCACCAGTTGCGATACATCGCCGACCCAGGGGCCCGCCGCGTTGATCAGGCAGCGTGCCCTGATCTCGTACGGGGCCGCGTCCTGCGTGCCTTGCACGACCACATGCCATAACCCGTCTTGCCGTGCGGCCGACAGGCAGCGGCTACGGGTGGCGATGGTGGCCCCGAGATCGGCGGCGGCGCGTGCGTTCAGCACCACAAGACGCGAATCCTCGACCCAGCAGTCGGAATATTCGAAGCCACGCTTGAACTCCGGCTTGAGCGGCTTGCCGGTCTCATCACGATCAAGGCGGACGACCCGCGTCGGCGGCAGCTTCTTGCGGCCGCCGATATGGTCGTAGAGGAACAGGCCCAGCCGGAGCAGCCAGCGCGGCCGCAGCTTGCGATGGTAGGGCAGCACGAAACGCAGCGGCCAGATGATATGCGGGGCGATGCCCCAAAGCACCTCGCGCTCGAGCAGCGCCTCGCGCACCAGTCGGAACTCGTACTGCTCGAGATAACGCAGCCCGCCATGCACCAGCTTGGTCGAGGCGCTCGATGTCCCCGAACCGAGGTCGTTCTGTTCGCACAGGAACACGCTCCAGCCGCGACCGGCGGCGTCGCGGGCGATGCCGCAGCCGTTAATGCCGCCACCTATGATGGCGATGTCATGGGTCAGGCCAGAGGGGCTTAGATCCAAGGACAAAGGGCTCCTGCAAGCGTGCGTCCATTGCGCAGCTGATCGAGTCAGTTAGCCCACGAACAAAACGAAAGCACAAGCGCAAAAAACGCGCGCCAGAACGATCATAATGATCAATCGTCGCTGGTGTCCCGTACGGGGCAGGCTGCCTCCGGCGCCCCGGTCTCGATCACCTCGATCTTCAGGCGCTCGCACATTTCGGCGACGGCCACACTCGGCAGTCGCTCGGTGACCAGCACGTCGATCTCGTCCAGCCGGCCGATCCGCACGGGCGCACGCCGGCTGAACTTGCTGCTGTCGGTCACCAGCACGACCCGGTGCGCGTTCTCGATGAAGGCGCGCGAGACCTGCACCTCGCGCAAATCGTAATCGAGCAGGGTACCGTCCTCGTCGATCGCCGAGGTGCCGATGATGGCTGTGTCGACCTTGAACTGGCGAACGGTCTCGGCCGCCATGCGCCCGACGATGCCACCGTCGCTGGCGCGTATGGTGCCACCGGTGATGATGACGCTGATCGAACTGTTGCGATACAGCGCGTTGGCGACGTTGATGTTATTGGTCACCACCAGCAGACCCTCGTGGCCGGCGATGCACTGTGCCACCTCCTCGGTCGTGGTGCCGAGATTGATGAACAAAGAGGAGTGGTCGGGGATCAGCTTGGCCGCGGCCTGGCCGATGCGCGCCTTGGCGTCGTGGGCGACCAGCTTGCGGGCATCGTAGGCAAGGTTTTCGACCCCCGAGGCGACCACCGCACCGCCATGCGTGCGGGTGATGATCCGGGCGCCGCTGAGTTCGGCGAGGTCGCGCCGGATGGTCTGCGCGGTGACATCGAAGCGCGCGGCAAGTTCGTCGACCGCGACGCGACCGCTCTGACGGATCAATGCCGCGATGTCACGCTGACGGCGCGAGATCGGATTTGGCTGCTCTTTCATTCGACGCCCGGTCTGGGCAAACCCAGGTTGAAGGCGATGGAAATCCGCAGGCCGTTGCCGCGATACGGCCGGACCTGATGCAACAGCCATGACGGAAACACGAACAACAGCCCAGGCTTCGGCCGGATGGTCTCGCCGGCGCCGGCGGCGGCCACGCCCTCGGCGGCGAATTGCAGCGCCGGCGCATACATCCCCGGACCCGGACCGCGCGGATCGAGCATTTCGAACTCGCCGCCGAGGTTTGGGTCGGCACCGCAGCCGCCATCCTCCACATAGTATGTCCCCGACCAGAAGCTGCCGGGATGGTAATGGCTGATATTGCCGTCGCCCGGTCCATTGACGTTGGCCCAGGCCTGGAGCGACCATTTGGGGCTGATTCTGCGGCCACCTCGATCGGCCGTGAGCTGGTTGGCTACCTGGCGGCCGAGATCCAGCACTTCGTTGACACGCGTACCGCCCCAATTTGCGATGTCGCGATCGGAGTGCCAGCCGCCGGCGTTGGAGGCCTGGATCGATGGCGTGGCAGCCCGCCTGCGCAGAATGATTTCGGTCAGTTCGCGATTGCGCTCCGCACTGTCCGGAACCACGACCGCAGCCACGGGCGTTGCGAACAAGCCTCGCACGGCGATGTCGAGACGCGGCATTGAGGCCTCCCCGGCCTTGGCTGGTGATCCGAAGACTGGCCGTTGTCAACCGGGAGACGAACAGCTTAAGCATAAAAACTATTGGTTAGCGCGTCGAGGCGCCGCGATTGTTAAAAGCGCAACTCGTCGCTATGTTCGCAAGTCCAGACCGCGGGTATATTTTAATGTCAGATGATGCCGTTGAGCCGTTGGAACTCGCCGCCCAGATCGTGAGCGCGCATGTATCGAACAATACCGTCGATGCCTCGGCCCTGCCCGGCCTCATTCAAGACGTCTTCAAGACGCTGAGCGCACTCAAGGGCGGCGTTATCGAGGCGGCCGCTCCCGAAAAGCCGGTACCGGCGGTCCCGATCAAGAAGAGCGTCTTTCCGGACTACATCGTCTGCCTGGAGGACGGCAAGAAGCTCAAGATGCTCAAGCGGCATCTGCAGAGCGCCTACAGCATGACCCCCGACCAGTATCGGGAGCGCTGGGGTCTGCCGCGCGAGTACCCGATGGTTGCCCCGTCTTATGCGGAGCGCCGCAGCGATCTTGCCAAGGAGATCGGTTTAGGCCGCAAGGCCGACAATGCCTCGGAACCACGCCGTCGCGGCCGGCCCAAGGCTACCGCCTGAACGCATCACAGGAGCCAGCGCAATGAGCGCTGCAGCGCCACGGTCGCATCGGTCTCGAACCATCGTCCGTGCGCGAAAATCACTCGTTCCGGCTGTCGGCCGATCAGGCGCCGGGCCGCGGCGATTGCCGCCGGTCGGCCGCCGCGCACGATCGCCCTGACATAAGGCGGCGGCATTCCGTCCGGCGCCATGGACCCGAACATCCGCACCAGCGGACGGACCAGCACCGGCAGCTTCCAGATCTCGAGGTTGATGACCAGGTCAGCCAACAGCAGCGTGCGTGTCGGCGTATGGAACAAGGCCGTCTCGCGAAAGCCGAAACTGCCCGTAATCGTCTCCATCTCAATCACGCCGCCCCATTCCGGCGGGGAGATGTCGCTGAGGTCGCGATCCAGGCGAACACCGCTCCTGCGTACCTGTCCGCGTCCACGCAGCCCCTGCGCCGCCCAGCTTGTCGTGTCCGGACACGCGCTCTGCCAGTCCTTGAGAAACATCCAATGCACCAGGCTTGGCGCCACCAGATGGCGTATCCGGCCCAGCATCTCGAGCTTGTCGCGTAACTCGGCGCTGAAGCGGGTCGGCGAGACCAGAATCAGATCGTCGTTCGGCAATCGAATGACCGTCATCCGGACCGGCAATACGCGGCCGATTTGCCCAGGCAGCAGGCTGTCGATGACGAAGATGTCGGGTGCCACGGGCTTTGGCGTGTCGAGCGGCGGATAGCCGACCTGGTCGTCGGGGAGCGCCGGGTTCTGCAGGAGACGGTCGACCGGCCCGGCATTCTGCCCGGGTCCGCTCATCGGTTCGGCGCTGCTGAGATTGACCGTCACGAGCTCGGCAAGACCCAGTCCGATCAGCAGCCCACGCTGCCAAGCCGGCTGTCCACGCAACAGGGCGCCGGCAGCGCACAACGCGGCGGCACCAACCGTGTCGAGAGCAAGGTGCTGGCGCATGGTGAGCTTGGCTGCGAGACCAGCCTCGTAGTCGGTCTGCGTGGCATAGCCGGCATGGACCAGGCTGACGATGCCCAGGCTGCGGCTCACCGGAGCGGTCAGCACCCGTCGTGTTGCGAGCATGCCAAGCAGTGAGGCTGCGGCGTAGTCGATCACCCCATGCAGGCGCGTCGAAATCAGCATCGTTCACCTCGGGCGGATAGGGACCGTCCTGGCGTTAACGGGAATGCAGCACCAAGGATGCTCAGACTGCGGGCAAACCGCGCTGATGCCAAAAAAAAGGCGGCGCACGAGGCGCCGCCCAAGTTTAGGGAGGAAACGTCCAAGATGCGGCGCGCCTAAGCAGCGCCGCGGTTGTGATAATGGCAGCGCCCTGGTGCCACGTCAACACCTTTGTTGCGCCGCACAAGAATTTTTTGCGTCAGGCGGCGCGCCGCGCTCCTGGGCGGCCGCCGCGGCCCTGATTGCGGCCGCCTCTCTGGCCGCCACCGCCGCCCAATACAGGCGGCCGCTTGGTCGATTGGCGCGCCCCCTCGGAATGGTGTGGATGATCGGCGAACACCGGAATATTTTGACCAATCTCGCGTTCGATGTCGCGTAGCCAGGCGCGCTGCTCGGAGTCGCATAGCGAGACCGCCCAGCCGTCCCGCCCGGCACGCGCGGTGCGGCCGATCCGGTGCACGTAGCTTTCCGGTACGTTGGGCAGATCATAGTTGAACACGTGGCTCACATCGTCGACGTCGATGCCGCGCGCGGCGATGTCGGTGGCGACGAGCACCTTGACCTGACCGGAGCGGAACCCGGCCATCGCCCGCTCGCGCGCTCCCTGGGACTTGTTGCCGTGGATCGCCTCGGCGACGATCCCCGACTTGCAGAGGAACTCCGAGACCTTGTTGGCTTCGTGCTTCATCAGGGTAAAGACGATGGCGCGCTGCACCTTGGGCGATTTCAGCAGCATCAGTGTGGCTGCCTTCTTGTCGCTTTCCTCGACGAACATCACCGCCTGGCGGACCCGCTCGACGGTGGTCGAGGGCGGCGTCACTTCGACGCGCGCCGGGTCGCGCAGTAGTCCGGACGCGAGTTCAGCGATGCTCTTCGGCATGGTGGCGGAGAACAGCAGGGTCTGACGCTCGCGCGGCAGCATCGAGACGACGCGACGAATATCGCGAACGAAGCCCATATCGAGCATGCGGTCGGCTTCGTCGAGCACCAGCACCTCGACCGAGGACAGGTCGATATGGCCCTGCCCGATCAGGTCGAGTAGGCGCCCGGGGGCTGCGACCAGCACATCGACGCCGCGTCGCAGCGCATCAACCTGGCGTCCCTGGCCAACACCGCCGAACACGACGGCGTGCGACAGGCGCATGTGGCGGCCGTAGGTGACAAAGCTGGCGTCGATCTGCGAGGCAAGCTCGCGAGTCGGCGCCAGCACCAGGACGCGCGCGCCTTTTGGCTTGGCCGGGTGGCGATGGCTGGAGAGCCGTTGCAGGATCGGCAGCGCGAACGCCGCGGTCTTGCCGGTGCCGGTCTGGGCTAGGCCCAGCAGGTCGCGGCCATGCAGCAGATGCGGGATCGCACCCACCTGGATCGGCGTCGGCTCCGTATAACCCTCTTCGTGAAGTGCACGCAGCAAGGGTTCGGCGAGTTTGAGATCGGCAAAACTGGTCATTCGGGGCGCCTCCTGGCGCCAGGGTCAGGATCACGCTCGAACAGGACCATTCCGAACAAGGGAAGGTTCAAGCACGCATGATCGCGGATGGATTGAAGAAGGGATGGCTTACCGAAGCCATTCGGGCCGCCACGGCCTGGGGGGATGGAGTCGCGTTATGGGCCGATGACGTCGTTCCTGCGGTGGCGGCATCCCGTCCGCGCCAGGAAAACCCTCAAAAGGGTATGGACATATCGAGCGCGCGCGGCGCGCCGATCGCTCACTTAGCGATTTGGTGGTTGGGAATCAAGGACTGCGTTCAGGACCCGCCTGCATCGAACCCGGTCATGGCAATTCGCATTTCAAGTTCGGCCAGCAACGGCGACACGACATATTGCAGCAGGAGCAGCACCACCAGAGGCGACAGGTCGATGTTGCCGAACAGCGGCAGCACCCTGCGGACCGGCGCCAGCACTGGGTCGGTGAGGCGGTTGAGGAAGTTGCCTATGCTCCAGACCAGACGGTTGCGGGTGTCGAGCACCCCGAAGGCAAACAGCATGCTGAATACCGCCGAAAGGATGATCGCCCAGGAGAAGAGGCTGATCAGCAGGAAAAGAAGCCGGAAAATACTGGCCAGAAGCACGCGCAAACGCTCCGCAGAGGATGCCGGAAGCTAGCGACACCGGCAGGGCTGCGCAACGTCGGGATCCTGCGGCAGTGCTTGACTTAAACCCGGCCTTGGCTATTTTCCGGCCCCTGCAAGGCGGGGCTGTAGCTCAGTTGGTAGAGCGCCTCGTTCGCAATGAGGAGGTCAGGGGTTCGATTCCCCTCAGCTCCACCACCGCCTTGCAGAAATCCTTGTGATCAGGCGCGACCATGCGACACGCGTGAGCGCCGTGCCAGCGAGTCGACGATGACCGCAATGGCGAGCACGCCGCCGGTGATCATGTAACGCAACGAAGACGAAAGATCGAGCAGCGTCAGCCCATTGGAAATCGACTCGATGACGATGATGCCAAGAAGTGCTGAGTAGGCGCTGCCGCGACCGCCGAACAGGCTCGTGCCGCCGATGACCGCCGCCGCGATCGCGTCGAGGTTGACGTCACCGGTGCCGGCCTGCTGGCTTGCGGAGGCCAGGCGTGCCGACGAGAGCACGCCGCCGATGGCCGCAAGCACCGAGCAGAGCACGAAGGCGCTGGTATAGATCAGCCTGACGTTGATACCGGCGCGCCGCGCTGCCTCACGGTTGCCACCGACCGCGGTGATCCAGCGTCCCCAGATCGTCCGGGTCAGCGCATAGTTCAATGCCACGACCAGGCCGACGAAGAAGCCGAACATCCATGGCACGCCGCGATCCAGATTGAGATAGAACGCAATCACCTCGAGCACGACCGTGAGCACCAGCGCGCGGATCAGCATCGCATTGAGCGACTGCGCCGACAGGCCGGCCTGACGACGGCGTACCGCGGTCCGGTAGCCGGTGGCAAAGATAACGATGCCGGGTACGAGTGCGATGATGAAGGCGACGATGTGCGGCATGAACAAGGACTGGCCGATATTCACCATTGCCGAACCGTAGGGCAGGTTGATCGATCCGCTCTGGCCGAGGATGTAGAGCTGCAGGCCCAGGATGGCGAGCAGACCGGCCAGGGTCGAGACGAAGCTCGGCATGCCGAAACGGTTGAAGAGCTGCGCGTAGATCAGGCCGACGATCGCCCCTGCCGCGAGTGCGGCGAGCACCGCGAGCCATACCGGCCAGCCTGTGTTGACCCAGAGCACGCCGACCATCGCCGAGGCGAAGCCGCTCATCGAGCCGACCGACAGGTCGATCTCGCCGACCATCAGGATGCAGACGATGCCGAGCGAGATCACGCCAACGGTCGAGGAGTCGAACAGCAGGTTGACCAGGTTGTTGCTCGACAGGAACACCGTGTTGAGGCTCTCGAACACGGTCCAGATGATCACCAGGCCGATGACGACCGGCAGTGCGCCGAGTTCGCCGGACCGGACGCGATCGAGAAAGGCCCGGATCGCGCCACCAAAGCCGGTGGCATGCTTTACCCGCTCGTCGCTTCGATCGAGCAACGGGCCGGTTGGCGGGCTCGCCTTGAGATTGCCGGTGCTGTCAGTGCTCAAGGGTGTTGTTCCTGGGTGAGTTCATGCTGGGCACGGCGCCGCCCAGACCTGCGCGACACCGAATTGTCCGAGGCGCCGGTAATGGCGCTGACCAATTCCTGGTTTGAGGCATCGGGATAGAAGGTGCCGTTGTTGCGGCCCAACCGCAGCACGACGATACGGTCAGCGACGGCGCGCACGTCCTCCATGTTATGGCTGATCATCACGACACCGAGGCCGCGATCGCGCACCCGTTCGATCAGGTCGAGCACCTCGGCGGTCTGCGCGACGCCGAGGGCCGCGGTGGGCTCGTCGAGCAGGATGAGCTTGGGATCGAGAAGCAGCGACCGTGCGATGGCGACCGTCTGGCGCTGACCGCCGGAGAGCGAGACCACCGCCTCGCGCACGCTCGGGATGCGTGCCGACAGCTCGCGCAGCAACGTCCAGGCGCGGGTTTCCATGGCGACCTCGTCGAGCTGCACCGGATGCAATTCCTTGCCGAGGAAGATGTTGGCGACCACGTCCAGGTTCTCGCAAAGTGCCAGGTCCTGAAAGACCGTGGCGATACCAAGCGAAAGCGACGCACTCGGATCGGCGAGGGTCACGGGTTTGCCGCGAAAGGTCATTGTACCGGAACTGGCCTGGTGGACGCCGGCCAGGATCTTGACCAGAGTCGACTTGCCGGCGCCGTTATCGCCGACCAGTGCCACCACCTCTCCCGCGTGCACCTCCAGATCGATATCAGTGAGTGCGGAGACCGCGCCGAAATTCTTGGAGATGCCGCTGAGGCTAAGCACGACCTCGCTTGCAGGCACCGGCCGCTGCGAAGGTTCTGTCATGCGGGCAACCTTTTAGACGTCTGGAGGATAGGGCCGATGAAGAGAGAGCGTCCAGCGCCCCCGCATACCTGTCTTAGGATGTGCGGGGGTCGCTGAACAACGTGCTTCAGGGCGTCGAGATGCCGAGCTTCTCACAACCCGCGGAGTAGCGGCCGGTGCAGAGCACGGAAGCCGGCTCGATCGGCTGGCCATTGACCTTCTTGTTGATGATATCCGCCTTGATGTCGCCGGCGGTGATCAACGTCGGGGTGAAGAGCTGCGTCGGCGTGCCGAACAAGGTGGTGTCGGCCTTTGGTGTCTCGCCCCGGAGCAGGCTCATGGCGACCTTCGCCGCGGCGGCCGCGACGATTTCGCTCGGCTTGGAGATGGTGTTGTACTGGTCGCCGGCGATAATGAGCTGCAATCCGGCGATGGTGGCGTCGTTGCCGGTGACCGGCGGGACCGGATTGACGCCAGCCGCCTTGAAGGCCGCGATCGCGCCACCGCCGGTGCCGTCATTGGCCGCGACCACGCCGACGATCTTCTTGCCGAAGCGCGAGATCTGGCCACTGACCCACTGCTGTGCCTTCGAGGGCTCCCAGTCGGGGGTGTCGTATTCGGCGAGCGTCTTGTAGCCGCTGCCGGCGAGGCCCTGGTGAACACCCTTCTTGATCAGGCCGGCCGCGGCATCGGTGGGCGAGCCATTGACCTCGAGGACACCGTCGCCGGTGGTCGGCACATTGGTCGCCTTGAGATGCTTGACCAGCGATTGCGCGATCGTCTTGCCGATTTGCTGATTGTTGAACGAGACATAGTAGTCGGCCTTGGCGGACGGGATCGGCCGATCATAGGCGATCACCTTGATGCCCTGGCTCTGCGCCTCATGGACCAGCGACGCGGCCGAGGTGGAGTCGACCGGATCGAGAACGATCGCCTTTGCACCCTGGGAAATCACCGAGTTGAACTGCTGCTGCTGGCGCGCCGCATCGGCGTCCGCGTTCTGGTAGAGCACCGTGCAGCCCGGGCAGAGCTTCTTCATCTCGGCGACGAAGCCGGGATGGTCGTGCTCCGTGTAGCGGGTCGAGCCCTCGTCCGGCATCAGGAATGCCACCTTGGCGTGGGAGACGTTTGCTGCGAAGGCGGCTGTGCCGTTGAGCAGCCCCAACGCCAGCGCCGCCGCGCCGACCGCCTTCGATGTGACACCGTTCATTCGTGTTTCTCCGTTTCTATAGTGAAGATAGCGCCCCCAGGACTGCCTGGCTAGGCTCGTGGCATAGCACTCAGAACGCTCTTAAAACGTTGCGCGGCACAAGGTTTCTGCAGTCGCGGCTATATCGCAACGCGGCATCAATCCGAGTGAAACTGGTGGTCGTGCGTGCAACGCGCACCCGTGTGTCCTCCCATTGTCCGTTGAGCTCGCAGGCAGCGCCGCGGCTACGGATCTCAGTGTTGGGAAGGATCATAGGGTATCCGCTGCCTTCCAACTACCTGGATCAGGGCCGCAATTTGATACTTTTGTGCGCTTGCGACGGCTTGGACTGCACCGCCTCTCACCGGGACCGGCCAGGAATTCTACCCGCAAGCCTTATCATGGCTTCGCTTGTGGTATTTAATCGAACATCGCTCGAGGTCGTCGAGACGGCTTGCGGAAGATGGCAAAGCCACGCCACGACTTCGAGCACAACACTTAAGAGCAACATCGGAAGGAAACCAGAATGTCCATCCTGGATAAGGCGCCACCCTCGTTCGGATCTGCTTCGACGAGCGACGAGGCGGCGATTGCGGAGCTCCATGCCGCCTTCGCGGCACAGCGCGCGGCGTTCCATGCGGATCGCCAGCCTGACCTTGCCGAACGCAAGTCGCGAATCGGCAAGCTCATGGGCATGCTGCTCGGTCACCGCGAGCAGATCAGCGCGGCCCTCAGTCAGGATTTCGGCTGCCATCCGGTACCGGCCTCCGATCTCATCGAGGTGCTGGGCCCGGTTGCCCGCGCCAACTACGTCCTCGAACGGCTGGAGGAATGGATGCGTCCGTCGCCGCGCGACGTCGACGCGGCCATGCTTGGCACGGCACAGGCCTACATCCAGAGCCAGCCGAAGGGAGTCGTCGGCAATATCGTGCCCTGGAACTTCCCCTTTGACCTGTCGGTCGGACCGATGATCGAGATGCTGGCGGCAGGCAATCGGGTCATCGTCAAGCCTTCGGAGTTTACGCCGGCCTGTGCGGCGCTGCTGCGAGAGATGGTGGCCAAGACCTTCGAGCCGACATTGGTCCATGTCGTGGTCGGCGGCCTGGACTTGGCTCGCGCCTTCTCGGAGCTGCGCTGGGACCATCTTCTCTATACCGGCAGCCCCAATGTCGGCAGGCAGATCATGCAGGCGGCCGCGCGCAATCTCACGCCGGTGACGCTCGAGTTGGGGGGCAAATGCCCGGCGCTGCTGACACCAGGTTCGGTCACCGCCGCCAATGTCGACTCCGTCATCGGCACCAAGACCGTCAAGAACGGTCAGATGTGCATCTCCGTCGATTACTGCCTGGTGCCACGCGCCGATGTCGACCACTTCGTCAGCCTGTCGAAAGCGTTCATGGCGCGCGTGGCGGAAAATTATTCCCAAAGCGAGGATTGCACAGGGATCATTTCGGAGCGCCACCTTGACCGCCTCTGTGACCTCTTGGACGAAGCGCGCGACCGTGCCAGCACGATCGTACCACTCGAGCCGAATGGCGCGATCGACCGACAGACAAGGCGGATGCCGATCTCGCTGGTGATCGACCCGAAAGCCGACCTGCGCATCATGCAGGAAGAGATCTTCGGCCCGATCCTTCCGGTCGTGCCCTATGACGACCTCAACGAGGCTGTGGCGATGATCAATGCCTCAGAGCGGCCGCTCGGCTTGTATGTGTTCGGCGACGACCAGGCCACGATCGCGCATGTTCTCGGGCAGATCACCTCCGGCGGTGCTGCGGTCAATACCTGTGCCCTGCAGGGCGCGCTACCGTCTCTCGCCTTCGGCGGAGTCGGGATGAGCGGCATGGGCCGCCATCACGGCATTGAAGGCTTTAGGGAGTTCTCCAACCAGCGCGGTGTCGTCGTGCGCGGAGAGGGCGACCATATCGACGCGTTCTTCGCGCCATATGGCAAGGCGGCGGCGCTCGTGCAGGCGGCGCTCGGCTAGACCTTCAGCTGTCGTAACCCGGGGCTTGCCGATCGAGCTTGCGCAATAGCCCCGGCCAGCCGAGCTGGCCAGCCTTGGCCATTCCCTCTCGCGGGTTCTGCGACGCGATCGTCTGCCGCGCCGCTTCCGGAGCGATCAGAATATTTGCGCGTCCCGCGGAGAGGGCGGCCACCTGTTGCGCGCAGGCGCGCTCCAGGAAGAACATGGTCGTCCAGACATGTGCGGCCGAGCCGCCTACCGCCAACGTGCCGTGGTTGCGCAACAGCATGGCGTTGCAGTCGCCGAGATCGGCGACCAGACGCTCCCGCTCGTCGAGGTTGGTCGCGACCCCCTCGTACTCGTGATAGGCAAGCTGCGGGATCATGATCAGGGCGTTCTGCCCGATCGGAAGCAACCCCTCTGCCTGCGCCGAGACGCCGACGCCACACGGCGTATGCAGATGCATCACACACAGGGCGTCGGCGCGCGCGGCATGGATCGCGGAATGGATGGTGAAGCCAGCCGGGTTGATCCGGTAGGAGGTTGGCATCACGATCTGTCCGTCGAGGTCGACCTTGACCAGGCTCGATGCGGTCATCTCCTCGAAATACAGGCCATAGGGATTGATCAGGAAATGGTGCTCGGGACCGGGCACACGCATCGAGATGTGGGTGAAGATGCCGTCGTCCCAATTATGCAGCGCCACCAGCCTGTACAGTGCGGCGAGGTCGACGCGCGCCTGCCATTCTTCCGGTCCGATCCGGCCCTGCAGCGATCCCGGGACTGCGCGTGCGTCATCCGCCATGATCATGGTCCTTGCTGATACTACCGCGCCACCCGCCGGAGCATGTCTGGCCGAAGCTCGGCAATTCTTGGGTATCCGTCGACCGCCATGTATAGGTCCGCCTCGGCCAGCAGGCAACGCAGCACGTGGACGATGCCGGCAACCCCGCCGACCGCAAGGCCGTAGGCATAGGGACGCCCGATGCCGACCGCGGCAGCCCCCATCGCCAGCGCCTTGATGACATCTGTCCCGGTGCGCACACCGGAATCGAACAGCACCGGCACCTTGCCCGCCGCCGCGACGATGCCGGGCAGCATGTCCAGCGCGGCCAAGCCGCCATTGGCCTGCCGGCCGCCATGGTTGGAACAGTAGATCCCGTCGACGCCGCCATCGATTGCGCGCCGTGCATCATCGGGATGGCAGATGCCCTTGATCAGCAAAGGCAGCCTGGTCAGCGACCGCAGCCACGGCAGGTCATCCCAGGTCAGCGGATTGCCGAAGACGCGCGCCCACTGCATCGTGGCGGCCTGCAGATCCTGCTCGGGCGGCCTGGCAAGCTGGGCACGAAATCGCGGGTCGGAGAAGTAATTGGCGAGGCAGAGCCCGCGGAGTTGTGGGAAGCTTGCCGTGCTGAGGTCGCGTGGCCGCCATCCCGTCAGCCAGGTATCGAGGGTGACGACAATCGCCTTGAAGCCGGCCGCCTCCGCGCGGTGCACCAGGCTCTCGGCCAATTCCCGGTCTGTTGGCGTGTAGAGCTGGAAAAACCCGGGTGTCGGGTCCAGCGCCTTGGCCACGTCCTCGAGCGGGTCGACAGTGAGGGTCGAGGCGACCATCGGCACGCCGGTCTGCGATGCGGCTCGGGCGGTGGCGAGGTCGCCGTGGCCATCCTGCGCGCACAGCCCGATCACCCCGATCGGGCTCATGAAAATGGGTGTGGGAAACTTCAGTCCGAACAGGTCGATGGACAGGTCGCGCTCGGTCGCACCGACAAACATACGTGGCACCAGGCCCCAGCCGTCGAACGCCGCCACATTGGCATCCTGGGTGCGTTCGTTGCCGCAGCCGCCGGCAACGTAGGAGACCAGGCTGGCCGGCAGCACGGCATGCGCCTTGGCCTGCATCTCCTCGAAGCGGATCGGCAGCCGGGGCTGATGGCCATGCAGGCCGGCGATATAGATTTCGTTCTGGTAATCGCCGAACCTGCCCATGCCGTCACCCCGCTATCGATCAGAAGAACTCCAGGTGTGTCTTGAACCCGAGGAAAGCCGCGTCCGGCAGATTGGCCTGGGCATTCGGTCGGATGTAGTACTGGAAATCCGGCGCGAAGGTAAAGCCGCGATAGACGTGGATCGCGTAGTTCGCCTCGAACGTCATGCCATAGTTCTGGATGCCGCTGGCGCCACCGGAGACGATGGAAAAGCCCTCGTCGAGCTCGTAACCCTGGGATTTGCCGAGCAGCCCGGAGACAGTTTGATAGGTCGCCAGCAGGTTGATCTGATCGAACGGACGGGCACTCCAAAAGCCAAGATCCTGCGCACCGACATAGAACTGGTCGGCGCGTGTCGCGCTCTCGGGATCATTGTGCGAGTAGCCGGCGAGCACGATGATTCCGGAATTTGGACCGGGGCCGTTGCGCACCACCATCTGATCGGCCTGGACATAGACCGAGCTGGTGCCGTGCAGATTGCGCGGCGGCAGGCCGTTCGTGGCAAAGGCCGAGCCGTTGATGGCGTAGTAATTATCCAGGTGGGTGTTATTGTCGTAGACGAAGCCGAGCTTGTAGTGCCCGGGTAGATGCTGTGCGCCAAAGCTCGGTACCCAGCCGATCTCGACCGGGAAGGCCTCGCCGGTGATGTAGTTGGTGCTCCAGTTAAAGCCCGTGCGGAAGCCTTTGCCGTAATTATAGAAATTGCTCTGGCTGAAATACACGCCGGTCTGGATGTAGGCGTGCGGCGAGGGCGCGAACAGCACATGCACCGCATACCCGGCGTCCGGATAGGTGGTGTGGGAGAGGGCGTTGTCGACGAAGTTTTTCGGGTTGCCGCACAGCGCGTTCGATGCGTAGGCGCAGAAGAGTGGCGACGCGTCGAAATAGTCGTCGAGGGGGATGCGACCAGCCTGGATTTGCAGGCCGCCGCCAAGCAGCGTCTCCTGTCCGTAGACCTGCACTAGATGGGCGACCACGTTGCCGCCGGCGCCGTAGACCTCGGAGCTGGCGTTCAGGGTGTCGCCGATTTGGTAGCTCGCCGGCAGGCCGCCATAGCGCGAGATGATGATTGAGTTGGTGGAAAAGCCGGTAATGCCGGCGAGCTTTTCCCAGTCTATGTCGGTCTCGAAGCCGACCTGGCCGTCGAAGCTGCTGCCGCCGCCAGTGTTCCCGGTAATATTGCGTGGACCACCGCCGCCGGTGACGTTGCCGGCAAGCTCCCCGATGGTATCAAGGAGAATGGCGATGCCGTGGTCACGCAACCAGGGCTGCGCACCGAACATCGTCGGAAACAGCGCCTCTGGCGCCGGAAGCGGCGGCACCGCCGACGGGTGCGCCACCTGCTGGCTGGACGACGCGCCTTGACCGCTGTTCAACGTCTGCGCGACGGCGGGAACGCTTACGCTCCCAACCGCTGCAATGCCGAACAGAGCGGCCGTCAGCCGCCTGGTTGCCTTAAGTCGCGGCATCCAGGGCTCCGTGGTAGTCATCAATATTCCTCCTGGTCTGGTCTTTTTATTTAAACTGACCCTACTCGGCCGGCGCGCCGGTGAGTTGCTCCATTTCCCTGGCCACCGCCCGATCATGCGCCGCCTCGTCGGCAAGAGCTGCCGTCGGACTCCAACGACCACGCATGACCATGACACTCGCCACGAACACCGCCACGCCGCCAAGACAGATCCAATACCAAGTCCGCCATTGGGCCGGGGAGTCGGCCGCAGCCTTCTGGATGACGCTTAGTTGTGCCATCAAAACGGGACTAGGTGCAACGTGCGCGGCCTTCGCCTGCATCAAACCGGCGATCACCGGACCCGAATTTATTAGAGGTGTGACCGTATTGATAACATGCGGGATCGCCAGGAACGCCGCCGTCACCACCAGACGAAGCAGCCAGCCCCAGATCGCGAGGCCGGTGGCGGTGAGTGCGGGATTGCGCGCTTCGACCGTCTCGGTGAAGGCCGCCATCCAGGTCGCATAGGCGGCGCCGACCAGCATGGACTGCACACAGCTTATCGCCGTCAGCGCCGCCCAACTCGGATGCAGTCCCGCTTGTATCAGATACAGCCAGCTTAGCGCAGCACCCCCAAGGCCGCCGATCAGCATGAAGGGTTTGCGCACACGCAACCGGTCGGAAAGCACACCGGCGACAATCAGGCTGACCGCATTGGTGGCCCACGTCCAGTTGGCCAGCGCATTGGCCTGGGCGAGGGTGAAATGGAAGATGGTCACCAGGTAGATCGTCCCGAACGCCACCGCCGTGTAGTAATAGAGGAGCAGCACCGACACGCCCAGCGCCGGAGCCACGATGTCGAGATGCAGCAACTGGCGGAATGGGGCGCGCAGATCGGCCGAAACATCCAGCCCACGCGCACGCGCCTCGACAAGAACCCGGTCGCGCATGGTCACCATGATCTGGTCGCGCAATGCCGGCGCCAACTCGCGCAGGAAGAAGAAGGCGAGCACGAAGATCGCCAGACCGATCCACCCGCAGATCACGAACTGGCTTTCCCAGGTCTTGAACGTCGGCAGCGTGAGCGTGGTCATCAGGCTGACCATCAGGCTGCCGAGCACCGGACCGATGGTCCACACACCCATCGCCGTGGCGCGGCCGACCTGGGGCGAGAAGTCCCGGATCAGTGCCGGAGTGGCGACCAGGATCACGCCTTCGACGAGGGCGACGGCGGCGTATTCAAAGGCGTAAACCAGCCGATTGGGCGCATTCGGTATCGCCCAGAGCGTCAGCGCGCCGACGATCAGCAGTCCGTAAACAACCAGGTTGGCGCGGCCGAACCGATCGGCCAGCCCGGCGAACAGAGAGGCAAAAGCGCCGACCAGATTGCCGATCGCGAGCACCACGACGAAGTAGTTGAACGGCATCTGGAAGTGGGTCAGCATCAGCGTCGCGACGCCGCCGCCGACATAGAGCTCATAGTAAAGGGCTACGGTGATCGCGACCACCAGCAACAGATAGCCGCGCCGCGCACCGGTCGATGGATAGGTGTCGAGTTCGCGCCCGCGCAGCCAGGCAGGCGACGTGGGGTGTCCCGTTTCAGCCGACATGTTCGTTTCCTGAGTTCTGGTTTTTATGGTTTGTCCGGCCCTGATGAAGCGAAGCACGCGCTCAGGTCATGGATAGATCTCAAACAGCCCGGCGGCTCCCATGCCGCCGCCGATGCACATGGTAACCACCCCCCATTTCGCCTTCCGGCGACGCCCTTCGAGCAGGATGTGGCCGGCCATACGCGCGCCGCTCATGCCGTAGGGATGGCCGATCGAGATCGCGCCGCCATTGACGTTCAGGCGCTCCTCGGGAATGCCGAGCCGGTCGCGGCAATACAGCACCTGTGCGGCGAAGGCCTCGTTCAACTCCCACAAATCGATATCGTCGACCGTGAGCCCATGCTGTGCCAGCAGCTTGGGCACCGCGAACACCGGCCCGATCCCCATCTCGTCGGGATCGCACCCTGCGACGGCGATGCCGCGGTAGGCGCCGAGTGCCTGCAGCCCGCGACGTTCGGCGGCACTGGCTTCCATGAGCACCATCGCCGACGCACCATCCGAGAGCTGCGACGCGTTGCCGGCGGTCACGAACGCGCCTTCAGCGATTGTCTGGCCGTCCTTGAACACCGGCTTCAGCCGCGCGAGGTCGGCCAGCGTCGTTTCCGGACGGTTGCCTTCGTCGCGCTCCAGCGTCACCTCGCGTTCGCTGGTCTCGCCGGTGGCCTTGTCGGTGACCAGCATGACGGCAGACAGCGGCACGATCTCATCGGCAAACTTGCCATTCGCCTGGCCAGCGGCCGTCCGCTGCTGCGAACTCAGCGCATAGGCGTCCTGCTGCTCGCGGCTGACACCGTAGCGCCCTGCCACGATCTCCGCGGTCTCGATCATGGTCATGTAGGTTTGCGGCAGGTGCTCGACCAGCCACGGATCGCGACCGCGAAAGCTGTTCGCATGCTGGTTCTGGACCAGCGAGATGCTCTCCAGACCGCCGCCGACGGCGATCGTCATGCCGTCGACGATGATCTGCTTGGCGGCGATCGAAATCGCCATAAGCCCAGACGAGCACTGCCGGTCGACGCTCTGCGCCGCGACCGTGACGGGCAGACCAGCGCGCAGCGCGCATTGTCGCGCCACGTTCATGCCCTGGGCACCCTGCTGCATGGCTGCACCCATCACCACGTCATCGATCTCGGCGGGATCGAGCGCGTGCGCGCGGGCGACCGCTGCCTTGATCGCATGCGCACCGAGCGCCTGCGCCTGGGTGTTGTTGAGGGCGCCGCGATAGGCGCGTCCGATCGGAGTCCGCGCGGTCGAAACGATGACGGCGTCACGCATGCTGATGTCCCGATTGCTGGTAGCGGCGGAGATGATAGTCCGATGAGCCGAGCGCGCTTTCGATCATCGTTGCGCGCTTGAAGTAATGGCTCAGAGCGAGTTCGTCGGTGAGGCCGATGCCGCCATGCGTCTGCACCGCGGCCTGCCCGACCAGGGTGCAGGCTCGGCCGACATAGCTCTTGGCGGCGGAGACCGCCCGGGCACGGTCGTCGGCGGCCAGCCCGAGCTTGAGCGTCGCCATGTAGGTCATCGACACGGACTGCTCGAGATGCATGAACATGTCGACCATGCGATGTTGCAGCACCTGAAAATCGCTGATCGCCCGGCCAAACTGCTTACGCTGTTTGGCATAGGCGATGGTTTGGCTTTGCAGCTGGCCTAAAACGCCGAGCGCCTCCGCGCAGAGTGCGGCGCGTGCCTCGTCCAGCACCAGTTCGACCAAGGGTAGCGCCTGGCCCTCCGGGCCGAGCAGGGCGTCGGCGCCAAGCGAGACGGAGTCGAACGCGACCTCGGCGTTGCGTCGGCCGTCGACCGTCGGGTAGGCGCGCATGGCGACGCCAGCTTGCGACGCGCTGACCAGGAACAGCGACACGCCGTCGCGCTCGCGCTGGGCGCCCGCGGTGCGCGCGGTGACCAGTAGCGTGTCCGCCCAGGGTGCTGCCTCGACCACCGACTTGCGGCCGTCGAGCCTCCATCCGGTGCCGTCGCGACGCGCCACGGTGCTGACGTCGGCGGCGTCAAACCGGCTTGTTGGCTCGCCCCAGGCGAGGGTCGCGATCAGCGTGCCGGCGATGATCCGCGACACCGCATCCGACGCCGCTGGGCTGTCGATACGTTTGAGCAATCCGGCGGCGATGACTACCGTTTCGAGATAGGGCTCGACCACCAGGGCCGCACCGAGGGCCTGCATGACCACCATCGTATCGACCGGACCGCCGCCGAAGCCACCATAGTCCTCGGGCAGCGCCGCACCGAGGACGCCGACATCCTCGGCGAGTGCCCGCCAGATCTCGGGGCGCCAGCCGGACTCCGTTCGGATCGCCCGTAGCCGCGCCTCGAAATTATACTCGTTGCCGAGAAACCGATCGAGACTGTCGCGTAACAGGCGCTGCTCGTCGGTGAAGGTGAAGTCCATTGCTACGGGTTCCGTGTCGATGCCTATAGGCCCAGTATGGCCTTGGCGATGATGTTGCGCTGGATTTCATTGGAGCCGCCGTAGATCGACGCCTTGCGCATGTTGAAATAGCTGTCGGCGGCGTCGCGCGCATAATCTGGACCGATCGCAAGATCATTATCGCCGGCAACAAGACCGGCAAGATGCGGACTGGCATAGCGGCCGGCGACGTCGAGGATCAGCTCTGTGCTGCGCTGCTGGATTTCGGTGCCTTTGATTTTCAGCAGCGAGGATTCCGGACCGGGGCCGCGCCCCTGGCTTTCACGCGCGAGCGTCCGCAGCTCGGTATATTCCAGCGCCATCAGCTCGATCTCGGTCTCCGCCAGCTTGCGGGCGAAGAACGGGTCCTCGATCATCGGCGCGCCGTCCTGCATCTCCTGGCGGGCGGCGGCACGCAGCTTCTCCAGCGCACGCTTCGAGCGGGCGACGCCGGCGATATTGGTGCGCTCGTGCGCGAGCAGGAACTTCGCACAGGTCCAACCCTTGTTTTCCTCGTGCACCCGGTTGGCGACCGGCACACGCACCTCGTCCAGCCAGACCTCGTTGACCTCGTGGGCGCCGTCCAGCGTGATGATCGGGCGCACGGTGACCCCAGGCGACGCCATATCGATCAGCAGGAAGCTGATGCCTTCCTGCTTCTTTGCCGCCGGATCGGTGCGGACCAGGAAGAAGCCCCAATCGGCGAATTGCGCCAAGGTGGTCCAGGCCTTCTGTCCGGTGACGATATAGTCGTCGCCGTCGCGCACCGCGCGGGTCGAGAGGCCCGCGAGATCGGAGCCGGCACCGGGCTCGGAATAGCCTTGGCACCACCAGACCTCGCCGCGCAGCAACGGCGGCAGAAAACGCTGTTTTTGTTCGTCCGTGCCGAAGGCCTGGATCACCGGCGCGACCATGTTGATGCCGAACGGCAGGATCGGCACAGTTCCGGCGTCCGCCAGCTCCTCGGCGAAAATGAACTTTTGTATCGCCGTCCAGCCCGGGCCGCCATACTCCTTCGGCCAGGACGGCGCCGACCAACCGCGCGCGCCGAGGATGCGATGCCAGGCCATGAAGTCCTCGCGCCGCAACTCCTCGTGCGAGTCCTGCCGGGCCCGTGTTTCGGCCGGATAATTCTCTGCAATGAATGCGCGGATTTCCGCGCGAAACGCGACATCCTCGTCGGCGAAATCGAGGTTCATCAGGTTGCCTCCTCAGTGAACAGGCGGCGCAGCTCCGGTTTGAGAACCTTGCCATTCGCATTGCGCGGCAGCGGCTCGTGCCGCAACAGCACGCGCACCGGCACCTTGAAGGCAGCGAGCTGCCCAGCCACGTGGGTGCGCAACTCGTCCTCATCGGCGGTAAAGCCGGGCTTGAGTGTCACCACCGCACCTGGCACCTCACCCAATGTCCTGTGGGCGATCGGCACCAGGGCCGCATCCATCACCGCCGGATGGCTGAACAGCGCATCCTCGACCTCAATTGAGTAGATGTTTTCGCCGCCGCGGATGATCACATCCTTGAGCCGGTCGACGATTGTGCAAAATCCCTCCTCGTCGAGGCGGGCGAGGTCGCCGGTCTTCAGCCAGCCATCGCGGAAGCTCGCCGCGGTCGCCTCTGGATTGTTCCAGTAGCTGCGCACGACATGCGGACCGCGTACCCAAAGCTCGCCGGTCTCGCCCACTGGCAGACTGCGTCCGTCGCTGTCGACGATCTTCATGTCGCCCACGGGTGTCGCCGGACCGCAACTCTCCGGTCGATGCGCATAATCCTCGGCAAAATGATGAGTAAAGGTGGAGCATGTCTCGGTCATGCCCCAGCCGCTGCCGCTCACGGCATGCGGCCAAGTGTCGCGCATCCGCCGCACCAGCTCGGGAGCTGCCGGGGCGCCGCCGTAGCTAACGGAATCCAGGCTCGACAGATCGTAGCGTTCACGTGCCGGATGTTCGAGCAACTGCCAGGGGATTGTCGGCACGCCACCGATGCTGGTTGCCCGCTCGCGCTCGATCAGCGCCATCGCCACCTCTGGCTCGAAGCGGCGCATCAGCACCACGCGCGCACCCATGACCATCGACACGGTCAGGAAGGCAAAGCAGCCGGTGACGTGAAAAAACGGTATCGCCATGATGCTGCATTTCTGCGGCGCCTCGGGGTCGAGCGCTGGGGGCGTCTCGCCGCGCCGCACGAAGCTGCGCACCTGCGAAAGCAGCGTCGCAAAAATCGGCGTGGTCGCCCCACGATGGCTGGCCAGAACGCCCTTGCTGCGGCTGCTTGTACCGGAGGTGTAGAGCAGGGTGGCATTATCCTCCGGGCCGACGCGGACCGGCGGCGCACCTACGGGTTCGAGGGCGCTCCAATTGGCAGACGGTCCGATCAGCGCCTCGAACGCTGTGGCGTCGCCCAGCGCCCCCGCCTCGGCTCTATTGCGACAGACAAAGGTGTGTCGCAGCGCCGAACAGTCCGGCAGGTGCTCGCGCACCCGCTCGTAGCGCTCGCCATCGAACACAGCCGCGACCGCACCGCAATCCACCAACCCATGCGCCAGTTCCGAAGCCGACCACCAGGCATTCAACGGCGTTGCCACCGCGCCCGCGAGCACCGCGCCGAAGAAAGCGACCGGCCACTCGGGAAGGTTTCGAATTGCGATGGCGACCCGATCACCCGGCCGCACGCCACGCTCGACCAGCGTGCGCGCGATGTGCATGGCTGCGCGCCCGAACGCATCGTAGCTGACCCGCTCTTGTTCATAGACCAGGAAAATACGCTCACCGAATGCTTGCGACGCCTCGAACACCTCGGTCAGCGTTTTCGGTCCGTTCTTCCAAGCGCGAACGGTGTGCCCATCGACCGTCAGCGCTTCCATCTCGAACATCGCGCCGGGCGCGGTCAGCATCGCGTGCGCATTGGCCAGACTAACGGCCGGCCAGCCCTCAGGCATTGGACTATGCGCCTCGGAAGAGACAGATGCTGCCTGGTTCATCGGTTTTTCCAAGAATTCTGCGGGTTCATTGGGCAGCCAGGAAGCGGCCGCCCTCCGCGGCTAGCCGCTCGAGGAGCGGGGCCGGCTTCAGATCGGCGTTGCCCGCGGCCTCGAACGCGCGCAGCCGCTCCAGGACGGTCTTGGCGCCGATGCTATCGGCATAGAACATCGGGCCGCCGCGATAGACCGGCCACCCATAGCCGTTGACCCAGACGACATCGATGTCCGAAGCGCGGGTGGCGATCCCTTCACTGAGGATTTTGGCACCCTCATTGATCATCGAATAGAGGCAACGTTCGAGGATCTCCTGATCGGATACGGTGCGACGTGTAATCCCGTGTTGGGCGGAGATCTCCAGCACCACGCGCTCGGCGACCGGCGATGGCGTGGGCCGGCGTTCGGCATCATAGTCGTAAAAGCCGCCGCCGCCCTTTTGTCCAAAGCGGCCGGCTTCGCAGAGCCGCTCGCGCACGGTCTGGCCGGTCGAGCGTTCAGCACTCCAGCCGATATCGAGGCCAGCCAGATCGCCCATCGCGAACGGCCCCATCGGCATGCCGAACTGCGTCAGCACACGATCGACGTCCCAGGGCATCGCCCCTTCGAGGATCAGCTTGCCGGCCTCGATCTGTCGCGCCTCAAGCATCCGATTGCCGACAAAGCCGTGGCAGACGCCCACCAGCACGGCAACCTTGCCAATCGTCTTGCCGAGCTGCATCGCGGTGGCCACGACCGCTTTTTCGGTAGCATCGCCTCGCACCACTTCGAGCAGCCGCATGACATTGGCCGGCGAGAAGAAATGCATGCCCAGCACATGCCCCGGCCGCGACGTCACCGAGGCGATCTCGTTGATGTTCAAATAGGACGTGTTGGAAGCCAGGATCGCGCCGGGCTTGGCAACCTTGTCGAGCCGGGCAAACACGTCCTTCTTGAGCGACATTTCCTCGAACACCGCCTCGATGACGAGATCGCACTCAGAAAGTGCGTCGAAATCGAGCCCTGGCGCCAACAGACGCATCCGGGTTTCAACGTCCGCCTGGGTCAGACGACCTTTCTTGGCGGTGTTGTCGTAGTTGCGCCGAATGGTGGCGCAACCGCGCTCCAGCGCCTCGGGGCGCGCCTCGACCATCACCACCTCAATGCCGGCATTGAGGAAGTTCATTGCAATACCGCCGCCCATGGTGCCGGCCCCGATGACGCCGACCTTGCGGATCGGGAGCAGTGCCGTGTCGGCGGGGATGTCGTCGACTTTGGCGGCTTGGCGCTCGGCGAAGAAGGCATGCCGCTGCGCCGCCGATTGCTCGCCTTGCAGCAAGGCAACGAACAACTCGCGCTCCTGCGCCAAGCCCTCGTCGAACGGCAAGGTGACCGCGCCCTGAACCGCCTTGAGGCATAGTTCCGGTGCCTCGAAGCCGCGGAAGCGGCGGGCATTGGCGGCCCGGAACCGGTCGAACAGCCCCGGATCCGCGCGCGCCTCTTCGATCCTGTCGGTCCGATCCCGGGTCTGGCGGATCGTACCACCGGCACCGGCGACCTTTTTCGCGAAGGCCACAGCCCCGACTTGCAGATCGCCTGACACCACCTCGTCGACCAGGCCGATCTCCAGCGCACGAGCAGACCCGACCGGATCGCCGGACACGATCATCTCCAGCGCCACGCCGGCTCGCACCACGCGGGGCAACCGCTGGGTTCCGCCTGCACCCGGCAGCAAGCCGAGCTTGACCTCCGGCAGGCCGAGCTTCGCGGACGATAGAGCCACGCGGTACGGGCAAGTGAGCGCCAACTCCAGGCCGCCGCCGAGCGCCATGCCGTGCACTGCGGCAACGACCGGCTTGGTCATGCTCTCTATGGCGATCAGGAGGTCGTGCAGGGTCGGCGACGCGGGTGGCTTGGTGAACTCGGTGATATCGGCGCCGCCGGAAAATCCACGCCCGGCGCCGATCAGCACGACCGCGGATACCGCCTGGTCGGCCTCTGCACGTTGCAAGGCCGCCACCAACTGGGTTCGCATCGCGGTGGACAACGCATTCACCGGTGGTGAATTCAGCGTCACCACGGCGATCCCGTCTTCCATATGAAGAACCGCTTTTCCGGCCTCTGCCGCCGCAACCCCAGACTGCATCCCTAATATCCAATTATCGCTGAGTTTCTGATACCGAAGCGGCACAGTGCATCATACTCGGCCTTCAAATCAAGCCTCCGCAAAGGAATTTTCAAGGCGCTGATACAGCGGCTCTCCTGGACCTTGGGCCGCCGCTTCATTACACCACACGCTGATATGGATGCACCTGCCCCGCCACAGACCGCACGTTTCGAGCGCAAGCGCGAGGCCATCCTGCAGGCCGCGGCAATCCTGTTCAACGCGCACGGCCTGGCCGGCACCACGTTGACCGACGTCGCCGCCAGCGTCGGCCTGACCATCACCAGCGTGACCTATTACTATCGCAAGAAGGAGGACCTTGCCGCTGCCTGTCTGTTGCGGGCGATGGCAACGATGGACGCGCTGCTTGACCGCGCCGAAGCGGAAGCGGCCACGCCAGCCGGAAGACTGGCCCGGTTCCTCGCGATCACCTTTGCCTGGCGCGCCGAGATCGCCGAGGGGCGGGCAGCAGTGGATGTGAACTTCTGGGACATGCGCGCACTCACCGGTCCCGCGGCGGAGACCACCCGCATCGCCTTTGTCGCCTTGTTCCGCCGTATCCGCGCCTGGTTCCAGGAGCCGCTCGGGCCGATATTCTCACGCGCCGAGCAGAACGCGCGGGCACATCTCGTTTTCAGCGCCGTCATCCATGCCAAGACCTGGATCAGCCGCTACGAGACGGCGGACTACCCGCGGGCCGCGGCACGAATGGCGGATATCCTCGATCATGGGCTTGCGGCGAACGGCCGGGTCTGGGCGCCGAGCGCGCTGGATCTTGGAGGATTGAGTCCCGACGCGGGGAGCGACAATGCGCGCGCGCGCTTCCTTCGCGCGGCCACGGAAATGGTCAATGAGTACGGCTATCATGGCGCGTCGGTGGACCGGATTTCCGCCAAACTGAACGTGACCAAGGGTTCCTTCTACCACCACAACGACACCAAGGGCGACCTGATCTCGGCCTGCTTCGGCCGCACCTTCGAGGTGATGCGGCGTGCGCATGTCGCCGGTTTCGCCGCGGGGGAGGATGGTTGGAGCCGATTGGGGGCGATTACGGCGGCCCTGCTTGCCCACCAGCTTTCGGACGATGGTCCGCTGCTCCGGCTGTCGGCGCTGTCGGCCACCGCCGACGATCTGCGGCCCGGCCTGCTCGCGACCTTTGCGCAGCTCACCGAGCGGACCGCGGGGCTGATTTCCGACGGCATTGCCGATGGCTCGATCCGGCCCGTCGATGCAACCATCGCGGCTGAGCTGGTAAGCGGGATGATGAATGCCGCGGTGGAGCTCACGCGCTGGTCGCCGGCCACCACAATGACGAACGCCGCCGAGAGGTTTGCCAAGCCCCTGCTCATCGGCGTGTTCTCGCCGAGCTCTCACACAAGCCCGTCTTAGAAAATATGGTATGGCTCCACCCCCGGGCCGCCTTGCCAAGGAACCCTTTGCTGCAAGGCAGGGCTGCAAGGCGGGGCGGGGACTTGCGTGGCGGGATGGGTTGGGTGGTATGGTCCTACTCGCCCCAACGCGGGCAGCGAGCAGGGAGCCAGCAAACGTGGATTTTACACCCTCGCCGACTCAGCGCCATTGGCTGGAGCGGGTACAAGGCTTCATCGACACCGAGATCGTACCATCGCTCGACATAATCAGAGCAGAGTCGGCCGAGCCGGGCGCCGATCGGTGGCGTCCTTCCAGGCACCTCGAGACCCTCAAGGCGAGAGCGCGGTCGAAAGGCCTGTGGAACCTCTTTCTGCCGCCTTCTTCGGAACACGATGAGGGCGAGTTCCACGGCGCCGGGCTCAGCAACCTCGACTATGCATCGTGCGCGGAGGCAATGGGCCGCGTGGCGATCGCGTCAGAGGTGTTCAATTGCTCGGCGCCCGACACCGGCAACATGGAAGTGCTGCACCGCTATGGCAGCCCAGCACAGAGGCGGCGATGGTTGACGCCGCTCATGCAGGGAGAAATTCGATCTGCCTTCCTGATGACCGAACCCGATGTCGCCTCGTCGGATGCCACAAATGTGGAGACGTTGATTCGGCGCGACGGCGATGACTACATCATCAACGGGCGTAAATGGTGGTCATCGGGCGCCGGCGATCCGCGATGCGCCGTGGCCATCGTCATGGGCAAGACGGACCCCTCGGCTCCGACGCACAGCCAGCAATCACAGATCCTGGTTCCGCTCGACAGCCCAGGTGTGGAGATCGTGCGCATGCTGCCGGTCTTCGGTTATGACGATGCGCCGCACGGCCATGCGGAAATCCTGTTGCGCGACGTCAGGGTGCCGGCGGAAAACCTGATTCTCGGCGAGGGACGCGGCTTTGAGATCGCGCAGGGTCGGCTCGGGCCCGGGCGTATTCATCACTGCATGCGCACAATAGGTGTTGCCGAGATGGCGCTGGAGAAGATGTCGCGCCGCCTCCTCTCGCGCACTGCGTTCGGCAAGCGCCTGTCGGAGCAATCCGTCTGGGAGCAGCGGATTGCCGAGGCGCGGATCGACATCGAAATGACCCGGCTGCTTTGCCTTAAGGCGGCCGACATGATGGACAAGGTCGGCAACAAGGGCGCGCGGTTGGAGATCGCGATGATCAAGGTAGCGGCCCCTCGAATGGCGCTCCGGGTTATCGACGACGCCATCCAGGCGCATGGCGGTGGCGGCGTTTCTGATGATTTCGGCCTTGCCAAGGCTTACTCGGGAATACGCACGCTCAGGCTCGCAGACGGTCCCGACGAGGTGCACAATCGCAGCATCGCGCGTCTCGAGTTACGCCGCTACAGCAATGGGTGAGGCGGCTTTCGATGTGAAGCCGATCGATGCGCGGCTTCGTATCGACGAAGCCGCGTTGGAAGCGTGGCTTTACGCGACAATCAAAGGATATGCAGGGCCGTTGCAGGTCATGCAGTTCAAGGGAGGCCAGTCCAACCCGACCTACCGGCTTGAAACGCCAGGCTGCAGCTACGTCTTGCGGCGCAAACCATCTGGCACCCTCCTGCCCTCTGCCCATGCGGTGGATCGCGAGTTCCGGCTGATCTCGGCATTGTACGGCGCAAGCTTCCCTGTCCCGCGGCCGTATGCCCTGTGCGAGGATCCCTCGGTGATCGGCGCAATGTTCTACGTGATGCAGGCGGTGGCTGGTCCGATCTACTGGGACGGCAGCTTGCCGGACCTCGCACCTGCGGCGCGGCGAGCGGCCTATATGTCGATGATCGAGACACTGGCGCGTCTGCACAAAGTCGATTACGCCGCCATCGGGCTTGCAGATTACGGCCGGCCAGGCAACTATTTTGCGCGCCAGGTCGAGCGTTGGACGCGGCAGTACCGAGCCTCGGAAACAGACCGGATTGAAGCCGCGGAACGGCTGATGGCGTGGCTGCCAGGATCCGTGCCGGAGCAGGCGCGCACCTCGATTGTCCATGGCGACTATCGCATTGACAACCTGATCTTCACACCGACATCGAGCACGCCTCGCGTAGCCGCCGTCCTCGACTGGGAACTGTCGACGCTCGGCGATCCGTTGGCGGATTTTACTTATCTGCTGATGGGATGGGTGCTGCCGGCGGATGGGCGGAGCGCGCTGGCCGGGCTCGACCTTGCCGTCCTCGACATTCCCGATCGGGCGGCCGCTGTCGCTCTATACTGCGAGCTGACAGGACGGGAGGGGCTGCCGGAACTCGACTGGTATTTCGCTTATAATTTGTTCCGACTGGTGGGGATCGTGCAAGGCATCGCCGGACGGGTACGTGACGGCACGGCATCGAGTGCGCGGGCAGCCGAGGCCGCGGCCCGTGCGCCGATGCTGGCCGAAGCGGCGTGGCAATTCGCGCTCAGAGCGGGTGCTTGAAATGAATGTCAAAGATAAGATTGTGCTTGTCACCGGAGCGGCGCAGGGCATCGGGCAGGCGCTCTGTGTGCGCTTTCAGGCAGAGGGCGCGCGGCGGGTGATCGTCTCCGATCGCAACGCGAGCGGTGCCGAGGCCGTCGCACGGCAAATCGGTGGCTTGGCCATTCCCTGTGACGTGACCCAGGCAGATGAGGTCGCGGCGATGGTTGCCAAGGTCCATGCGGAGATCGGCTCGATCGATCTCTATTGCTCCAACGCCGGAATCATTGAGCCCGACCCGGACTTCCACAATGCAGCCTCCGCTTCCGAAGCAAGCTGGGCACGTAGCTGGGCCGTCAACGTCATGGGTCACGTCTACGCCGCTCGTGCCGTTTTGCCGTCAATGATTGCGCGGCGTCAGGGCGGCATTCTCAATACCGTCTCCGCGGCGGGATTGCTCAGCCAGATCGGAAGCGCCACCTATTCGACGACCAAGCACGCAGCTCTCGGATTCACGGAGCACCTCGCGATCGCCCATCGCGACGACAACATCCATGTCGCAGCACTTTGCCCGCAGGGTGTTGATACAGCCATGACGCGCGGTGCCAGTGCCAAGGAACCGGCACTTCTGGATGGATTACTCAGCCCCGAGGCGGTAGCCGATTCGGTGATAACGGGTCTCGCCGAAAGGCACTTCCTGATCCTGCCGCATCCGCAAGTGCTCAGCTACGTGCGCCACAAGGCGGCCGATACCGACCGCTGGATCGGCGGCATGGCAAAGCTCCGCCGCAACAGCAAAGGCTGAACTCAGGCCATGTCGTTATTTGACTTGAATGGCAAGGTCGCGGTCGTCACCGGCTCCTCGCGCGGCATCGGCCGAGCCATTGCGCATCGCCTGGCGGAGCATGGTGCGCGGGTGGTGATTTCATCGCGTAAGCGCGAGGCTTGCGAAGAGGTCGTTCGGGAGATCGAGGTGGCCCACGGTCCTGGACGGGCAATCGCAATCGCCGCCAGCTTGTCCTCCAAGCCAGACCTGCAGGCTCTCTTGCAGCAGACCGACGAACGTTTCGGCCCAGTCGAAATCATGGTCTGCAACGCTGCGAGCAACCCGTACTATGGGCCAATGGCCGGTATTAGCGATGAGCAGTTCCGCAAGATCCTCGATAACAATGTTCTTGCAAACCATTGGCTGATCCAACTCGCAGCGCCCGGCATGATTGCGCGGCGGGATGGCGCGGTGATCATCGTCTCCTCCATTGGCGGGCTGCATGGATCGCCGGTGATCGGTGCCTACAACGTTTCCAAGGCCGCCGACATGCAGCTCGCGCGCAACTATGCGGTCGAATACGGCCGCTTCAATGTGAGGGTGAACTGCATTGCACCGGGATTGATCCGTACGGATTTTGCCCGCGCGCTTTGGGAGAATCCCAGAACGCTCGCGGCGTCCAACGCATCGACACCACTGGGTCGGATTGGCGAACCGGACGAGATTGCCGGTGCAGCTGTGTTTCTGGCGTCGGATGCCGGACGGTTTATCACGGGGCAGACCCTGGTGATCGACGGGGGCGTGACGATTTCCGGCGGTGCGACAGGATGACGACCTCGACGGCTTTGCTCGGTAGAACTCCAGGCAGTTCCAAGACCCTGACGCTGAAGGATGTGCCAACGCCCGAAGCAGGCCCAGGTCAAATGCGAGTCCAGGTGCGAGCCCGTGACGTGGATTTTTCCGATATGTTGATCATCGAAGACCGCTATCAGATGCACCCACCGCACCCTTCTTCGCCCAGAGCCGAGATTGTGGGGAATCGCGCTTTTGTTGCCCGTGAGCCGGCCAGAAGCCTGACCAGTATCGCGGACCTGCTTAGGCTCTACGCCGAAGGTAAGCTTAGTCTCAAAGTGTCCGAGACCCTTCCCTTAGCACGCGTCGGAAATGCGATCATGGCTTGGTTGCAAGGAACAGCCATCGGCAAGCGCGTAATTGCGATCGCCTAAATCATGGCGCTGCGCGATCTCAATGGACGATTGGTGCTTGTGACCGGTGCCGCCTCAGGCATTGGATTTGAGACGGCGCTCGCCTTTGCGCGCAAAGGTGCGGATATCGCGGCAGTGGATCTGGACGAGGCAAGGCTTGCGGACATATCGCAGCGGGTCATAGCAATGGGTCGACGCTGCGCGACGTTCGGCTGCGACGTTGGCGATAGTGAGGCAGTAGCTGCACTTGGCTCGAAGGTCACTGCTATCGCCACACCTGACGTCGTCGTCAACAATGCTGGGGTGGCCTTCCTCGGACCATTTCTCGAGACCCCGGCAAGCGCGTGGGAACAGGTGATCCGCGTGAACCTGCTCGGCGTGGTTAACGTCAGTCGAGCTTTCTTGCCTTCAATGCTGAAAGCGGGGGGTTCGCGGCATCTGGTCAACGTTGCTTCCGCGGCTGGTCTGCACGCGGTCGCCAATCTCAGTGCATATTCGGCTTCCAAGCACGCCGTAATCGGGTTTTCGGATTGCCTGGCGATGGAGCTTGCGCGCACGACAATCTGCGTAACGGTGGTTTGTCCTGGAATTATCAACACGCCGATTGTGCGCAATCGCAAGGCTGTAGCAGCAAGCGTTCCAGCTTCGGCACTTGATCGGCTAGACCGGCAGTATCAAGCCAAGGGCGTTCACCCTTCGATCGTCGGCAGGCGGATCGTACGCGCGGTGCGCCGAGATGAGGATATTGTGCTGGTCGGGCCGACAGCGGCGGCGGTGTTTCACATGCGGCGCCTGTCACGACCATTGTTGCGCAAGGCGGGCATCTCGGGAGCGCGACAACTCGGCTATATTTGGGCGGACCGATAAGTCGGCCAGCATTGCTCAGCCTTGCGCCGGCGTGGTACGTCAAGTGCGATTCACGCCCGCCGGTATGGACCTAACAGAACATGAGAACGCCAGACGATGCACCGGACGACCGTGCACCGCGCAGTCCGGAGGCGCTGGTTGCTCGGCTTTTGCAACTCTTGAACATCGAGGAAATTGACATCAACCTGTATCGAGGTGCCCGCAGGGCGCGCGGCCAGGGCAGAGTGTTCGGTGGCCAGGTGATCGCTCAAGGTCTGACTGCTGCCATGCGCTCCGTTGAGACCGAGGCTGCCGCTCACTCCTTGCATGCCTACTTCATGCGGGCCGGCGACGAGTCCCTCCCCATCATATACAGGGTTGAGCGTGACTTCGATGGCCGCAGCTTCGCTACTCGTCGCGTTATTGCGTTGCAGCGGGGCCAACCGATCTTGAACATGGCAGCCTCCTTTCATCGGACTGAGCCCGGCTTTGAGCATCAAGCCGAGATGCCAGCGGCGCCAGAGCCAGAAAGTCTGCTCAGTGAGGCTGAGCTGTCCCAGCGCGAGCGTGAGAAAGGTGACTTGTCTCCCCGGGCTGAGACAGTCTTAAGTCGTGTGCGGCCAATAGAGGTCAGACCCGTGGAGCCCCGTTCGCTCCTGCACCCGACACCGCACGAGCCGCGCAGCATGATCTGGTTTCGTGCCGCGGCGCCGATTGGTGACGACCCGGATGTCCACCGAGCTGTTCTGGCCTACGCGTCAGATATGGGACTTCTCGGCGCCAGCATGCTTCCGCATGGCGTGAGCTTTCTGACCCACGGCATGCAGGCTGCAAGCCTGGACCATGCGCTATGGCTTCATGCGGATTTTCGTGTCGATGATTGGCTACTTTATGTCATGGAAAGCCCCTGGGCGGCCCAAGCGCGTGGCTTTAATCGAGGCCAAATCTTTAACCGGAAGGGTAAGTTGGTGGCGAGTGTCGCGCAGGAGGGCCTGGTTCGAATGCGGAGGGCGGAGCGGCCAAGTTTGGCGGCGGATAATTAGGCGACGCCACTTCCGTCACTCACGAGGCGATGCTATATGCGCCGTCTTAGCACGGACGGGCGCATAGCTCAGTTGGTAGAGCAGCTGACTCTTAATCAGCGGGTCGTAGGTTCGAGCCCTACTGCGCCCACCAAGTTCGTCCGTGGAGCCTGCCTGTGGATAGTTTCACGTGAAACATGGAAGAAGGGCTGCGGTGCCCCAAGCTTCCGCCTCGGCTCAAGCCATGATCGAGAGCTTCGTCGACACCCTCCTCAAATGGAATCAGCGGATAAACCTGGTTGCAACGGGGGACGTTCCACATCTTTGGACGCGCCACGTTGCGGACAGCCTTCAGCTGGGGCCCCTTTTACCCCCTGGGCTGCCCTTCACCGACTTAGGATCGGGCGCAGGCTTCCCGGGACTTGTCCTCTCAATTGCCTTCGGCAACCCCGTCACGATGATCGAAAGCGACACCCGCAAGGCAAGCTTCCTTCGTGAAGCAGCACGAGTGAGCCAGGCAAACGCTCGCATTATCAACAGTCGCATAGAGGATGCTGACGTTGTACCCGCGCCAGTCATCACTGCTCGCGCGCTCGCAGCACTTCCTACCCTATTGTACTATGCCTTTCCGTTGCTGCAGCCCAGCGGATTTTGCCTGTTTCTAAAAGGCCGAAAGGTGGTCGATGAACTCGCCCAGGCCCGGTCGAATTGGCATTTTGTCGCCGAGTGTATACCAAGTCAGACCGATCCAGCGGGGACGGTCCTGAAGCTGAGCCAAATTCGCCGTCTTAACCAGTCCTGATTGTGAGGCTCAAATTCCGCACATTCTCGCAGTCGCAAACCAAAAGGGCGGTGTGGGCAAGACCACGACTGCCATCAACCTTGCCACATCGCTTGCAGCACTCGGACTGAAGGTTCTGCTCGCCGATCTTGACCCACAGGGAAATGCCTCAACCGGGTTGAGCGTCGATTACGCAGCGAGGAGTTTGGGGAGCTATGCGTTACTGGCGGAGGATCAACCATTGGCCGGCCTCGTTCAGGATACGATGGTAGCCAACCTTTCGCTGCTTGCAGCCGACAACGAGCTAGCCGGTGCGGAAATCGAGCTTGTGAGCTATAAGCGGCGCGAATTCCTGCTGCGACAGGCGCTTTCCGACGAGCGCACCGCATCTCTCGGGTATGATTTCGTCTTACTCGATTGTCCACCAAGCTTAGGATTGCTGACGCTCAATGCACTCGTCGCAGCCGATAGCGTTCTCGTGCCTCTGCAGTGCGAATTCTTTGCCTTGGAAGGTGTCAGCCACATCATGCGAACCATTGATCGTGTACAGAAGGCCTTTAATCCGGAATTGCGATTACAAGGGCTGGTACTTACAATGTTTGATAGACGCAATAACCTATCAGAGCTCGTGGCCGATGATGCGCGCGGTTTTTTTGGGGATCAGGTCTTCGACACGTTGATCCCGCGGAACATTCGGATCTCCGAGGCGCAGAGCCACGGCAAACCCGCGCTGCTCTATGATCCACGCTCCAGCGGCGCACTGGCATATACTCGGCTCGCTGAGGAACTCGTCAAGCGGGTTCGCCGCAGCCCCCGCAAACAATCCTAGCCATGACAAAGAAGCGTGAGCCCGCACCATCTCGCCTCGGCCGTGGCTTAGCCGCCCTTCTTGGAGAGGCCTCGCCATCCCTTGGTGGGCCCCCCAGTGATCAAGGGCCATCGAGCCAGGCACAGCCAATTGAAACGCTAGAGCCCGGGCCGTTTCAGCCACGGCAAGACATGGCGCCGGAGGCTCTGGAAGAACTCGCAGCGTCGATCCGCACACGCGGAATCCTGCAGCCTATTCTTGTGCGGCCACATCCGGAGCGTGACGGAAAATTCCAGATCATAGCCGGTGAACGTCGCTGGCGGGCGGCGCAGCGCGTAGGTCTACACCAGGTCCCAGTCCTTGTCCGTATGCTGGACGATGGAGAGGCGATGGCCGCAGCTCTCGTCGAGAATCTGCAACGTCAGGACTTGAACCCGATTGAAGAAGCCGCGGGATTACAGCGTCTTATTGGCGAATTCGGCCTGTCGCACGACGAACTCGCCGTTGCGATCGGCAAATCGCGTAGTCACCTAAGCAACACCGTGCGCCTGCTTCAACTGCCGCTCACTGTACGTAAAGAAGTGGAGTTGGGCACGTTGAGCGCTGGACATGCCCGGGCACTCCTAGGCCACCCCGATCCCGCGAAAGCGGCCCTTATGGTCATTGCGGAGCGCCTGACCGTACGTCAGACCGAAGCTTTGGCACAGCAACAATCGACCGCTTCACGGATCGCGCCGACCTCCTCGCGCATCAAGCTTGACGACAGCCCCAGAAAAGATCCCGAGATTGCAGCCCTGGAGCGCGATCTACGCGAAAAGTTGGGGCTACGGATCCAAATTCTGTTCGATGGCAAGGGCGGCAGTCTTCGCATCCACTACACGAACCTCGACCAGCTCGATGGCGTCCTGGCGCTGCTAAACACGTCGTGAGTCAGCTCACGGTTGCGCCACGCAGCAAAGTGTCAACTTCGGCGCGCTGTGGTACGGAGCGCGCGGCACCCGGCCGCGTCACCGAAATGCCCGCGACTGCGCAGCCGAAGCGTGCCGCCTCTCGCAATCCGCTGCCCCCCGCAAGTGCTGCAACGAAGCCACCATTAAATGCATCTCCCGCGCCGGTCGTATCGACCAACCTCCCGGTGTCGAACGCTGCGACCAGACCCTCATATGCCTCACCGCTGACAAAAACACCTTGGCCGCCGAGGGTGACGACGACGTTCAAGACGCCACGATCCCGCAATGTCCTGGCCGCGATCCGAGCCTCGCCAGTATCGCCGACACGGAGGCCGACCAGAGCGGCGGCCTCGGTTTCGTTGGGCGTTATGTAATCAAGCATCGGGAAGATCTCGGCAGGTAGTGCCACCGCCGGTGCAGGATTAAGAAGCACCGGCACCCCGCTTCGCTGGGCGAGCCTGATCCCATGCAGACAGGTGTCGAGCGGGAGTTCGAGTTGCGACACGAAGTAGGCGGACGAAGCAATTCCCGGTGCCGCCGCATCGACCTCCGCGATCCCGAGCCGGTCGCACGCACCAGGTACGATGACGATGGCATTTTCACCGAGTACGGAATCGATAAGGATGGTTGCGGTCCCTGTGGGAAGGTCCTCGTCGACGGAGACCCCATCCTGATTGATTGCTTCTTTGTCAAACATACGACGTGCCATATCGGCAAACGGGTCGCGACCAAGCCGCGTAATGAGCGATACCTCAGCGCCCTGTCGCGCCGCGGCGACCGCCTGGTTGGAGCCCTTGCCCCCTGGGCCGAGCGAGAAACCTTCACCATGGATCGTCTCGCCCCATGCTGGCATGCGGCGCGTACGGCACGCCAAATCGGCGAAGAACGCCCCCAGGATGGTCACCTTTCTCGTGTTTGTCTCGCCCGTCATCGCTGCTTCAGTTCAAGACGATGCCGCCGCACACATTCAGCGACTGCCCGGTCATGAAAGCAGACGCATCGGATGCCAGAAAGCAGGCGGGTCCCACCACGTCCTCGGGCTGGCCAAGCCGGCGTAGCGCAGTCGCGGCTACCCATTTGTCGACATTCGCCTGATCGGCCAGGTTGGTTCGACCCATTTCGGTGACAATGATCCCGGGGCAGACGCAATTGGCGGTAATGCCGAACTCCCCGACCTCCTGTGCCAGCACTCGGGTAAAGGCCAGCACGGCCGCCTTGCTGGCAGCATAATGCGCCTGCTCCGGTGAGCCGACCTTGCCCCCGATCGAGGCTATGTTGACCACGCGCCCGTAGCCGCGTGCGCGCATGTGCGGCAGTATTGCCTGCGTCACCAGGAAGGTCCCCTTCGCGTTGACATCCATGACCGCGTCCCACTGCTCGTCGGTCAGGTTTTCGACGGTGCTCGCAATCAGGATGCCGGCATTGTTGACGATCGCATCGATCTTGCCGGAACGCGCGATCACCGTATCCACCATCGCGTGCACCTGCGCGCGATCGCTGACATCGGCGATCAGAGCCTGACAGTCGCGGCCCATTGCACGGATCTCCTCGGCCAGCGCCTCGAGATCGGCGCGCTGGCGCTCGATGTCATTGACCACCATGTCGAAGCCGTCGCGGGCGAGCCCGAGTGCGATGGCACGGCCAATGCCACGGCTGCAACCGGTGACAAGTGCCGTACGACCGCCTTGCTGGTTTTCCATTTATTGATTTCCTCTCCTAGAAGAAACGGATTTCGCCGCGCAGCACGGCAAGGCTGACGGCCGCAATCATCACTACGCCGCGTACCTCGTTCTGTAAATAAAAGGGTGCGCCGAGCAGGTTGAGACCATTGTCGAGCATGCCTATGATGACCACCCCGACCAGCGTGCCCTGCACCGTGGCACGACCCGGTTTGAAGGCGGTCATACCAAGAAACACGGCGGTCAGGCTGTCCATCAAATAGGGCTCGCCGGCACCGGGTTGGCCAGTGCCCAGCCGCGCAGTCAGCATGATACCGCCCAGCGCTGCGCCAAACGCCGAAAGGATCAGCGCAATCATCCGACAGCGGTTGACGTTGATCCCGGATAGTCGCGCCGCCTGGAGATTCGATCCCGTCGCCACCACCGCACGGCCCAGCCGCGTACGGTTCACCAGCACATAGAAGGCCGCAACCACGACCAAGGCAATCAAGATCGGCACCGGCACCATACCCCCGATCCGCCCGGTCGCAATGACATAGAAGAATTGCGGGAAACTCGAATAAATTGAATCGCCGCCGTCATAGGCATAATTCAGGCCGAGCGCGATGGGTCCCATTGCAAGGGTGGCGATCAGCGAAGGGATCCGCAGGCGAGTGACCAGCAGCCCGCTCACGATCCCGATGACGGTCCCGGCTATCACGGCTAGAGCGATGGCGAGACCGACTGGCAGATGGCTCCATACCATCAAGCCGGCGACCAACACGCCGGACAGGCCGGCTACCTGGCCTACCGAAAGGTCGAACTCGCCGCTGGCAACCGCCACCGTCAGGCCGGAGGAGATCACCATCAATACGGAGATCTGCACCAGGATATTGCTGATGTTTTCCGCGGACACAAAGGCGCCGCTGGCAAGCGCGAACACCACGAAGATCACGATCGCAGCACCGACCGTGCCATAGCGTTCGGCAAACTGGCCGGCGTCGAACTGGCGCACGCGTGGCGAGCGGGTGACGACAGACATGCTTAGTTCACCTCCAGCAACAGCCGGTCCTCGGACAGCTCGTCGCGCGCGAGGCAGACGGCCAGCCGGCTGTCGCGGATGCAATAGACGCGATCGCACAGCGCAATCAGTTCGGAGAATTCGCTGCTGGCAATCAGCACCGCGGCACCCTGGCGCGCAAGGTCGCGGATCAACGTGTAAAGTTCGGCCTTGCTGCCCACATCGACGCCTTCGGTCGGGTTGTCCAGGAGCAGTACCGGCGCACCATCACCCTGACCGATCCGCGCCAGCCAACGGCCAAACACCAACTTCTGCTGGTTGCCCCCGGACAGTTGCAGCGCATCCTGCTGTACGCCGCTGCATTTCACCCGCAGCCGCGCGACGATCCCGCGCACCAGCGCCAGCGCCGCGGCAACACGAATGAAGCCATGCCGGCTCACCTGGCGGAGCGAACCCGCGAGCACATTCTCCTGCACCGACAGACCACGGAACATCGCCTTGCGAAGACGGTCATCGGCGACGAGATAGACGCCGTGATCCAGCGCCTCCGCGACGCTGCGCGGCAAACGCCGCAAGTCGGCGATTTGCACCCGATCTCCAGCCTTCCGCGCGGCGGCTCCCGCCAGGCATTCAAGGAGCCCCGTCTGCCCGGCTCCGAGCACCCCCGCGACACCCACGACCTCGCCACACCGCACCGTCAGAGCGGGCACCTCCAGGCGCCCGACGTGAAGGTCCCGTAGCGAAACCACTGCCTCCGTCCCATGCTGGGCGTGGCTGGACCAGTCGGTCTCCTGGATGGTTCGTCCAACCATCAACTGTAGCACCGTCGGCAAGGTGACGTCCGCGACAGCGCCTTCGTGCACGATACGGCCATCCTTGAGCACGACGATGCGGTCGCACTGCGCGAACACCTCGTTCATATGATGCGAAATGAACAAGATGCCCATGCCGCGCTGTTTCAGCTCGGCCAGAAAGGCGAAGAGCTGCTGCGTCTCGGTCAGGGTGAGCGAGGCTGTCGGCTCGTCGAGGATCAGGACACGTGGCCGCGTAGCCAATGCCTTGAGGATGTCGAGAATCTTCAGCTCACCGAGCGAGAGTGTATCGCAAGCGCGCGAGAGGTCGATCCGCACGCCAAAATGGTCGGCCAGTTCGCGCGCTTGCTCGCGCAGCGCGCGCTCGTCGATCAGCCCTCGCCGCACTGGTTCGCGCCCGAGCATGATGTTCTCGGCTCCGCTCAACGGCCGGATGATCGCCACCTGCTGGTGTGCTACGGCAATCCCGGCCGCCAGCGCATCGGCGACACCACGAAACTGCGCCACGCGGCCGCCGACACTGAAGGTGCCGGCGTCCGGCGGCAATGCGCCGCAGATGATCTTGACCAAGGTCGACTTGCCGGCGCCGTTTGCCCCTACCAGCGCCAGCATCTCACCCTCGCGCAGATCCAGATCCACGTCGGCCAGTGCCACCGTGGCGCCGAAGCTCTTGCCCATCGCGCGGGCCTGCAGGAGAGGGATCGCGACCATGCGGTATGTCTAACGAAGCGCCGCTCAGCTCTTCATGCCGGCCACTGCACGTTGCCGATAGACGTAATACAGATCGGTCGCATCGTAGGTCGGCATGCCAGGTGCCGGCAGATTGACCCCGCTCACCAGAAGTGGTGCCGGGAACTCCACGCTTGGTACCGGCACGACCTGCTTCGCCGGTCGGCCCTTGCCGACGATCTCGTTGATCAGCCAACCGGTATAGGCGCCCCAGAGCTCGAACGCTTGCGCGACGGTCGCCTTCAGCGGGTAGCTCGGATCGCGCATTCGCTCGACCGCGGTCGTGGCACCATCCGCTGCCACGACAAAGATCTTGTCGGCAAGGTTGCGCGACTTGATGACCTCGGCCGCCGCCATGCCGGGCTCATCCCAGGGACACCAGATCGCATCAAGGTCGCTTCCATAACGAGCCAGCCAGTCATTCACAACGTTCTGCGTCGTCTCATAGAAACCCGAATACTGGATCACGCGATCAGCCTTCAGAGAAATCCAATCGTTCTCGCTCAGCACCGTGCGCATGACTTTGCCGCGCTTGCGGGTGCCGTGATGGAAATTGGCAATGACGGCGCAGATGTTGGCCTTCTGCTTGCCCTCGGCAAGCAGCCGCTCCACCATGTATTGTGAGGTCTTGCCACCCATTACGTAGTTGTTGCTGGTGATGTCGGCAATCGACGGTGACTGCCAGCCACTATCCAGACTGAAGAAGGGAATTTTCGAGCGCGTGAGGTCGGCAAGGGCGCTGTGCGCCGCGGTCAAGGTTCCGTACATCACCAGGATCGCGTCGGATCTGGCCGTGATGGCGTTTTCCAGTTGGCTGACGAGCGCGCCAGGGTCACCCTTGGCGTCGGTCATGTTGACCTGCCAGGTTTTATCAAAGCCGGTCGTCTTCAGCCATTGCTGTAATCCTGCCCAGCTCCGTTGATCGGACTGTGCCGACATCTGCTGCGCCACCACCGCGAGCTTGATCGGCTTGGTCTTGTCCTGCGCCACGGCAAGCCGGTTGCCGAACGCGAAGTCCGCTAACTGCACGCCGCCAAGTGCGGCCGCCGCACCCAGCATCCGACGCCGGGTCGGCTGGACGATGGTCGAGGTCTCGTCACGCATTGCATCCTCCGATTCTCGTTGTTTGCAGGCTTAGTCGAACAGGGCGGCGACCTCCGCCGGCTGGTCCCAATGCGGCACGTGCCCCGCATCCTGGATCAGATGGATGGCGCTGCGGCTGGGCGCCTGACTGACCTGAGTCCAAGGGATGATGCGGTCCTGCAGTCCCCACACCAGCCGCACCGGCATCGCGCACGCTCTGAGGTCGGTGGTGATGTCGACCTGCTGACCATGCGTGTCGACGATCAGCTCCGACAGGCCGACCAGCCGCCCGCGCGACAGCTCTGCCACCAGTGCTTCCTGCTGTGCCGTCGTCAGCGTCGCCGGCCGCACCGAAAGCCGCCGCAGCAGATGCTGCAGAGCGCCCACCGCGCGCACCCGGACAATGTCGCGGACGAACTCGACGTCGATGGCGCGGTCGAGCCCAACCGGCGCGAGCAGGGTCAGCCGGGCGATCCTTGCGCGACGCGCCACGCGTGCGGCAAGGGCGCCGCCCAGCGAGTGGCCCACGAGCTCGACCGGAGCCCCGCCGAGCCGCTCCAGGAACAGTGCCACCGCATCTGCCATCTCGTTGAAACCCGAGGCGTTAAGGCTGGTGTCGCCATGTCCGGGCAAGTCGATCGCGGTCACGTGGCACCCCGCCCGCGCCAGTGCCGCCGCCAGCGTCGCCCAGCTCTGCAGATCAGCGGCAAGACCGTGCAACAGCACCACGTGTGGCTGCTGCCGATCACCACCGGTCCAGTCGCGATAGGCGATGCGACCGCCAGGCACCTCGACGAACCGGACGCCCGACTCAGGTGTCGGCGGATGAATGTCGCTGACCTCGATCCGGCCGCGTCGTCCGGTCCCGGTCAGGTCGGCAAGATCGACACGTTCCTGTCGCGCCAGCGCCCGGGCGCGCGGCGTCGCACGCGGGGTCGCCGCCGGCCCGGCTCCGTCCTCGTAACGGCATAGAACGGCTCCGACCTTGGCGTCCTGGCCGGTCGCAATCAGGATCTCGGTCAGAACGCCATCCCCCAGCGCAGGCATCTCGACGACGGTCTTGTCGCTCTCGATCTCGACCAACGTCTCGCCGCGCCGAAACCTATCCCCGGGCTGCTTCAGCCAAGCCGCCACCCGGCCGGTCTCCATCGTCTCGCCGAGACGCGGCAAAGTGAGTTCGGCGATCATCGGCGCAGCATCCGAAGAACGGTCGTCGCGATCAGTTCGGCGGTCGGGATGCTGGCACTCTCCAGGTCCGGCGCCACCGGCACGGGGATATCCTCGCCGGCGATGCGGATCACCGGATCTTCGAGATAATCGAAGCATTCTTCGGAAATCCGCGCGGCGAGTTCGGCGGCGACGCCTCCGGTCAGCGGCCCTTCGCTGACCACCAGCGCGCGCGACGTGCGCTCCACCGAGGCGATCACGGTGGCCATGTCCAGCGGGTTGAGCGTGCGCAAGTCGATCACTTCGAGCGCCACATCGCGCGCAGCCAGGCGCTCGGCAGCTTCGAGTGCGACATGCACCATGCGCGAGTAGGTCACCAATGTCGCGTGGCGCCCCTCGCGGCGTACGATGGCTTTGCCCCAGAGTGCATCAGGGCTCTGCAGATCGGCCGTCTCGCGCCGCGTATAAAGTGACTTGTGCTCGATGAACACAACAGGATCGGGAAGCGTCAGGCTGTGGCGAAGCAGATGGTAGGCATCCTGCGCGGTCGCCGGCATCGCCAGCCGCAGACCTGGTGTATGCAGAATCCACCCCTCCAGGCTCTGCGAATGCTGCGCGCCGGCGGAGCGGCCGGTGCCACCCTGGGTGCGCAACACCATCGGCACCCCGATCTGGCCGCCGAACATGTAGCGTATCTTGGCGGCCTGGTTGGCGAGCTGGTCCATCACCAGACCCAGGAAATCGACATACATCAGCTCCGCGACCGGTCGCAGTCCGGTCATTGCGGCCCCGATCGCGACGCCCACGATCGCCGCTTCGCTGATCGGCGTGTCGATCAGCCGATCGGGCCCGAACTCGCCGATCAGATCCTTCGTCACCCCGTAGGCGCCGCCATAGGCGCCAACCTCCTCGCCGATGACGATGACGCTCTCATCGGCGCGCATCGCATCCTGCAAGGCACGGCGGAGCGCGTCGCGGTAGGTGATCTCGATGGTGGCCATGGCGTTCACACGGACGCCAGGATGCGGTCGAGCCGGACGCGCAATGGTTCCGGCTCCGGCTCGCCGGGGCCATAGACATCGCGGAACATGCTCGCCGCATGCGGCGGCTCGGCGGCGGCGGTGAGATCGATGGTGGCGTCCATCTCACGCGCCACCTTGGCATCGAGCTTCTCAAGTGCGGCTTCATCGCTGAGGCCGCGCGCGATGAGGGCCGCGCGGGCATGCGCCAGCGGATCGCGTTTGCGGCCGATCTGCTCCTCCTCGGCGGTCCGGTAAGGGCTCTTATCCATGCGGCCGTGACCGAAGAAGCGAAAGCAGGAGATCGCCATGAACCCTGGCTTGCCGGCGCGGGCACCATCGGCGAGCCCCTGCGCGGTCTGGAACACCGCCTCGACGTCCTCGCCGTCGACCATTGCCGCCGCGAGCCCGAACGCCTCCGCACGACGATCGAAATCCATCGAGCGGGTGGCGCGATCGATCCGGGTGCCCATGCCGTATTGATTGTTGATGCACACGAACAGAACCGGCAGGTCCCATAACGCCGCCATGTTCATGCTCTCGTAGAGCACGCCCTGCTGCATCGCGCCGTCGCCGAAGAACGCCACCGAAATGGCGCCATTCTTACGGCGCTTGTGGCTCAGTCCGGCACCGACGACGTGCGGGATGCCGCCGCCGACGATGGCATTGGCGCCCAGATGACCGAGCGCCATGTCGGCGATATGCATCGAGCCACCTTTGCCGCGGCAATAGCCCGCATCCTTGCCGCCAATCTCGGCCATCATCCGGCCGGGATCGGCGCCGCGCGCGAGGAAGATACCGTGGCCGCGATGATGGGTGGTGAAGCTGTCCCGCTCGCCCATCGCCGCCGCGACACCGGCGGCGGCGCCCTCCTCGCCGATCGACAGATGCAACATCGAACCCGCCGACAAGCCGCGCGCATAGAGTTCCGCGACGCGCTCCTCGAAGGTGCGTATCCGCCGCATCGTGCGATACAGCGACTCCAGCGGCATGTTCGGGAGGGTCATAGCGTGGGCACTTCGCGAAGCGGCTTCAGGGCGGGATAGAGTTCGGCGTAGCGGCGGTAGATTTCGTCGTAGCGCGCAACACGGGCCGGATCGGGTTCGATCCGTCGCCCCGGACGGACCATCGCCGCGATCCCGGCATCGATGCTGTCGAAATGACCTGCCCCATGCGCCGCAAGCACCGCCGCCCCCAGCGACGGCGCCTCCGCGACCTCCGGCACGATCACCGGCAGGCCTGCCGTATCGGCATGGATTTGCAGCCAGAGCGGCGAGCGCGTGGCACCGCCGCCGGCGGTGATCTCGGCGGCGCCGCAGCCGGCTTCGGCCATGCGGTCGATGATCGCGCGGGTGCCGAAGCCGATCCCCTCCAGCATGGCACGGAACAGATGCGCGGCACTGTGGTGCAGCGACAGGCCAAGGATCGCGCCGCGCGACAGCGGGTCGGTATAGGGCGTGCGGTTGCCCTGGAAATGGTCGAGCACGAGCAGCCCGTCGGCGCCCGGCTCGAGTGAGGTGGCGGCGTGGTTGAGTGCGGCGAGATCGATGGCGTCTCCGGTCAACCGCCGCAGCCAGGCGATGATCGAGCCGGTCGAGGTCTGCCCACCTTCGAGGATATTGCGGCCCGGATAGACCGCATCCTGGTAGCTGCCCCAGAGCCCAGGCACGTGCGAGGCATGATCTCCCACCGCGAATTGCAGGTGCGACGAGCCGGTGATCAGTGCGAGCTGCCCCGGTCGCGACACCGCAAGCCCGATCATGCCGATCAGCGCGTCGGCACCGCCTTGCACCACCACTACCTTCTCGGTCAGCCCCAGATGCTCTGCCGCCGCCCGCGTCAGCGGCCCCACGACCGCGCCGGGTGCCAAAATCTCGCCGGGCCATTTCGTACGCAGTTCCGATAGATCCAGCGCATCAAGCAGGCTATCCGCCCAGCCGCCGGCGTCGCTGCGATAGTGCCAGCGGATGGAGGCGTTGTTCAGGCTCGCGGCGCGAATGCCGGTGAGCCGCCAGGTGAGATAATCCTGGTATTCGCAGATGGTATGCGCCCGACGAAACATCTCCGGCTCGTGCCGTGACAGCCAGAGCGCCTTCGGGATCATCCATTCCGCCGAGACCGGACCCAACCCGGCGCCGTTGATCGCCAGGGCTTCATCCCCAGTGGCCAGGACCGCGTCGGCCTCGGCGCCGGCACGCACATCCATCCACAGCAGCGCCGGACGCAGCGGCGTCGCCGCCGTATCCAAGGCGACGACGGTGCAGCAGGTGGTGGCCGCGCACAGCGCGTCGACGTCACCAGGTTTGATCGCGCCCTCGGCGAGCACCTGCCGCGCCGCGATGCCGAGTGCGCGCCACCAATCCAGAGGATCCTGTTCGGCGCGCGCGCCGGCGGCAAACCGGGTCGGATAGGCCGATTCCGCGGACGCAATCCTGCGCCCGGACAGATCGAAGACTGTCGCCCGCAGGCTTTCGGTGCCGCCATCGATGCCGATCACGAAGCCCATGAGGCGGAACATCTCCCCTGCGCCCAAATGAACATATGACATTTAGGACGACATTTGCTCCTGATCGAACATTCCTCGTTTGGCCCGACGCATGTCAAGGGGGTATTCTTGACCCATGCTGACACTGAACCTGGCGCACGAACCCGACGCCGCCATCATGGTGCGCGCGGCGTGGCTCTATCACATCGGCGGCCTGACCCAGGAGGAGGTGGCGCGGCGGCTCGGCGTGCATCGCACCCGTATTGTCCGCCTGCTCTCCGAGGCCCGCGAGCGCGGACTGGTGAGTGTCACCATCAACCACGAGACGATCCGCGACCTCGACCTCGAGCACGCCATCGCCCGTCGCTACGGGCTGGATTTCTGTCTTGCCACGCCGTCGATGGGGTTCGACGCAACCGATGGCGAACCCAGGCTGGCCGCCGCCCAGGGCATGATCGCCCGACGCGCCGTCGGCGGCGCGGGTGCGAACTTCCTCAAAGGCAAGCTCGCCTCCGGCAAACCGATCACCGTCGGCGTCAGTTGGGGCCGCACGCTCGAACAGATGACGCAGCACCTCTCCGGCGTGCAGAACAGCCGCGCCTGCTTCGTCTCGCTGATGGGCTCGCTGACCCGCAACTCCGCCTCCAACCCGTTCGAAGTCGTCCAGGCGCTGGCCGCGCGGACCGGCGGCGAAGGCCATTTCCTACCGGTCCCGTTCATCGCCGACACCGTAGCCGATCGCGCCGTGCTGATGTCGCAACGCACCGTCGCCGAGGCGCTGGCCCTCGCGGCATCGGCCGAGCTCTATCTGATCAGCGTCGGCGAACTGCGCGAAACCTCGTTCCTGCGCACCCAGTCCATGCTCAGCGCCGAAGAATTGCGCAGCATACAAGCCGAAGGCGCGGTGGCGGACTCGCTGGGACGGCTGTTCGACCGCAACGGTGCCGTCGTCGACCATGAACTCGCCCGTCGCACCCTGGCGATGGAGTTTGAGCATTTGCGCAACCGCGACGTCGTGCTGCTCGCCGGCGGCACCCACAAGGTAGTGTCGGTCCACGCCCTCCTGCAAACCGGCTTCGTGCGCGGCCTCATCATCGATGGCGACGCCGCACGGCTCCTACAGAACGTTTAGTCCGAGCTTCCCTCTTGCCTTGCGGCCAAGTGTCTGAAATGGCTGCAAGAATGAAGAACTCTGGTTAAAAACTTAGCCATGTGTTTTGCTCTATGGGCCTGTACTCCGGTCGGATCGTGCATATCCTTCGTCATGTATATCGAAGCGGTGCCCAACCGGAACTCGCCCCCCCCGCCATTCTCCTGCGGGAGAGCTATCGCGAGCACGGCCGCGTCCGGAAGCGGACCCTATGCAATCTTTCCGACTGGCCGGCTGCCCATATCGAAGGGCTGCATGGCGTGCTCAAGGGGGGCACTGTAATCCCAGTTGAGCATGAGGCTTTTACCGTCATTCGCAGTCTGCCGCACGGCCATGTCGCAGCAGTCCTCGGGACCGCCCGCAAGATCGGCCTTCATCGCATCCTCGGACCCGAGGGGAACCGCTGTCACGACCTGGTGCTCGCGCTCATCGTCAGCCGCATCCTTGATCCGACCTCCAAGCTCGCCGCCGCGCGTGCGCTCTCGCCCGCCACTGCCGCATCAAGCCTTGGCAACTTGCTTGGTCTCGGCGAGATCGATGAGGATGAACTCTACACCGCGCTCGACTGGCTGCTGGAACGTCAGCCCGCCATCGAGACTGCGCTCGCCAAGCGCCATCTGGCCAATGGCACGCTCGTGCTCTACGACGTTTCGTCGAGCTATATGGAAGGTCGCTGTTGCCCGCTGGCCAAGCGCGGCTATAGCCGTGACGGGCGACGCGGCATATTGCAGATCGTGTATGGCTTGCTCTGTGCTCCGGATGGCTGCCCCGTTGCCATTGAAGTCTTCGACGGCAACACCGCCGATCCGAAAACCCTGTCTGCACAGATCGGCAAGCTCAAGCCGCGTTTCCATCTCGACCATGTGGTTCTGGTCGGCGACCGCGGCATGATTACGCAGGCGCGCAGCACCGAGGATATCCGCACCGCCGGTCTGGACTGGATCACCGCGCTGCGCGGCCCGGCAATCAAGGCGCTGCTGCAATCGAGCGCCTTGCAGCTCTCGCTGTTCGACGACACCGACAAGGACGCAGCCGAAGCCTTGCGGACCAGCGTCGTCGCCAAGGCACAGCGATCACCGGCCGCTTTCACCAAGCAGACCACGGGTCTCACCAAGGAAGGACTGCCGGTTCACAGCTTCCGTTCGTTGCTGGCCGACCTGGCAACGATGGCACGCAATACCATCGTCACCGCGATCACCCCGAACTATTCAATCACCGTGCTGACCCGACCGACCCCGATCCAAAACAAGGCTCTCGAACTCCTTGGCGTCTCGATGTAGCCAGTAGCGCACTGCCGCACTGCCAGATTCACGTCCTTGATCAGGCACTTGCACGTCAGCGTAATAGGAAACTCGGGCTAAGCCCGGCTGACGCCGCCGGCTTCGCCAGTGGCCTGCGGCCAAGCTTGACCCAGGCTTCGCGCGGGTGCGTGGTGGAAAAGGGCCGGAACGAAGAAACGGCGCTCGACCAAACCAAGAAACACCGTCACGATGAGCGTGCCGGCAACCGCGGACTCTACTTTTGAGTGGAAGGAAGTTGGGGCTCAGGTCACAAAGAAGTCTCTAAACGGGGCTCCCCGGTCGTCTGCCTCAACAGCAACCCGGATATGGTCAAGGTAGTTGTTCGCGAGCACCTTGAGGCGGTCGGTCATCTATTCAGTCTAACGTAGCTGTTATTGCAAAACGAACCGCCTATCAAACAGCCCCAACCAGAGCGCGGACTTTCTCGCGCGTGAACAAGATCACTGCGGCAAGTTTAAGTTTGTGACATATATATTCCACTTGTCTGTCACCGCGTTGCCGTTCTCGGTGATGCAGACACCCTCCATCGAATAGACATCGCCTATTACCGCGTATGGCTTGTTCCCAAAACCGGCTGGACCTCCGGGCCGGTTCTGCCAAACCTGCGTCGGCGAACTTCCACCGCCGCCACTCTCCGTAATCGTCATCTGCTTATTCGTCGGATCCAACTCGATCAGCAGATTTCGGTCCTGCTTATCCCGGTTATCATACCAATTCGCCTCCCAGCTGAGACCATTGCGCCTGACCTGCGTCACTGGACCTGCATAGGGATTGATATCCGGGCCGCCACCGTGCGGCCTCTCCTCGATCCAATTGTAGAGCATGGGGCCACCTTTCTGAGAATTATTTATTTGTGCCAGTCATTATTGGATTTCTGTTGAGTAGACAGGGCAATTTGTACTTCTTGCGCTCTTCCTTTCAGCTTCGCCCCTAGGCACGGCATGAAGGAGGCATTGACCGCTGGAGTCGCCGCTTCCGGACCGGCTATGATGAGCGCAACGCCGGCCGCTGCAGCTGCAGCTATCGAGCACGTGATGATGTCATGCCAACTCTCGTTAAGAAGGTCTGCGGGCGCGCAGATCTCGGCGAACGCAACCATCGACGATGATCGTTGATAGGTAACTGCATGCGGTATGGGAGAACCCTCCCATTTCACCATGTATTCGGGGATCGAATCACTTCGACCGAGTTCAATTTGGCGACATTCCTGTCCCATCGTGCATCCTAGTTTTCCGCGCAGATTCGTAGTCAGGCAAGGCAAGCTAATATAAGCATAAGCATTGTTCGGAAATGAGGCGCAGTCGAACGTATTTATGCAAAAGCCGAATCGGTATGCAGGCAACGGGGTGATTGCGCGCGATGTCTCTAAGAGCCTTGCCTCAAGCAGATGAGGATCCCATGCCTAGTTATAACATGACTATAGACCCGCCATTTGCGAACGACAAGAAGGTCTTAAGACCTTCTGTGGTTTTTGTGCTGTGCAACAAACGGCCTTGTCCAAAGCCCCATTTCTTATTTGAGCGGCGGAGACGGCGCCAATCCCGTCAGACCGGAACCTTTCTTCCCCCGGCTCAGGGTTTCTCTCTGCCGAAAGCGACCTAGCTGCAGGTGTTGCTTGGCACCATTCTCCGTCAAAAAGGCGATCGAGGTGCTTGTCGCGGCTCATCGAGCCTCGTCAGCGCATAGATTGCAGCAACCGATGGCCTCTATGTCGTGCGCACCAGCCTCCCCGCCGAGGCCCTCGACGACGCCACAACGGTGCGCACCTACAAATCCCTCGCTCAGGTGGAGCGAGCCTTCCTCTGCATCAAGACGGTCGATCTCCAGGTGCGCCCTGTGAATCACTGGCTGGCGGACCGGGTGCGCGCGCATGTCTTCCTCTGCATGCTGGCCTACTATGTCGAATGGCACATGCGTCAGCGGCTGGCGCCGATGCTGTTCGACGACACCGACAAGGACGCAGCCGAAGCCTTGCGGACCAGCGTCGTCGCCAAGGCACAGCGATCACCGGCCGCCGTCACCAAGCAGACCACGGGTCTCACCAAGGAAGGACTGCCGGTTCACAGCTTCCGTTCGCTGCTGGCCGACCTGGCAACGATGGCACGCAATACCATCGTCACCGCGATCACCCCGAACTATTCAATCACCGTGCTGACCCGACCGACCCCGATCCAAAACAAGGCTCTCGAACTCCTTGGCGTCTCGATGTAGCCAGTAGCGCACTGCCGCACTGCCAGATTCACGTCCTTGATCAGGCACTTGCACGTCAGCATAATAGGAAACTCGGTGTAATATAAGTCAGGCCCTAATATGGCCGAGCAGGGCGACCAGCCCCGCAGGTGTCATGCCGGGCACGCGCTGGGCGGCGCTGAAGCTTGCAGGGCGCGCTTGTGCCAGGCGCTCGCGCATTTCGCTGCTCAGGCCGCCAATGCGCGCGTAATCCAGGTCGTGCGGCACCACGATGGCCGCCTCGCTGGCGAGTTCACGGATTTCGCGGGCTTGCCGCCCGAGATAGCCGCTGTAGCGGGCTTCGGTCTCGACATGCTTGCGGACCCGCTCGGGCAGCGCCACCAGCCAAGGCGCCAGCGCGCTGAGGGTCTCGATCGACACTGCCGAGCCGGCCAGGATCTCCAGGATCGAACGGCGCCGGCCATCGGCACTGGCGGCGATCCCGGCACGCCGCAGATCGACGGCCGCGAAGCCCTCCGCGCCGGCGCGCCGCATGGCGTCGTCGATCAGCGCGCGATCCTGCGCCAGATGAGACGCGCGCGTGTCGCCGACGCATCCCCATTCCAGACCAAGTGCCGTCAGCCGCAAGTCGGCATTGTCCGCGCGCAGGCTGAGCCGGTATTCCGAGCGCGAGGTGAACATCCGATATGGTTCGCTAACTCCCTGCGTGGTCAGGTCGTCAACCATCACGCCGATATAGCCGAGGCCGCGGTCGATGGTGACGCACGCGCGACCCCCCGCCCGCCGCGCGGCATTGATGCCGGCAAGGATCCCCTGGCCTGCCGCTTCCTCGTAGCCCGTGGTGCCGTTGATCTGCCCGGCCAGGAACAGGCGGGGAAGCGCCTTCAGCTCCAGGGTCGGCAGCAGCGCGCGCGGGTCGATAAAGTCATACTCGACGGCGTAACCGGCCTGTACAACCCGCGCGCGCTCAAGTCCTGGGATCGTAGCGACGAGTGCTAGTTGCACGTCCTCGGGGAGGCTGGTGGAGATGCCGTTCGGATAGACCAGATCGCCGCCAGGGTTACCCGGCAAGGCCTCCGGCTCGAGAAACACCTGATGGCCGTTGCGCTCGGCGAAGCGCACCACCTTGTCCTCGATCGACGGGCAGTAGCGCGGCCCGCGCCCGGCGATGGCGCCCCCATAAACCGCCGAGAGATGCAGGTTGTCGCGAATGATCGCGTGCGTGGCTTGGGTGGTGGTGGTGATGCGGCAGGCGAGCTGCTCGGTGTCGATGGCAGTGGTCAGGCGGCTGAACGGCTCGGGGAGGGCATCGCCGCGATCCTCCGGCAGAGCCTCCCAATCGATGCTGTCGCGGGCGAGGCGCGGCGGGGTTCCGGTCTTCAGCCGGCCAGTCGGCAGACCCAGAGCTTCCAGCCGGGCGCCCAGTCGCGATGCTGGCGCCTCGCCGATGCGGCCGGCCGGCATGCTGCGGTGGCCGGTGTGGATGACACCGCGCAGGAACGTGCCGGCGGTGAGCACGACGGCGCCGGCATGGATCGTGCGGCCGTCCGCGCAGAGCACGCCGCTGACTTGCCCCGACGCATCGACGAGCAGATCGTCGACGGCGGCCTCCACGATCTCCAGGCCCGGGGTCTCAGTCAGCAGCGACTGGATCGCCGCGCGATAGAGCGAACGGTCCGCCTGCGCACGCGGCCCCTGCACGGCGGGGCCCTTGGAGCGGTTGAGCAGCTTGAACTGGATGCCCGCACGGTCAGCGGCGCGGCCCATCAGCCCGTCGAGCGCATCGATTTCGCGGACCAGGTGGCCCTTGCCGATTCCGCCGATCGCAGGATTGCAGGACATCACCCCGATGCTGCTCCTGCGGTGCGTGAGCAGCAGCGTCCTCGCCCCGATGCGGGCGGCGGCGGCGGCGGCCTCGCAGCCGGCATGGCCGCCGCCGACGACGATCACCTCGGGATGAATGCTGATGGAATGCGTCATTTGCCGATACAGAATTGTCCGAAGACCGTGTCAAGCAGGTCTTCGACACCAATCCGGCCGGTGAGTCGACCCAAAGCACGCATTGCCAGCCGGAGTTCCTCGCCGCGCAGTTCCGGCCAATGCGCCTGCGCCGCGCGATCGAGATGGGCTGCCGCCTCGCCAATCCCAGCGCGGTGGCGTGCGCGTGTCAGCGGCGGCGGCCCGCTTTGCGCGGTCAGCGCGCGGGCGCGCCCGGCCAGCGTGGCGGTGAGGTCCGCAAGCCCGGCCCCGGTGAGCGCGCTCACGCCGATCGTACCGGCTGGTGCCAGCGCCTGGTCGATCTTGTTGCAGACGACCAGGCCGGCGGGCGGCACCGGCGAGAATGGGTCGATCACCTGCAGCACCAGGTCGGCCTGCTCGGCATGGGCGCGGGCGCGTCGCACGCCTTCCGCCTCGACGGCGTCGCTGGTCTCACGCTGGCCTGCGGTATCGACCAGGGTCACAGGCACGTCGCCGAGCACGACACGGACCTCCAGCGCATCGCGCGTGGTGCCCGGCAGCGCCGAGACGATCGCGGCATCGCGCCCGGTGAGCGCGTTCAGCAGGCTCGACTTGCCGACATTCGGCGGCCCGACGATCGCGAACACCAGGCCGCGTCGCAGCCGCTCGCCGGGGCCCCCAGCCGCCATGTGGGCCGCCATCTCGGAGCCCAACGCCGCAAGCTCGGCCAGCAGCGTCGCCTCGATCTCCGGCGGCAGCGCCTCGTCGGGGAAGTCGATCAACGCCTCCTGCTGCGCCAGCACCAGGCGCAGCCGGGCGGCCCAGTCATCATACAGACGGCTCAATGCCCCCTCGGTCTGGCGCAACGCCTGGCGACGCTGCGCCTGCGTCTCCGCCTCGATCAGGTCGGCGATGCCTTCGGCTTCGAGCAGGTCGAGCCGGCCGTTCCGGAACCCGCGTCGGGTGAACGCGCCGGGCTCGGCGGGGCTGGCGCCGCATGCGACCAGGGCGTCGGCAACGGCGTCGATGATCGCGGGACCGGCGTGCAGATGCAGCTCGGCGCTGTCCTCGCCGGTGTAGCTGCCCGGACCCGGTAGCCACAGCACGAGCGCCCGGTCGAGCAGATCGTCGCCCGACCACAGGCTCCGCAGAGCCGCCCGGCGAGGCGGCGGCACCTGGCCGCGGCAGAGCGCGCGCAGGATGTCGTGGCACGCCGGACCGCTGAGACGCATGATCGCGATCGCGGCGCGGCCGCTCGCCGTGGCAAGCGCGAAGATCGTACTCACGATAGGGATCGGCCCGTTTCATGCTGGGCTGCTTGACAGGTGGACAGGCCTGTCCTGCCATGCGGCTCACCCCGGAGCCATGATTGCCGCAACTCTCCCTTCATAGTCCCCTCGGTCCGCTGACCGTCTCGCAGGAAGACGACGCCCTGGTTGCCCTCGACTGGGGCTGGGGCTGCATGCAGCAAGAGACCGAACTGCTGTTTCGGGCCCGGGACCAGCTTCATGCCTATTTCGACGGTGCGCTTGTCGCCTTCGACCTGCCGCTGGCGCCGCTCGGCACCGCGTTCCGTCTGAAGGTGTGGGACGCCTTGCGTGCGATCCCGTTCGGTGCGACGCGAACCTATGGCGAGATTGCGCGCGGAATTGGCGGTAGCCCCCGCGCCGTGGGCCAAGCCAACCGCCAGAACCCGCTGCCAATCCTGATCCCGTGCCATCGGGTCGTCGCCCGCGACGGCATCGGCGGCTTCACCGCCGAGGGCGGCATGCAAACCAAACGCTTCCTGCTCGATCATGAGAGAGACCAGTGATGTCGAAATCGATCCGGATCCATCAACATGGCGGCCCCGAGATCCTGCGCTGGGAGGATACGCCGACTCCAGCTCCGGCCGCCGGAGAGGCCCTGATCCGGCAGGACGCGATCGGCGTCAACTTCATCGACGTCTATTACCGCACCGGCATGTACAAGCTGCCGTCGTTTCCCGCCGTGCTCGGCATGGAGGGTGCGGGGATCGTGGAGGCGGTTGGCGACAAGGTGACAGGCGTGGCGCCGGGTGACCGGGTTGCCTACAGCTCGTCGATGGGCAGCTATGCCAGCCGCCGGGTGATTGCCGCCGACCGGCTGGTCAAGCTGCCCGACAGCGTCGATACCGTAACTGCCGCCGGCATGATGCTGCGCGGCCTGACCGTGCAGGCGCTGTTGCGCCAGGTGCGTCCGCTGCAACCGGGCGAGACCATTCTGGTCCATGCCGCGGCCGGCGGCGTTGGCCTGCTGCTCTGCCAGTGGGCCAGGCATATCGGTGCCGACGTGATCGGCGTCGTCTCCACCGAAAAGAAGGCCGAGGTCGCGCGCCAGAACGGTGCCACCCATACGATCATCGGCCTGACCGACCTCGCAGCCCAGGTCAAGCGACTGACCGGCGGGGCGATGGTGCCCGTTGTCTATGACAGTGTCGGCGCGGAGAGCTTCATTGCCAGCCTCGATAGCCTGGCGCCGCGCGGCCTGATGGTGAGCTACGGCAATTCGTCCGGCGAAGTCACCGGCGTCAATCTCAGCCTGCTGGCGGTGCGTGGCAGCCTGTATGTGACCCGACCGACCCTGATGAGCTACGTCGCCAAGCGGGACGCACTCGAGAGTGCCGCCGCGGAGTTGTTCGACGTCGTCGCCAGCGGTGCGCTGAAGGTGCAGATCGGCCAGCAATTCCCGCTCAGTCGGGCCGCCGACGCGCACCGCGCACTCGAATCGCGCGCCACCATCGGCAGCACCGTGCTGATCCCGGATTAGGTATTCATTGCGTCGAAGAAATCCTGGTTGGTCTTGCTGTATTTCAGCTTGTCGAGCAGGAAGTCCATCGCATCCATCGTGCCCATTGGCGAGAGGATGCGGCGCAGCACCCACATTTTCGACAGCGATCCGCGATCCACCAGCAGCTCCTCCTTGCGGGTGCCGCTCTTGGTGATGTCGATGGCCGGGAAGGTGCGCTTGTCGGAGAGCTTGCGGTCGAGGATCAGCTCGGAGTTGCCGGTGCCCTTGAACTCCTCGAAGATCACCTCGTCCATGCGGCTGCCGGTATCGATCAGCGCGGTTGCGATGATCGTCAGCGAGCCGCCTTCCTCGATATTGCGTGCCGCACCAAAGAAGCGCTTCGGCCGTTGCAGCGCGTTGGCGTCGACGCCGCCGGTCAACACCTTGCCGGACGACGGCACTACGGTGTTGTAGGCGCGCGCCAGCCGGGTGATCGAATCGAGCAGGATCACCACGTCGCGCTTGTGCTCGACCAGCCGCTTGGCCTTCTCCAGCACCATCTCCGTCACCTGCACGTGCCGGGTGGCCGGCTCGTCGAAGGTGGAGGAGACCACCTCGCCCCGCACCGAGCGGACCATGTCGGTGACCTCTTCCGGCCGCTCGTCGATCAGCAGGACAATCAGGAACACATCCGGATGGTTGGTCGAGATCGCGGTGGCGATGCTCTGCAGCATCACCGTCTTGCCGGTGCGCGGCGGGGCCACGATCAGGGCGCGCTGGCCCATGCCGATCGGCGAGACCAGATCGATCACCCGTGAGGTGTAGTCCTTGCCCTGGCTCTTGCTGCCGGTGGCTCCGGGGACCACGGCGACCTCGTATTCCATCTTCAGGCGGCGCTCCGGATAGAGCGGCGTCAGGTTGTCGAAATTGATCCGGTGGCGCACCGCCTCGGGCGGCTCGAAATTGATGGTGTTGACCTTGAGCAGCGCGAAATAGCGCTCGCCGTCGCGCGGCGCGCGGATCTGGCCCTCCACGGTGTCGCCGGTGCGCAGGGCAAAACGGCGCACTTGGCTCGGGCTGACATAGATGTCGTCCGGGCCGGGCAGGTAGTTGGCCTCGGGCGAGCGCAGGAAGCCGAACCCGTCGGAGAGGATCTCCAGCGTGCCGTCGCCGTGGATCGCCTGGTCGTTATCGGCAAGGTTCTTGAGGATGGCGAACATCATGTCCTGCTTGCGCAGCGACGACGCGTTCTCGATCTGCAACGATTCCGCGTAGGACAGCAGATCGGATGGCGTTTTTGTCTTGAGTTCGGCGAGGTGCATTGGGACGCCTCGAATGGCATGACAGGATAGGTGAGGAACACACCGCGTGCGTGGGACATTGATCGCTGAGGCCGGATTGGATCCGAACTGCACTGCAACCAGGTTCCGGGCGGATACCGCGTCTGGACCATAACGCGCGAACGGCGTCTGCATCCAGGGCAAGGCGTTACTAGGGGAAGACTTCCCGCGTCGTCAAGCACTCACTGATAGAACGCGGCCTGTGTCATCCAGGCTTGGCCGGAGTCCTGTTCGCTGCCCCACCAGTGGACGATGCTGTCGAGCCAGCCGCCGGGCGGCGTATGGAGGCTGATCCGACCGGAGAGTGTCGTCGCCGAGCAGACCCCGCTGAGAACCATCTCTCGCGTCGGCCACGCCATACGCAGCGTGCAGGCATGGCCCCCCGGCACCGCCCGGGGCTGCCACTGTCCTGTTACCGCGGCGGTCGCGATCAGGTGGCGATCCGGCGTCAGCAACATCGCCTCGCCGCGTATGCTGCCGTCCGGCCCAGGCAGGTCGAGCGCCATCAGCAAGGTCCCCGGCGTCGCGCAACAGAGCTTGCCACCATAACGCCACGGCTGCGACGACATGCGGCGCATCAGGGCATTTGGATCGGCGGCAAAGGCTGCGCTTTGTGCAAGGACCGCAAGCAGAACGCCAGCAACAATTTGCTTCAACGACCTCCAAGCCATCCCTTCCTCCAGAACACGAACAGCGGGCCGGTAATCGTCAGCGCCATCATGCCAAGCGCGTAAAAATAGCCGTAGTTCCAGGTCAGCTCCGGTATGTCCTTGAAATTCATGCCGTAGATGCTGGCGATCAGGGTCGGCGGCACGCCGATGAAGCTGACCACGGTCAGCAGACGCAGTCCGTTGCTCTGCTCGATGTTGATGAAGCCGAGGGTCGCGTCGAGCAGGAACTGCACCTTGTTGTCCATCTGCGCGACGTAGTCGTTCAGGCTGCTGATGTCGCGACCGATGGTCGCGAGATGCGTCTTCAGCGAGGCGTGCACGGCCGGCCCCGACTTCTCGCCGACATAGATCGCAATCCGCCCGAGCCCGAGCAGGCTTTCGCGCACGTCCGAGAGCAGGTCGGCGGCGCGCCCGACCTTTTGCAACATGTCGCGCAACGCCTTGTCGGCGTCGGTGCCGTGGCTGGAGGTGACGCCGAAAATGCGTCCAGAGAGCCCGTCGAGATCAAGGCCGACCTTCTCCAGCGTGTCCGCCAGCCGGTCGACCAGCGCCTCCAGCAGCAGGATCATGGTCGCATCCGCCCCGCACCCGGCATCGGAAGCCGCGACTCTTTTCGCCACCGCGTCGAAGGTCTGGAACGCGGTGAAGCGGACCGTGATCAGCCGATCGGCGCTGAGCACGAAGCCGATCGGGGTGACCAGAGCGGGCCCATCATCGATCCGACGCGCGAGCGGCGTCGACAAATAGAACACGTCGCCCTGCAACTGCAGCCGGCTGGAGCTCTCGATCTCGTCGAGCTGTTCGCGTGTCGGCACGCGCAGGCCGCTGAGCCGCTCGGCCAGCACCCGCTCCTCCGGGGTTGGGTTGAGCAGATCGAGCCAGCTCGTCAAATCAGACTCCCGCTCGCCCGTCACCGGAACGGACGCGCGACCAGGCGCGTGGGCCAGAAACATGCAACCTCCCAGCGTGCAAAGCGTGCCGGTTTGCTAGTGCAGCGCCGCTGCACTAGGAAGTCCCTCCAGCCGGAGAATTCGCACGGTGACCGTTCAGACCCGCCCCAACTCCTTGCGCCACGGCCCCGACGCGCGTGGCCGCTTCGGCGTGTTCGGCGGCCGCTTCGTCGCCGAGACGCTGATGCCGCTGATCCTCGAGCTGGAGCAGGCCTACGAGGCGGCGCGTGCCGATCCGGCGTTCCGGCGCGAACTCGACTACTACCTCAAGGACTATGTCGGCCGCCCCAGCCCGCTCTGGTTCGCCCGTCGCCTGACCGAGGAACTCGGCGGCGCGCGCATCTATCTCAAGCGCGAGGAGCTGAACCATACCGGTTCGCACAAGCTCAACAACGTCATGGGCCAAATCCTGCTGGCGCGACGCATGGGCCGCACCCGTATCATCGCCGAGACCGGCGCCGGCCAGCACGGCGTCGCCACCGCCACGGTATGCGCCCTGTTTGGCCTCAAATGCGTGGTCTATATGGGGGCCACCGACATTGCGCGGCAGCAACCCAACGTGTTCCGCATGCGCCTGCTCGGTGCCGAGGTCCACGCCGTGGAAAGCGGTGCCGGCACGCTGAAGGACGCGATGAACGACGCCATGCGCGACTGGGTCGCCAACGTCGCGGACACCTATTACCTGATCGGCACCGTCGCTGGCCCGCACCCGTATCCGACCATGGTCCGCGACTTCCAGTGCGTCATCGGCGACGAGGCGCGGGTGCAGATGCACGAGGTAGAGGGTCGCTTGCCGGATGCGGTGGTCGCGGCGGTCGGCGGCGGCTCCAATGCCATGGGCATCTTCCACGCCTTCCTCGACGAGCCGACCGTGCGGCTGATCGGCGTCGAGGCGGCGGGGCGCGGCCTCGACAGCGGCGAGCAGGCCGCCAGCATCAGCCGTGGCCGCCCGGGCGTGCTGCACGGTAACCGCACCTACCTGCTCCAGGACACACACGGCCAGATCAACGAGGCGCACAGCATCAGCGCCGGCCTGGACTATCCCGGCATCGGGCCCGAGCATTCCTGGCTGCACGAAATCGGCCGCGCCGAGTATGTGGGGGCCACCGACGACGAGGCGCTCGCCGCCTTTCAGCTCTGCACCCGCACCGAGGGCATCATCCCGGCGCTGGAATGCGCGCACGCACTCGCCCATGTCGCCAAGATCGCCCCGAAAATGGACCCGGCACAAATCGTGCTGATGAACCTGTCCGGCCGCGGCGACAAGGACATCTACACCGTGGCGGAGCATTTAGGAGTCACCCTGTGAGCCGGATCGCGGCGCGCTTTGCCGCCCTTGCGCGTTCGGAACGCGGCGCGCTGATCCCCTTCCTGGAGGCCTGCGACCCGGATTTCGACACCGCGCTCGCCATCCTTCGCGGCATGCCGGCAGCCGGCGCTGACCTGATCGAGATCGGCGTGCCGTTCACCGACCCGATGGCCGACGGCCCGATCATCCAGGCGGCGGCGATCCGCGGGTTGCGTGGCGGGTCGACCATCGCCCGCGTGCTGGAGATGGTGCGCCGTTTCCGCGCCGACGATGACACGACTCCGATCATCCTGATGGGTTATCTCAACCCGATCGAGAGCTACGGCGCCGCCGATTTCTGCCGCGATTGCGGCTTCGCCGGCGTCGACGGGCTGATCGTGGTCGACCTGCCGCCGGAGGAGGCCGACCTGCTCGAAGCCCCGGCCGCGGACGCCGGCCTCGACATCATCCGCCTGGTCGCGCCCACCACCGACAGCGCGCGACTACCCACGGTCCTGCGCGGCGCCTCGGGCTTCATCTATTATGTCAGCATCACCGGCATCACCGGCACCCGCTCGGCCAGCGACGCGGAGCTTGCCGCCGCTCTGCCACGCCTGCGCGCGGCCACCCGCCTGCCGATCGCGATCGGCTTCGGCGTACGCACCCCGGCCCAGGCCGCCGGCGTGGTCCGCGTCGCCGACGCCGCGGTCGTCGCCTCCGCCCTGATCCAGACCCTGGCGGCCTCGCTCGATGCGCACGGTCGCGCCGGCCCCGACACCGTGCGGCAGGTGCTCGACCAGGTCGCCGCCCTGGCCGAGGGTGTCCGCACCGCCCGCCTGACGGAGATGAGCGCATGAGCTGGCTGACCACCTACGTTCGCCCGAAGATCCGCAACCTGCTCGGCCGGCGCGACGTCCCGGACAATCTCTGGACCCAGTGCAGCGCCTGCAACCAGATGATTTTTGTCAAAGAGCTCGAACGCACGCTCAAGGTGTGCCCGCAATGCGGCCACCATATGCGCGCTTTGGCGCTCGAGCGCCTGCAGTGGACCTTCGATCCGGACAGCTTCACCCGCATCGAGCTGCCGCGCGCGCCTGCCGACCCGCTCGGCTTTCGCGACCAGAAGCGCTACAGCGACCGCCTCAAGGAAAACCGCGCCCGCACGCATCTCGACGAGGCGCTGGTGGTGGCACACGGCACCATCACCGGCCACAAGGCGGTGGTCGGCGTGATGGCGTTCGAGTTCCTCGCCGGCACCATGGGAGCGGCTCTCGGGGAGGGCTTTGTTGCAGCAAGCCGGCTCGCCGTCCTGCAACAGGCACCGCTGATTGTGTTTACCGCCTCGGGCGGCGCGCGCATGCAAGAGGGCATGATCTCGCTGATGCAGATGCCGCGCACCACGATCGCCGTGCAGATGCTGCGCGAGGCCGGCCTGCCCTATATCGTCGTGATGACCGACCCCACCACCGGCGGCGTCACCGCCAGCTTCGCCATGCTCGGCGACGTGCAGATCGCCGAGCCGCATGCGCTGATCGGCTTCGCCGGCCAGCGCGTTATCGAACAGACCGTGCGTGAGACCCTGCCAGAGGGCTTTCAGCGTGCCGAATACCTGCTGGAGCACGGCATGCTTGACATGGTGATACCACGCGGCGCGATGCGCGAGACGCTCGGACGGATCATCGCCCTGCTCGGCAACCTGCCAGCGACCCAGAACAACAGCGAACCGGCCAGCGAGGCCGCCTGAACGCGGCCAGCCCGTCTTATATCAGCCCCGAGTTCAGCGGCCGCCCCGGGGCCGTGCTGGAACGGCTAAACGCGCTCTACCCCACGCTGATCGACCTCTCGCTCGGCCGCCTGGAGCGCCTGCTTGCCGCCCTCGGCAACCCTGAACGCCACCTGCCGCCGGTGATCCATGTCGCCGGCACCAACGGCAAGGGCAGCACCTGCGCGATGCTGCGCGCCATCGCCGAGGCGTCCGGCTGGACCGCGCATGTCACCACCTCGCCGCATCTGGTCGACGTCACCGAGCGCTTCCGCATCGCCGGCAGCCTGGTTGCCGAGGACGCGCTGACCCGCACCCTGGAGGAGATCGAGCGGGTCAATGCCGGCCAGCCGATCACCGTCTTCGAGGTGCTGACCGCCGCCGGCTTCCTGCTGTTCGCGCGCCATCCGGCCGATCTCGCGATCGTCGAGGTCGGGCTCGGCGGCCGCTTCGATGCGACCAACGTGATCGAGCGCCCGGCCGCCTGCGTGATCACCGCTATCTCGATGGACCACGAAGCATTCCTCGGCGACAGCCTCCAAGCCATCGCAGCCGAGAAGGCCGGGATCATCAAGCCCGGCGTGCCGGTGGTCAGCGGCCGGCAGCCGGAACCGGTGCACGCCGTGCTTGCCGCCCAGGCGCAACGCAGCGGAGCTCCGCTGCTGCTGCGCGACCGTGACTGGCGGATCACGGCTGCACCAGGCGTCATGCGCTACGAGGATTCGCACGGCGGTCTGGATCTGCCGCTGCCGGGACTGCTCGGGCCACACCAGATCGAAAATGCCGGTCTCGCCGTCGCCGCCCTGCGCGCCTCCGGCCTCGTCGTGCCGGAGCATGGCTGGCAAGGCCTCGCGCGCATCGACTGGCCCGCGCGCATGCAGCGCCTGGGCGGCCGTCTCGCCGCCACCCTGCCGCCCGGCTGGGAGCTCTGGCTCGACGGCGGCCATAATCCCGGCGCCGGCGTGATCCTGGCCGAACTGCTCACCGGCTGGGCCGACCGGCCGATCCACCTCATCATCGGCATGAAGCAGAGCAAGGATGCGCGCGGCTTTCTGCATCCGCTGCTGGAGTGCGCGCAGTCAGTTCATGCCGTCGTCGAGCCGGGTCAGCACATGGCACTCCCGGTCGCGGACATCGTCGCCGCCAGCGATTTTCGTGCCCAGCCGGGCCCGACCGTGGCCGAGGCGCTAGCCACGATCGCGCAATCCGCGCCTTTAGGGCGGATTCTGATCTGCGGCAGTCTCTATCTCGCCGGCGAGGTCCTCAAGGCGGATGGATGGCGACCGTCGTAATCCTGCGTGCATTCACGATGTGGCAATGAAACCGTCCTAAACTGCGGCCTGATAGGCTCGCGAAAGGGCACGCGCATGCATGGCGGCACCGCAGCCCGCTCGAGACGGGATACGCAGACCCTTTTGGCTCTCGGCACGGCGGGCCAGGAGATTACCGCCACGCTCGATGGCGACACCGTCCTTGCGGTGCTTCTGCACCATGTCGGCGCCCTGCTGGAGGCTCCGTTCGCCGCCGTCTACCTGCTCGACGAAAGCAGCGGGCGGCTCGTTGCCCAGCCCCCAGGGCCGGCCGAGCCAAGCGCGATCACCCTCGAAGACCCCAACTCCGATATCGCCAGGGCCGCGCGCGAGCGCCGCGAGGTCCGTGGCGCGCCTGGCGGCGACAGCCCCGCGAGCCAGCTTTGCGCGCCGATGCTCGCGAGCGGCCGGCTCATCGGCGTGCTGTGCATCCGCACACCACGGCCACGGGCCTACGCACAGGGCGAAACCATGATCCTGCGCACCATCGCGGCCTACGGCGCCATCGGCCTGAACCATGCGCGAACGCTGGACGCGCTGGCCCGTGCGCAGGCTCAACTCGAGCGTCTGGCCTATTCCGACGGCCTCACCCACCTGCCGAACCGGCGCATGTACAGCCGCGAACTCGGCCGTCTGCTGGCCCGGTCGCATCGGCATGCGCAGCGCTTTGCCCTGCTGCTGATCGATCTCGATCGCTTCAAACATGTCAATGACACGCTCGGCCACGATGTCGGGGACGCGCTGCTGACCGAGGTCGCGGCCCGTCTGCAGGCCTCGCTGCGCAAGGGCGACTTCGCAGCACGCCTCGGTGGCGACGAGTTCGCCCTGCTGCTCGGTGACATCACCGATGAGGCGCAACTCGCCAGTGCCTGCGCCCGGCTCGCGGACTGCTTCAAGGCGCCGGTCCCCATGGGCGAGACTGCAATCAAGACCAGCATCAGCATCGGCGCCGCGATCTATCCGGACGACGCCAGGACTGCCGAGACGCTCTATCGTGCGGCGGATAAAGCCCTCTACTGCTCCAAGCGCGGCGGACGCGATACCTGGCGTAAAGCCTCCTGACTGCGCGTGGGGTTGGCGGGGCGGCCACGCGTGACAGCCGCGTGGGGTTGGCGGGACGGCCACGCGTGACATCAAGACTCTCGGTTGCCTTTGCCGTCGTGGCACGGTTTGGTGTTGCGTGCAAAAACGAACGAGGAACAGCCATGCGCAAGGTCATCTTCGATACCGACCCTGGTGTGGATGACGCCATCGCGCTGGCGCTGCTGACCGCGCGACCGGAGCTCGAGCTGATCGGCGTCACCACCGTGCTCGGGAATGCCGATATCGAGACGGTGACGCGCAATGCGCTGTTCCTCAAGGACCGGTTCGGCTTTTCCGCCCCCGTAGCGCAAGGCTCCGGGGTAACCCTGCTCGGCAAGCACGGCGCGCATGCCCGGCACGTGCACGGAGACAACGCCTTAGGCGGCATCGAGCTGCCGCAAACGCCCGCGGGTCCCCTGGACGGGCGGCGCGGCCATCGCATGATGATCGACCTTATCCGCGCCAATCCAGGGGAGGTCACCATCATCGCGGTCGGCCGCCTGACCAACCTGGCGCGTGCGCTCGACAAGGATCGCGACATCGCGCGCCTGGTGCATTCGGTGGTGGTGATGGGCGGCGCTTTCGGCACACACGGCCATACCGGCAATGTCTCGCCGGTGGCGGAAGCCAACATCGCGGGCGACCCGGATGCCGCTGATGCTGTGTTCACCGCGCACTGGCCGGTGACCATCGTCGGCCTCGACGTAACACAGGAGGTGGTGCTCGACAGCGCCATGCTCGACCGGCTGGATGCCGCGGGCGGCGAGACCGGCAAACTGCTGCACGCAATTACGCGCGACTATCTCGGCTTTCATCAGCGCAGCCGCAAGCTGGACGGGATTTTCGCCCATGACTGCCTCGCCGTCGCCTATGTGGTGGACCCGACTTTGTTCACCACACGCGAGGGGCCAGTGCGGGTGATCTGCGGCGGCCTGGCATCCGGTCAGACCATCCAAAAGCCCGACCGGCCGCCGTTCCCGACCACCGCGTGGGACCCGCATCCGGCGCAGACGGTCTGCATCGATGTCGACGCCGCGGGCATGCTGGCGTTGCTCGAGGACAGCCTCAGCCCGCCCGCGCCGCCGCCCCTCCGGTGAGCAGGAAGCACGGGCAGCCGGCGCTGCGCGATGCGTGCGCGTCCGTTTCGAGCAGCTCTTCCACCGGCTGCCGGCGCAGCCGCAAGACGACGAAGTCCGCCGGCCCATCGAGGATATAGTCGTAATCCTCGGCCAGCACCGAAAGCCAGTAGGCGACCCCCTGACGCTCGGTCAGGATCAACGGATCAGACCCGCTGACGCCCAGGCCGTCACGCAGAGCGACCGCGGCGTCAGCGGCGTTGGTGACGTGATAGAGATAGCCGTCGGCGCGATCGGATGGACGCAAGGTGCGCGCATCGACGCGCTGCAGCGAGACGCTGTCCGCGTCCAGCACCGGTGGCTCGGGCGGGGTCGGTGGGGGTTCGGGAGACGTGTCAGTGAACAGGTCGCTTTGTTCGGCATCCAAGGCGGGCTTCGCGCGGGTGCGGCGCGCATATGGACGCGGTCGTGCGATCTCCTCGCCGGTCTCCCGATCCAACGGCAACTCGGGTGTGGGGAGTTTAACCAAGGCATGCGCGCCGCGGAGTCGAAGCTCCATGTCCCGGCCGGTCACAGCCCCTGGCAGCTGCGCGCCGGCGCCACGCCAGTAGAGTGCCAAGGCCTCCTGGCCGTGCCGGGCGCCCATGATCGTGCGCAACAGCTTGCCGTCCTGGTCCTCGATACGAAACGCACTTGGCGAACCCGTCCCCAGACGCCAGACGGCGCGTGCGCGTAGGCGCTGACTGCTGCTCGACACATCCATGCGGCGACCCATAACGTCGGCACCGTGCGGCCGTCAAACTGGGGCGTCCAAGGTAGGGGCGTCCAAGGTGGGGGCGGCCTGACAGGCGGCGCAAAGCCCCTCGATCTCGATCGTGCTGCCCTGGGTGCGAAAGCCTAAGCGCCGCGCCGCGGCGGCGCACGCGGCGGCGATCGCGGAATCCTCGAGTTCGACCACACGGCCGCACTGCCGGCAGATCAGGAACTGCGCGGCATGATGCTCCGCGTCCTGGCTGTGCACGCAGCCAATATAGGCGGAGAGCCGCTCGACCTTGTGCACCAGTCCCTGTTCGAGCAGAAAATCCAGCGCACGGTAGATGGTGGGGGGTGCCGCACCCTTGTGGCTGACGCGCAACCGGTCGAGCAGGTCATAGGCGCTCGATGGCGTCGCGGTTTCCAGCACCAGCCCCAGCACCTGGCGGCGCAGATTGGTCATGCGCGTGCCCCGCGCGGCACAGATCGACTCCGCCGCCTGCAGCTTCCGATCGGTGCTCGGACTGAACAAGGCTGTGCTCATCGGGGTCTTTCAAAGCCAAACGGTATAATATATCAAAACCCGGGACGGAGCGGAGATCAAGATGTGGCGCCTGCCCAGCCTGTGGCTCGCCCTCCTTGTTGGGGCCGCCTGCACCGCGCCCATCTGCGCCACTCATGCGGCCTCGCCACAGACCCACGTCATCGCCGCGGAAAACGTCTATGGCAACGTCGCCGCCCAGATCGGCGGCGCGTCGGTGACGGTCCGCAGCATCCTGTCCAACCCGGATCAGGACCCGCATCTGTTCGAAGCCAGCCCCTCCGTCGCGCGCGCACTCTCGCACGCCACGATGACGATCTCCAATGGCGCCGGCTACGATCCCTGGATGGACCGCCTGCTTGCGGCGACCCCGAAGCCGGGACGCCGGAATATCGTCGTGGCCCGGCTGGTCGGTGCAGGGCCCGGCGCCAATCCGCATCTCTGGTACGACCCGCGCACGATGCGCGCCTTTGCCGTGGCCTTCACCGCCGCCCTCGATGCCGCGGATCCCGCCGGCAAGGCCGCGCACGATGACGGGCGCGACCGCTTTTTGGCCTCTCTGGGGACGATTGCGGCAAAGATCGCGGCCATTCGCGCGCGCGATAGCGGCACTCCGGTCACCGCTACGGAGCCGGTGTTCGGCCTAATGGCCACCCGTCTCGGTTTGGTGATGCGCAATCCGCGATTCCAGGTCGCGGTGATGAACGATGTCGCACCAGGCGCCTCAGAGGTGGCAGAGTTCGAGCGCGACCTTCGCCAGCGTCGGGTCAGGCTGCTGCTCTATAACAGACAGGCCAGCGACAGCGCGTCACGCCGCCTTCTCGCCATCGCCCGCGACGCCGCCATCCCGGTCGTCGGCGTCAGTGAGACCGAACCGCGCGGCATGGATTATCAACACTGGATGCTGAGCACGCTCGATGCTGTCGGCGACGCGCTGTCGGCGACGCCATGACCGACATCGCGTTCCGCCTGCTCGGCGCGAGCCTGTCCCCAGGCGGACGCCCAAATGGACGTGACGTGCTGCACCGGATCGATCTCGCCGTCCCCACGGGCCGCTTCGTCGGTCTGCTTGGCCCCAACGGCGCCGGCAAGACCACGCTGATGCGGGCCCTGCTCGGCCTATTGCCGGCGCGCGAGGGCCGCATTCTGGTGCTGGACCGGCCGGTGCATCGCGGCAATCCCGCCATCGGCTACCTGCCGCAGACGCGCAGCGCCGCCCCCGTCCGCTTGTCCGGCCGCGGCTTCGTCGCCAGCGCCCTGGCCGGCCATCGCTGGGGCGTGCCCTGGTTCGGCCGCGCGGCACAGCGCGAGGTCGACCGGGTCCTGGCCCTGGTGGACGCCGAGAGTCTGGCGGACCGTTCGCTCGACCGGCTCTCCGGCGGCGAGCGGCAAAGGCTGTTGCTGGCCCAGGCGCTGCTCGGCAGCCCGCGCCTGCTGCTGCTCGACGAGCCGCTGATCAGTCTCGATCCCAGCCGTGCCGATGCGGTGGTGTCGCTGGTGCGCCGGGTGCAGCTGGCGCTCGGCATCACCGTGCTGTTCAGCGCGCACGAACTCAACCCGCTGCTGCCGGCACTCGATCAGGTGCTCTATCTGGGCAACGGCGAAGCCCGGCTCGGCAGCATCGACGAGGTGATCACCGGGCCGGTGCTGTCTCGCCTGTATGGCGCCCCGATCGAGGTGGTGCGTCTCGCCGGCCGCATCTTTGTGATGTCCGCCGGGCACGATCTCGGCCACGCCACCGACTGCCACCACGGTGCCACACAACGCGTGTCGGGAAGAGGGGCGGCAGGAAGAGGGGCGGCAGGCGCCTGATGCTGGCCTACGGCTTCATGGACAATGCGTTTGCGGCGGCCGGGATCGTCGCCGTGGTCTGCGCCCTTGTCGGCTATTTCCTGGTGCTGCGCGGCCAGAGCTTCGCCGGCCACGCGCTGTCGCATGTCGGTTTCACCGGTGCTACCGGCGCGGTGCTGCTTGGCGCGCCGCCGCTCTGGGGCTTGGTCGCGGTCACGCTCGCCGCCGGGGTCGGCATGGGCCTGCTCGGCGAGCGCGCAATGGGGCGCGATGTCGCGATCGGCATGGTGCTGTCGTTTTCCCTCGGGCTCGGGCTGCTGTTCCTGCATTTCTTCACCGCCTATGCCAGCCAGGCGACGGCGCTGCTGTTCGGCAACGTCCTCGGCGTCGATGTTGCCACATTATGGGCGCTGGCCGGGCTTGGCGTCGTCAGCCTCGCCGCCCTCTCGGTGATTGCGCGGCCATTGCTGTTCGCGAGCCTGCAGCCGGAGGTTGCCGAGGCGCGCGGCGTTGATCTGCGGCTGGTCTCGGTCACATTCCTGGCGATTGTCGCGCTGGCGACGGCGGAATGCGCGCAGATCGTCGGCGTGCTGCTGGTGTTCACGCTGATGATCGGACCGGCCGCCTCGGCGCAGCGCCTCACCGCGCGCCTGGGCCTGGGTCTCGCCATCTCGGTGCTGCTGGCGCTCTCCGAAGCATGGCTCGGCATCGCGCTCGCCTGGTGGACCGATTGGCCGGTCAGCTTCTGGATCAGCACGCTGAGTGCCGCAGTCTATCTCGCCAGCGGACTGCGACGACTTTAGGGCAAACGCCGCGCGACGAGTTCGATCTCGATCTGCATGTCCGGGCGGTCGAAGCCGCCGACCAGCCGCAGGGTGGCGCCTGGGCGCGCATCGCCGAAGGCATCACGGAGCATGCCAAAGCAGCTCGGGAACGCATCGGCATCGCGCACCAGATACGTCACGCGCACCACATCCTCCATGCGCAGTCCCGCGGCAGCCAGAGACTCCGCCCCCTGCCGGAGTGCCAGACGACACTGCTCGGCGATCCCCCCCTGTCCGCGGTCGAAGCCGCTGAGCGCACGCACGCGCACTTCCCTGGCCGTTCGGGTCCGTGTCGCAGCGGAATCTCGCGCTTCGGTCAGTAGCATGATGGCCCTTTTTGGCATCCGAGCTCACAACTGCGTCATATTTCACCAGTTTTCAATCTTTTGTTTCAAAGCGGGGGCATCTGCCGAGTCTTTTCGGCAAGATCACGTCCAACATATCGACCCGCAAAACTGCGGCGTTTTGCCGTATCCTGGAGCGGTGAGAACTCAGCTCCATGCCAGTTGCGCCGCTCTCGACGACGATGCCGTGCTGCTGCTTGGTCCATCCGGCTGCGGCAAGTCGGACCTTCTGCTGCGACTGATCGATCGCGGCTTTCTGCTCGTCGGCGATGACCAAGTTGATCTCGAGAACGGCCGCGTGTCGGCCGCCGCCGGGCTCGAGGGGCTAATCGAGGTGCGGGGCCTCGGCATCCTGCGTCTACCCTGGCGCGGCTCGGCCCGCCTTCGGCTTGCCTGCCAGCTTTCAGAGATGCCGCCGCGCCTGCCCGAAGCGGCGGTGCACGGGCCGGACGTCCCCTTGCTCGTCGTCGATCCGCGGCCGGCCTCCGCACCATTGCTGCTCGCTTACGCGCTTGACTGCCTGCGCGGCGGCACCTCCATGCAGTCCGGTGCCTTTACATGACCACAAGGCAGGCTCTGCTGGTCACCGGCCTCTGCGCGGCAGAAAAATTTGGATCCTGCGCGTGCTGAAGGATCTTGTCTTTAAACACGCGCGCACCACCGGCTTTGCCACGGCCGATAAGATTATCTTCTCTGCGTCTACCGCAGGTCTGCCCCGTGATTCCGGCATGGTCCTTTACGCAAGATTTCTCCTTAACCCGTTCTACGTGCCCATATTATGTGACCGGACCAGATTGGACCCCGCGTGGCGGCGCATATTGCGCACTGCCCCGCTTATCGTCCCTTCCTGGACAGGATCGATGATCTGTTGCGAATGGTATCTCCAAGGTTCGTCGCCGAAGGCAAGACATATGCGACCGTCTCGAGCGGCTGCTTTGGCGGTCGTCACAGCTCGGTCGCTCTGGTCAAGGCGCTGGCGGCAATGGGGAGCGGGGAAGATGAGTTGCGGTGTCGAGATTGCCTTCATGACGTCAGGTATCCGCTCATCGTGACGCATGGTGATTTGTCGCGTGCCGGAGGTTCGGCATGATAGGCATGGTCCTCATCACGCACGGCGAACTCGGCGAGACCCTGCGTGCGGCCATGGAGCACGTGGTTGGCTCGCAACAGCAGGTGGCGGCTCTCAGCATCGGTGCGGAGGATCAGATCTCCGCCTGTCGTCGGGCACTCGGCGCCGAGATCGACCGGGTTGATACCGGCGATGGCGTCATGTTGCTGACCGACATGTTCGGGAGCACGCCATCAAACCTCGCCATTGCGGCAATGGAGCGCGGCGGCGTTGAAGTGATCGCCGGCGTCAACCTGCCGATGTTGGTCAAGCTTGCCAAGGTCCGCTCGCAGCGCACCCTGGTCGAATGCGCGGCAATCGCTGAAATGGCCGGCCGAAAATATATCGCCACCGCCTCGCACCTGCCATCGAGCTGTCTTGGAGGCGCCGTCTGCTGCGACGGCACGCCACAGATCCAGCTTCGCAGCTTGGCCGACGTGGGCAGCCTGGCCGAAGTCACTGGCCAGTAGAGTGAGTGGCCGGTAGGGTGGTCGACACGCCGCAGCCGGAACACCCGTCGGCTGGCAGCGAGTCCGTGCGCCGCGTGGTGACGATCGTCAACCAGCGTGGCCTGCACGCCCGCGCCGCGGCCAAGTTCGTCTCCACCGCCGAAAAATACGGCGCCATTGTCGAGGTGGCCCGGGAAGGCGAGACCGTGGCCGCCCGCTCCATCATGGGACTGATGATGCTCGGTGCCGGACGCGGGACGGAGATCGAGCTGATCGCCGAAGGCTGGGATGCGCGCGAGGCGCTGGACGCCCTCGCCGCTCTCGTCGAGGCAGGTTTCGATGAGCAAGGCTGACGTCACGGCCAAGGCACGCAAACCCGTGGTCGCTGCCGGGAGCAGCCTTGATGGCGCGGCCGACGGCAGCGCGGCCACGGAGCATCGCTTCAGCGGTGTCGCCGTCTATCCCGGCATTGCCATTGGCACTGCCGCAACCGCAACTGAGACTCCCATCGCCGTCGTCGCGCGCCGGATCAAGCCGGGCGGCGAGGCGGCCGAGGTCGAACGGCTCTCCGAGGCCGTCGCGCGGTCTCGCAAGCAGCTGGAAAAGCTGCGCGCAAGGCTGGCGCTGCTGCCGGAGGAGACGCGCCATGAAATCGAACCCCTGCTCGACGCCTACCGGCAGATGCTCGGCCCCTCGCGCCTGTTGCGCGGCGCCCAGAAGCGTATCCGCGACGATCGGCTGAACGCCGAGGCCGCGGTCGCGGTGGAAGCCGAGGCCCTGGCTGTGCTGCTGCGGCCGGCCGCCGGTTCGGACACCGAAGATGCCGCGGCAGCGAGCCGGCGCGCCGATGAGGTGCTCGAGATCGGCCGCAGGCTGGTGCGCAACCTGACCCGGACGCCGTTTCGCTCCTTTACCGGTCTGCCCTCCGGAGCGGTCCTGGTGGCCGAGCAGCTGCGCCCCGCCGACGCCGCCCTGATCGACCCGTCGCGCGTCGTGGCGGTCGCCACCGACGAAGGCGGCGAGGCGGACCATACCGCGATCATGCTGCGCGCACTCGGCATCCCTTCGGTCATGGGGGTCGCCGGCGTCACCGAGGCGGCACGCGGCGGCGCCACCGCCATCGTCGACGGCGTCTCCGGCATCGTGGTGATCGCGCCCTCGCCCGAGACGCTGGCCGAGGCACGGCGCGGTGTTGCGTCCTACGCCCGCGAGCGGCAGCGCTTCGCGCGCCTGCGCCGGCTGCCGGCCGAGCTCTCCAGCGGCGAGAAGATCGAGCTGCAGGCCAACCTCGAATTGCCGGCGGAGCTGCCGCTGATCGCCCAGTCCGGGGCCGCCGGCATCGGCCTGCTGCGCACCGAGTTCCTGTTCATCAACGCCGAGTTCCTGCCCGACGAGACCACCCAGGAGGCGGTCTATCGCGACGTCATCGAGGCGATGGGCGCCGACTGCACCACCATCCGCGTGCTCGACTGGGGCGGCGAAAAGCAGAGCGAGGCGCTCGGCAATGCCGGCTTCGCACCCGGCGGCGGCGACCTCAACCCAGCACTCGGGTTGCGCGGCCTGCGTCTGCTGCTGCGCCATCCGGCGGTGCTGGAGACCCAGTTCGCCGCCATCCTGCGCGCCTCGGTGGCAGGTCCGACGCGGGTGATGCTGCCGATGGTGACGACGCTCGCCGAGCTGCGCGCCGCCCGCGAGATCTATGAGCGCGTCGGCAAGCGTCTGCGCCGGCGGGGCGTTCGGCTCGCGGACCGGCTGCCGCCATTGGGCGTGATGATCGAGACCCCGGCCGCGGCCCTCGGCGCCGACGCGCTCGCCCTGGAGGCGGATTTCCTTGCCATCGGCAGCAACGATCTCACCATGTACACCCTGGCCGTCGATCGGAGCTCGGCGGACGTCTCTGCTCTCTACGATCCGCTGCATCCGGCGGTGATCCGTTTGATCGCCGATGTCACCAGTGCCGCGCTGCGTATGCGACGGCCGGTCTCGCTATGCGGGGAGATGGCCGGCAATCCGCAGATGCTGCCGCTGCTGCTTGGTCTCGGGCTGCGCTCGTTCAGCATGAACGCCACCGCCGTGCCGCGGGTCAAACAAGCGGTGCGCGCGGTCAGCCTCGACGAGTGCCGCCGCTTCGCGCGCCGCGTCGCCGAGGAAACCGAGCCCGAGACAGTGGCCAAGCTGGTCAGTGAGTTCGCCGAGGGTCGCTAGGGTTTCGTCAATGCTTTCGGCGCATTCTGCGCTGATGTCATTGCTCTCTCAGGCCACCCCAGGGCTCCGCGGCCGCCGGACCAGGATCGTGGGCCTCGTCACCTCGGCGCTGGCAGCACTGGCCGTCGTCGGCTTTCTGGTCTGGCTCGGCCTGAATGGGGCCACGCTGCGCGACCGAATCCAGCGTGAGACGACCCGCGCAGTACGGGTCGCCGAGCTGCGCGGCACCATCGCCACACTCAACGAGACCCTCGGAATGTCGGCGCGCATGGCGGCTCTTTCAGGCCAGTCACGCTGGGTCGAGCGCTACAATACAGCACTGCCTCGTCTCACCGCCGCGATCGCTGAAGCGGTCAAGCTCGCTACCCCAAAAGTCGCTGCCGAGCTCGGCCCCACAATGGACGAGGCGAACACCGATCTGGTGACCATGGAGCGCGCGGCGATGACACGCGCCGCCGCGGGCGACAAGACAGGCGCCATGCTTCTGCTCGATGGCCCGGAATTCGATTATCTGCAAGCCAGTTATGACACCGGAATCGACGCGTTCAGCCAGGATCTGATGATCTTGACCGCGGTGCGAGCGGCAAGCCTCAATGATCGTGCCTGGGAGGAAGCGCTTGGGCTGGCGCTCGCCGCGGTGCTTCTCGTCGCCGCGACCTTTGCCTCGTTCGGCCACGCCCAGCTGCGCCGCGCTCTCGCCCGCACGGAGACCGTCGCGCGCACCGATCCGCTGACCGGTCTGCCGAATCGACGCCATCTATACGAACAACTCGACCTTTCCGTGGCACGACTGCAGCGCGGCGGCACGGGACTGGCGCTGCTGCTGCTCGATCTCGACCGCTTCAAGCCGATCAACGACCTACACGGCCATCCGGCCGGAGACCGCTTGCTGCAGCTCGTGGCCGCGCGTCTGCGCGAGGCGGCGCGATCCGACGACCTGGTCGCCCGCCTGGGCGGCGACGAGTTCGCCCTGGTCATCGAACACGATGGCGCCGCCGATCCGGCACCGGATCACCTCCGCGGTGAAGACGCTGCGTCCGCCCTGGCCGGACGCGTCATTGCCGCACTGGAGGCGCCATTCGAACTTGAAGGCGGGATCGTCGTGCGGGTCGGCGTCAGCATCGGTATCGCGTCCGCACCGCCGGGCTGTGAGTCCGCGGAGGTGCTCATCCACCGCGCGGACGTCGCACTCTACCATGCGAAAAGCGACCAGCGCGGCAGTTTCAGCGTCTTTACGCCCGGCATGGATGCAGCACCCCGCCTGCGCGCGCTGCTCGAGGAGGAACTCCGCCAGGCGATCGCCGCGGACGATATCGTTCCTTATTTCCAGCCCCTTGTTGAAATCGAGAATGCCAGGCTGGTCGGCTTCGAGATGCTCGCCCGCTGGCCGCATCCCGTGCGCGGCATGATCTCGCCCGCCGATTTCATTCCGATCGCCGAGGAAACCGGCCTGATCGGAGCAATGACGCAGTACCTCTTGCGACGCGCCTGCCGCATCGCCCTGGCCTGGCCGTCGGATGTCTCGCTGGCCTGCAACATCTCGGCGCTGCAGCTGCGTGACCGTTCCCTTCCCGCGATGATAAAGACGGCATTGGATCAGTCCGGCCTTGCCGCCCACCGGCTGGAACTGGAGATCACGGAGAGCGCCCTGGTCGGCGACCTCAACCTGGCGCGGGCCATTCTGCTTGAGTTGAAGGCATTGGGTGTGCGGCTGGCGCTCGATGATTTCGGCACCGGCTATGCCAGCCTGCGCCATCTGCAGATGCTGCCCTTCGATACGCTCAAGATCGACGCGAGCTTCGTCGCCGCCATGGCGGGGGATTCCGAGAGCCGCAAGATCGTCACCGCCGTCATCGGCCTCGCCAAGAGCCTGGGTCTGACGGTGGTGGCCGAAGGCGTCGAGGAGCCCGAAACGGCGGCGTTGCTGAGCGCGCTGAACTGCGACCTCGGCCAGGGCTGGCTGTTCGGCCGTCCAGGTCCGGCAGAGACCGCAAGGCTGCTGCTGATGGAGACCTGCGAGGCGAGACTCGTCGAGACGTATGCAGTCTTATGACGTCCGCGCCCTGGTGTCTTCACCTCGGCGATCCTGCACCAGGGTATGCACGGCAATCAGCGCCGCGGCGAAACCCGACACCGCGCCTACGCCGAGCGCCCAACGTGGGCCAAACCTGTTGGCGACCCAGCCAACCAGGGGCGCCCCGATCGGTGTGCCGCCAAGAGCGATGCCGATCCGAATTGCCATCACACGCCCGCGCATCGCGGGATCGGTCGAGAGCTGCACCAGGCTGTTGGTCGCGGTGGTGAAGGTTAGCGCGGCAATCCCCACGATGACGAGTGCCGCGCCGAACAGCCAATCGTTTGGCGCCAACGCGGCCAACGTCATGCCGATACCAAAACATCCTGCACCGATGAGCAGGATCCGGAAATCAAGCGGCGCGCGTCTTGCCGCGAGCAGCGCGCCGGCGATGGTTCCGACCGCCATGGTCGAGCTCAGCAGCCCATACTCGCCGGCACCTCCATGAAAGACGGTGACCGACATGGTGGAGATAAAGATCGGGAAATTGAGGCCGAACGTCCCGATCAGGAACAGCATGAGCAGGATTGCACGCAGGTCCGGACGACGCGCGACATAGGCAAACCCTTCGGCGAAGCTGCCCCGGGTCCGCACGGCGCGCGGCCGGGCATGCAGATGGCGCACGCGTAGCAGACCGAGCGAGCAGAGCACGGCGGCAAAGGAGGCGGCGTTGATCAGGAACACCCAGCCCGAGCCCAGTGCCGCAATGAGCAAGCCGGCAATTGCGGGACCGACCATCCGGGCGGCGTTGAACGAGGTGGAATTGAGCGCCACCGCGTTTGCCAGGCCGCCCTCGCCGACCAGTTCGGCGACGAACGTCTGCCGCGCCGGTGCATCAAACGCGGTGACGCAACCGAGCAGCAGCGCGATGCCATAGACCTGCCATAGCCGCACGATGCCGGCGAGCGTGAGGATCGCCAGCGCCAACGCCAGCGCGCCGGCCGCCGCCTGGGTCGCGATGAGGAGCCTGCGCCGGTCGAGATGGTCGGCGGCGAAGCCGGTCCAGGGCAGCAACAGCAGGCTTGGACCGAACTGCAGCGCCATGACCAGGCCGACGGCGGTTGCATCATGGTGCGTCAGGCCGGTGAGCACGAGCCAATCCTGGGCCGTCCGCTGCATCCAGGTTCCGACATTGGAGACGAAAGAGCCGGCAGCCCAGACGCGGTAATTGAAGCCCTCGAACGAGCGGAAGGTGCCGCCGACGAACCCGCTCAAGCTCGATCCATCATGTTCAGGCGCCCGCTTCGTCGAGTAGCGCGATGACCGCCCGAGCCGTCGCGGTCTCCCCCAGCTTCGGGAACACACATGTCACGCTGCGGTCGTGCGTCTCGGCATCCATATCAGTCGTGGCGTCCGTGGCAATGGTGACGTTAAAGCCGAGGTCGAAGGCGTGACGCGCCGTCGATTCCACGCCGCCGCTGGTCGAGATGCCGACGATCACCACTTGTGTCACGCCACGCGTGCGCAGGTATGCCTCCAGATCGGTGCTGGCGAACGCGCCCCGAGTACGTTTGGTCACGACATGGTTGCTCGGTTGGCGATTGAGCTCCGGCACCAGGTCGGACCAGCCGGCGGGGCGGTCAGCAAGGCGGCGCGCCTGTTCGGTGCGGCCCGGCGGCTGATCGTCGACCGTGACGAGCACCACAGGCAGCGAGCGATCATGCTGGTATGCCTGACGATATGGGTCGTGGGATGCGCGGTGGGCAGCGCCGCGATGCCTTGTTGCAGGTCGATGACGATCAGGCTGTTGTCGCGTCGAGCATGGTTGCGGGCATAATGCGTATCCTTGTGCAATCAGGGATTCTCGACGAGACGCGCTATCAATGCGAGGGCGGCCGCCAGTTGCTGCTGCTCCGCCGCGTCGAGCTGCGTGCGGATGGACTCGGCCAGCCAATCCTGACGGGCGGCCCGGCGCGCAGACTTCGCTACCTACACTTCGCATCGCCTGCATTTGTGCCGCCGGCCGGGTCGCGATAGACCGCACGCTTTCATCGCCAGCAAGGCCACCCGCCTATGACGCCGTCCGCCCCCGACATCCTGCCGATCCGGCGCGCGCTGATTTCCGTGTCCGACAAGACCGGGATTGCCGCCCTTGGCGCGGCGCTGGTGCGGCATGGTGCCGAGCTGCTCTCCACCGGCGGTTCGGCCGCGGCACTGCGCGCGGCGGGGCTGGCCGTCACGGAAGTCAGTGACCATACCGGCTTTCCGGAAATCCTCGACGGCAGGGTCAAGACCCTGGTGCCGCAGATCCACGGTGGCATCCTTGGCCGTCGCGACCTGCCTGCGCATCTTGAGCAGATGGCAGCGCACGGGATCGCGCCGATCGACCTGGTCTGCGTCAACCTCTACCCGTTCGAGGCCACGGTTGCGGCAGGCGCCGAGGCGGCGGACTGCATCGAGACCATCGATATCGGCGGCCCGGCCTTGATCCGAGCCGCGGCCAAGAACCACGCCCACGTCACCGTGCTGACCGAACCTGGCCAATATGACGGCTTCATCGAGACGCTGGCGACACTCGGCGGCGCCACCCGCGCCGACCGCCGCGCCTGGGCGGGTGCCGCCTACGCCCGTACGTGCGCCTACGATGCCGCCATCGCGGCCTGGTTCGCCCGCGACCGCGGCGATCGCCTGCCGCGCCACATGACCCTCACCGGCGTGCGCGCCGAGACCCTGCGCTACGGCGAGAACCCGCATCAGGCCGCAGCCTTCTATACCGACGGCACCCACCGTCCGGGGGTCGCCACCGCCCGACAGCTCCAGGGCAAGGCGCTGTCCTACAACAACCTCAACGATACCGACGCCGCCTTCGAGGCGGTCTGCGAGTTCGCCGCCCCCACGGTCGTGATCGTCAAGCATGCCAACCCCTGCGGCGTCGCGAGTGCCGCCAGCCTGGAGGCCGCCTGGCAGCTGGCCTTGCGCTGCGACCCGGTCTCCGCCTTCGGCGGCATCGTCGCCCTGAACCGCACCCTCGACGAAGCCGCCGCCGCTTGCATCGCCGGCCTGTTCACCGAAGTGATCGTCGCCCCCGACGCCACCGACGCCGCCCGCGCGATCCTCGCGGCCAAGAGGAATCTGCGCCTGCTGCTCACCGGAGCCCTGCCCGATCCCGCCGCGGCCGGGCTCGCCTTCCGCTCCGTCGCCGGCGGCTTCCTGGTGCAGGAGCGCGACAGCGGCCGCCTCGACGGCGCGCGGCTGCGCTGTGTCACCAAGCGCGCCCCCACCCCACAGGAGCACGCTGATCTCATCTTTGCCTTCCGGGTCTGCAAGCACGTCAAGTCGAACGCCATCGTCCATGTCCGCGACGGCGCCACCGTGGGCATCGGCGCCGGCCAGATGAGCCGGGTCGATGCCGCACGGATCGCCGCCAGCAAAGCCGCAGAGGCAGCGATCGCGGCCGGTCTGCCGGAGCCGCTGACCCGTGGCAGCGTGGCCGCGTCGGACGCCTTCTTTCCGTTCGCGGACGGGCTGCAGACGATCATCGACGCGGGGGCCACGGCGGTGATCCAGCCCGGCGGCTCGGTGCGCGACACTGAGGTGATCGAGGCTGCCGAACGGGCCGGGATTGCAATGCTGTTCACCGGCATGCGTCACTTCCGGCACTGATCGGATGCACGCCCCGCTTCCTCGCTCAACGATCGCCGGCCTCGAAGGCTCGATGATTCGCACCGTCTCCGTCGAGGGTGCGGGCGTCGCCGACCTGATCCCGCTCTGGTTCGGCGAGCCGGACGCGGTCACACCCGGCTTCATCCGCGACGCCGCCAAGCGCGCCCTGGATGCCGGGCAGACATTCTACAACTCGAACTACGGCATCGACCCGCTGCGCGCGGCGATCAACGAGTACCAATCCGGGCTCGGCCGACGCAGCGCCTTCGATCGCGTCTGTGTGACCGCCTCCGGGGTTAACGCCGTCATGCTGGCCTGCCAGGCGCTGCTCGATGTCAGCGACCGAGTCGTCGTGGTCGAGCCGCATTGGCCGAACCTGGTGGGCATCCCGCGCGTGCTCGGCGCCGAAGTCGCAACCGTGCCGCTGCGCCTGAACGGAGAGCGCGCGGACTGGTCGCTCGACCTGGACGAACTGCTCGCGGCACTCTCGCCCGGCACCCGCATGGTGATCCTGAACGCGCCAGGCAACCCGACCGGCTGGATGCTGTCGCGCGAGGTGCTGCATATCCTGCTCGCCCATTGCCGCCGCCACGGCATCTGGATCCTTGCCGACGACGTCTATGAGCGGATGGTGTTCAGCGGGCACGCATCGCCTTCGTTCCTCGACATTGCCGAGCCGGAGGATCGCGTCATTGGCATCAACTCCTTTTCCAAGAGCTGGTCGATGACCGGCTGGCGACTGGGCTGGCTCACCGCCCCGGTGGCGCTGATGGCGGCGTTCGGCAAGCTCAGCGAGTTCAACGTCTCCTGCTCGCCGCCCTTCGTGCAACTGGCCGGGGTCGCGGCACTGCAACAGGGCGAGGGGTTCATCGCCGAGACCGTGGCGCGCTATCGCGACCTGCGCGATCTCGCCTGCGCCCGGCTTGGCGCGATCGAAGGCGTCACCGTGCCGGTGCCGAACGGGGCGATGTATTGCTTCTTCGCGGTCGCCGGCTGCACCGATAGCCTTGCCCTCGCGCGCCGGCTGCTGCACGCAGGCCGGGTCGGCCTTGCCCCCGGCCGCGCCTTCGGCGCCAGCGGCGAAGGCTGCCTCAGGCTGTGCTTCGCGGTCGAGCCGGACCGGCTGGAACAGGCCTGCGCGCGCATCGCCGCCACCTTGAAGAGGGAACCGCAATGATGCGCAGGCTTGCCGTTCTGCTCCTTGTTGCCGGGCTGTCTGCCCCGGCTGCAAGCTTTGCACAGGCACCGATCCCGGCGCACCTGACACCCGCCGATCGCGGCCGGGTGGAGCGCATCCAGGACACGCTAGACGCGATCACCACGCTCAAGGCGCATTTCGTGCAGATCGCACCGGACGGCGCCACTACGCAGGGCACCGCCTGGCTCGACCGGCCCGGCCGCATGCGCTTTCAGTACAACAAGCCCAGCCCGCTGCTGCTGGTGGCCAATCACGGCACGCTGGTGTTCAACGACAGCGAACTCAGGCAGACCACGACCCTGCCGCTGGACAAGACTCCCCTCGGCCTGTTGCTGGCACCAAACGTCACCCTGTCCGGCGCCGTCACGCTCACCGCTTTCCGTCACGCCGACGGCCAAATGCAACTCACTTTGGTGCGCACAACAACGCCTGGGGACGGCAGCCTGACGCTGATCTTCTCCGACCAGCCGCTGGCGCTCCGGTCCTGGAGCGTGATCGACGCGCAGGGCAAGCAGACCCAGGTCATGCTCAGCAACGTGGTGCTGGGCGGCAGCTTCCCGCAGAACCTGTTCGACACCGATATCGGCCAAGCGAACTGAAGTGAAACTTTAACGTTTTTTCTTCAAAATCGCGTCATGCTTTGCGAAGATGACGCGCAATGAAGCCATTGATCGGGATCACCTGCTGCCGCAAGGCGTTTGGCCAGTACGGCACCGAGAACCACGCCGCCTCCGACACCTATGTCGAGGTCACGGACCGCATCGTATTGGGTGTTCCGGTGCTGATCCCCGCCAACGGCGAAGCCGTAGATATCGAGACGCTGCTCTCGCGCCTGGATGGCCTGATCCTGACCGGTAGCCGCTCGAATGTCTGCCCGGACCAATATGGCGGCTGCCCGCACCCGGAGGGCACGCCGGAGGACCAGCGCCGCGACGCGGTCACGCTGCCGCTGACCCGGGCGGCGATCGACGCGGGCTTGCCGGTGCTGGCGATCTGCCGCGGCTTTCAGGAACTCAACGTCGCCCTCGGCGGCAGTCTGCATCAGCGTCTGTGCGACCTGCCGAGCCGGCTCGACCATGCCGCACCGGACAGTCCCGATCCTGCCGTCCGACATGGCAAGTCGCACGACGTAGCCCTTGCCGAAGGCGGCCTGTTGCACGCTCTGGCCGGCGGTGCGGGTTATGTGCGGGTCAACTCGCTGCACCATCAGGGCGTCGACCGGCTCGCAACGCGGCTTGCCGTCGAGGCCATGGCGTCGGATCAGACCATCGAGGCGGTCCGGGTGGCGGATGCCCGTGGGTTCGCCCTGGGCGTGCAGTGGCACCCTGAATTCGACTATGAAGGCGACGCTCTTTCGCACGCGATCTTCGCCGCCTTTGGCGACGCTGCCCGTGCCTGTGCCACTCGTGCTTGCGCTATTGGAACCGCGGCTAATTTCCATCGCGCCGCGGAATAGTCCGGTTCGTTATCGTTATGTATGGACAGGCGTTCTCGAGATGCCCTATTTCGGTCCGGGATTGAAACGGACAGGAAAAGACATGTCGACCAGGATGCCAGAGTTCCGCCGCGACACGATCTCGATCGTGACGAACTGTCTTGCCTTTGCCGCCGTGGTCCTGTTCTCGGGCGGCTTGTGGATGCTGGTGCGCTGAGTTTCAGCCGAAGACCTTGCGGTCGCGGTTGTCCTGCATCAGCCGCGAGAAGCTCGGGATACGCTCGAAGCCCAGCCCGACCGGCACGCCGGTGTCGGGGTCGGCGGTGATCTTGCCGTAACTCTCGCCAGCGATTTTTTCCCACTTTCCGGCGGGTTTCCTGACCTCGAGATTGGCCACGGTCGCCTTGAGCACCAGCCGCACGATCGGCTGCGTCGGCGCGTTCGGCTTGGTCAGGCTCGGTGCGCCCGCGATCATCGTCCAGCCACTGCCGAGCGCCCAGGCGGTCAACGCCTCCTTGTCCACGATCGTCGTCCTTGCTGCCGGAAATCCTGACGCTCCGCTCCTCGTTGAGCACCGTCAAGTGCGAGGTGCCGCCGCTCAGCCTGTTTTGGGCTACGGCCCGATGCTGCCGCTGCCGATGGCGGCGATTTTGGTCTGGATTGCGGGACCTGCCTGGGCGGCCGCGATCCTGCTGGGTCTGGGCGCATTGCTGTCGCCATGGCCCGCGGTCACGCTTGGCCTGCTGCTGCTCGGCTATGTGAGTATTGCCATCCTCGACCCGCTCGCCGCCCGACGGCACGAAACGCCGGCCTTTTTCGCGCGTCTGCGTCCATTCCAGATGCCGATTGCAATCGCCGGTCTCGCCGTGCTGATCGTCCGGCTCTTTCTCCCTCCGCATTAAGGCGGTACGCTCCATCCCGGGGTTCGGAGGACACCATGCACGGCATGCCGCGTCGTCGGGTCGTCGTGATCGGCGCCGGGTTTGGGGGAATGGCCGCGGCGTTGCGTGCCCGCGCGCTTGGGCACGAGGTGACACTGCTCGACCGGCTGGACCAGCTCGGCGGGCGTGGGCGGGTGCTCGAACAGGACGGTTTTTGCTTCGACGCCGGACCAACCGTGATCACCGCGCCGTTCCTGCTCGAGGAGCTGTTTGCGCTGTTCGACGAGCGGCTGTCGGATCATGTCGAGCTGCGTGCCGTGGCGCCGTTCTACCGGATCAGCTTCGCCGACGGCCGCCGCTTCGACTATGACGGCGATCCTGAGGCGATGCGCGGGCGCATCGCCGCCTTCTCGCCAGGCGACGTCGCCGGCTACGAGCGGTTGCTGGCTCGCGCCGCCCGGCTCTATGCGGTCGGCTACGAGCGCTACGGCACACAGCCGTTCCACCGGCTGTCGACCATGCTGGCGGCGTTTCCCGCGATCGTGCGGCTCGGCGGCCACCGCTCGGTCGCGGGCCTGGTCGCCTCCTGCCTGCGCGACCCGGCGTTGCGCCGGGTGTTCAGCCTGCAGCCGCTGCTGGTCGGCGGCCATCCGTTCCACACCAGCGGTATCTATGCGCTGATCGCGCATCTGGAACGGCGCTGGGGGGTCTGGTTCGCACGCGGCGGCACCGGCGCCCTCGTGGCAGCCCTGGGCGCGCTGATGCAACGGCATGGGGTCGACATACAGCTCGGTGCCGACGTGGCGCGGATCACCGTCTCGCCAGGCGGGCGAAGGCGACACGTCACCGGCGTCGCTCTCACCTCGGGGCGGCATCTGCCAGCCGACCTGGTGATCGCCAATGCCGACGCGCCGGCGCTCTACGCGGAGCTGCTGCCTGATCTGGCCAAACGGGTCTGGACCGCGCGGCGTCTACACCGTCTCGATTTTTCGATGGGCCTGTTCGTGCTGTATTTCGGCACTGACCGTCGCTTCACCGACACGGCGCACCACACCATCATCCTCGGCGCACGCTGGAAGTCGCTGCTCGACGAGGTATTCGGCCGCGACGCGGTGCTGCCCGACGATCCGAGCCTGTATCTGCACCGGCCGACCGCGACCGATCCCGACGCCGCCCCGCCTGGTCAGGACGCCTTTTATGTGCTGGCGCCGGTGCCGAACCTGCGCGCGCCGATCGATTGGAACCGAGCCGCGCCGATCCTGCGCGACCGCATCCTCGCACTGCTCGAAGCCCGTGAACTGCCGGGCCTGCGCGCCGCCTTGCGCACCTGCCTGTGGCTGACCCCGCGGGATTTCGCCACCGACTACCGCAGCCTGCATGGCAGCGGGTTCTCGGTGGCGCCGCGCCTGACACAGTCGGCCTGGTTTCGCTTCCATAACCGCTCCGAGGAGCTGGACGGCCTCTATCTGGCCGGCGCCGGCACGCATCCGGGCGCCGGGTTGCCGGGCGTGCTGACCTCGGCCAAGGTCGTCGAGCGATTGCTTCGCGCCGAGCAGACCCTGATGCGAGAACACCAATGAGCGTGCGCAGCCGTGCCGCCGCCGGTTCCCCGGCGCTGGCGACGCTGAGCCGCCACGGCCGCACCTTCCGCCTCGCCGGCACCCTGCTGCCACGCGAGATGTTGCGCGATGCCGCCGAGCTCTATGCCTTTTGCCGCCACGTCGACGATCTCGCCGACGAATGCCGTGCCGACCCGCACGGCGCCCGCGCCGCCCTCGTGGAGCTGCGTCGGGCCGTGCTGGCCGGCGCGCCCATGCCGGTGCTTGCCGGCTTCCGCAGGCTGGTGGTGCGGCACGGTCTGGATCCGGCGATCGCGGCACGGCTGATCGACACCATGATCGGCGATCTCGGGACAGTGCGGATCGCCGACGAGGGCGCCTTGGTGCGGTATGCGTATGGCGCCGCCGGCACCGTGGGGCTGCTGATGTGCCGGCTGCTCGGCGTCACCGCGCCGCGGGCAAGCCCGCATGCGCTGGATCTCGGCGTCGCCATGCAACTCACCAACATTGCCCGCGACGTTGCCGAGGACGCCAGGCGCGACCGTATCTATCTGCCGCAAAGCTGGCTTGCCGGTGCCGCGCCGACACAGCCGCAACCGGTGTACGCGGCCGTCGAGCGGGTGCTGGCGCTGGCCGACCTGTATTATGAAAGCGGCAGGCGGGGGCTCGCCTATCTGCCGTGGCGGCCGCGCCTGGCGATCGGTGCCGCGGCCGCGGTCTACCGCGAGATCGGCCGGCGTATCCTGCGCGCCGGGCCGGACTACCTCCTCGCGCCGCGCTGCGTGGTGCCGCAGCGGCGCCGACTGACCGTGCTGGCCGGGAGCCTGCCGCGCTCGCTGCTGAGCCGGCACCCCGGGCATCATCACGCGGCACTGCACAGGATGTTACGCGGCGAGCGTGGCGCGCAGGCCATGGATGCAGGCGAACGCTCCGCGGCGGATTGATCGTAAAGTTCATTGTGCGTTGCAGCAACTTTAGACTGATCGCAGCTATCTCGGAATTGTGATCGTTGCCCCGTTGCGATAATGAAGTATCAATTTCTCGGGGCTGGAAAGCTGCCGCTGCGACAAGTCGGATTTACACCGCGCACAGCGTGTCTGACTGGTTTGAGCACTGCCGAAGCAAATGCCTAACTTGCGGACGGAGTGACCGGAATGCTGGTAAGAAAAGATCTTTCAAACGATCCAGCCGTCGCCACCGCTCAGCCGAGCAAACCGGAATTGTCCGACCTGCACGCGTTGCTGGATTCCGACTCCATCGAGACGCATACGCTGCTGCTGCTATTCCTGCTGCCTGAAGCCAATCATTCCGATGTCGATTCCGAGACCACGCGGGCCGTCGACATGCTCAGCGTCGTGCAGGACAGATTAAGCTGCAAGCCACGTAGCGAGCCGCTGGAACGCGACATGCTGGCCGAGGTGATCGACAGCCTCGCCGATATTCGTTTCGGCTGTCACTGACCAGGGGTAGCGCCGCTCATTCGAAGATATCAGACGGGCTATCGACGCGCAGCGACAAGGCGAGTTCGCGTCCGAGTCGTTCCGCGTCGCTTGGCCGGCCCGTGATGCTGCGTCGAAGCAGAAAGCTGCCATCGGCGCGTGCAATCAAGCCGGTCAATTGCAGGCCGCCGTCCGCCTGCAATTCGCCGTAAGCGCCAATCGGCGAGCGGCAGGAGCCGTCCAGCGTTCGCAGCAAGGCGCGCTCCGCGGTGGCGGTGATCCGGGACGCCGTGTCCTCGATCGTCAGCAGCAGGCTGCGCAGCTCGGTTGATTCCGCGCGCACCGTAATGCCGACGACACCCTGGCACCCGGCCGGCACCATCGTCGTTGCGTCGAGCACCACCGACGCCTCCGCCTCCAGGCCGAGCCGGCGCAATCCCGCCAACGCCAGCAGGCTCGCGTCGCAAACCCCGTGACGGATCTTGTCGAGGCGCGATTGCACGTTGCCGCGCAGCATGCCACAGCGCAGGTCGGGCCGCGCGTGCAGGATTTGTGCCTGCCGGCGCACCGACGCGGTGCCGATCAGCGCGCCGTAGGGAAGGGCCGCATAGGGGTCATCGGCGCCGGGTGCCGCGCACTCGTCGCTGAGGATCAGCGCGTCGCGCGGGTCCTCGCGCTTGAGCGTGCAGGCCAGCACGATGCCGTCCGGCATCTCGGTTTCCAGATCCTTCAGGCTGTGCACGGCGAGGTCGATCCGCCGATCGGCGAGCGCCTCGTGGATCTCCTTGGCGAACAGGCCCTTGCCGCCGAGCTCGGCCAGCGGCCGGTCCTGCACGGCGTCGCCGGTGGTGCGGATGACCTGCTCGCGGAACACGTCCATGTCCCGCAACCGGGGACAGAGGCCTGCGATCAGCGCGAGGAAATTGCGTGTCTGGGTCAGCGCCAGCGGCGAGCCGCGGGTGCCGACGCGCAGTGGCAGGGTCGGGTGATGGCGCGCCACCACGGGTATCGGTGGTGCCGCGACGCGCGCCGCGACCAGCCTTTCGAGTGCGACGCTCGCGCGTTCGGCAATGGCGGCTTGGTCAGGGATCATGGCGGGACCGATCAGCTGGGGCGGACGGAAGGGTTGAGACGGACGATCACGAGGTTCAGGTAGGCCGCGAACGACACCCAGGCGAGGTAGGGGGCCATCAGCCAGGCGGCGCGGCGCGAGACCGTCGCCAGATCGACGAGCAGGGCGGCAATCGACAGCCACAGCAGCACCACCTCGCGCAAGGCGAGGTCCGGGCGCTGGCGATTGAAGAACAGCACGGTCCAGGCGACGTTGACCGCGCCGTTGGCGGCGAACAGGCACAACAAGGTGGTGCGTTGCCGGCGCGTGGTGAGCGCGTCCCAGCCGGTGACCGCGGCCCAGGCGGTGGTGCCACCGATCACCGTCCAGGCCGGTCCGAACGCCCAGCCCGGCGGCTGCCAGCTCGGCTTGCGAAGGCTGAAATACCACGGCCCGATCGTGGTCAACGCGCCGCCGAGCCCGAGCACGGCGGTGGAAGACAGTGCCGAGATGACGACCGGCTTCCTCATGTGGCGATCAGCCCGGTCAGATAGGCGACGTTCTTGCAGAAGATGCGCGCATGCACGATCGGCTTGGCCCTCACCAGTTCCTTGGTCATGTAGGCGGTCCAGGTCAGCTTCTGGACGTCCGCATCGCGGCAGATGGAGACGAAGCGCTCGCGCCGCCAGTCGCTCTGGTACCAGAAGCCCTGCATGAAACGCAGGACGAAGAACACCTGGCCGTGCGCGCGCATGAAGCGCCGGCGCGCCTGACGCAGTGCGCGGACGTTATTGGTCGCGCAGAACGCCTCGGCCGCGTCCGCCGCCAGCGCGCCGCCGGTCATCGCGTAGTACAGTCCTTCACCGGAGGCTGGCGCCACGACTCCGGCGGCGTCACCCGCCAGCACCACGTCGCGTCCATTGTCCCAGCGCTTCAGCGGCTTGAGCGGGATCGGCGCGCCCTCGCGCCTGATGGTCTGGGCGCCGGTCAGCCCGGCACTCGCGCGCAGCGCGTCGGTGGCGCGACGCAAGGAGAAGCCCTTCTGCGCGCTGCCCAGCCCGACGCTGGTGGTATCGCCGTGCGGGAACACCCAGCCGTAGAAGTCCGGCGACAGGCTGCCGCGATAATAGACGTCGCAGCGCGCGCCATCGAACGCGGCGTGTTGCGGCGAGCGGACGATCTCGTGATAGGCGAACACGTAGCGCATCTTATCGGCGCCAGGGACGGTTTGCTTGGCGACATTGGATTTCGCGCCGTCGGCGCCGATGACGCAGCGGGCACGCAGGCTGAATGGCGCGTCGTCGGCGACCCCCTCGACCAGGGCGGTGCCGTCACCGTCGCGGCCGATGCGCTCGAAGCGGCCGCACAGCCGCACCGCCCCCGCTGCCTCGGCGCGCACCCGCAGCCACTCGTCAAAATGCTCGCGGTCGACCATGCCGACGAAGCCGCCCTCGATCGGCATGTCGGCAATCCGGTCGGTCGGCGAGACGATCCGGGCACTCTTCGCGCGCGCCACCAGCAGATGCTCGGGGATGTCGAAGTCGGAGATCAGACGTGGCGGGATGGCGCCGCCGCAGGGCTTGATACGACCGCCGCGCTCAAGCAGCAGCACCGAGCGTCCGAGGCTTGCGAGGTTGCGCGCCGCGGTGGCACCGGCCGGACCGCCGCCAACGACGATGACGTCGTAATCGCCAGTCTTCGTGGGGGGCATCATGGCCGCAACGCGAAGGCAACGGCGAGCATGCCGAACACATACAGGCTGGTGCCGGTGGCATTATACCAAGGCGCAAGCGCCCTCGGTGAGGTCAACAGCCGCGCCATCAAGGCAAGCTGCACCGCGAGCAGGGCTGCGACCCCCGCCGCATAGAGCCCAAGCCCCCAATGCCAGAGCAGTGCCACCATAATGACTTGCGGCAACGTCATCACCACACAGGCGATACGGCAGGCCGTCGCGGCACCGTATCGCGCCGGCAGGGAGGCTAGTCCCATCTGCCTGTCTCCTTCGATGGATTTGAAATCGTTCAGGGTCATGATGCCGTGCGCGCCGAGGCTATAGAGCGCCGCCGCGGTGATGATCCTCGGGTCGGGGAGAGCCGATTGCAGCACCGCCGCACCGGCGAACCAGGGCAGCCCCTCGTAGCTCACGCCAACCGCCAGATTGCCCCACCAGCCGTCGCGCTTCAGGCGCACCGGCGGCGCGCTGTAGGCCCAGGCCAGTGCCAGCCCAAGCCCCGCCGCCACCGACACCCAAGGCCCGAGTGCGATCGCGACAGTCATCGATACCGCGCTCCAGCTGATCGCCAGACCCAGGCCCCAGCGTCCCGGCACCCGGCCCGACGGGATCGGCCGGTCCGGCTCGTTGATCGCGTCGACATGGCGGTCGAACCAGTCATTGACCGCCTGGCTGGTGCCGCACAGCAACGGCCCGGCAAGCAGGACCCCAGCTGCGGCGATGAGCGGATGCGCCGTGATCGGACGCCCCGAACTGACCAAGCCGCAACCGAACGCCCACATTGGCGCGAACCAGGTGATCGGCTTAAGCAAGGTCAACAGCGCCGAAGGCCTCGGCGCGCGGGCGATCAGGCCGGAGGAGGCGAGCGCGGTCATGCCGGAGCCCCCGCGGGATCGCCGTCGAGACCCTCCTCGAGCTCGCCCAGGCCGTAGCGGCGCAGCTTGACATACAGGCTCTGGCGGCTGAGCCCGAGCATCTCGGCGGCCGAGGCGCGGTTGTCGCCGGACAGCTTCAGCGCCGCCTCGATGCACAGCCGCTCGATCACGTCGGTGGCGTCGCGCACCAGATCCTTCAGCGAGACGCGCCCGATCAGCTCGACCAACTGCTCGGGCGAACGCCCGATGTCGGGCAACTGGCGCGAATCATTGGCGGCGACGCGGCGCGCCACGTCACGGATGGCAAAGCCGTAGGCAGCGGGCTCGGAGCCGCGCACGGTGACGGCGGAGATCTCGACGCTGGTCTCCAACCCATACTGGCCGCGCATCTCTGTACTGTACAGACGCACCGAGCCGCGCTGGCGCAGGTTGGCGACCAGCACGTCCATGTCGACCTCCATGCCGGCACGGCCGAGCCAGTCGGCGAGCTTGCGGCCGCGTGCCTGGTCGACCGAGACCAGTTGCGCCATCGCCAGGAAGGCGGCGTTGGCGGCCAGCACCGTGCCCTCCTGGTCGGTGAACACGAAGCCGTCCGGCGCCTGCTCGAGTGCCGTCAGCAGGCGGCCGTTCAAGGTCGAGACATTCAGACTGGCCACAGGCGTCGCCGATGACATCCGCACCAGCAACAACGCACCTTCATCCTCGTGCAGCAGCGAGGCGGAGATGGTGATTTCGCGCGCGCCGTCCCGCGAAGGCGCATGCAGACGCGCCCGCAGCGCATCGGCACGCCCCGACATGCGCATGGTGGCAAGGAAGCGGCCGACCGGCGCGCGGTCCTGCGGCTCGAACAGATCGGCGAACGCCCAGCTTCGCGTGCCCACCGGACCCGCGATCTCGCGTGCGGCGGCATTGATCTCCACCATCTTCAAGGTGGCGGCGTCGAGCACGATCAGCGGGTCGAGCGAGGTGTCGAACAGCAGCCGGTAGCGCTGCTGCGCCTGGCGCAGGCTGGTATAGTCACGCTCCAGCGATTGCTGGGTCTCCACCAGGCGCTTCTGCAGCATCGCCAGCGGCCGCAGATCGTTGCCGAACGCCGCGATCATGCCGTGCTCGTCGATGCCGACGGCGGAATACTGGATGGCCACGTCATCGCCCTCGACCGAGGGATGGTTGAGGTGGCGCAGATGCGGCCCCTGCGCGCGCTGCGCCTCGTCGAGCAGCGCCTCGACCTTCGGGCGGCTGTCGGTCGTCACCAGGTCGATCCAGGACCGTCCGAGCCAGCTGGAGACGCTCTTGAGGTCCTTCTGCAGGCGGGGATTGCGAAAGGCGAGGTCCTTGACCACGCCGGCGCGGTCGATGATCAGGGCCATGTCGGCGGCGGCGGCGATGAGCTGGGCCGTCATCGGCACCCCAAGGGTCTTGAACAGGGTTGCCGAGTGGGAAAACACATGCAGCGGGCTCATCGGTTTACGGCGCGTGGGAGGGGCCGCGGTCGCAGGCGGCGGCCTTGGCTGGGCTGGACGTGGAGCGCGCAGTGGGGCGGGCCAACCGCCTGGTCAGCGCGGCGCGGCGCGCCTTGAGCAGCGCGAAGGCCCGGCGTACCGCTTCGGGCGCATCGCCGGCGGTGCCGTCGGCGCCTACCGCGGCGACGAACTCCGGACGCGCGAGAAAGATCGGTCCGCCGACCATGACCACGACGTCAGGGTTGTAGGCGCTGGCGCGGACCGCCGCGATGCAGGCGGCGAGCGCGCCGAGGACGCGTTCGCTGCCAGCGGAAAACCCCAGCACGTCGACCGGACGGGCCGCTACCTGGGCGGTGATCTGGGCAATCGTGGTCGCCAGCGGCAGGGCGACCTGCCAGCCCTCCTTGCGGAAGAACTCCGCGAGCATCGACAGTCCGAAGCGGTGCTGCTCGCCCGGCGCCGTCACCAGCATCGCGGTGCGCGTGCGGCTCATCGCCGATGGACGGTTGGCGAAGGCCGGACGCAGAGCATTCATGATGCCGTGCAGCGTGGCGGTGCCGGCGGTCACGTCGATGAAGGAACAGAGGTCACGTTCCCAAAGGTCGCCCAGATGCCGCGCCGTCGGTGCCAAGGCGTGCAGGCAGATATCCTCCGCACTCATGCCACCGCTCGCCAGCCGATCGATACGCGCCTCGATCGCCCCGCGCGCAGCACCGATCAACTCGTCGGCGAAGGCCGCGACAAAATCCTCTCCGAGTACGCCTGTATCCGCCGGGACCGCGGACCGCGGCGCAAGAGGGGCTTCGAGCAGCGGCGGCGGCGCGTTGGCTTCGCGCTGCCGGGCCTCGTGCGCCGCGAGCAGTCGTGGCACGATTTCGGACTCGACGACGTTCGCAATCGCAGACAAGCTCGCGTGCGTAGGTGCCGTTGTGGGTGCTCTGGGCTTCTGACTCGACAGCGCCACGGGCATCGCTCCTTGCCTCGGCAGGATCAAACACGCTTCCGCACGGAACTGTCAACTAAGCCTTACGTCAGTCTGGCTTGACAGTTTCTTGAGCGGAGCCCTAGCGTCAGATCACACCAGGACGTGAGCCAGCCGTGATCCGGACGGGACGATCGACCAGCATCAAGCCGCTCTACACGCCGGAACAGCGTCGACGTCGGGATGCTTCGCGCTGGACCCTGGTGCAGGGGCTGCTGGCGCCGTTGCAGTTCGCGGTGTTCCTGGTCAGCCTGTGCCTGGTGCTGCATGCGCTGGCAACCGGCCACGGTATCGCTGTCGCCTCCGCCTCGGTGCTCATCAAGACGCTGGTGCTCTACACCATCATGCTGACCGGCTCGTTCTGGGAACACGACGTCTACGGCCGCTATCTGTTCGCACCTGCCTTCTTCTGGGAGGACGCGGTCAGCATGCTCGTGCTGGCGCTGCACACCGCCTATGTCGCCTGCCTGCTGACCGGCTGGCTTGATCCCACCCGGATGCTGCTGCTGGCCCTGGTCGCCTACGCCAGCTACGTCATCAATGCCACGCAGTTCGTGCTCAAGCTGCGTGCCGCACGACGCGGCCTGGAGTGTGCGGCATGAACGCCGTAATACGCGAGCGCGGCCAGCGCGAAGTGTTCTGCGGCCTGACCGGTATCGTCTGGCTGCACCGCCGTATCCAGGACGCCTTCTTCCTGGTGGTGGGCTCGCGCACTTGCGCGCATCTGCTGCAATCCGCCGCCGGGGTGATGATCTTCGCCGAGCCGCGCTTCGCCACCGCGATCATCGAGGAGCGCGACCTCGCCGGACGCGCCGATGCCGACGAGGAGTTGAACCGCGTCGTCACCAGGCTGATCGAGCGCCGTCCCGACATCAAGCTGCTGTTCCTGGTCGGCTCCTGCCCGTCGGAAGTGATCAAGCTCGACCTCAATCGCGCCGCGCAACGTCTGTCCAGCCGTTTCCTGCCTGGTGTGCGGGTGCTGGCCTATTCCGGCAGCGGCATCGAGACCACCTTCACCCAGGGCGAGGATGCCTGCCTCGCCGCCCTGGTGCCGGAGATGCGCCAGGACGAGACCAAAGCGCTACTCGTCGCCGGCGCGCTGCCCGACATCGTCGAGGCGCAGATGAGCGACCTGTTCGCCCGCATCGGGCTCGGGCCGGTCGCCTTCCTGCCGCCGCGACGCGCCGCCGACCTGCCTGGCGTCGGCAGCGGCACCCGCCTGCTGCTGGCGCAGCCGTTCCTCGCCGACACCGCCCGCGCGCTGGAAGCACGCGGCGCCAGCCTGATCCCCGCACCGTTCCCGATCGGCGCCGAGGGCACCATGCTCTGGCTGCAGGCGGCGTGCGATGCGATGGGCGTCGATCTCGGCCGTCTCCGCAACGAGACCGCGACCGCGCTGGCCCGCGCGCAGGCGGCCACCGCCCGGCTGCGCGACAAGCTCGCCGGCAAGAGCGTGTTTTTGTTTCCCGACAGCCAGCTCGAAATCCCGCTGGCCCGCTTCCTCTCGCGCGAGATGGGCATGCGGCTGATCGAGGTCGGCACGCCGTATCTGCACCGCCAGCATCTCGCCGAGGAACTGGCCCTGTTGCCGCCCGACACCCAGATCAGCGAGGGCCAGGATGTCGAACGCCAGCTCGATCGCTGCCGCGCCGCACGTCCCGACCTGGTGGTCTGCGGGCTTGGCCTCGCCAATCCGCTGGAAGCGGAGGGCTTCGCCACCAAATGGTCGATCGAGCTGATGTTTTCGCCGATCCACGGCTTCGAGCAGGTCGGCGACCTCGCCAACCTGTTCATCCGTCCGCTGGCGCGTAGCGCCATGCTGGAGGTCTGAGCCATGCAGCTCACGCTCTGGACCTACGAGGGCCCACCGCATGTCGGCGCGATGCGTATCGCCACCGCCATGCGCGGCGTGCATTACGTGCTGCACGCGCCGCAGGGTGACACCTATGCCGACCTGCTGTTCACCATGATTGAGCGGCGCGACCGCCGGCCGCCGGTGACCTACACCACCTTCCAGGCACGCGATCTCGGCGGCGACACCGCCGGCCTGTTCAAGAACGCGGTGCGCGAGGCCTACGAGCGCTTCACCCCCGAGGCGATGCTGGTGGGTGCCTCCTGCACCGCCGAGCTGATCCAGGACGATCCGGGCGGCCTCGCCCGCGCACTCGACCTGCCGGTGCCGGTGGTCGCCCTCGAACTGCCGGCCTATCAGCGCAAGGAAAATTGGGGGGCGTCGGAGACCTTCTACCAGCTCGTGCGCGCCTTTGCCGGCCCCGCCCGCAAGCACGAGCCGGGCGACGTGCCGCGTTGCAACCTGCTCGGCCCGACCGCGCTCGGCTTTCGCCACCGCGACGATCTGCGCGAAATCACCGGCCTGATCGAGCGTCTCGGAGTCGTAATCAACGTCATTGCGCCCTGGCAAGCCAGCCCCGCCGATCTGGCCCGGCTTGGCGACGCCGATTTCAACATCGTGCTGTATCCGGAGATCGCCGACACCACCGCCCGCTACCTGGAGAAGCAGTTCGGCCAGCCCACCGTGCGCACGGTGCCGATCGGGGTTGGCGCCACGCGCGACTTCATCACCGAGGTCGCGCGCATCGCCGGCATCGACGCCGCACGCGCCGAGGAAAGCTGCAACCTGCCCTGGTACTCGCGCTCGGTGGACTCCACCTACCTCACCGGCAAGCGCGTGTTCATCTTCGGCGATGCGACGCATGCGATCGCGGCCGCACGCGTTGCGGTGCGCGAGCTCGGCTTCGAGCTTGTGGGCCTGGGCACCTACAGCCGCGAGTTCGGTCGCGAAATACGCGCCGCCGCCGCCGAGTACAACCTCGAAGCACTGATCACCGACGATTATCTCGAAGTCGAGGCGCGCATCGCCGCTCTGCAGCCGGAGCTGGTGCTCGGTACGCAGATGGAGCGCCACGTCGCCAAGAAGCTCGGCGTGCCGTGCGCGGTGATCTCTGCCCCGGTGCATGTGCAGGATTTCCCTGCACGCTTCTCGCCGCAGATGGGCTTCGAGGGTGCCAACGTCCTATTCGACAGCTGGGTGCATCCGCTGATGATGGGCCTGGAGGAGCATCTGATCGGGATGTTCCGCGAAGATTTCGAGTTCACCCCGGACTCCGCTCCCTCGCATCTGGCACCGGCCCCTGCCGTGCCAACACCCAACATGACCCTGGTCTGGGCGCCTGACGCCGAGCGCGAGCTGGGTCGTATTCCGTTCTTCGTGCGCGGCAAGGCTCGCCGCAACACGGAACATTTCGCGCGCGAACAAGGACTCGCGACGATCACTCTCGAGGCATTGTATGATGCAAAAGCGCATTTCGCCCGTTGAGATGACCGCACCAGCGGTGCCGATCCGGGTCGTCATCGTGACGATGGACAGCCACCTGGCGCAGGCCGCGTCGCTTGCACGGGATACGCTGAGACGCGAACTGCCCGGTCTGGAACTTGCAGTCCACGCCGCGGACGAATGGGAAAGCGACAGCCGCGCCCTTGAAGCCTGCAACGAAGATATCGGCCGCGGCGACGTCGTCATCGCCACGATGCTGTTCCTCGACGACCACATCCGCGCGGTGCTGCCGGCCTTGCAGGCGCGTCGCGATGAGTGCGACGCCATCATGTGCTGCGTCTCCGGCAGCGAGATCGTCAAGCTGACCCGGCTGGGTCGTTTCGATATGAGCCGAGAGGCGCGCGGTCCGCTGGCGATGCTGAAAAAGCTACGCGGCGGCCGCGGCAAGTCTGGCCACGCCAGCGGCCGCGACCAGATGAAGATGCTGCGCCGGCTGCCCAAGCTGCTGCGCTACATTCCCGGCACCGCGCAGGACGTGCGCAGCTATTTCCTCGGCATGCAGTATTGGCTCGGCGGCTCAGAAGCCAACATCGCCAACCTGCTACGCCTGCTGATCGACCGTTACGCCGCCGGGCCGCGCGCGGTGCTGCGCGGCACGCTGATGGTCGCGGAGCCGGTCGAATATCCCGATGTCGGTCTGTACCATCCGCGCATGAAAACGCCGATCGCGACCGACTTGCGCGATCTTCCTGGCCGCGGCATGAGCCCGAAGGGCACCGTCGGCCTGCTGCTGATGCGCTCCTACGTTCTGGCCGGCAACGCCGCGCATTATGACGGCGTGATCGCGGCGATGGAGGCCCGCGGGCTGCGGGTGATCCCGGCCTTTGCCTCGGGACTCGACCAGCGTCCGGCGATCGAGGCCTATTTCATGGCCGACGGCGCGGCCAGCGTCGACGCCGTCGTCTCGCTCACCGGGTTCTCGCTCGTCGGCGGCCCCGCCTACAACGATGCGAATGCCGCCCAGGACATGCTGGGCCGCCTCGATGTGCCCTATCTCGCGGCGCACCCGCTCGAATTCCAGACGATCGAGCAGTGGGACGCGGATGCGCGGGGCCTGCTGCCGGTGGAAGCGGCGATGATGGTGGCGATTCCGGAACTGGATGGTGCCACCTGCCCGATGACCTTCGGCGGCCGTTCGGAAGCGTCCGGCGACGGGCGCCGCCAGATGGCAGCACATGCCGAGCGCGCGAGCATGCTGGCGGCGCGCGCCGCCAAGCTGGTGGCGCTGCGACGCAGCGAGCGGGCGCAGCGCCGGCTTGCCATCGTGCTGTTCAATTTCCCGCCGAACGCGGGCGCCACCGGCACCGCCGCCTATCTGTCGGTGTTCGAATCCCTCCACCGCACGCTCAAGGGCCTGGCCGAGGGCGGCTATGACGTCGAGGTTCCGACCGACGTCGACGCCCTGCGCACGCGGGTGCTCGAAGGCAACGCCGCACGCTACGGTGTTGACGCCAACGTCGCGGCCCGCGTGCCGGCCGCCGATCACGTCCGGCGCGAGACTTGGCTCGGCGAGATCGAGAAGCACTGGGGGGCTGCCCCCGGACGGCAGAACAGCGACGGCAGCCATATCCTGATCCTTGGCGTGCAGCTCGGGAATGTGTTCGTCGGCATCCAGCCTGCCTTCGGCTACGAGGGCGATCCGATGCGGCTGTTGTTCGAGCACGGGTTCGCGCCGACGCATGCCTTCTCGGCCTTCTATCGCTGGCTGCGCGAGGATTTCGGCGCCCACGCGGTGCTGCATTTCGGCACTCATGGCGCGCTCGAATTCATGCCGGGCAAGCATGCCGGGCTTTCGGGGGCCTGCTGGCCCGACCGGCTAATCGCGGATTTGCCGAACTTCTATTTCTACGCCTCGAACAATCCCTCCGAGGGCGCGCTGGCCAAGCGCCGCTCGTGCGCCTCGCTGATCTCCTATCTGACGCCGCCGGTGGCGAGTGCCGGCCTGTATCGCGGCCTGCTCGACCTGAAATCCTCGATTGATCGCTGGCGCCAGCTTGAGCCGGACAGCGACGCCGAGCAGCGCCAGTCGCTGGAAATGCTGATCCAGGCGCAGGCCGCCTCCATCGACCTCGCGGACGCGGAGCCGGCCTGGGGAGAGACCGCCGCGTCGCGCATCGACCGCCTGCGTCTGTCGCTTCTCGAACTGGAGGAGACGCTGATCCCGCACGGCCTGCACATCATCGGCAGCCCACCGGACGCGCAGGCACGCAGCGAGATGATGGACGCCGCCGGCATCACCGATCCCGAGCGGCGCGCGGAGATCGACTCGCTGCTGGCCGTGGATCATGAAATCCCGGCGATGCTGCATGCGCTCGACGGCCGCTATTTGCGGCCGGCGCCGGGCGGCGATTTCCTGCGCACCCAGGAGGTGCTGCCGACGGGGCGCAATCTGCACGGGCTCGACCCGTTCCGTATCCCGAGCGCGTTTGCCGTCCAGGACGGTGCCAAGCAGGCCGACCGGCTGCTGGCGCGCCACGCCGAAAGCGGCAAGCCGCTGCCGGAGACCATCGCGATGGTGCTCTGGGGCACCGACAACCTCAAGACCGAGGGCGGACCGCTCGCCCAGGTGCTGTGGCTGTTCGGCGCCGAACCGCGCCATGACGGCTATGGCCGGCTGTGCGGCGCGCAACTGGTGCCCATGGCGCGCCTCGGCCGCCCGCGCATCGACGTCATGGTGACATTGTCCGGCATCTTCCGCGATCTGCTGCCGATGCAGACCCGCCTGCTGGCAGAGGCGGCGTTGCTCGCGGCCGAGGCCGACGAGGATCCTGCGCAGAACTTCGTGCGCAAGCACGCGCTGGCCTTTGTCGCCAACCACGGCGGCAGCATCGCCGACGCGGCGCTGCGGGTGTTCGGCAATGCCGAGGACGCGTACGGCTCGAACGTCAATCAGCTCATCGATCATGGCGGATGGAACGATGAGGGCGAGCTCGCCGAAGCTTTCGTCAAGCGCAAGGGTTTCGCCTACGGTGTGACCGGCAAGCCGAAGCGCCAGGACGCTCTGTTCGCGCAGATGCTCGGCACCGTCGAGGTGGCCTACCAGAATCTCGACTCCGTCGAGCTCGGCGTCACCACCATCGATCATTATTTCGACAGCCTCGGCGGCATCGGCAAGGCCGTGGCGCATGCCCGCGGCGAAAAGGCCGAGATCTATATCGGCGACCAGACCCGCGGCGGCGGTGTCGTGCGCACGCTCTCAGAGCAGGTCTCGCTGGAGACACGCACCCGCTCGCTCAATCCGAAATGGTACGAGCCGATGCTCGAACATGGGCATGAAGGCGTGCGGCAAATCGAGGCGCAGGTGATGAACACGCTCGGCTGGTCGGCGACGACCGGCGAAGTGGCACCCTGGATCTACCAGAAACTGACGGAGACGTTCGTGCAGGAAAAGTCCATGCGCGACCGACTTGCAGCGCTGAACCCGATCGCCTCGGCCCGCATCGTCGGCCGGCTGATCGAGGCCAGCGAGCGCAACTACTGGCTGCCCGACAACGACACGATGGACGATCTGCAACGCGCACGCGAAGAGCTGGAAGACCGGCTCGAAGGTGTTGCCATGGGAGAAGCGGCATGACCGTCATCACGAGACCCAAGCTCGATACCGGCTGCGGCACCTGCGGCGACGGCGAGGGCAGCGTGCAGGTGCGCATGGAGCAGCACACCAGGATCGGCACCGCCAAGGTGTTCGCGGTCTATGGCAAGGGCGGCATCGGCAAAAGCACGACCTCCTCGAACCTGTCGCTGGCGTTCGCCAAACTCGGCCAGCGGGTGCTGCAGATCGGCTGCGATCCGAAGCACGATTCCACCTTCACGCTGACCAAGCGGCTGATCCCGACGGTGATCGACGTGCTCGAAGGCGTGGACTTCCATCCCGAGGAGCTGCGCCCAGAGGACTTCGTCGTCGAGGGCACCGGCGGCGTGATGTGCGTCGAGGCGGGCGGCCCGCCGGCCGGCACCGGCTGCGGCGGCTACGTGGTCGGGCAGACGGTAAAGCTGCTCAAGGAGCATCATCTGCTCGAAGACACCGACGTGGTGATCTTCGACGTGCTCGGCGATGTGGTCTGTGGTGGCTTCGCGGCCCCCTTGCAGCATGCCGACCAGGCGCTGATTGTCGCTGCCAATGATTTCGACTCGATCTTTGCAATGAACCGCATCGTCGCCGCGATCGAGGCGAAGGCGCGCAACTACGATGTCCGGCTCGGCGGCGTGATCGTCAATCGCAGCGCCGAGACCGATCAGATCGATAAATATAACGCCGCGACCGGGCTCGGCACCCTGGCGCGGTTTCCCGATCTGGACGCCATACGCCGCTCGCGCCTGAAGAAGGCAACGCTGTTCGAGATGGACCCGACGCCGGAGATCGAAGCGGTGCAGAACGAATATCTGCGGCTGGCGGCGAGCCTGTGGGCCGGCGTGGCACCACTTTCGGCAAAGCCGCTGAAGGACCGGGACATCTTCGAGTTGCTTGGTTTCGAGTAATGAGCAGCGCCGTATACGAGCAGCGTCGCGCCGTATTGGAGGCGTATTTCGATCGCACGGCGTTCGAGGCCTGGTCGCGTCTGACGTCGGATGCGCCGCTGGGACGTATCCGCGCGACGGTGCGTGCCGGGCGCGATCGGATGCGGGCGACATTGCTCGACTGGCTGCCCGCGGACCTCTCCGGCTGCCGCGTGCTCGATGCCGGCTGCGGCACCGGCAGCCTTTCGGTGGAGGCGGCGCGCCGTGGTGCGGACGTGCTGGCCATCGATCTGTCGCCCACCTTGCTCGATCTCGCACGGACGCGCCTGCCAGCCGGCTTGCGCGGTTCGGTGCGGTTCCAGCCCGGCGACATGCTCGATGCATCGCACGGCCGCTTCGACCATGTCGTCGCGATGGATAGCCTGATTCATTATCCGGCGCGTGAGATGGCCGGCGCCGTCGCAGCGCTGGCCGCGCGCAGCCGCGGTGCGGTGCTGTTCACGTTTGCGCCGCGCACCCCGGCCTTGTCGGTGATGCACACGGTGGGACGGGTGTTTCCGCGCGGCGACCGCGCGCCCGCGATCGAGCCGGTCTCGGCCCGCAAGATCACGCGCCTGTTGCGCGCATCGGGCTTGACGACGGCGCGCACGCAGCGGATCGCTTCGGGTTTCTACACGTCGCAGGCACTGGAGGTGCTTGTGTCATGAAGATGCAGGCCTGGAACCGGATTGGCGTGCGTTATCTGCCGATCCGTGAGAGCCAATCCAACGACCTGCCGATCCGGCGGTTGTTGCGGCTGTCGATGTTCCAGGTCTCCGTCGGCATGACTCTGGCGCTGGTGATCGGCACGCTGAACCGGGTGATGATCGTCGAACTCGGCGTGCCGGCCTGGCTCGTCGCGGTGATGGTGGCGGTGCCGCTGCTGCTGTCGCCGTTCCGTGCGATCATCGGCTTTCGCTCCGACACCCATACCTCTCTGCTCGGCTGGCGCCGGGTGCCTTATCTATGGATCGGCACGATGCTGCAGTTCGGCGGTCTCGCGATCATGCCGTTCGCGTTGCTGCTGCTGAACGGCGACAGCCATGGCCCGCGTATTGCCGGGCCCGTCGCTGCCGGCTTCGCCTTTTTGCTGGTGGGCGTCGGGCTGCATACGGTGCAGACGGTGGGCCTCGCACTCGCCACCGACATCGTGCCGCAGCGTTCGCGGCCGCCAGTCGTGACGCTGCTCTGCGTGATGATGCTGGTCGGCATCCTTGCCAGTTCGCTGATCTTCGGTTTGCTGCTTGCGCATTTCAGCGAAGAGCGGCTGATCCAGGTGGTGCAGGGGGCGGCAACGGTGGCGATGGCGCTCAACATCGTGGCCCTGTGGAAGCAGGAGCCGCGCAGCGCCTCGACAGTGATCCCGGCGACCCATGCGCCACGCTTCCGCGAAGCCTGGAGCATCGCGTCACGCGAGCCGGATGCGCGCCGGCGTCTGGTGGCGGTCTGGTTCGGCACCTTCGCGTTTGGCCTGCAGGATGTGCTGCTGGAACCGTATGGCGGCCAGGTGCTGCATCTGCCGGTGAGTGCGACGACGTCGCTGACCGCGCTGCTCGCGTTCGGCGGCATTGTCGGCTTCGTGCTTGCCGCCATCCTGCTGGCTCCCGGGCGCGACCGCTACCGGATTGCCGCCATCGGCACGCTGGAAGGCGCGTTTGCGTTCGCTCTGGTCATCACCTCGGCGCCGGCGCAGTCGGCGCTGCTGTTCGCCTCTGGTATTTTCGGCATCGGGCTCGGGGCCGCGATGTTCCTGGTCGGCACGCTGGCTGGCGCGATGGACGCCTCGCGCGGCGGACGCAACGGCCTCGCACTCGGCACCTGGGGTGCGGTGCAGGCGTTCGCCGCGGGTGGCGCTATCGCCGCGGGTGGCGTGCTGCGGGATACCATCTCGTGGATTGCCAATGACGGCCATTTCGGGGTCGTGCTGCAGGGGCCCGCGGTCGGCTACCAGGCGGTCTACTTGCTTGAGATTGCGCTGCTGTTCGCCACTCTGGTGGCACTCGGGCCGCTGGTCCGCTTCAACAACTCCGTTGCTTCCTACTCGTCCAAAAAGGAAATCAGGCCATGCTGACAGGCGCCCTGACCGGCTATGTCGATGTCGCCCAAGTCGTGCTCTACGTGTTTTGGGCATTCTTCGCCGGACTCATCTTCTACATCCAGCGCGAGAGCCATCGTGAAGGCTATCCGGTGGTCTCCTCGATTCCCGGAGAGACCGAAACCGTAACCAGCAACGGCTTTCCGTTTCCCACGCCAAAGGAGTTCAGGCTGTATCATGGCGGCGTCGCCTATGCGCCGCCTGGCAGCAAGCCGCGCTTCCCGCAGGGTGCCGTGTCCGCCTCGAACTTCCCGGGCGCGCCGCTGATACCGACCGGAAACCCGCTGATCGACGGGATCGGGCCGGCCTCCTATGCCTTCCGTGACGACGAACCCGACCTCACCATCGACGGCCAGAACAAATTCAAGCCGCTGCGCGTGGCCCTGGAATATCGGGTCGATCCGCGTGAGCCGCACCCGCAGGGGATGCGGGTAATCGCCGCCGACGGCCTCGATATCGGCAGCGTCATAGACGTTTGGATCGACGAGGTCGAGCATGAGATCGTCTATCTCGAGGTAGAACTCGACAACGTTGCCGTCAGCCCACGCGTATTGGTGCCGCAGATGTATGTCCGCTATCGCAAGCGGGAGCGTCAGGTGTTCGTGCGCGCGCTGGCGGCCGTGCAGTTCCGCGACGTGCCGCGCACGCGTCACCCGGACATCGTCACCCGTCTCGAGGAGGACAAGATCGTGGGCTATTTTGGTGGCGGCAGCACGCTCTACGGCATGCCCGGCCGTGCGGGACCATTCCTGTGAGCAGCCGCATCAGAGTCGTCCGCGACGGTGTCGGGCAGCGGCCGTATGGCCTGCCCGGCCCGCTTCCCGAGGGCGAGACCATGCTGTGGCAGGGTGCGCCGGATACCATGGCGCTGGCGCGGCGGGCGATGCACGTGCGCAAGATCGCGGTGTATTTCGCCATCCTTGCCGCCTGGTGCGCCGGATCGGCGTGGCTCTCGAACTCACCAAAGCTGTGGTGGTCGATGGTGGCGCTGATCGTGCTCGGTGCGATCGCGACCGGCATGCTGACGCTGTTCGCCTATCTGGTCTCGCGCACCACCGTCTACACGCTGACCGATAAGCGAGTGGTGCTGAAGATCGGCGTCGCTTTGTCGATGAGCATCAACCTGCCGTTCTGCTCGATCGATGCGGCGTCGGTGCGGCTCTATCCCGACGGCAGCGGCGATATTCCGCTGCGTCTGACCGGTCTGACCCGCATGGGGATCACCTTGCTCTGGCCGCATGTGCGGCCGTGGAGCCTGCGCCAGGTGCAGCCCATGCTGCGCTGCATTCCCGACGCGGCCAGGGTGGCGAGCCTGCTATCGCGGTCGCTCGCGGCCAGCGCTGGCCAGAGCGTGCCGGCAGCGCCTGTTGCTGCAGGCGGGAAAAGTCCTGTGGACGCCGGCTTGCGCGCCTCGGTCGGAGCCTAGGGCGATGTCCAGCGCCGCCAGCCAGCCCGCCTTCCCATGGCCGCCGTTCATCGCGCTGATCGCGGTCGGCGTCATCGCCGTGGTCGCGGTCTGGCCGACCAGGCCGCTGCATGACGGTGCGAAGGTCGTCGCCAGTCGCGAGCTGCGCTTCGTGCTGCAGCCCGACGATTCGATGCAGGTCATCGACGCGAAAACCGACCGTGTCGCCGGTGTCGTGCCGACGATCCGCGACGGCTTCGTTCCCGGCATGCTGCACGGCATGGACATTATTCGCAAACATGACGGGGTCGCCAAGGACTTGCCCTACCGGATCACCGAAATGAGCGACGGACGGGTCCTGCTGATCGATCCGCCGACCAAGAGCGAGATCGATCTGGAAAGCTTCGGCAGCGCAAACGCTCAGCGCTTTGTCGCCTACCTGCGCTCCCAAGAGGGGCATAGCCAGGAAGGAACGCCCTGATGCAGACCATCGAGGCGACCTGCCTGGTCGAGATCGAGAAGACAGCGTCGAGCTTTCATGCCTACGCGATCCCGGAAGGTGTGGACATCCAACCCGGCGATAGCGTGTTGATCCATGATGCGCCGACCCGTGTTGGCTACGGTGAGACGATCTCACAACACTGCCGGATCACTGTCAGCCGGGCCGGCCCGATAGGGCGCGCCTGGACCCGGGCGATGTCCCTGTTCCAACTGACGGAACTCTACGAAGTCGGTTTCGAGGCGGGAGAGCCAAGATGAGCGAGACACTGACCAGGCCAGGGAATGCCAAGCCGGTCAATTCCAGCACGGAGGCTGCGCGCGAAGACACGGTGCTGTCGCCGCGCTTCTACACCACCGACTTCGCCTACATGGACAAGATCGATGTGGGCCTGGTGCGGCGCGAATGGGACGGCCTGCTCGCCGAACTCGGACGCGACCCGAACCACGATCATTTTCAGCGCGACGGCCGTTTCGATTGCGACCTCGACGCACTGCCGCCCGCTCTCAGGCAGGAATTCCTCGATTTCCTGGTCAGTTCGGTGACCGCGGAGTTCTCCGGCTGCGTGCTCTATGCCGAAATCAAAAAGCGGATCACCAATCCCGACATCAAGGCGCTGTTCAGCTACATGGCCCGCGACGAGGCGCGTCATGCCGGTTTCATCAACGACACGCTCAAGGATTTCGGCGTCGGCGTCGATCTCGGCTTCCTCGCCAAGGCCAAGAAATACACCTATTTCAAGCCAAAGTTCGTGTTTTACGCGACCTACCTTTCCGAGAAGATCGGCTACGCTCGCTACATCACCATCTTTCGCCAGCTCGAACGCAATCCCGACCGGCTGTTCCACCCGATCTTCTCCTGGTTCGAGAACTGGTGCGGCGACGAGTTCCGTCACGGCGAGGCGTTCGCGCTGCTGATGCGCGCCGACCCGAGCCTGTTGCGCGGCCGTAATACGCTCTGGATACGTTTCTTTCTGCTCGCCGTATTCGCGACGATGTATGTCCGCGACCATGCGCGTCCGGTGTTCCATGAAGCGCTGGGGCTCGACCCGACCGAGTACGACATGCAGGTGTTCCGCGTTACCCAGGAGATCTGCCGGCAGGTGTTCCCGGTGGCGCTCGATCTCGACGATCCGCGCTTTCATGCCGGCATGGAGCGCTTCCGGCGAATCACCGTCGCGATGGGCGCCACGCGCGCCCGTGGCGGTGCGGTCGGTCGCGTCAAGCGTGCCGGGCTGATGCTCGCGGCGGGTGCGAATTTCCTGCGCGTCTATACGCTTCCGCATCGTCGCCACACTATGCCGGCCGACGTGCGGCTGGCACCCTCCTGGTAGAAAGAACGCCGAGATGCTGCATCTCTATATCCTGCCGGCGTTGTTCGCCTTATTCACCTGGTGGCTCAGCACCGGGCTGATCATGTATCTCGACGGGCTGCCGCGCAGCACCTTCCGCTGGAGCATGCTGGGTGCGACGATACTGTTCGGCGTCTCGCTTTGGGGGTTGGCCGCATCCAGCACCGAGGTGACGGTGCGCGCCGCCTATTACGCCTTCACCTGCGGGTTGCTGGCCTGGGGCTGGCAGGAGATTTCGTTCTACATGGGCTACGTCACCGGTCCGCGTGGAGCACCCTGCCCGGAGGGCTGCCGCGGCTGGAAGCATTTCGGCCACGCGATCCAGACCAGCCTGTGGCACGAACTGGCGATCATCGCGGCCGGCGCAGCGGTGGTGGCGCTGACATGGCATGCGCCCAACCAGGTCGGCACCTGGACCTTCATGGTGCTGTGGTGGATGCACCAGAGTGCGAAGCTCAACGTGTTCCTGGGCGTGCGCAACCTCAACGAGGAGTTCCTGCCGGAGCATCTGCTGTTCCTGCGCGCGTTCCTGACCAAGAAGTCGATGAACCTGCTGTTCCCGATCTCGATCACCGTCTCGATGGTGATCATGGTACTTCTGGTGCAGGCCGCGACGGCGGCGCACGATACCGCGTTCGAGGCAGCGGGCTTCACCTTCCTTGCAACGATGATGGGGCTTGCAATCGTCGAGCATTGGCTGCTGATGCTGCCGCTGCCGGGGACCGCGCTATGGGGTTGGAGCCTGAAGTCACGCAAGGCGAGCGCGCCGTTTGATATCGAGGTGGTGGCCGGCTTCCTCGGCGCCGGCAAGACGACGTTTTTGCGCCACGCGATGGCGACCCGCGACAGCGGCACCGTAGTTCTGGTCAACGACTTCTCCTCGGTGGGGCTCGACGGCTCGCTGTTGCGCGAGCGCGGTGCCGAGGTAGTCGAACTGCCGAATGGCTGCATCTGCTGCTCGCTGAAAAAGGACTTGGCGACGCAGCTCAAGAGCATCGTGACACAGTTCGCGCCCAAGCGCGTGCTGATCGAGCCCAGCGGTGTCGCCGACCTTGCATCGCTGCTTGGCGCCCTGTCTGGTCCGGAGATGACGCCGCTGGTGCGCTCGCTGCATGTGACCACGCTGCTCGACGCCGGCGCCTTCCTGCGCGACTACGCCCGTATGACCTCGCATATCGAGGCGCAGGCACGGCTGGCGACGGTGCTGGTGATCAACAAGACCGACCTGGTCGCGCCGGCGACGGTGGCGATGATCGCAACCACCATCCGCTCGCTCAATCCGTCGGCGCAGCTCATGCAATCCACCTACGGCATCGCGGCGCCGCTTGCGGTGCAGGCGGTCGCGGCTCCGACCGTTCCGCAGGCGGCGCCGGTGCAGCATCACCATGACCATCATCATCATGACCACGATCACGATCATCACGATCATCACGGGCATGACCACGGGCACGACGCCGCGTTCGGTTTTGACTCCTGGAACGGTGCGCTGGTGGGCACTGTTGCTACCGAGCGCCTCGCCGACGTGCTCGACGACGTCACCACCGGCGCCTACGGTCAGATCGAGCGGCTGAAAGGCATCGCGCGGGCAGGCGGCGGCTGGATACGCTTCGACGTCGCCGGCGGCCGCGCCAGCATGTCGGCGTTTGCGGCGTCAAACGACGAGGCGGCACGGGTGATCGCCATCGGCCACCACCTGCAAGGCACCCGGCTGCAGGCGGCGTTCGACGCCTGCGCCCACGAAACCGACACACCACAGGAACAAGCGGCCTGAGCCGGAAGGAGCCGACCATGGACCACGAAGCCTTCTTCCAATGGAAACTCGACGGCTTGCGCCGCGACGGCAACTACCGTGTGTTCGCCGAGCTCGAGCGCCAGGCCGGTGCCTACCCGAAAGCCACGCTGCATGGCGCGGCACTGCTCGGCCGTAACGATGCGAGCACACCAGATGCGCGCGACGTGACGGTGTGGTGCTCGAACGACTATCTCGGCATGGGCCAGCATCCGACGGTGCTGGCGGCGATGCACGCCGCACTCGACCGCTTCGGTGCCGGCGCCGGCGGCACACGCAACATCTCCGGCACCAGCACCGTGCATGTCGCCCTTGAAGCGGAGCTTGCGGACCTGCACGGCAAGCAGGCGGCCCTGCTGTTCGGCTCCGGCTACATGTCGAACTGGACGACGCTGGGCACGCTCGCGTCATCCCTGCCGAACTGCGTGGTGCTGTCGGACGCGGGCAACCACGCCTCGATGATCGAGGGGATCAGGCACAGCCGTGCCGAGCGGCAGATCTTCGCGCATAACGATGCCGCCGACCTGCGCCGCCGGCTTGCCGCTTTGCCGGCCGAGGTGCCCAAGCTGGTGGCCTTTGAGAGCGTGTATTCGATGGACGGCGACGTCGCCCCGATCGGGGATCTGTGCGACGTGGCCGACGAATTCGGCGCGATGACCTATCTCGACGAGGTGCACGGCGTCGGCCTGTATGGACCCGAGGGGGCGGGGATCGCGGCGCGCGACGGGGTGGCGGACCGGCTGACGGTGATCGAAGGGACGCTGGCCAAGGCGTTCGGGGTGGTCGGCGGCTATATCGCGGCGTCCAGCCTGCTGTGCGACTTCGTGCGCTCGTTCGCGTCCGGCTACATCTTCACCACCGCGACACCGCCCGCGGTCGCCGCCGGCGCCCTGGCCTCGATCCGCGCGGTGCGTGCCGGCGATGAGTTGCGCGCACGCCACGCCGACCGTGTCGCCCGGGTGCGCCGCCGCCTCGATGACGCCGGCGTGCCGCACATGGCCAATCCGTCGCATATCGTACCGGTCATTGTCGGCGACGCGGTGCAGTGCCGGCTGCTGACCGACAGGCTGCTGTCGCATCACGGCATCTACGTGCAGCCGATCAACTACCCCACCGTGCCGCGCGGCACCGAGCGGCTGCGCATCACGCCGTCGCCGCTGCATAGCGACGACGACATCGACCACCTGGTCGAAAGCCTCAGCGCCGAATGGTACGCCTTCAGCCTCGCCCGGAGTGCGTAGATGCCCGGAGTGCGTAAATGAACGTCATCACCCCGGTCCGGCTGAACGCTGCCAAGCCTGACCTGGCCCCGCGACGCGTCTTTCCATTCACCGCCATCGTCGGTCAGGACGAGATGAAGCAGGCGCTGCTGCTGAGCGCGGTCGATCCCGGCATTGGCGGTGTGCTGGTGCTCGGTGATCGCGGCACCGGCAAGTCCACGGCGGTGCGGGCACTTGCCGGCCTGCTGCCGCAAATCCGCGTGGTTGAGGACTGCCCCTATGGCTGCGATCCGCAGGCGGACCGGCGCGGCTGCCCGCATTGCAGCACCAGCGCCCGCAAGCCGCGCACACGCATGGCGCGGGTGCCGACCGTGGATCTGCCGCTCGGCGCCACCGAGGATCGCGTGGTCGGGGCACTCGATCTGGAACGCGCTTTGACCGAGGGGGTAAAGGCGTTCGAGCCCGGACTGCTCGCGCGCGCGCATCGCGGCTTTCTTTACATCGACGAGGTCAACCTGCTCGAAGACCATCTGGTCGATTTGCTGCTGGATGTGGCTGCATCCGGCGAGAACGTGGTCGAGCGCGAGGGCCTGTCGGTGCGCCACCCGGCGCGTTTCGTTCTGGTCGGCAGCGGCAACCCGGAGGAGGGCGATCTGCGGCCGCAATTGCTCGACCGGTTCGGGCTTGCGGTTGAGGTGACGACGCCCACTGTGCTCGCCGACCGGGTCGAGGTGCTGCGACGGCGCGAGGCGTTCGACCGCGATCCGGCAGGTTTCGTCGAGACGTGGATTGCCGCGGAGACGACGCTGCGCGGGCAGATCGAGGCAGCCCGCGCGCGGGTGCAGCAGGTGCAAACGCCCGATGCGGTGCTGGAGCTGGCCGCGCGCCTGTGCCTGTCGCTCGGCACCGACGGGCTGCGCGGCGAGCTCTCGCTGTTGCGCGCCGGCAAGGCGCTCGCCTGCCTGGAGGGGGCCAGCGAACTTGGGGCTGCGCATCTGCGCGCGGTGGCGCTGCCGGCCTTGCGGCACCGGTTGCGTCGCAACCCGCTGGACGAGGCGGGGGCGGCGCCGAGGGTGGAACGGGCGCTCGCCGAGCTCGGTCCCTGATGAGCGAGCAGGCCGCACTGATCTGCCGCCTGTTTGCACTGGATCCGTCGGGATTGGTATTGCATCTGCGATCCCGCGCGGGCCCGTCTCGGGACGCGTTCGTGGCGGCATTGCGCGCTTCGCTGCCAACAGGCGCGCCGGTGCGGCGCTGTCCACTCGGTATCGGCGACGACCGTCTGCTCGGTGGCCTCGATTTGTCGGCGACGCTGGCTAGCGGTCACCGGGTGGCGCAGCGCGGCCTGCTCGCCGAGACCGACGGCGGCGTATTGCTTCTGCCGATGGCCGAGCGGCTGAGCCGCGACACCGCGGCGCGGCTATGCCTGGTGCTTGACCAGGGCGAATTGCTGACCGAGCGCGACGGCGTCGCCCTGCGGGCCGCCGCCCAGTTGGGCGCGGTGCTGCTCGACGAGGGGGTGGAGGACGAGACGCCCCCTGCCGCAATGCTGGAGCGAGCGGCGTTCCGGATCGCCGAGGAAGACCTCTCTGAGATTCCGATTATGGACCTCTCCGCAGCCAGGCGCTTGCTGCCGCAAGTGGCGTGCGAGGCGCGCATCCTGGAGGCGTTGTGCGCGACGTCGGACGCCTTTGGCATCGCCTCGCTACGGGCGCCGCTGCTCGCATTGCGTGTGGCCCGCACGGCGGCCGCCCTCGGCGGCAGGCTTGCCGTCAGTGAGGAGGATGCGACCCTCGCTGCCCGCCTGGTGCTGGCGTGGCGGGCGACCCGCATGCCGCATTCAGAAGCGCCACCAGCGCCGCAGGAACAGGAGCAGGACTCGCGGCAATCCGACAGCCCCGAAGACGCGCCGGAATACGAGTCCGAAGCCGACAACGGCATGGCGGAGCGCGTGGTCGAGGCGACCATCGCGTCGTTGCCTGCGGATCTGCTTGAGCGGCTGCAAGGGCAGGCGGCGGCCGGCGGCACGTCGGGCGGCGGCCGTTCCTCGGCGGCAAAGGTGCTGGCGACGCAGCATGGGCGGCCGTTGCCGGCGCGCGCCGGACGGCCGGAGCGCGGCAAGCGGCTGGCCGTGGTCGAGACCCTGCGCGCCGCCGCCCCCTGGCAACGCGTGCGCGGCGGCGGCGGTATCGGCCGGCGAATCGAGGTGCGCACCAGTGATTTCAGGATCACCCCGCGGGCGCAGACGCCGCGCAGTGTGGCGATCTTCGTCGTCGACGCGTCCGGTTCGGCGGCGCTGCACCGCCTGGCCGAAGCGAAGGGGGCGATCGAGCGGCTGCTGGCGGATTGCTACGTGCGACGCGACCGGGTGGCGCTGATCGCGTTTCGCGGCAAGACCGCCGAACTGCTGCTGCCGCCGACCTCCGCACTGACACGGGCGCGTCGCAGTCTCGCCGGCCTGCCGGGCGGCGGCGGCACGCCGATCGCGGCCGGCATCGACGCCGCCATCGCTCTGGGGATCGGCCTGCGCAAGCGTGGCGAGACGCCGCTGCTGGTGATGCTGACCGACGGCCGCGCCAACGTCACCGCCGCCGGCATCGGCGATCGCGCGCGGGCCACCCAGGAGGCCGCCGCCGCCGCCGCCCGGCTGCGCGGCTCTGGCATTGCCTCGCTGCTGGTCGACATTTCGCCGCGTCCGGAGGCGAAGGCCGAAGCGCTGGCCGGCTGCATGGGCGCACTCTATCTCAAGCTGCCCGACGCCCAGGCGCTGTCGGCGGCCATGCGCAACGCTGCGGCGGCATGATCGGCCGTCTCGACTGGGATCGCGACGGCGCCGACTGGCCAAACCGTCAGGCCAGCCGGTTCATGCGCGCGGCCGGCCTGCGATGGCATGTGCAGGAGGCCGGGCGCGGACCAAACATCCTGCTGCTGCACGGCACTGGGGCTGCGACACACTCCTGGCGCGCGCTGCTGGGCTTGCTCGCGACGCATGGACGGGTGCTGGCGCCGGACCTGCCTGGCCACGGCTTTACCGATGTGCCACAACCCGGGCGGATGTCGTTGCCGGCGATGTCGCACTTGCTCGGCGGACTGCTGGACCGGCTAGAGTTCACGCCGGATGTGGTCGTCGGCCATTCCGCCGGTGCCGCGATCGCCGCCCGCATGTGCCTCGACGGGCTAATCCGCCCGCGGGCCTTGTTCAGCCTGAATGGCGCGCTGATGCCGATTGCGGGACACGCCTCGCTGGTCTTCCCGGCCGCGGCCCGGGTGCTCGCGCAGACCAGGGTGGTGCCTTGGATATTCTCGCTGCACGCCAGCAACCGTGACCTGGTGAGCCGCATGCTCGGCAATACCGGATCGCGCCTCGATGACGCCGAGCTCGTGCATTACCGCCGGCTGCTGCGCAATCCGGGGCACGTCTCGGCGGCGCTGCAGATGATGGCGCATTGGGACCTCGCCGCTCTCGCGGCCGATCTGCCACGACTGGATGTGCCGGTGACGCTGGTGGTTGGCAGCAACGATCGGATGATCCCGCCCGGTGACGCCGACAAGCTGCGCGCGATCCTGCCGCAGGCGCGTAAGGTGACGCTCGACGGGCTTGGCCATCTTGCGCACGAGGAGCAACCCGCGACCGTCGCCGCCGTGATCGCGGCGTTCCTCGCCGATCTGCGGGCGCCGCAAGCCGTCGTCGTCGCGTGATCCTCCTGGTGGATGGCATTCTCTGCCTGGTGGTGCTGGAGGCGGCCGGCTTGGTGCTGCTGCACCGGCATACCCGTCGCGGGCCGCCGCCGCGGCTTGTCCTGAGTACGTTGGCCGCCGGCTTCTGCCTGCTGCTGACGACGCGCCTGGCGCTAGGCCACGCGCCCTGGTTCGTGCTGTGCGGGGTGCTGTTCGCCTCGCTCTGCGCGCATGCGGCGGATTTGCGCGCGCGCTGGTGATAGAGGGGGGCTGGCACTCCATAAGCCGGAGTGCTAGGACAACCTCCATCCGGCAGACGGCCCGCCAGGAATTCCGGCGGCGCCAAGCCGATGTCTCCTCGTTAGTTCAGGACAAAAAACATGAAGTTTCGTCCCCTACACGACCGTGTGGTCGTCCGTCGCATCACCGCCGAAGAGAAGAGCAAGGGCGGCATCATCATCCCTGACACCGTCAAGGAAAAGCCGATGGAGGGCGAGATCGTCGCCGTCGGCCCGGGTGCCCGCAACGAGCAGGGCGCGATCGTCGCCCTGGAAGTGAAGTCCGGCGACCGGGTGCTGTTTGGCAAATGGTCCGGCACCGAGGTGAAACTCGATGGCGAGGAGCTCCTGATTATGAAGGAGAGCGACATCATGGGCATCGTCGAAGTCGGCGCCGCCGACAGCAAGATCGCAGCCTGACCTCTCCACAGAAAAGAAAGAAAACAAAATGGCCAGTAAAGATGTGCGCTTCGGCGCTGACGCACGCAGCCGCATGTTGCGCGGCGTCGATATTCTCGCCGACGCGGTGAAGGTGACGCTCGGACCCAAGGGCCGCAATGTCGTCATCGACAAGAGCTTCGGCGCGCCACGCATCACCAAGGACGGCGTCGCGGTTGCCAAGGAAATCGAGCTTTCCGACAAGTTCGAGAACATGGGCGCGCAGATGGTGCGCGAAGTCGCCAGCAAGACCAACGACATTGCCGGTGACGGCACCACCACCGCGATCGTACTCGCGCAGTCGATCATCCGTGAGGGCGGCAAGGCGGTGTCCGCCGGCATGAACCCGATGGACGTCAAGCGCGGCATTGATCGGGCCGTTGCCGCCGTCGTCGAGGAACTCGGCAAGCGCACCCGCAAGATCAGCACCGAGGCGGAGACCGCCCAGGTTGGCACGATCAGCGCCAATGGCGAGGCCGAGATCGGCCGGATGATCGCCGAGGCCATGCAGAAGGTCGGCAACGAGGGCGTGATCACCGTCGAGGAGGCCAAGGGCATCCAGACCGAACTCGACGTGGTCGAGGGCATGCAGTTCGACCGCGGCTACATGAGCCCGTACTTCATCACAAACGCCGAGAAGATGACGGCGCAGCTCGACGACCCGTACATCCTGCTGCATGAGAAGAAGCTATCCAGCCTGCAGACATTGCTGCCGTTGCTCGAGGCGGTCGTGCAGTCGGCCCGGCCGCTGCTGATCATCGCCGAAGACGTCGAGGGCGAGGCGCTCGCGACACTCGTCGTCAACAAGCTGCGTGGCGGCCTGAAGGTGGCGGCCGTGAAGGCGCCGGGCTTCGGAGACCGGCGCAAGGCGATGCTCGAGGACATCGCAATCCTCACCGGCGGCACCGTGATCAGCGAAGATCTCGGCATCAAGTTGGAGACCGTCACGCTCGACATGCTCGGCCGCGCCAAGAAGGTGCTGATCGAAAAGGAGACGACCACGATCGTCGAAGGCGTCGGCAAGAGCGAGGACATCAAGGGCCGTTGCGCGCAGCTCAAGGCGCAGGTCGAGGAGACCACCTCGGACTACGACCGCGAGAAGCTGCAGGAGCGGCTGGCCAAGCTCTCCGGCGGTGTCGCCGTGATCCGCGTCGGCGGCTCGACCGAGGTCGAGGTGAAGGAGCGCAAGGACCGCGTTGACGACGGCCTGCATGCGACGCGCGCGGCCGTCGAGGAAGGCATTGTCCCAGGCGGCGGCGTGGCTTTGGCACGCGCGTCGTTGGTGTTGGGCGACCTGAAGGCCGACAACGACGATCAGCGCGTCGGCATTGAGGTGGTCCGCAAGGCCCTGCATGCGCCAATGCGTCAGATCAGCCAGAACGCGGGCGAGGATGGTGCGGTGGTCTCCGGCAAGGTGCTTGAGAACGCCGACTATAACTTCGGCTTCGATGCGCAGAGCGGCCACTACAAGGATATGGTCGCCGCCGGAATCATCGACCCGACCAAGGTCGTGCGCTCGGCACTGCAGCATGCGTCGTCGATCGCGTCGCTGATGATCACCACCGAGGCGATGGTGGCCGAGCGTCCCGAGAAGTCCGCACCGATGGGCGGCGGCGGCGGTGGCGGCGGCATGGGTGGAATGGGCGGCATGGGTGGCATGGGCGGAATGGATTTCTGATCCGTTCAGCCAGGTAGCCAGTCACGGATCGCGGTTGCCGCCGCGTCGGGATACTCCTCGTGCGCGGACAACGCGCCGGGGACCTCGACGCGGGTGACGTGGCCAGTGGCGCCCAGCGCGTCCATCTCGGCCGCGGACTTCCGCGGCGCGCCACGCGGCCGAAGCATCAGTGTCGGCGGCAAGCCGGCGCCAAACAGAGCAAGAAACGCCGCGCGTGAGTGGACGGGGTCGAGCCCGCCACTGATGAACGCGGCGGTGGCGAATCGTGCGCCGGGCTGCCGCACGATGGCCCGCTTGGCCGCCAGCAGCGCCGGCGTGACTGTCGCCGGATCGGCGTAGACGTGCCCGCGCATCATCCGTTCCAGCATACGACGGCTGGTCGCCGCCCGGTAGAGCAGCGGGCCAAAGCCTGGCGCCTCGAAGGCGCGCCGGGCGGCACGTGTGAGTCGCGATGCACCCAGCATCGTCGGCAACGGTCCGCGCCAGGTCGGCGCGATCAGCACCAGCCGGGCGAAGCGCGCCGGATGGCGCAGCGCCGCCCGCACCAGATAGGGGGCGGCATGGCCGGCACCGACGCCAAGCGCAAATGGCGCAGGTGCGCGCCCGATCAGCCTATCGAGGAACACGTCCAACATTTCCGGATGAAGTCCGTCGCGACCGGCCCGCGGCGCATCGCCGAAGCCTGGCCAGTCCGCAACGACGCACTCCCACGCCGCCCCAAGACAGGTCGCCAGCGGCAGCATCTCCGCCCGGCTCGACACCGAAGACAAGGCGGGAAGCAAAAGCGCGCTGTGCATGGTCGCCTCAATGATGTTCGATCGCGCCTGTCGGACGCACGACCAACGTCCTGCGATCCTGGTCACGGACCAGCCAATAGACAACGCCGAGGGCGAGGATGGCGCCGGCAATCGCCAGCAACTCGATGGCATGCACGGCACCGAGATCGATGACGATGAACTTGCGCACGGTGGCGAGCATGCCGATCAGGATGATCGAGCGCGCCCGCACGACGCTCTCCTGGCTGCTGGTAACCACTAGCGAGTGCTTGAACTCGAGACCGATGACGACGGTGAAGAACATCCCGAACACGCTCTGGAATATCGCGGGGTTGGCCGGGTTCATTCGGTCGTTCCAGACCAGTTCGGCCACTGCCACGACCAGGTGCAGGGCGGCAAGCGCCACCAGCACGACGATCGCTCCCGTCAGCAGCAGCATGATCGCATGCTCGAACTGCTCGTACGCGCTCTTGCCGCTGACGATCTTCTTCCATGACGGACGCACCTGCATCCTCCCCTATGATAGCGCGCGCGGAATCCGGAACGGCAGCATTGCCTGGGTCCAGGGCGCGCTGAACCGGTCGAGATCGAGGCTTTCGTGCATCGCCTGCGACGATTCGCCGAACAAGTGCGTCTGCACCACCGAGCGGGCATAGAACGGGCTGTCCTGCACCGTACGCGTGAGGCTCGCACTTTCGGCGCGGGTAAAGCGCGGCAGCCGCCAGCGCGTGTGCGGGAGTGCGACGCGCGGCGGCAGCGCCTGTTCGGCGACCGCGCCGTCACGGCCGACCGACAAGGCCAGCGCGCGATCCGCGCCGTGGCGATCGGTCACGTCGTAGACGATTCCGGTGGAGTCCGTAAGCGGCGCGCGGGCCCAGTCCCAGCGGGCGAAGCTGTCCTCAAGCGGGCCATCGCCGTCATTGCTGTCGAGATAACCAACACCGCTCCAGCGCAGCGCCGGCTGCTCCAGGCTGACCTCGACCCAGGCGCGCGGCGCGATCGGCCGCCAACGGTGCAGCCCGGCCGCGTCCAATCCAACGGTATGGCCGGTGAGTGCGGCGGGGTGCACCCGAATTTGGCCGCGTATGCGTCGTGGCAGCGGGGTTGCGAATTCGTCGACCTCGAAGATCAGTTGGTCGTCCTGCCATTGGATCAGGCTGCGGCCGATGGCAAGCATGTCGGAGTCGCGCAACACCTGGCTATGCTCGGTCATCGACCAGCGGCTTCGGGTGCCATAGATCGAGACGTTGAGCGCGCAGAAGCGCAACGGGTCGGCGGCCGAACCGCGACGACGCGCCCAGGCGTAATAGGGTGAGAACACGCTGCCCAGAAACGCGATCAGGGTGATCCCCTGGCGGCCGTCGTCGCTGAGCGCGTCGACGTACCACCAGACATAGCCACCCGGCGCCACGGCCGCGTCGAAGCTCGGTCGGCGATCGCGCACGCCGCCGCCAGTCGTCCCGACAATGCCGCCATCGGCAGCCCGGGCGCCGGATGCACGCTGCCCCCTGCCAGATACAGCCCCGGCAGGCGCGAGCGTGCTCCCGGCCGTTGGAACGACGCCGTCCAGCCGTGCGACACCGGGCCGTACAGCGCGCCGCCGGTGTGCGGAAACAGTGCTGCGAACTGGTTCGGGGTGGTCACGCTCTTCAGCCTGGGTGCGCCCAGCGTCAGACCGCAGCGGCGCATGGCCGCGGCCATCCGGGTCTCGCATTGTTCGATCTCCGTCATGGAAAAGCGGTGCGTATCGCCGATTGCCGGCGCATTGGTCAGGCAGAGCAATCGTTCAGGGGCTGCGTCCTCGGGCTGCCCGAGTCCGCGGTCCTGAGCACAGACATACAAAGTCGGCTTGGCGGGCAGGACGCCGCGGCCGAAGATCTCCTCGAACTCCGAGCCGGGCGCCTCTGAGAAAAACACGTTGTGGCGTTCGAGCGGAAAGCCTGTCGTCGACGCCTCGATCGCCCAGGTCATGGCCGAAAGCGACCGCATCGCGCGCGGCATCGGCACCACGGCATGGCGGCAGACGTCGCCGAAACCGCCATGCGCGATCGCCTGCGCGTCGGCATTGCACAGCACGATGTCCGCCTCCAGACGCTCGCCGCCGGCAAGCACGACGCCGCGCGCGCGGCCAGACGAAACCGTGATCTCGGCCACCGAACTGGACGTACGCAGGCTCACCCCGCGCCGCACAACGAGGTCCGCCAGTGCATCCACCAGCCGGCGCATGCCGCCCTCGACGAGCCAGACACCTGATTGCTCGACGTGGGCGACCAGCATCAGCGTCGCCGGACAGCGGTTCGGCGCGGAACCGCAATAGGTGGCATAGCGGCCGTAGAGCTGGCGCAGCCTTGGGTCGCGGAAAAAGCCTTCCAGACTGGAGGCCAGCGTGCTGAAGGGATTGATCCGCAGCAGCCGGCCGATCCCGGCACGGGCCGTCAGGTGCGCCATCGACGGCCGCTGCGCGCGCAGAAAGCTCCGGTCCAGGGTTTGAAAGATTTCGGCGGCGCGCGCGCGAAACGCGTGATAGCCGCGGGCTTCCGCGGCACCCGCGAAGCGGCCGATCGCGTCGGCAGTGCGGGCAGCGTCGGCAAACAGGTCGAGATGCCCGCGATCGTTCCAGGCGTGCCGCGCCAGGATTTCGGCCGGGCGCAATATCACGTGGCGCTCCAGGCTGTCGCCGGCATCGTCGAAGATTTGGGCGAACACGTCACGCATGGTCAGCACGGTCGGACCGGCATCGATCCGCACCCTGTCGCCGCCGACTTCGCGCACCTTGCCGCCGGCCGTGTCGGCCGCCTCGAGGATCGTCACCGCAAAACCGGCGCGCGCCAGATCGAGTGACGCGGCCAAGCCGCCGATCCCAGCGCCGATGACGATCGCGTGTGGCGCCCTCATCATCGCTCCCGCGCAAGATGCCGATTGACGTATCTGTCCATTATGTCTGACAGTCTAACATGACAAGCTAGAATGACAGCGGTCTAGTGACGGGGCGGAGGGATCGATGGACGCGGTGGCACTGATCGAACGGACCTTGGATTCCGCCCTTTCCCCCGCGCAAAGCTTTTCCGGACCGCCACGACTGGGTTCTGCAATCCGTCATGCGGTTTTCCCTGGAGGTGCGCGGGTGCGGCCGCGGCTTTGTCTCGCGGTGGCGCGCGCCTGCGGCCATGGCGAGGACCCGCTCGCGCACGCCGCCGCCGCCGCCCTCGAACTGATCCATTGCGCGTCCCTGGTGCATGATGATCTGCCCTGCTTCGACGATGCGCCAACGCGGCGCGGCCTGCCTTCGGTGCATCACGCCTACGGCGAAAGCCTCGCGGTGCTGGCCGGTGACGCGCTGATCGTGCTGGCCTTCGAGACTCTCGCGAATGCCGCTACCGAAGCATCCGGCGCCAGCCTCGCGGCCCTCGTGCTGCTGCTGTCGCGCTCGACCGGGCTGCCGCGCGGCATCATTGCCGGCCAGGCCTGGGAATGTGAGCCGGAGATCCCGGTCGCCGCCTATCACCGTGCGAAGACCGCGTCGCTGTTCTCCGCCGCAACGATGGCAGGTGCGCTTGCCGCAGGCCAGGAGCCGGCCGCCTGGCAGATGCTCGGCGAGCGTCTGGGCGAAGCCTACCAGGTGGCCGACGACATCCGCGATGTCATTGCAACGCCCGCGCAACTCGGCAAGCCGGGTGGCCGTGACCAGGCGCTGGGCCGTCCCTCGGTCGCCCTGCAACAGGGCGTGCCGGGGGCGATGCTGCGGCTCAACGCCCTAATTGGGGACGCCATCGCCAGCATTCCGGCTTGTCCGCTGGCGGCAGAGCTGCGCGGCCTGATCCGCCTGGAAGTGCAACGGCTGCTGCCAGAGGAAATGCTGCTTAACGCGGCCTAGGCAGGGCTCCTTGCTTGATCGCTGGCTTTCCAGTCCACGCTTCCGCAGGGCGGCGACAGCCTTCCCACTCACCCGCCCGATCGCCAGGCGCCGCGCCTCGGCATTGTTCGATCTGTGTGCGGGGTTCGTTTATGCGCAGGTGCTCGCCGCGTGCGTGGAGCTGCGCCTGCCGCAGACGCTGCTTGCCACCCCCGGGACGGCACCGGCACTGGCACCGCGGCTCGGCCTGTCCGAACAAGCGACGCGGCGTCTGCTGGATGCGTCGGTGGCGCTGCGCCTGGCCAGGCGCAACCATAAAGGCACCTACCGACTCGGTGCGTTAGGCGCAGCGCTCATCGACAATCCAGGCGTGGCCGCGATGATCGCGCACCACCGGATGCTCTACGAGGATCTGCGTGATCCGGTGGCCTTGCTGCGCGGCGAGACGGGCACCCAGCTTGCGGAGTTCTGGCCCTATGACGCGCCGTCCGGCGGGACTGGCGCCTACAGCGCGCTGATGGCGGCGTCGCAGGCCATGGTCGCCGACGAGGTGCTCGCGTCCTACCGAATCAGGCGACATCGTTGCCTGCTCGATGTCGGCGGCGGCGACGGCAGCTTTCTCGTAGCAGTGGCGGCGCGGGCACCGACGCTGCGGCTGGTGCTGTTCGATCTGCAACCGGTGTGCGCGCTGGCGCAAGCGCGATTTGCGACGGCCGGGATCGCAAGGCGGGCGCGCACTGTGGCCGGCGATTTCCATCGCGATCGGCTTCCTCCCGGCGCCGACCTGATCTCGCTGGTGCGGGTGCTGCACGACCATGACGACGATGCGGCGCTGGCGCTGCTGCGTGCCGCCCGGACCGCGCTCGCGCCCGGCGGACGGCTGCTGATCGCGGAGCCGATGGCCGGCACGCGCGGGGCGGCGGCCAGCGGCGACGCCTATTTCGGCTTCTATCTGCTGGCGATGGGACGCGGCCGGCCACGCCGTCCGGAGGTGATCGCGGCGATGTTGCGCGAAGCCGGATTCAGCCGCAGTCGCCTGTTGCGCACCCGTGTGCCGTTGGTCACGCGGGTCATGATCGCCGTTCCGTGAACGAACGAGTGTCAACGGGAGTTGTCACTTCTAAATGTTGTGTTAGGTTGACAAGTCCAGACCCGGAAAGGGGGGAGCAGATGCAGACCGATGCCGTCGTCATGAGCGCTCCGGGACGTGTCAGGCTCGATCGTCTTTCCCTGAATGCGCCGACCGACACCGACATTGTCGTTGATATCGACTGGAGTGGCATCAGTGCCGGCACCGAGCGTCTGCTCTGGAGCGGCACGATGCCGAACTTTCCGGGCATGGGTTATCCACTGGTACCGGGCTACGAGTCGGTCGGCCGAATCGTCGAAGCCGGCGCCGCATCGGGACGCAGCCTTGGCCAGGCGGTGTTCGTCCCTGGTGCCAAATGCTTCGGCGATGTGCGCGGCTTGTTCGGCGGTGCCGCGGCACGTCTGGTTCTGCCGGGTGCGCGGGCCGTGCCGATCGCGGACGATCTCGGCGAGCGCGGCACGTTGCTTGCGCTGGCCGCCACCGCGCATCATGCGATCGCGGCCCCGAATGCACCGCCGCCGGAGCTGATCGTCGGACACGGCGTGCTGGGCCGGCTGCTGGCGCGCGTCGCCATCGCACTCGGACACGCGCCGCCCATGGTCTGGGAAAATCGTACCGGCCGTGAAGCGGGCGCCCAGGGCTACGAAGTGACCCGTTCCGAAGACGACCCAAGGCGCGACTATGCCGCGATCATCGACGCCAGCGGCGACGCCTCGTTGCTCGACCAGTTGGTCACGCGCCTCGAGCGGGGCGGCGAGATCGTGCTGGCCGGATTCTATTCCGGACGGCTTTCGTTCGATTTCGCGCCGGCCTTCATGCGTGAGGCCCGGCTGCGTTGCGCCGCCGAATTCCTGCCCGCCGATCTGGCTGAGGTGCAGCGCCTGGTCGCGGGTGCCGCCCTCTCGCTGGACGGCCTGATCAGCCATCGCCGGCACGCGGCCGAGGCGCAGGACGCCTACCGCACGGCATTCGACGATCCTGACTGTCTCAAGATGATTCTCGACTGGAGTAAGCCGGCATGAATGCGCAAACCCCGAACGCGCCCGCCAGCGAACCGGCTCAAAGCAAGCGCGAGACCCAGATCGTTGCGATCTACGGCAAGGGCGGCATCGGCAAGAGCTTCACGCTCGCCAACCTCTCCTACAGCATGGCCCAGGCCGGCAAACGGGTGCTGCTGATCGGCTGCGATCCAAAGAGCGACACCACGTCGCTGCTGTTCGGCGGCCGGTCCTGCCCGACGATCATCGAAACCTCGTCGCGCAAGAAGGCGGCAGGCGAGACCGTGCAGATCGGCGATGTGTGCTTCAAGCGCGACGGCGTTTTCGCGATGGAGCTCGGCGGCCCCGAGGTCGGCCGCGGCTGCGGCGGACGGGGGATCATCCACGGCTTCGAGCTGCTCGAAAAGCTTGGTTTCCATGACTGGGGCTTTGACTACGTGCTGCTCGACTTCCTCGGCGACGTGGTCTGCGGCGGCTTCGGCCTGCCGATCGCGCGCGACATGTGCCAGAAGGTGATCGTGGTCGGCTCGAACGATCTGCAATCGCTCTACGTCGCCAACAATGTCTGCTCGGCGGTGGAGTATTTCAACAAGCTCGGCGGCCATGTCGGGGTCGCCGGCCTGGTCATCAACAAGGATGACGGCACCGGCGAGGCGCAGGCGTTCGCCGATGCGGTCGGCATCCCGGTGCTGGCGGCGATCCCGGCCGACGATGATATCCGCCGCAAGAGTGCGAACTACGAAATCGTCGGCAAGCCCGGCAGCGTCTGGTCACCGTTGTTCGAGGCGCTCGGTTTGCAGGTGGCCGAGGCGCCGCCGTTGCGTCCGCATCCGCTCACCCACGACAAGCTGCTCGACCTGTTCAAGGGCGACGCGGTTGGTCGCGACGTGGTGCTGCAGCCGGCGTCGCTCGCCGACATGTGCGGCGGCGTCGCCTTGGCCGAAAAGCCATCCCTCGAAGTCATTTACGAGGGTGCCTGACATGGCGCCGCTGGACGAACCGGCAGGCGGGTGTCACGGCGGCCGCGAGACCATGCAGGCGGCCGCGCGCGCTGCTGGCAAGCAGGCTTCGCTCGACCAACTGCTCGCTGACTATCCGCGCGGCCCGCATGACCAGCCGCAATCGATGTGCCCAGCCTTCGGCTCGCTGCGCGTCGGCCTGCGCATGCGCCGCACGGCGACGATCCTTTCGGGGTCTGCCTGCTGCGTCTACGGGCTGACCTTCACCTCGCGCTTCTATGGTGCCCGTCGCAGCGTCGGCTATGTGCCATTCAATTCCGAGAGCCTGGTGCGCGGCCAGCTGTTCGAGGACATCCGCGAGGCGGTGCAGAAGACCGCCAACCCCGACGAATACGACACCGTGGTGGTGATCAATCTGTGCGTGCCGACCGCGTCCGGCGTGCCGCTCGATCTGTTGCCACGCGAGATCGACGGGGTGCGGATCATCGGCATCGACGTGCCGGGCTTTGGCGTGCCGACGCATGCCGAAGCCAAGGACGTGCTCGCCGCTGCGATGCTGCGTTATGCGCGCACCGAGGCTGAGGCGGGTCCGGTGCAGCGCCCGCGCGCGCCAACCAACGATCTGCCGACGGTGGCCCTGATCGGCGAGCTGTTTCCCGCCGATCCGGTGGGTATAGCCGGCCTGCTGGCGCCGATGGGCCTCGCAGTGGCGCCGTCGACCCCCGCACGCGAATGGCGCGACCTGTATGGCGCACTGGATTGCAGTGTCGCCGCCGCCGTGCATCCGTTCTATGTCGCCAGCGTGCGCGAGTTCCGCGCTGCCGGGCGGCCGGTCGTGGGGTCTGGCCCGGTGGGCGTCGAGGCAACCGCGGCCTGGCTCGACGCCATCGCGACGGCGGCAAATGTCGGTCACGCGGAGCGCGACGCCGCCCGCGCGGCAAGTCTCGGCGCGCTGCGTGGCGTGCTGGCCGCCAACCCAATCGACGCACGCTTGACCGTCTCCGGCTATGAGGGCTCGGAGTTGCTGGTTGCCCGCCTGCTGATCGAGGCCGGCGCCGAAGTGCCGTATGTCGGCACCGCCTGTCCGCGCACCGAATGGAGCGATCCCGACCGCGAATGGCTTGAGGCGCATGGCGCGCACGTGCAGTTCCGCGCCTCGCTGGAGAACGACGTCGCCGCTTTCCGCGAGGTCAAGCCAGACCTCGCCATCGGCACCACCCCAGTCGTGCAAAAAGCCAAGGAGCAGGGGATCCCAGCAATCTATTTTACCAACATCGTCTCAGGACGGCCGTTGTTCGGCATTCCGGGTGCGGCGGCCCTGGCCCAGGTCGTGGCCGCACAGGCGCGCGGGCGTGAGCGGTTCTCGCGCATGGTGTCGTTCTTCGGCGCCAAGCCGGCCGCTGCGGCAGCGAAGGCGGCCTTCGTGGTGCCGCAAATCGATGTGCCGGTGGGGACCTGAGCCGCCATGCTGGTCATCGATCACGATCGGGCAGGCGGCTACTGGGGCGCGGTCTACGCCTTTACCGCCGCGCGCGGCCTGCGGGTCATCATCGACGGGCCGGTGGGATGCGAGAACCTGCCGGTGACCGCGGTGCTGCACTACACCGACGGGCTGCCGCCGCACGAATTGCCGGTCAGCGTCACCGGGTTGTCTGAAGACAATCTCTCGATGAACGGCACGGAGGCCGCCCTCAGCCAGGCCAACGCGGTCGGGGACCGCTCGATGCCCGGTGTCGTGGTCACCGGCAGCATCGCCGAGATGATCGGTGGCGGCGTGACCCCGGAAGGCTCCAACCTGCTGCGCTTCATCCCGCGCACCATTGACGAGGACCAGTGGCAGACCGCCGATCGGGCGATCTACTGGCTGTGGACGCAATTCGGTCAAAAGAAGGGCGGCCGCAAGAAGACCGCCGCGACGACGAAGCCGCTGGTCAACATCATCGGCGCGATCCACGGCACGTTCAACATGGCCTCCGACCTCGCCGAGGTCCGCCGTCTGGTCGAAGGCATCGGCTGCGAGGTCAACATGGTGTTCCCGATGGGAACTCATATCGACGAGACGCCGCGGCTGGCCGATGCCTGCGTCAACATCTGCCTGTATCGGGAGTTCGGCCGCAAGCTCTGCGAGGAGCTCGGCAAGCCGTATCTGCAGGCACCAATCGGCGTCTTCGCGACCACGAATTTCCTCGAAGCGCTGGGCGAACTCACGGGGCTTGATCCGCAGCCATTCATCGAGCGCGAGAAGCTGACCACCATCAAGGCGGTCTGGGATCTATGGCGCAGCGTCACGCAGGATTTCTTTGCCACCGGCAGCTTCGCGGTGGTCGCGACCGAGACCTACGAGCGTGGCATACGACATTTTCTCGAGGACGAACTCGGCATTCCGTGCGCCTTTTCGGTGGCGCGGCGACCCGGCGCCAAGACCGACAACGCAGGCGTGCGGGACTCGATCCGAAAGACGCCTCCGCTGGTGCTGTTCGGCTCCAGCAACGAGCGCATCTACGCCGTCGAGCTGAAATCGCGCTGCGTCTATGTGCCGGCGTCGTTTCCGGGCGCGATCATCCGCCGCGCCACCGGCACGCCGTTCATGGGCTATGCGGGTGCGACCTACCTTGTGCAGGAATACTGCAACGCCCTGTTTGACGCGCTGTTCACCATGCTGCCGTTGGGACGCGATCTCGATGCGATCGACGCGACCCACGCACGCGGTCAAACGCCCGTCAGCGCCGCTCCCTGGGACCGCGATGCAGCTTCCCTGCTCGACGACCAGGTGGCGGCCGAACCCTTCCTCGTTCGCATCTCCGCAGCGAAATCGCTGCGCGAGCGTGTCGAGCGGGAAGCGCGCGCGCACGACGAAAGTCGCATCACCCGCGCCCGTGTGCTGGCCTGCCTGCGGGCGGAGGCCCTGTCGTGACACGTTCAATAGGAGAACTAGCATGGTAACCGATCCAAACCGCTCCGTTCTATCGGGGCTCACCGAAGGGGAGGCCAAGGAGTTCAACCGCCTCTTCGTCCTTAGTTTCTGCCTGTTCACGGGGGTGGCGATCGTCGCCCACATCCTGGCTTGGATCTGGCGCCCGTGGGGCGGCAGCTACCAGCATACGGCGATGCTGATGCTGCACCACGCGGCACACCTCGCAGCCCTTACCTGATCGGGAGCACGGATCATGTGGCGTGTATGGGTTCTGTTTGATCCGCGCCGGGCGCTGATCGGCCTCTTTATTTTTCTGCTGACGCTGGCACTGGTAATTCACTTCATCCTGCTCAGCACGGACCGCTTCAACTGGCTTGACGGTCCCAATCATGACCGGCTGACCGGAGCGCCGGCGCAACAGATGACGCCGACACCACCGGCGCCACGATAGGCGACAGGAGGACCCGACCATGGCGATGCTGAACTTCGAATATAAATATCGTGTCCGCGGTGGAACGCTTGTCGGCGGCGACCTGTTCGACTTTTGGGCAGGGCCGTTTTATGTCGGCTTCTTCGGCGTCACCACCATCTTCTTCGCCCTGGTCGGGACCCTGCTGATCATCTGGGGGGCCGCGATCGGCCCGACCTGGAACATCTGGCGGATCAACATCGCGCCGCCGGATTTGAAGTATGGCCTCGGCTTGGCCCCTTTGCGCGAAGGCGGATTGTGGCAGTGGATTACCTTCTGCGCAATCGGCGCCTTCTCGTCATGGGCGCTGCGCATGGTCGAGATCGCGCGTAAACTCGGCATGGGATTGCACGTCCCGATCGCTTTCTCCGGCGCGATTCTCGCCTATGTCACACTCGAGGTGTTCCGGCCGCTGGCGATGGGTGCCTGGGGTAATGGCTTTCCCTACGGGATCATCTCGCATCTCGATTGGGTCTCCAACATCGGCTACGAGCACCTGCAGTTCCACTATAATCCGGCGCATATGATCGCCGTGACGTTCTTCTTTACCACCACCTTCATTCTGTCGATGCATGGCGGCGTGGTGCTGTCGGCGCTCAATCCGGGCAAGGACGAGGTGGTCAAGCCGTCCGGCTACGAGGACAGCTTCTTCCGCGACCTGATGGTCTATTCCATCGGACCGCTCGGCATCCACCGTCTCGGCTGGTTCTGCGCCATCAATGCCGGGGTCTGGAGTGCAATCTGCATCATCATCAGTGGCCCATTCTGGACCCGTGGCTGGCCGGAATGGTGGAACTGGTGGCTCAACCTGCCGTTCTGGAGCTGAACCATGTTCGACAATCGCCCGACCTTCGGGGTCGAATATCAGAACCTGTTCAACCGCGTCCTGGTCGACGGGCCGATCGACGAAGGCGCTCCACTGAAATGGGGCAACGACAACCGGGTCTTTCGGCCCTTCCTGTCGCGGCTGATGGGCAGCATCGGCGCCGCCCAGGTCGGACCGTTCTATCTCGGCACCCTCGGCATCACCTCGATCCTGTGCGGCTTCATCGCCTTTGAGATCATCGGGCTGAACATGCTCGCCCAGGTGCATTGGGACCCGATACAGTTCATCCGCCAGTTGCCATGGCTGGGACTGCAACCTCCCGGACCGCAATACGGCCTGGACATCGTCCCACCGCTGGCCAAGGGCGGGTGGTGGCTGATGGCCGGCTTCTTCCTGACCGCCTCAATCCTGCTCTGGTGGACGCGGGTCTATCGCCGCGCACGGGATTTGCGCATGGGCACCCATGTCGCCTGGGCCTTTGCCTCGGCAATCTGGCTCTATCTCGTGCTCGGCTTCATCCGGCCGATCCTGATGGGGAGCTGGTCGGAAGCGGTGCCGTTCGGCATCTTCCCACACCTGGACTGGACCGCATCGTTCTCGATACGCTACGGCAATCTCTATTACTGCCCGTTCCATATGCTCTCGATCGTGTTCCTGTACGGCTCGACTCTGCTGTTTGCCATGCATGGCGGGACCATCCTGGCGGTGAGCCGCTACTGGGGCGAGCGCGAGATCGAGATGACCACCGATCGCAGCACCGCCGCCGAACGCGCCAGCCTGTTCTGGCGCTGGATCATGGGCTTCAATGCCAGCTACGAGTCGATCCATCGCTGGGCGGTCTGGTTCGCGGTGCTCTGCCCGATCACCGGCGGCATCGGTATCCTGCTCAGCGGCACGGTCGTCGATAACTGGTTCCTCTGGGGGGTCAAGCACGGCATCGCCCCGCCGTATCCGGAAATCTACCATCAGATGACCGACCCCGGGCTGTTGCGCGGAGTGACCAAGTAATGAACGTGCTGCTCGCCCCGTTCCGGTGGACAGCGCTGCTGTTCACCGACGGTATCGCCGCCTTTCGCGGAAACCACCCGTGGCGATGGACAATCGGAATATGCGTAGGCGTCGTCTTCGGCGCCCTGCTGATGACCCTGCACCGGCCGCCGGTGGTCAGCGAGGAGCGCGGGTTTCGCGGCGTCGGCATGAACTACATCTGGAGCCCCCGCCAGGTGGTCAAGGACGCCGACAACTATCGGCTGGTTCCCGCACTTCCCCCGGTCAAGCCGTCGGGCATCCCATCGTCAAAGGCCTACAAGAACATCCAGGTTCTCCAAAACGTCGACTCCAATGAGTTCCTGAGACTGATGGGCACCCTGCCTCTCTGGATCGCTCCCTCGACCGGATGCGCATTCTGCCACTCGACCGTGAACATGGCGGACGACGCGCTCTACACCAAGACCGTGGCACGACGGATGATCCAAATGACGCAGGACATCAACGCCAACTGGAAAAGTCACGTCGGCAATCTCGGCGTCACCTGCAACACCTGCCATCGCGGTCATGCGGTTCCGGAATATGTCTGGTTTACCAAGCAGGGCCAGCCGAGCGGGTTCGCGGAAACCAACACCGGCTATAGCGGTGTCTCCAAGGCGGCGGCGAATACCTCGCTGCAGGCCGACCCGTTCACCAACCTGCTGCTCCAGGCCGATACGGTCCGCATCACAGGCAAGACCGCGCTGCCAGCGGGCAACCGGCAATCAATCCAGCAGACCGATCAGACCTATGCGCTGATGGCGCACTTTGCCCACTCGCTGGGTGTCGGCTGCACCTACTGCCATAATAGCCGCGATTTCTCCTCGTGGGACCAAAGCACTCCGGCGCGGCTGACGGCCTGGTATGGTCTCGAGATGGTCCGCAACCTCAACACCCAATGGATGGTGCCGCTCACTGGCACATTCCCGCGAGCAGCGCGCGGTCCGACCAATGATGTAGCCAAGATCAATTGCGCGACATGCCACCAGGGCGCATACAAGCCCCTATACGGCGTCAACACACTCACTGCCTACCCCGAGCTGGTCGGGGCCAACACGGACAGGCGGGCAAGCGTGGCGGCGCAGCCTGGAGCCATCCCATGAAGCGTCGTCCTTTCCGCAGGTCCTTCAGGGGCCATCTCACCCGGACCCTTCGGCTGGCTGCTGGAGCGGCGTTGGTCGCCAGCGGCATTTCCGGCGCAGCCCGAGCCGCGGATGATCAGGTCGCCCGCGGCGAGTACCTGACCACCCTGGGCGACTGCATCGGCTGTCACCAGGGCGAGGGCTACGCGCCATACTCCGGCGGTCGCTACATGGACATGCCGTTCGGCAAGATCTACGTGCCGAACATCACGCCCGATAAGAAGACAGGCATCGGCACCTGGACCGACGCTCAGTTCATTCGCCTGATGCGTCATGGTATCGCTGCCGACGGCACGTATATCTATCCGGCGATGCCGTATCCTTGGTACAATACGATGACCACCGAGGACCTGCTCGCGATCAAGGCATATTTATTTTCGCTCAAGCCTGTGAACGCGCCCAGCAAGCCCGAGGAGATCTGGTTTCCATTTACGATCCGACCCGCCATCGCTTTGTGGGACGCGTTCTTTGTCCCCGACAAGGTGTTCAAGCCCGCGCCGAACCAGTCAGCGCTGGTCAATCGCGGCGCCTATATCGTCAACGGGCCGGAACATTGCGGCGCCTGCCACAACAACCGCAACTTCCTTGGCAACATGCCAATAGCACTGTCGGTTGAGGGCGCCCCGATCACCATGTGGTATGCCCCCAACCTGCGGCCGGACAACCTGACCGGGATTGGCCACTACACCATCGACGACCTGGTCAAGTTCTTCAAATACGGCCACTCTGAATCAATGGGTCCGGTCGCCGGGCCAATGGGCGAAGTCGTAGACTACAGCACAAGTCAACTCAATGATTTCGACCTGCACGCGATCTCCACCTACCTCAAGTCGCTCAAGCCGGTTGCCAGCTACCAGGCGCGTACGGCCGCGTATCGGCCGGATCGCTACGCTGCCGGACAGGCGGTCTATCTCGAACATTGCGCCTCCTGCCACCAGCTCAATGGCGACGGCATCAAGGACAAAATCCCTGCCCTCGATGCCAACGGCATGGTCCGTGCTCTCGGGCCGCAAAGCGTCATCAGGGTCGTGATCGGCGGACATCCGGCACGGGGTCCATATGCGCTGATGCCTGGTGTCGGGGCCGCGATGAGCGACCGGGAAGTCGTCGACGTGACGAACTACATAAGACAGAGCTGGAGCAATCATGCGCCGGCCAATGCGTCGCTGGTGCTGACCTCGCTGATCCGCAAGGACACCTCCACCTTGCAGAACGGCCGCCGGCCGAATGGCTGCCCGGATCTGGCGCAACCGCAGCTCAAGCAGATCATCGCCGATCAATCGAGTGGTGTCGGCACTCTGCTGAGCGACACGGGTGCGGCCAATATGCTCCAGAATGTCAACGCGATCATCGCCAAGGTAAAGGCGGCCGCCCCCGACCTGGACCAGGCCTCCATCGTCAACGGTCTGACTGACGCCTATTGCCCAATTGTCGAAAAGGACACCAATCTCCCATCCGATCTGAGAAATTGGCAACTCACCCATTTCGCCGACCGTGTCTATGTGCAACTGACCACCGACGGCAAATACTGATCGTCAGCGAACGGAGCGTGCCATGTATTTCTGGTTGTTCGTGGTCATTGGCCTGCTCTGGATTTGGCTTGCCGGCAGCGCGTTCGCAGCGTGGCGGTCTCGCAGGCTGCATGGCTTCTGGTCGCTGGTCTCGATCCTGTTCGTGACCGGCGGTGCCGCCAGCATCATCCTGTTTGCCGCACCCTACTGGACCGTTATCTACCGCGTGCTGTTGCAGCCGGGCTGAGTTCAATCGGTGTGTCATCAAAGCCTCAGCGGATCGTCGACCGTGAGCGCTACCGCGAGGCGATGTCCCGCCTAGGGGCCGCTGTCAACATCATTACCACCGACGGACCCGGCGGACGCCACGGCTTTACCGCCTCGGCGGTCTGCTCGGTCACCGACGAGCCGCCAACGCTGCTGGTGTGCATGAATCGCTACGCCAGCTCGAACGCACAGTTCCGGATCAACGGTGTATTGGCGGTCAACGTGCTGACCGGGCTGCACCGGGATCTCTCCTCCCTGTTCGCCGGCGGTGCCAAGGACATGCTCGAGCGTTTCGCCGCCGGCGGCTGGCATAGACTGAGCACCGGCGCTCCGTTGCTCGACGACGCCTCGGTCGCGTTTGACTGCCGCATCGTCGAGTTCAAGGAGGTCGGCACGCACAGCGTCATGTTTTGCGAGGTCGAGGACGTCATCACGCGCGGGGAGCCGGAGGCGCTGATCTATTTCCAGCGCGCCTATCACCAGTTACGCTGATCTAGCGGGCGCATCAGGCTCGCCCGCGGTTCGATCTCGTCGTCGAGGCCACCGGAAATCCTGCTCAGGATCGTCCCCGCGGATCTGACGTTCGGCGGCCCGGATCTGCACAGACCTCGCACTGAGTCGCTGTTCTGGCACGTCCCTTGCTTAGCCCTGACCCACAAAGGAGGATAACGCCGTGCGACCCGCAACGCGTCAGCAACGCAAACACAGGCGCACACCATGACCCGGTCCTGGCGGTTCGGCCTGCTCTGCTCGCAAACCGGTGTGACGGCATCAGTGGAGAACACCCAGCTCAATGCTTCGCTACTGGCCATCGAGCAATTGAACGAGGCGGGCGGCGTCGCCGGACGGCTGATCGAGCCGGTGATCCACGATCCGGCTTCCAACCCAAGGCAGTTCGCCGCCGTGGCCGAGCGGATGCTCGCCCGGGAACAAATTCGCCTGATCTTCGGCTGCTATATGTCAAGCACGCGAAAGGCGTTGCTGCCTCTCGTGGAGGCCTATCGCGGCTTGCTGTTCTATCCCACCCTCTATGAAGGTTTCGAGTATTCGCGGCATTGCATCTACACGGGAGCGGCACCGAACCAGAACTCGATGCAGCTCGCCAGCTACCTGTTCGCAACCTATGGCAAGCGGCTGCTCCTGGTCGGCTCGAACTATATCTATCCGTACGAATCCAATCGCATTATGACCGAACTTGTGCATCAAGCCGGCGGTGTCGTGTTGGACGAGATCTACGTCCCGCTGACGCCGCACCGCTCGGACTTCGATACGGCGATCACCCGGATCGGCCGCACCAGACCGGATGTGATCTTCTCGACAGTCGTCGGCGAGGGCACCGCGATGTTTTATGAAGCCTACCATAAGGCAGGTTTCGATGCCGCCTCCATGCCGATCGCCAGCCTGACCACCAGCGAGGCGGAGGTGGCGGAGATGAGCGCCGGCGCGGCCCGCGGGCATATCACCGCCTCGCCATTCTTCGACATCCTGCCGCATCGGTCGGCTGTCGATTTCGTCGCGTCCTACCGGGCACGTTTTGGCAGCGCCGCACCTGTGCCGGCGGCCGCGGAGGCAGCCTATTTCCAGGTCATCCTCGCCGCCCGCGCCATCGCCCGGGTCGGTAGCGACGATCCCGCTTTGATCCAGGCAGCCCTGCCGGACCACGAGATCGAGGCGCCGCAAGGCTTTGTGCGGATCGACCGGGACAATAATCACTGCTTCCTCTGGCCGAGGGTCGGCCGACTCGGTGGCAACGGCAGCTTTGAGATCGTCTGGGAATCGGACGGTCAAGTGAAACCGGACCCCTACCGGGTCACGCAGACGCTAGACGGCTAACCGTGCCGATCCAGATCCTTCGTGATCTGCGCGGGCTGCATGTCGAGGTCGTGCATCGACCCGACCACGAAGGATTGAGCCTGATCGAGCATCTCCGGCGGATCGGCTGTTTCGTTTCCAGCGCCTGGCCGGTACCGGACGCGATCGCCGCCAGCATTGATGTCGTGGTGATCTCGATCGACCATGACAGCAGAGCGCCGCTGCTGCGGCTGCTTGGCAGTGGTGAGCGGATCACGCCGACCCTGATCGCGGTGATCGGCTACGAGAACCCTTCGATCCTACAGCTCGTGCTCGAAAGCGAGGTGCACGCCGTCATCGAACGCCCGGTGCGCCCGTTCGGCTTGCTCACACAGCTCGCACTGGCCCGGAGCCTTTGGCTGCAGCAACAGGAGTCGCGTCGCAGGACCCTTAGGCTGGAGCGCAAGCTGCGCGGTATGCAACGTATCCAGCGCGCCAAGTCGATCCTGATCGCGAAAGCGGATCTGACGGAGGAAGCTGCCTATCAAAGCATCCGCAGACAGGCCATGAGCAAGCGGACCAGCATGGAAGACATCGCCGACGCCATCATCAACGCAAACGAGCACTTGAACATACAGCGCGACGACCCTTAAGCTGATGAATCGGCTGGGCTCATCCGCGCACCAGTGGCGTTGCGCGAGATCCCCGTGCGCTCCCTTATCCCGTCCGCGGCGCATACAGGCTTGCCTGGGCCCCTACCGCTACAGAGTGACGGCTGAACACATCAACAGGGAGAGACTGACATGTTGCACGGTGACATTTCCAGCAGCGCGGACACAGTCGGGGTTGCCGTGGTCAACTACAAGATGCCGCGCCTGCACAGCAAGGCGGAGGTCCTGGAAAACACCAACAGGATTGCCGAAATGCTGATCGGCATGAAGACCGGCCTTCCCGGCATGGACCTCGTGATCTTTCCGGAATACTCCACCCACGGCATCATGTACGACAGCAAGGAGATGTACGAGACGGCATCCTCGGTGCCTGGCGAGGAGACCGAAATACTTGCCGAGGCATGCCGGCGCGCCAAAGTCTGGGGCGTGTTCTCGCTAACCGGCGAGAGGCACGAGGAGCATCCGCACAAGGCGCCCTACAACACACTCATCCTGATGAACGACAAGGGCGAGGTGGTCCAGAAATATCGCAAGATCATGCCCTGGGTGCCGATCGAGGGCTGGTATCCCGGCACCTGCACCTATGTATCGGACGGCCCCAAGGGGATGAAGATCAGCCTGATCATCTGCGACGATGGCAACTATCCGGAGATCTGGCGCGACTGCGCCATGAAGGGCGCCGAACTGATTATCCGCTGCCAGGGCTATATGTATCCGGCCAAGGAACAGCAGATCATGATGTCCAAGGCGATGGCCTGGGCCAACAACGTCTATGTGGCGGTGGCAAACGCCGCGGGCTTCGACGGCGTGTATTCCTATTTTGGCCATTCCTCGATCATCGGTTTCGACGGCCGCACGCTCGGCGAGTGCGGCACCGAGGAATACGGCATACAATATGCGGCGCTGTCGAAGTCGCTGATCCGCGATGCGCGACAAAACATGCAGTCCGAAAACCATCTCTTCAAGCTGCTGCACCGCGGCTACACCGGCATGATCAATTCCGGTGACGGCGACAAGGGTGTCGCCGCCTGTCCCTACGACTTCTATGGCAAATGGATCGCCGATCCGGACGCGACACGCGAAATGGTCGAGGCGTTGACCCGAGCCACTGTCGGCACCGAGGAGTGTCCCATCGAGGGCATCCCGACGGCAGCCACCGGCCACCGTTAGGCCAAGGCGTCAGCGGTTCCGCAGGCGAACATAGAGGCCGGCGAGCCGCGCCGGCAGGTCCGCCAACTCGCGCAGCGTCATGGTGTTCGCACGACCGAAAATCGCCGTAGCACACCCGGCACCGCGCGGGTCCAGGGCTATGCCGAACACGTCGATCCCCGATTGTCGCAATGCCAGGACCGCACGGCGCGCATCCGTCACCAGGTCCCGGTTGTCCGCGACGTCGATGTCAGCGGGCTCGCCGTCGGTCAGCACGAGCAACAGCCGGCGCCAGGGCCTCATACCGGCGAAGCCGTGGCGAGAATGGCGTCGCCAAGCGCGTCAATGTCGAAGCCAGTATTTTTGATCATGAGTCGAGTGCCGCGACGAGTCTGCTGGCTACCGAACCTTCATGATCCAAGGGTGATCGATGTGCATTTGGAGCCGCTCTACCGGCTGCACGTGTTTTGTTGCGTCAACCAGCGACCCGCTACCCATCGCCGCGGTTGCTGCTCCTCGAAGGGCAGCCGGGCGCTTTGCGACTACATGTGCAGGCTGGGGATGGCGCGGGGGGTTCGGCGGATCAGAATCAACCATGCCGGCTGCTTTAATGTCTGCGAGCATGGACCGGTCATGGTGATCTATCCCGACGCAGTTTGGTATCGTTATCAAACCGATGAGGATATCGAGGAGATTTTCCGTAATCACGTGCTCAACGGTCATCTGGTGGAGCGGCTTCGACTCACTATAGACCCGGCGACGTTGCACGCCTGAGAAGTCTCGCTGCGCCAGGAATCGTGCGTTCCCGCCAGCGGTCATGCGCCTTGTTCTCATGAACTGGATTTATTTAGGAATTGCTGAAGGGACAGTCGTGATGTCGTTGCTTACAAGAGGCTCGCTTGGCTGCGCCTTCCTGATGACGTGTCTGGCGACACATGCTGTCGCTCAGAACCCGGTGCGACCGGCGCCGGCGCCGGGCTTCATGGAGGGCTTCTCCAGCGGACATCCCTATATCGGGTTCGCCGGAGGGCCGAGCATCCTGCAGGATGTAGCAGTCCGCCCGAATGACGGGCCGTTTGGTCCGGGTCCGGCAACCGAACGCTACAACCTTGGCTTCATCGGCGCCGGCGCCGCCGGATGGGCGTTCTCGAACGGCGTGCAGATCGACGTGCTCGACGCCTACGAATATAACAGCCTGAACAATCTGGTGCCGGTGACCCCGTTAACCGGCAGGCAGACGGGCCACCAGGAATCCTACGGCGGATTTCTCGAGGCGCTCTATGCTTTCAAGCTGCCGGAATACGGCATGGATATCACCTCCTTCAGCCCCTACCTTGGCGTCGGGGCCGGAGCGTTGTGGACGCACCAAACGTCCCCCGAGTTCCTGTCGAACGGCGACCTCAACCATATTGGCGGCACGTCGGGTCCGAATTTCGCCTACGAGGGCATCGCCGGCGTGGCTATTCCAATCACCTCGGTTCCGGGTCTTGCGCTGACGGCGGATTATCGGCTGGTGGGAATTCATAATGCCGGAGATCTCAACAGTGTCTTCTACAACAAGGTCGACAACGTGGTGGTCAGGGGCGGAATCGGCTTCCAGCGCGACATCTTCGTTCATGTGGTGACGCTTGGCGTCGCCTATGCCTTCGGGGTTGCGGCAGCGCCGCCGCCGATGGTCGTGGCACAACCGCCGCCGCCGGCGCCTGCGGCCGCGCGAACCTACCTCGTGTTTTTTGACTGGGATCGCGCCGATCTCTCTCCCCGTGCCAGGGAGATCGTCGCCTCGGCCGCCAACGCCAGCATTTACGTCCAGACGACGCGACTCGAGGTCAATGGCTACACCGATCTTTCAGGGACCGCGAAATATAATCTTGGCCTGTCGCTACGACGCGCCAAGTCGGTCGAAGTCGAACTGCTGCGAGACGGCGTACAGCCCTCAGAGATCACCACGCATGGCTTCGGCGAGACCCACCCTCTGGTGCCAACGGCGCAGGGCGTCCGCGAGCCGCAGAACAGACGCGTCGAAATCATTCTGATGTGACGGCACCGATCAGCGCAGGCCCAACGCTCGCATGGTGTCGGGTGGGAGCCTGATCGCCGCAGACTGGCTGCCGGTGGACTGGCCCAGCCCCATCTGGTCGTCGAGTCCCCAGAGTGCCCAAGGCAAACCCAGCTTCTCCGCGGACCGCCGGACCGCGGAGAAATACGCCAAACGAGCGGGGGAATTGAGTTCGGAGGAGGCGCCGAACTCGGTCATGGCAACCGAGACGCGATGCTCATGTCCCCATTGGGTGGCGCGCGCCAGGTTCCTTGAAATCATCGCGTCGTCCGGATGCAGCGAGCACCAGTATTCCGCAACGGCATGGGTGTGCGGATCCGTAATTGCGGCAATGGCCGCCTTGCATTGCTTGGGATCAGATGCCGGGAACGGCAGATTGGCGGCAAGCTGCTTCTTGTTGATGGCAGAATCCCAGAACCCCAGCAAAGCGAGCAGTTGCGGTTCGTAGCTGTGGAAGCTGTAGACCACATTGGCATCGGCGACCGGGCGCACTTTCAGAAGTCCGTCGATGCTGCTCCAGTCCGATCCCGTGAGGATGATGGTGTCCTTGGGGAGGGCATCACGCACCTGCGCGAGCAACTGGCGTTGCAGCGCATCCCATTGCGCCGGGTCCTTGACGCTGGGTTCGTTGACGAGCTCAGGGAAGGTCAGAGCAGCGGGAAAGGGCTTCAGCGCGGGCGCCAGGTCATGCCAAAATCCGAACAGTTCCTGTCGTGCCATCGCATTGTTCTGGAGATCCCAGTTCTCGATCTTTTCCGGGTGCGCCTCCACCATGACCCCAAGCCCGGCATGCTCTATCCGTGCGATGGCGCTCTCTAGCGCTGTAAGCTTGTCGGCCTCTATATGGTTGCCGCTCATCACCTCTTCGGGGCCAACCGCCAGGCGGACATAGGTAAAGCCGGCTTTTTTGAGATCGACAAGCGCCGGTTCTCCCATGTAGGCGGCCATGGCACGGGCATTTTGGTTTGAGACGAAGCGAAACCAGTGCACAATGTTGATGCCGCGATCCAGAACCGCCAGACGCGCCGGAGGTACAGCGGCCGAGGCTTGCGCCATGCAGATCAGCAGGCCCACCGCGGCCCAGACACTACGGCAAGCGGCGCGCGCGGACTTTAGCGCCATATCGGGAGATCCTTATACGGGTTGGTCAAAACGGTTGCACAATAGCCATGATCACGATCACGAGCATCAACACGGTCGGCACTTCGTTGGCAACACGAAAGAATCTCTCCGACTTCACGTTGCGGTCCTCCGCGAACGCCCGCCGCCAGGAGCCGCAGGCGCCATGGAACGTGGCCAACAGCAGCACGCTGCTGAGTTTGACCCACCACCACCCGGCATCCCAGTTCACCGCTCCCGGCGTCAACACCAGTAGCAGACCAAAGGCGAACGAGGCGATCATCGCCGGGTTCATGATCTGCCGCAGCAGACGGCGCTCCATGATCTTGAATAGTTCGCTCTGCGCTGATCCGCTCGGTGTCGTGCAATGATAGACGAACAGCCGCGGGAGATAGAACAGCCCCGCCATCCAGGCGATGACCGAGATGATGTGCAGCGCCTTTTCCCATAGCAAATAGGGGCCGAGTGCGGCGATCACGCGGCACCTGCCGAGGTCGGTTTGGTTTGTGTCTTAGGCACGCCGCACCAGCTCCACCAGGTTCTGCACATGCTCGACCGGCGTCTGCGGCAGCACGCCGTGCCCGAGATTGAAGATATGGGGCCGCCCGGCCATCGCGGCACGGATCGCCCGGGTCTCTTGGGCAAGCGGCAGGCCACCCGCGATCAGGCAGAGCGGATCGAGATTGCCCTGCATCGCCATGCCTTGCGGCAGCTGGGTCGCGACGAGGCCGAGATCAGCGCCGGTATCCAGCCCGATCGCCTGGATCCCGGTCAGCGCCGCATAGCGTCCGGCAAGGACACCGCAAAGGCGCGGAAACCCAATGATCGGCGTCTGTGGGTGCACCGCGCGGATGGCCTGGACGATCGCCCGGGTCGGGGCAATGACGTAACGCTCGAACTGCGAAGGCGGCAGCAGACCCGACCAGCTATCGAACAGCATGACCGCCTCCGCTCCGGCTTCAATCTGCTCGCAGAGCATGGCCGCCGTGGCTTCGATCAGCAGGTCGATCAACCGGTCGAACAAAGCCGGCTCGGAGAATGCCATGCCACGGGTGATCGCAAAGTCTCGGGAGCCGCCACCTTCGACCATGTAGCAGGCGACGGTGAACGGCGCACCGGCAAAGCCGATCAGGGTGGTCTGGCCACCACGGCCGACCCCGATCTCACCCGGCGCATCAAGCGTGTCACGAAGCCGGCGCAACGTCTGCATGACCGGCGCCATGCGCTCGGCACGCTCTCCGCTACGCAGCCGCACAATATCCGCCGCAGTGCGGATCGGCTCGAGCACCGGCCCGGTGCCTTCGATGAAGGCGAGCTGCTGACCCATCGACCAGGGCAGGATGAGAATGTCGCTGAACAGGATGGCGCCATCCATGCCAAAGCGACGGATCGGCTGCAAGGTGAGCTCGGTTGCGGTATCCGGGGTCATGCAACGGGTGATGAAGTCGGCTTGTGCGCGCAGGGCGCGAAACTCCGGAAGATAGCGACCAGCCTGCCGCATGAGCCAGATCGGCGGCGGCGAGACGGTCTCTCCGGCCAGAACGCGCAGCAGTGGTTTAGCAGTCATGAACTCCGACCCCATCGAGGAAGACCTCACCTCTAGACATGAAATAAGAAGAAAGAAATGGAGCGAGGGTTGTTGATGCATGTGGAACATGGGGTACCCGGTCTTCGCAAAATGTACCCCACTCTGTGCACAGGTCCCTCGCAGGAAACATCCAGTTTGCGTAAGCGTCCTTGCGGAGTATCCCGGACTGGCGCCGCCGGGGCTGTGTACAACCCCCGTGTACGCTGATATGGAAGTTCATCCCCAGTACTTCGGTCGCCCTCTGCGTAACGGGGAGTCTATCCCCACGTACCCCATGTCTCCCGACGCTTCGCGCAACCAAGCATGGCGGCACGCTAGCTCGACAATTCGGCGATCGTCTTGCCGCTTCCGGAGAGCTCGAACACCCTTTCGTGCACGCGGACGGTGACGACTGCTTCGGGGCCCACTTCCAGCCCTGACAGGTCCAGATGGAAAGCATGGCAACCAAAGCCCACGTCGGCGCCTGCGAGGTCGGCGCGAAAATCATCGGCCATGACTGAGACCGGCGGTCGATCGCCGATACTGATATCCAGCGTGACGGGACTGGGCACGCCGATCTGCCAGCACCAGCCGAGCAACGCGCCATCCTTTATGCGGTCGACATAGCCCTGAAACAGGCGCCTGGCGGCTTGCACGTATTCGTCGCGATTGGCCTTGACTGCCGCGGCCATGCGGTCGCGCTCCGCCTGCGACGTGGCCAGGCCGCAGAATTCGACCAGCTCCTCCACCAAGGCCGCGGGACGCAGCAACGCCTTCTCATAGCTGATCAGCAGGGCCGGACAGGTGAGGGCAAGGGTGAATTCTACGCACCTTTGTATGTCCGCGGCGGCTGTGCGCAGGCTGGTTACGACGTCGGTGTATTCGGAAATGCCATTGCGCTTGGCCACTGCCACAGCATCGCGGTAGGTGATGATGAAGCGCGGCTCACGGAACAGAGCCTGGAAATCCGGCGCGTTGAGATGGAACACGTGCGGCCGCTTGAAGCCCCACACCTTTGCCTGCTCGTTGCGGGCGGCGACCAGGTGGGCGAGCACGTCCGGATCGCTGCTGGAAAAGGCGTCGGCGACTGCGTGGTCTTCAAAGACAACCTCATCGAAGGTGTGGCCCATGGAGACGCCGGCGATGCTGACCAGTTGCGCGATCATACTGGTGCCCGAACGCGCCACCCCGGTCACGATGATCGTGCGCTGCTCTGGTGCAAAGGGCTGTGGGTTGGCTGTGATCATCCCATCATTGATGAGGCTCACGGCGTGGCGCCCCTCATGCGAGACCATGGCACAGCCGGATTGGACGAAGGGTACACAGTGACAAGCTGCCATGGAAGGCTGTCCGTGCCAACCATAACGCCGCTGTAGGCGCTGTTACGGCTAGCTTGGCTTGCCATTCCCCAGACCGCGGTCTATACGGCCGCGTTCCTTATTCGTCCAGGTGGGACGATGCCGGGCACGGGGCCATAGCTCAGCTGGGAGAGCGCCTGAATGGCATTCAGGAGGTCAGCGGTTCGATCCCGCTTGGCTCCACCAGCTTTTGAGACCGTTTTCGCTCCAGGTCAGTGAGCCTGCGCTGACCATGGAGCGGCTGCAAGACCGATCGTCAGCTCATTCAACCTGTGAACCGCTGCGAGGAGACGGTCTGAGGCCTTCTGGCCGACGCCTCCTGCACTCTGCGCCTCGGTGTTGACTTCCCGCAGGACCGCGTCGAACTCGCGTCGCCCCTGTGCGGGCATGTCAGCCTTGCCCAGAATATAGTCCGGGAGCTCCTCTGGCTGACCTGCGGTAATGTCGCGTTGATTGCCAAAGACGTGCAGCAGCTTGCCGGTCTCGTCGAAGACGGGCGAGAGGAACAGGAGGTTCCAGAACATTGTGCCGTCACGGCGATAGTTGACGATCCACTCGATGCAGCCGCGCTGTTGCGCGAGGCAACGTCCGATCCTACGGCTTGCTTCGGGATCGGTCTCCGATCCCTGCAGGAACCGGCAGTTGCGCCCGACGGCCTCGTCAGGCGGGTACCCTGTCAGCGCGGAAAAGGCCGCATTCACCGCGATCATGGGATGATCGGGTAGGTCCGATGCGGTGAGCACCATCGCTTCCGGACTGTGCCCCATGGCCTCGATCAAGGCTTGAGTGATCGCATTGTCCTGTACCATCGTTGCGCTGCTCCTGTGCGTGTCGCCCGCACGCAGTTCAAGCTAGCCTGCTTTGCGGTCCGGTGTCAGTCGGGCGATGAGATCCTCGCGGCCTGGTTCGATGTTGTGAGCGAACCGGGTCATTGCTGCTGCGTCTTTTAGCAGGCTTTACAGGAGGGTTCGTCATGACCGAACAGAAGCAGGACAAGCGCGCGGAGCACGCGGCCGAGGAACGGCACGGGATCGACAAGGAAGTCGAGTTGGAGTTGCAGACAGTGCGGCCGCACAGTGATGCGCCGTCGCGAGCGGGGATCACGCCGTCAGGCAGCGGCGCCGACGGAGAACGCGGCTAAACGCCGTGGCCGCGAAGGCCGCGCGGGCGGCGCCGCTGGATCCCCGCGCCGCTGCCCGAGCCGCCCGCCTGCACTACACCGATCCTGCTCGTCCGGGGCTTACGCGCGAGGCGGGTAAAGACGGCTTCGTCTACCGGGAGCCCGGTGGGTCTCTGGTCACCGATGAGGATACGCTGGCACGGATCCGTGCGCTCGCCATTCCGCCCGCCTATATCGACGTCTGGATCTGTCGCGATCCGGACGGCCACTTGCAGGCGATCGGCCGTGATGCCCGCGGCCGTCGTCAATACCGCTACCACCCAAGGTGGCGTGCCATTCGCGATGAAGCGAAATATGGCAAGATGTTGATGTTTGGCGAGAAGCTGCCGGTCATCCGTGCCCAGGTGGCCCGGGACCTCGCTTTGCCCGCGCTCCCGCGCCGCAAGATACTGGCGACCGTCGTCTCCCTGCTTGAGAAGACGCTGATGCGGGTTGGCAACGACGAATATGCCAGGTCCAACAAGAGCTATGGCCTGACCACGCTCCGTAATCGGCATGCGCGCGTCAAGGGCACCGCTGTGGTGCTGGATTTCCGGGCCAAGCACGGGATCCAGCAGCATGTTGAGTTGCGCGACAAGCGCCTGGCCAACATCATCAAGCGGCTGCAGGACCTCAGCGGCCAGGAGCTCTTTCAATATGTCGACGAAAACGAGCAGACCCACGACATCTCCTCGCAGGATGTCAATGACTACCTGCACGAGATCAGCGGCGAAGACATAACGGCCAAGGATTTCCGCACCTGGGCGGCAACCAATCTGGCCGCGATGGCGCTTCAGCAGTTCGAGCAATTCGACAGCCATGCCAAGGCCAAGAAGAACGTCCTGCGCGCTATCGAGAGCGTCAGCAAGCTGCTTGGCAATACACCTGCAATGTGCCGCAAGTGCTATATCCACCCGGCGATTTTCGATGGCTACCTCGATGGCAGTCTGGCAGAGGCACTGAGGCGGCGGGCGGATGCGGCACTGGAGCCGGCGGCGATGTCGAGCGACTCCCTGACTGCCGAGGAAGTCGCGGTGGTTGCCTTTCTCAGTCGCAGCTTGCAACGCGTGGCCTGAGCCCCCGCAGACGCCAACGTGCAACCCGACCCGCAACCGCTCGTTAGTCACCTACGTCACAAAGGGAGGTTGTTATGGACAAGGACCGCACCACAGGCGTTGGCCATCAGGTCAAGGGCGCTGTCAAGCAAGGTGCCGGAAAAGTGACCGGCAACGAACGTCTGGAAGCTGAAGGTGTCGCCGAGAAGACAGGTGGTAAAGTGCAGGAAGGTGTCGGCAAGGGCAAGGACGCCGTACGCGACGTGACTGACAGTATCAAGAAGTAATTTCGTCGTCGGCGGTGCGTTCTGGTACCGCCGACAACGCCAGAGCCCTTGCGTAAACGACTTTTCTAGGCAGATCCACAAGGCCAGCGACGAGACTTGCTGCGTCCTTTACCGAGAGTGTTCGGAGGGCTTCGCTGAGGTGGTGGTCCACTTCCTCGGGTGCAACAGCCGATTGCACCCCTGGTGCGATCATTACGGTGATCTCTCCACGTGCTGGGACAGCTCGGTAATGCTCGGCAAGGGCGGCCACAGTCCCGCGTTGCACGTCTTCAAAACGCTTGGTGAGTTCGCGCGCTACGGCGGCTTCGCGGTCGCCGCCGAACACAGCCTTCAAGTCTTCCAGCATGTCGACGAGCCGATGGGGCGCTTCATGCCAGATCATCGTGGCCGATAGCCCGGCCTGCTCGGCCGCTCGTAGTTGACCGAACGTTGCGCGCCGTGCGGAGTGACGGGCTGGTGGAAACGCCAGGAACAGAAACGGGTGGGGCGGGAGCCCCGATAGGGTCAATGCCATCATCATGGCAGTTGGTCCAGGTGCCGCGGTTACAGGCAGCCCAGCGGCAATTGCTGCACGGACCAACTGGAAGCCGGGGTCCGACAATAGTGGTGTGCCGGCGTCGCAAACTAGGGCAATTCGCTTGCCCTGGCGGAGAAGGTCCAGAAGTGTGGGGATCTTCTGGCGCTCATTATGGTCATGCAATGCCATCAGGCGCGATGAAATCTGCCAGGCGGAGAAAAGCTTGGCGGTGACACGCGTATCCTCGCAGAGCACCAGATCAGCCTGCGCGAGACAGGCGGCTGCACGGGCGGTGAGATCGGACAGGTTGCCGATCGGGGTCGAGACGAGCACAAGACCGTCGGGAACCTGGATGCCGCGATCGGGGAATGGAGGGGGAACGGGTGATGCTTCGTCGGACATGGGTCTTCCTGCAGCACCTCCATGCGGCTCGTCCAGTGTTGGCCTGGCGCATTATCGTGGGAGCCAGTCCACTTGTGCTGCTTGCGGCCTGCACCAGCGGGCCGATGTCGGTCTTTGGCATGGGCAGTTCGCCTCCGCCGCCGGCGCCGGGAATGGCAGGGGAACCGGGCAGCGCGCTATTGAACCCGTCTAGCACCCGGGTCGGGGTGCTTTTGCCGCTCACCGGAGCAAATGCAGTCCTCGGACAGGCTATGTTGAAGTCGGCACAACTAGCTCTCGCCTCCCCAGGCTCGCCGCCCCTGGATGCGCAGGACACCGCGGCCGGCGGCGCCGCCAAAGCAGCTCAAGCCGCCCTCGATGCAGGTGACGGCATCCTGCTTGGGCCCTTGACTTCCTTGAACACCGCTGAGGCGAGCCCGATTGCGCGGAGCGCCAAGGTGCCGATGCTGGCGTTCACAAGCGTCGTCGCCGAAGCCCAACCTGGGGTTTGGGTGCTCGGCATCACACCCGAGCAACAGGTGCGCCGGCTTGTGTTCGCGGCCAAGGCAGAGGGCCGGATGCATGTCGCCGCCTTCCTCCCTGACAACGCATTGGGCAATGCCATGGCCGCGAGCCTTGATCAGGCTTGCGCGGATGCCGGCCTGCCGCCTCCAAACGTGGTGCAGCATGGCGGCACGATGGAGGGCATAAACGCGGCGATGCGCGCGCTCGCCGACTTTGCCGACCGGCGCGGCGCCATTGAACAGAAGATCAAGGACGATAAGGCCAGCGACGATCCTGTCGTTCGTGCGCAGGCCGACGCTCTTGCCCAGACGCCGATCCCGCCGCCGCCGTTCGATGCGCTGCTGCTTGCCGACACCGGCGTGCAGCTGCAGGAGGTGATCTCGGTTCTACGCTACTACGACGTCACCAGCACGCAGGTGCGGATCATGGGCCCAGGTCTGTGGAGTGCTTTTGCTGGCAAGCTCGGTGCCTTGTCAGGGGCTTGGTTCGCCGACCCCGACGATCAGGATCGGCTCGGCTTCGTACAGCGTTATCAGGCGGCGTACGGCGTCGCGCCAAAGCCGCTTGCGGATATTTCCTATGATGCGGCAGCACTTGCGCGGAGTCTTGCACAATCCGGCGGCTACAGCTTTGACGCGTTGACGCGGCCGGACGGATTTGCCGGCGTTGACGGCACCTTCGCCTTGCAACCGGACGGCCATGTGCGGCGCGGGCTCGCGATCTTTCAGATCCAACCCGGCGGCGGTGCCGCGATCGTGCAGCCGGCGCCCAAAGTGCTGAACAACACGACGAGCTGAGATGCCTCAGGCGGCGACGGTCGCGTCCATGGTCAGGACGGGACGGATGCAGTGCAGGGCCGCCTCAAAACTCGAGAAGCTGCCGAGCTTGTGGTTGCGGACATGGTCAATGACCAGCCAGCGCATCCCTTCGGGCCGGATCATGTAGGCAGGATCGGCGTTCTCGCGCACCCAGACCAGGACATGCTCGAGCATGACGGTGTCGCGGTCGCCGGCGGCGCGGGGGGAAACATCGGCATCGCACAGCCCCATGGAGGCGCCTGCCTGCAGCCAGCGCATCAGGTATTCCCGATGCCTCGGCAGAAAGCAGAGGCGCAAGGACACGACATTGGAGCTTTCCTGGAACGCCGCACTCATATCAGGCCCGGGCATATCGTGTCCCTCGCAATTTTGTGAGCAGACGGTAATCGGGCCGCACCCGTGCTGCCAACGGGATTCTGGCCTGCCCGCGCTGATGCCCTCGCTCCGCCGGAAGGCTGTGGCCGAATTGCAATAGTCCGTTACGAAAGCGCGTCGTCCAGAGACAAACCGCTCAGTTCCTGAGGCCTTGTCTCTCGTTTGCGGCACCTGTGCGATGTGGGCGGTGTTACATAATTGCGTCTGCCATGACCTCGTCGAGCAGGGCTTCGATCGCCGTTGCCTGCTGCCAACGCAAAGCGACATCAATGACGTGGACAAAGGGGCGGAACGTCGGGGTAAGCCGAACGGCGTCCTTCGGCGTGGTGACCAGCCGCGCATTTCTGACGGCGGCATAGGCCGCGAGCCGATCAAGCTCGTGAGCTCGGTAGCGGTGATGGTCGGGGAATTGGACCCGGCCGACCACCTCCAGGCCGGTCTGATCCAGGGAGCTGAAGAACTTTTCAGGGCGTCCGATGCCGGCGAAGGCGACCAGTTTCTGGCGTTGCAAGCGGCTGGCGTCCGGGGCAAGCGCCAGGGTCGCCGGCAGCACCGGAAGGCGCCCCGGAAGCTGCTGACGCGAGGCGACCTGATCGGGTCCGATCAGGATCGCGGCGCGAGCGCGTGCGGCGCCATCGCGGATGCGTTCGCGCAGTGGGCCGGCCGGAAGCAGGCGGCCATTGCCGAACCCTGCCGCGCCGTCGATGACCAGGAGGACGCAGTCCTGCACGAGCCCTGGGTTCTGCATGCCGTCATCCATAACCAGGCACTGTGCACCGGCGCGGATTGCCTGGCGCGCCGCGGCGGCGCGGTCGGCACTGACCCAGGTATCGGCGACCCGCGCGAGCAGTAGGGCCTCATCTCCGACCAGGGCTGCGTCGTGGAGCAGAGGGTCGACACGAACAACACCGCACGCCGCCCCACCGTAACCGCGTGTCAGCGCGTGTGCTGCGACCCCCCGGCGGCGCAGCCGGGCGAGAATATCGAGCGCCAGGGTCGTCTTGCCGGAGCCGCCAACGACGAGATTGCCGCAGCAAATCACCGGCACCGGCGCCCGCCAGCGTGGCCGTCGCAGCCGGCGCGCGGTTGCCTGCGCGGTGATCAAGCCGAGCGGCGACAGCAGTAGCGGAAGCACATGGGCGCTGGTATCGCTCCAGAACGCGGGAGCCCGCATCAGCGCGCCACGTCGTCGCACAGCGCCAGCAGGCGGCGGGCGAGCGTTGGTGCCACATCGGAGGCGGCGGTTGCGACCTGGTGGCCGGCAGACGCCGCACGATCGCACGCCTCGGGATCGTCCAGCATTTTGGCGGCCCAAAGCGCGACCGCGTCCGGCGAGGCCACGATCTCGATGGCACCCGTCGCACGCAGCGTCTCGACGGCATCGGCGAAGTTGAAAGAGCGTGGTCCGGTCGCCACGGCGCAGCCGAGCCTGGCAGGCTCGTATGGATTATGGCCGCCGCCCGGCCGCACACCATCAAGGCTGTTGCCGATGAAGGCGACCCGCGCCAGCCGGTAGAGCAGCCCCATCTCACCCAGGCTGTCGCAAACCCAGAAGCCGCGATCGGGATCGGGGTCTTGTCCAAGGCTGCGACGCGGCGCGCCATCGAGTTGTGCGGCGATGGCGGCACCGCGCGCCGGGTGGCGCGGTGCTATGACTGTCAGGAGTCGAGGCATAGTGCGGACCAGGACCGCACGCGCGTCTGCGATGACCGTCTCCTCCCCGGCATGGGTGCAGGCGGCCAGGAGCAATGGCCGGTTGCCGATGCACCGACGCAGCCGCTGCAATTCGACGATATCGACAGGGAGTTCGGGCGCGGCCGCCTTCAGATCACCTGGACTATCGACGACGGCCGCGCCGAGTGCGGTGAACCGCCGCGCATCTTCGTCGCTGCGCGCCGCGATCCAGCGGAACCGGCTGAGCGTCGCGCGGGCGAGCCTGGGCAGGCGTTGCCAGCCGCGCAGGCTGCGCGCCGAGAGCCGTCCGTTCACTAGCGCCATTGGCACGCGTGCCGCGTCGGCGCAGGCGATGAGGTTCGGCCAGAGTTCGCTCTCGACCAGCGCCATGGCCGAAGGATACCAGTGGCGCAGGAAGCGGTTAACCCAGCGTGGCACATCGAGCGGCACGAACTGGTGCAGCACACGGTCCGCGAGCCCAGATGCTGCCAGCCGCTCGGTCAGCAGCCGTTGCGACGTGAGGGAGCCCGTCGTTATCAGGATATGCAGCCCATCATCCAAACGGCACAGGGCTTCGAGCAGCGGCAGCACGGAAACGCTCTCGCCGACGCTGGCGGCATGTAGCCACAATAATTGCCCCTCGGGGCGCGGCAACGTGGCGCGGCCGCGCCGCTCGCCCACGCGATCCGGATGTTCCTTGCCCCGCAACAGTCGTAGCCGCAGGAATATAAGCAGACCGGGCTCGGCGAGCGAGGCGGCGAACCACCAGAGGCGACTGGCGATCATGAGTTGTTCGCTTTCTGATCGAGCGCCTGCAATGCCAGGGTCAGGTGCTGCAATCCGGCTTCAGCGGCGTCGCGCGGAATGGCGATCGGGGGACCGCACAGGATGGTAACGCGGCTGAAGGGGAGTGGCAGCACCATGCGGTCCCATGATCGCGCGCGTGGCGTGGGTGCGAGCCGTGCCGCGATCGGCACCACCCGCACACCGGAGATCGCCGCAAGCTGCGCCGCTCCGGGTTGCATGACCCGTCTCGGTCCACGCGGCCCGTCCGGTGTCAGGGAGACGATCCGTCCGGCGCGCAGCAAGCGGAGCAGGCCGCGCAGCCCCGAGGCACCTCCTTTGTCGGGTTTGCCGACTCTGGCGGACGAACCCGCGACGCTGTCGATCTGCCAGCGCCGCATGACCTGGGCGATCATGCGTCCGTCGCGGTGCCGGCTGACCAGCGCGTTCAGCGAGAGCGCCGGGTTCTGCCTGCGGGCCCGCCACCACAGGATTGGCACTACCGGAAGATATTCATGCCAGAAGATGACGATCGCGGCCTCGCCGGTCTGCCCGGTCAGCAGCTTCCAGCTCTGCGGATCCGCATCGATCTCCCAGCGGCTGGTGCGCAGCGCGGCATCGAGATACAGGCCGAGCACTTGCGCCAGAACGTTCCGGTTATGTTTCACGTGAAACGATCCACAGGCTGGCGATGCGCCTAGTCGGGGTTCTGCGCCCGGTGCCGCAGCAGATGGTCGGCTAACACGCAGGCGAGCATCGCTTCGCCCACCGGCACGGCACGAATGCCGACGCAGGGATCGTGTCGGCCGGTCGTGGCCACCGCGGCGTTCTCGCCGGCGCGCGTCACGGAGGCGACGGGTGTTGCAATCGAGCTGGTCGGCTTGACGGCAAAGCGGGCGACGATCGGCTGGCCGGTCGAGATTCCGCCGATGATTCCGCCGGCGTGGTTCGTATCGAAGACGATGTGTCCTGCCTGCATGCGCATCGCGTCGGCATTCTGCTCACCCGAGGCCGCCGCCGCGGCAAACCCATCGCCGATCTCCACGGCCTTGACGGCATTGATCCCCATCAGCGCCGCCGCGATCTCCGCATCGAGCTTCCCATAGAGCGGGGCGCCGATCCCGGCGGGAACACCCGAGGTATGCAACTCGATGATCGCACCGGTGGACGAGCCGCGCTTGCGCACCTCGTCGAGATGATCTTCCCAGCCAGGCACCATGCCGGCATCCGGGCAGAAGAACGGGTTTTGCGAAACCTGTTCCCAGTCCCAGCGTGCCCGGTCGATCGCATGCGGCCCGATCTGCACCAGGGCACCGCGCACCACGACAGCCGCGCCGAGCACCAGGCGCGCGATTGCTCCCGCGGCGACCCGCACCGCGGTTTCACGGGCTGAGGCGCGGCCGCCGCCACGTGGATCGCGAATGCCGTACTTCATCTCGTAGGTCAGGTCGGCATGGCCCGGCCGGTAGCGATCGGCGATGGCGCCATAGTCCCGCGAGCGCTGATCAACGTTCTCGATGATCATCGAGATCGGCGTGCCTGTGGTCCGGCCCTCGAACAGGCCGGACAGGATGCGTACCTGGTCGGGCTCGCGACGCTGCGTGGTAAAGCGCGACTGGCCCGGGCGGCGGCGGTCGAGCCAGGGTTGGATGTCCGCTTCACTGAGCGCGATCCGGGGGGGACAGCCATCAACCACGCAGCCGATGGCCGGACCGTGGCTCTCGCCCCAACTCGTGACGCGGAACAGGTGCCCGAAACTGTTATGGGACACTGCCTCGGTTCTTCCCTGGCGCCTATCAGTCCGAAACGGCGGCGATATCGGGCGCCTTGGGATTCTTCATTCCCACCGTGTGATACCCGCTATCCACGTGATGCACCTCGCCGGTCACGCCGCTGGACAGCTCCGACAGCAGATAGAGCCCGGCGCCGCCCACGTCCTCGATGCTGACATTGCGCTCCAGCGGCGCATTGAGCTGGTTCCACTTCAGGATGTAGCGGAAATCGCCGATCCCGCTCGCGGCCAGGGTCTTGATCGGTCCGGCACTGATCGCGTTGACCCGTATGCCGGCACCCCCGAGGTCCGCTGCCAGATAGCGCACGGATGCCTCCAGCGCCGCTTTCGCCACGCCCATGACGTTGTAATGCGGCATCACCCGTTCGGCGCCGAGATAGGTCAGGGTCAGCAGCGAGCCGCCTGGCCGCATGATCGCGCTGGCTCTTTGGCAGACCGCGGTGAAGGAGAAGCAGGAGATGTCCATCGCCTGCAGGAAGGCGGCGCGCGGTGTATCGGCATATCGCCCGCGCAGATACGTCTTGTCTGCCCAGCCAATGGCATGGACCAGGAAATCAAGACCGCCCCACGCCCGCTGCACCTCCGCGAAGGTCTGATCCATCGCGGCGTCGTCCGCGACATCGCACGGGAGTACCAATGATGCGCCGACGCTGTGCGCCAGAGGACGCACCCGCTTCTCCAGCGCCTCACCCTGATAGGTGAAGGCGAGCTCCGCCCCCTGTGCCGCACAGGCCGCGGCGATGCCCCAGGCGATCGATCGGTCGTTGGCGACGCCCATGATAAGGCCGCGCCTGCCCTGCATCAGGGTGCCCCTGGCGGGACGGGATGGGGCGGGATGGGATGCAGCGCCGTCCGGCATCGGGCCTCGATCTGTCAAAAACGCGTCGGGACGACTTGACCGCCCCGGTTTGGTCCTGACACAGGCGTATGGCGCATACAAGGCCCCAGGAGACAGCCTAGGAGACAGACAGATGCCGGAGCCGAAAGAGCTGACGCCGACCGACCCGTTCGCCCTGTTCGCGAAATGGCTCGGTGAGGCCGAGGCGGGCGAGCCGAACGACCCCAACGCGATGGCGCTGGCGACGGTGAATACGCAGGACATGCCCTCCGTTCGTATGGTGCTGCTCAAGGCGTTCGATGCGCGGGGTTTCGTCTTCTATACGAACAAGCAGAGCCGCAAGGGAGACGAGCTCTCCGGCAACGGGCAGGCCGCCTTGCTGTTCCACTGGAAGAGCCTGCGTCGGCAGGTCCGCGTCAGGGGGCCTGTCGAGGATGTCACCGATGCCGAGGCGGACGCGTATTTCGCCAGCCGCTCCCGGGCGTCGCAACTCGGTGCCGCCGCGTCGGATCAGTCGCGGCCGCTCTCCTCGCGCACCGAGCTCGAGGGTCGTCTCGCCGAACTTGAGACGCGCTACGAGGGCCGCGACGTGCCCCGGCCGCCGCATTGGTCAGGATACCGGGTGCTGCCGACGGCGATCGAATTCTGGCAGGACATGCCGCACCGCCTACACGACCGCATGGTCTATTCCAAGGACGGCACGGACGGCTGGCAGACGACGCGGCTGTATCCATAACGCCGTCGTGTTAAGCTCAACGGACTGAAGGAAGTCCGACCAACCATGTCCGATATCCGAAAAATCCTGCTGCCGCTCAATGGCACGCCCAACGGCGAAGCGGCCCTCACCACCGGGATCATGCTCGCCCGCCGTTTCAATGCGCACCTGGCGGCGATGCACGTCCGTAGCGACAGCCGCGAGGTGGCGCCGCTGGCAGGCGAGGGGCTTTCCGGCGCCATGGTCGAGGAGATGATGACCGCGGCCGAACGCGAAGCCTCCCGGCGCTCGCTGATCGTGCGCGAGCTGTTCGACCGGCTCGTTGGCCAGGCCGGTTTCGAAGTTCGCGGCGGCCCGCCAACCGGTCCGTCCGAGGCGCCGAGCACCAGCTTTCGTTCGGTCATCGGCCGCGAGCACGAGATCGTCTCCTATGCCGCGCGTCTGTCGGACCTGACGGTGGTGCCGCATGCCGACTCCGGCGAAGAGGTCTCCTCGTCCGAGGCGCTGCACGCAGTGCTGTTCGACAGCGGCCGGCCGGTGGTGATCGCACCCAAGAAAGTGCCGCGCTTCGTCGGACGGCGTGTCTGCGTCGCCTGGAACGGCACCGGCGAGTCCGCCTCCGCCGTGCTCTCGGTTTTGCCGCTCCTGCAGGGTGCGGAGGCGGTCTGCGTGCTGCATTCCGAGGACTACCAACGCCGTGGACCAACCGCCGCCGACCTGCTCGGCTATCTCGCAATCCACGGCGTACGCGCCGAACTGCAATCGTTCAAGGCGATCGACAAGGAAGTCGGTGCCGGCCTGCTCGCCGGTTGCGTGAAGTTCGAGGCCGACCTGCTCGGGATGGGCGCCTACTCGCATTCACGCCTGCGACAGCTCATCCTCGGCGGCGTCACCCGCCACGTCCTGGAGCGGGCCTGTCTCGCCGTTCTGATGGCGCGGTGATCACGCTAAACGCCCGCCAGCTCATTCACCGCCACCACGCGCCACGATTGCGGGTGCCGCTCCAGGATCGTCACCGCCAGATTCTGCACCGAGAACCGCAGCGCCGTGTCGGCATCCACATCGAGCGCATGCGCCACCGCCGCCCTGATCGCGCCGCCATGACTTACCGCCACGATATCCTGCCCGTCATGTCTGTCCGCCAGCCGCTCGAGTGTTACTCCCACACGCGCGCAGACCTGCTCCATGCTCTCGCCGCCGGGCGGGACTTCATCGGCGGCGATCGACCAGAACACGTGCGCCGGCAAGACAAGCCTCGCCGGCAATGCGGCATGATCAAGTCCGTGCCAGTCTCCCATGCTCTGCTCGATCAGCCCCGCCTCGATCTCCCACGCCGTCTCGGGATAGCCCGCGCGCTGAATCGCGCGCGCCGTGTTCTGCGTGCGCGACAGCGGCGAGCAGTACCAGGCTTGTGTCCGCGGCAGACGCGCCGCTAGCGCCTCGTACATCCCCACCTGCGCAACCAGGCTTTCCGGGCATAGCGGCACATCGGTCGACCCGTAGAGCCGCATCCGTGCGTTCTGCTCCACGAGTGCATGGCGGATCAGCCAGAACCGGGTAACACCAGGCTGCAGCTCCGGGGCATCGAGAAACGGTACGCGCTCAGTCATTGTTATCCTGGCTTTGTCAAAGTCCGATCTGCCGCCCGACCTGCACGAAGCGATCTGCGGGCAGCATGAACCGGTCCGCGGAATGGACGGCATTGCGATACATGAAGGCGAACAGCATTCGCCTCCAAGATGCGATAAGCCGCACGCCCTGGTTGCGATCGCGTACCACCTCGTCGCGGGCCCCGATGAACAGTGCATCGCCGGGCACGATCGGGCAGCCTTCGTCATGCGCCAGCTGAAGTGCGCCGGTCAGATTCGGAATTTCGACGAAGCCGTAATGCGCAACCACATACCAGACGCCGCCCTCGAAGCGCTGCAACGTGATCCGCTTGGCTTGCGCCACCCGTGGCCGCTCCTCGAACGCCACCGTCAGGATCACCACGCTTTGTTGCAGGGCACCGAACTGTTCGACATGCGAGACCAGGGTCGGTGGAATCGGCTCGCGGTTGCGGGTGAGGAAAACGATGGTGCCCGGCACCCTGGGCACCCGGCTGTCGCTCAGGTGTTGCACGAAGGCGTTCGGGCTTGGCCGGTGCTCGTCCGCCCTGACCTTCAGCCCGGCAATTCCCTGTCGCCATGTGGTCATCGTCAGGAAGATCAGCAACCCGGCAAGCAGGGGCACATAGCCGCCGTCCAGGAACTTCAGCAGGTTGGCGATAAAGAAGCTCAGATCGATAAACAGGAAGAATGCCGCGAGCGGCAACGCTGCCGCGAGCGACCAGCCCGCCGGGCCACGCAGATAGTCGAACAGAAGCACTGTGGTGAGCAGCATGGTCGTGGCGATTGCGACGCCATAGGCCCCCGAGAGGTTTGATGCCTTGCCGAACGCCACGGCAATGGCGACGGTGCAGAGCATCATCGTCCAATTCACCGTCGGTACGTAGATCTGTCCGTACTCCCGGTCCGACGTCTGTCGGATGTTCAGTCCGGGAAACCAGCCGAGCTGCATCGCCTGGCGCGTCATCGAGAACACGCCGGTGATGATCGCCTGGCTGGCGATGATGGTCGCGAGTGTTGCCAGAACAACCATCGGCCAGATCGCCCAGGAGGCGATCGCTGGCGGCAGGATGCCGTAGAACGGATTTTCCGGCAGTTTGCGTAAGCCGATCAGGGACGCCGACTGCCCGGCATAGCAGAGCAGCAGGGCTGGCAGCACGATCGCGTACCAGGCCTGGCGGATCGGACCTCGGCCGACACTTCCCATGTCGGCATACAGCGCCTCTGCCCCGGTTACCGCGAGGAACACGCTGCCGAGCACCGCGAGACTACCCCAGCCGTGTTCAAGCAGGGTATCAAGCCCATAGCGCGGATCGACCGCCTTCATCACCTCCGGATGACGGAGCAGCGCCAGTGCCCCCAGACCGCCGATGGTCACGAACCACAGCAGCATGATCGGCCCAAATAGCTTGCCGATCCTCGCCGTGCCGAATGGCTGCAGACAGAACAGCCCGACCAGGATCAAGACCGCTATCGGCATCACCAGGTGGCTCAGCGCCGGTGTGGCGACCTGGATGCCCTCGATCGCGCTGAGCACCGAAATCGCCGGCGTCAGGATGCCGTCGCCGTAGAGCAGCGCACCGCCGAACAGGCCGATGCCGATCAGCACCGCCGCCGTCGATCCCTTCGCCGGACGTTCCGGCCGCGAGCCGGTGACGAGGGCCGTGAGGGCAAGGATACCGCCCTCTCCGTGATTGTCCGCCTTCATCACGAACACGCCATACTTCACCGAGACGGTCAGCAGCAGCGTCCAGACGATCAGCGACATCACACCCAATACGGTGTTCGTCGATACGTCCCCGCCGGAGGATTGCAGGACGGTCTGCATGGTATAAAGCGGGCTGGTTCCGAGATCGCCGTAGACGATCCCCAGCGCGCCGAACATCGCTCCCGTCAGCCCCGGCGTTGCCCTATCTGTCATGTTCAGCTGTTCGGTGCGTAGCTCGGCTCGGGATTGACCGCCTCCACGCACTCCCAATGGCGGAGCAGCAGGGCGATCTTGTCCAGCACCAGGCGTGCATCGGCGACCTCGCGGGCCAGCCTGCGGCCGACATCCAGCCCCTCGTGCGACGGCTCGCCCGACAGCAGCCGTGCGCCCGCGGAAATGCGCAAGGCGCCGGCCGCAGCACCTGTAAGAGCAGGATGGCGCACCGGCGCCGGCTGCCCGATATGGCACAAGGTACCACCGAGGCGCCGCTCCGATGGACTGGCGCCCGCCGGAAGTGCTCGCGCCACATCGGCGTTCAGCCAGCGATAAAGCCGTCGCGCCCGGTCCAAGCTCAGCGGCACGCCCGCTTCGATCACCAGAAAACTCAGGATGGTCTGCAACCGATCCCATGACCGAGCGCCGGTCTGATCGGATCCCTGGAGTGGCGCGCGATCGGGCGCCGGCACGTCGACCAAAGCGAGGCTCGGGTGTGCTGCGATCGCCTCGCGCACGCCGGAGAGAAAGAAGCTCAGTCGCGCGTGGACCTCGTCCGCCGGCACCGCGCCAAAAGCCCGCATCTCCGCCAGTGCTGCGTGCCAGCGCAACACCATGCCGAGATTGACGACGTCCGGCAGCGCGGCCGTCGCCGCCAGCTCTGGCCAGTCTGCTCTGCCGCAATAGGCCGATAGCCCCGCCGGCAGGCGACCGGCTGCTGTCAGGCGCGTGGCAACCGCGCGCGGCAGCAAGGCCGCGCCGCAGAATGGCGGGCCAGTGAAGAACTTCGATCCCGTAATCATCACCATCCAGCCGCGGGCCAGATAGTCGCGCACGCGCGCGCCCTCGAGACGTGCCTGGCAGGCATCGACGACGATGTCGATGGCCGCGCCATGACGCGCCTGCAGCCGCTCGAGGCAGGCGATCGACGGTGCAAGCAGCCCGGTCTTGGACAGGTCCAGCAGATGCAGCAACACGCGCCGACCCGCGTCTCGCTCAGCCTGCACGATGGCGGCACAATCGAACTCGATCTCGATGTCAGTGCGCGGCGCGCCATCTGCCCCGCGCACTGCCAGCGGCAACACCCGTGTGTCCGCGCGAAAGCCCGCGACCACCGCCCCCTTGTCGACCTGCTCGCACGCGGATGTGTCGGTGGCGAAATGCATCCCCCCGGCCGCCAGCGGCACCCCGGTGCCGGTCTCCTCCGGCGCTGTCAGAACCGAACCGACCGGCCCCAGGCACTCGGCCAGCGCCAGCACCACCAACTCGCAGTCGGTGCCCGACGCCGCAAGCACCACCTCGGATCCGGACGCCAACCCATAATGCGCGGCAATCCCCTGCCGCACCGCCTGCGCCTCCCGCCTTGCCGCGACCGCCTCATTGCCCTGCAAGCAAGCCACGGCGATCCGGCGGCGCGATGCCTCGGCGCCGCCGAAGCCGCGCTCCGACAGCGACGACGCGGTCGAGGAGGCGAACGTGATCGCCCAGGGCCGCGGCCGGTGCGAGCAGCCATAATGATTGAGACCGGTGCGCGGGTCGACCATCAGCCGCGCATCGCCGCCGCCGGCCATCAGCGACTCCGCCGGACCGCACTGTGCCCAGATGCCGCCCAGACGCTCGACCACTCCCCGAGGCAACACGCCGGACGCGCCCTGCAAGCTGCAAAGCTGCGTCCAGACCCGTTCCAGAACGGGCCAGCCCGGCACCGCTCGGGCGGCCATCGCTCGCAGCCAGGAGACCGGCTCGCGTGCCTCCGACGGTCCGTCGAGCTGCCAGAACAGAGCGGCGGTGCGTGCGGCGCACAAGCCGGCGAGGGCCGCCATGTCGCAGCCGGAATCGAGCAGCATCGAGAGTTCCAGCGCATGGCGGATATGAAATGCGCAGACCCGTGCGGAGCCGAGACACGCCGGCCCGAGCACGACCCCATCACCCGGACCAACACGGAAGGCGGGGCCAAGCGAAGCGTCGAAGCTCACCTGTCGCGTGTCTGAAACGACCCTCAGGTCCGGCCGTTCAAGTGCCGCCAGCAACTGCGCATTGAGCGTTTCGGAAAACATCAGGCGGTCCTGGCCACAGGAAAAAGCGTCATTACCGCGTGATTCTTTGCCGCACGAACTGTTGCTTGCGGCCTCGCACGCTGTCAAGTTGATGTGATCGCAGCGCGAGATAGGACGGCTTGATGCGGATTCTCCTGACTGGCGGATGCGGCTTCATCGGTTCCGCTGTCGTGCGGCACCTGATACGCGCCACCGACCACTCGGTCGTCAACATCGACAAGCTAACCTACGCCGCCTCCAAGGATGCGCTTGAGGAAGCCCATACCCACCCCCGCCACACCCTTGTCACGGCTGATATTACCGACCTTGCCACCATGCAGCAGGTGTTCGCCACGCACCGCCCCGATGCGGTCATGCACCTGGCCGCCGAAAGCCACGTCGACCGGTCCATCGACGGGCCGGCAGTGTTCATCCAGACCAATGTCGTCGGCACCTTTTCGCTCCTGGAAGCCGCGCGCGCCTACTGGACGTCGCTCGCCCCGAAAGCAAAGGCGGCGTTCCGGTTCCATCACATCTCCACCGACGAAGTCTTCGGCGCGCTCGCCCCGAATGATCCCCCATTCACCGAAACCACCCCCTACGACCCGCGCAGCCCATATTCCGCGAGCAAGGCCGCGTCCGATCATCTGGTCCGCGCCTGGCATCATACCTACGGGCTGCCCGCCTTTGTCACCAACACCACCAACAATTATGGCCCCTGGCACTTTCCCGAGAAGCTGATCCCGCTGGTGACGATCAACGCCATCGAAGGCCGCGAGCTGCCGGTCTATGGCGACGGCTCCAACCAGCGCGACTGGCTGTTCGTCGAGGATCACGCCGAGGCCCTGGTGCGCGCGGTCGAGCACGGGCAGCCGGGCGAGACCTACGCGATCGGGGCGCGCCAGCCACGCTCCAACCTCCAGGTGGTGCAGGCGATCTGCGGCGTGCTCGACGAATTGCATCCCGATCCGGCAGGACCGCGCACGCGCCTGATCCGCTACGTAACGGACCGTCCTGGACACGATTTCCGCTACGAGATCGACGCTTCGCACGCCATGCGGGCGCTGGACTGGCAGCCGGCGCACGATTTCGACCGTGGCATCAGGCGCACAGTGGGATGGTATCTCGACCATCAGAGCTGGTGGGAGGACATCCGCGCCAGGCGCTACACCGGTCAAAGGCTCGGAACCGCGGCATGAGCCCTCACGCCGAACCGATGAAGGGCATCCTACTGGCCGGGGGGTCGGGAACTCGGCTGCATCCGATGACCCTGGCGTCGAGCAAGCAACTGCTCCCGGTCTATGACAAACCGATGATCTACTATCCGCTCAGCACCCTGATGCTGGCCGGCATTCGTGACATCATGATCGTCTCCACGCCTGCCGATCTGCCGCAGTTCGAGCGGCTGCTCGGCGATGGCAGCGCGCTCGGTGTGCGCTTCACCTACCGCGTGCAACCGGCCCCGGACGGGATCGCGCAGGCCTTCCTGATCGCCGGCGACTGGCTGGCCGGCGCCCCCTGCGCGCTGGCACTCGGCGATAACCTGGTGTTCGCCGACCATCTCGGCCTGTCGCTGCGCGCCGCCGCCGGCCGCGCCGAGGGGGCGACGGTGTTCGCCTATCAGGTGCGCGATCCGGAACGCTACGGCGTGGTTACCTTCGACGAAACCGGACGGGCGCTGGAGGTGGTCGAGAAACCGGCGAACCCGCAATCCAACTGGGCGGTCATCGGGCTGTATTTCTATGACCACCGGGTCAGCGACTTCGCCCGCCGTATCGAGCCTTCGAGCCGCGGCGAGCTCGAGATTACCGATCTCAACCGCTTCTATCTCGAAGAGGGCTCGCTACAGGTTGAGCGTCTCGGCCGCGGCTGCGCCTGGCTCGATGCCGGTATGCCGGATAGCCTGATGCAGGCCGGCACCTTCGTGCAGACCATCCAGTCCCGTCAGGGCATGCTGGTCGGCTCGCCGGAAGAGGTCGCGTTTCGCATGGGCTTCATTGATGCGCAGGCGCTGCGCGGCCACGCCCGCCGGCTGAGCAAGACCGAGCTGGGGCGTTTGCTGCTGGAGCTTGCGGATGGCGTGCATAGCTGACGCCACAAGGAGGGCCCATTGAAGGTCGAGCGCCTCGCCATCCCCGACATCATCCTGCTGACCCCGCCGCGCTTCGGCGACAGCCGCGGCTTCTTCTCGGAGACCTACAACCTCACGCGCATGCACGATGCCGGCATCGACCTGCCTTTCGTGCAGGACAACCATAGCCTGTCGCGCCAGCGCGGCGTGGTGCGCGGCCTGCACTGCCAGCTCGCGCCGCACCCGCAGGGCAAGCTGGTGCGCTGCCTGCACGGGGCGATCTTCGACGTCGCTGTTGACGCACGCGTCGGCTCGCCAAGCTACGGCAAATGGGTGGGCGTGGAACTGTCCGAGGCGAACTGGTCGCAGCTGTGGATCCCGCCCGGCTTCCTGCACGGCTTCTGCACCCTCACCGAGGACGCCGAGGTTGCCTACAAATGCACCGACGTCTGGAACAAGGAGGCCGAGCGTGCGGTGATCTGGAACGACCCCGCTATCGGTATCGAATGGCCGATCGCCGCCGGCGAGGCGCTGTTGTCCGACAAGGACCAGCAGGCGCCCGGATTCGCGGCGGCGCACGGCTGGTTCCATCTCCCATGAAAGGTGCCATCCTGGTCACCGGCGGCGCCGGACAGCTCGCCACCTCCCTCGCCGTGCGCGGCGGCCCGCGGGTCCATCGTGTCGGGCGCCCGACATTCGATTTCGACCGGCCGGACAGCATTGCTTTGGTGTTCGAGCAGGTTGCACCATGGGCTGTGGTGAACGCCGCTGCCTGGACCGCCGTCGATGCCGCCGAAGCGCATCCCGAGGAGGCTGCCCGCGCCAATCGTGACGGCCCCGCGCTGCTGGCGCGGCTCTGCGCCAAGGCGGCTATCCCGTTCATCCACATCTCCACCGACTACGTCTTCGACGGCGACAAAGGCACCCCTTACGTCGAGACCGACCCGACCTCTCCCACGGGGGTCTATGGCCGCACCAAAGCCGAAGGCGAGCAGGCGGTGCTGGCCGCGAACCCGGGCAGCATCGTGCTGCGGACCTCCTGGGTCTATTCCGCCACCGGCAAGAACTTCGTGCGCACCATGCTCAATGCCGGCGCCAGGAACGCCACGCTCAAGGTCGTTGGCGACCAGCGCGGTGCCCCCACCAACGCGGACGACCTGGCCGCCGCCATCCTCGCCATCCTCGACGTTGTCGGCGACGACAGCCCGTCCTACGCCGGCCTGTATCACGCAGCCGGCGGCGGCGAGACCACCTGGCACGGTCTGGCCTCGGCCGCCCTGCACGACGCGGCCAGGCATGGCCGACCGATGCCCGAAGTGATCGCCATCTGCACCGCGGACTGGCCGACCCCGGCAAGACGCCCACCAGACTCCCGGCTCAATTGCGACAAACTGGAACGCGTGTTCGGCGTGCGCCTGCCGCCCTGGCGCCGCAGCCTCACCGCCACCGTCGACCGCCTGCTCGCCACACCCGATCCCTGACCGGAACCCGATTGACCCTCTTCGACGTAAGATTGCGCGAGGCCGGAACACGCAGCCAGGTGGCTGTCTCGCTCGGAACCGTGGCCGGCCCGCCCGCTGGGGCAATTGCCGTGCAAACGCCCGTGGCGATCCTGCTGTCCACCTATAACGGCGAAGCCTACCTCGCCGAACAGCTCGAAAGCTTCCTGGCCCAGACGCATGGCGGCTGGATCCTGTTCTGGCGTGACGACGGCTCGACCGATGCCACCGTGCGGCTGATGCAGGCATTCGCCGATGGACCTGGCACCGGACGCTGCCGCCGCATCGACCAGGACGGCCATCTCGGCATCACCGCCTCCTTCCTATGTCTGTTGCGTCGGGCTCCCGCCGATCATGTCGTCGCCTTCGCCGACCAGGATGACGTCTGGCTGCCCGGCAAGCTCGCGCGTGGGCTGCGCGCGCTGGGCGACCCCGGCATCCGGCACCCGGCACTCTATTGCGCCCGGCAACGGCTGGTCGACGGTTCGCTCAGGACCATCGGTCTGTCGCCACCGCTGGACCGGCTGCCGCCTTTCCCGGCTTCGCTCACCCAGAACATCGCCACCGGCTGCACGGTCATGCTCAATCCGGCGGCCGCCAAGGTCGTCGCAGCCAGCACACCGCCCGGCGGCACGCTGCATGATTGGTGGTCCTATTTGCTTGTGGGTGCCGTCGGCGGCCGCCTGATCGCCGACCCGGAGGCGGTGGTGCTCTACCGCCAGCACCGTGGGAACGCGGTCGGCGCGCCGAACTCGGTGCTGCGTCGCGGCGTCATGGCCCTTCGGCGCGGCCCGGATAGCTTCATGGTGCTGTTTCGAACCCACGTCGCCGAACTCGCGGCCCACGCCGACATCTTGTCGCCACCCGCGCGCGACGCGATCGCGCTGTTGCAGACGTCGCTCAGCGGCAACCGCCTGGCGCGGCTGCGCGCGATGCGCAGGCTTCCCCGCTTGACCCGCCGCACCCGGCTGGAGACCCTGCTGTTCAGGCTCTGGTTCCTGATCGGCTGAGAGGGTTTACGGCAATGAACCGCAACAGTGTGGCCCTCGTCTGGGGGGTGGGGGCGCTGATCGCCCTGGTGCTGATCTTCGCCGGGCCGAACCCGGTCGAGCGCGCGCTACAGAACGCCGCCGACCAGCTCCAGCTTGTCGTGGATCGGTTGAACGGCCCGACGATGGAGGCAATTCGGGGGATCGCGATCGCGCTCTATTGCGTGTTCCTCGGCTTGTGCGTCGTCGCCCTCCGGCGCGGCCAGTCGGCGATCGGCATCGCCATCGTGGTCTCGGTGCTGTTCCTGCTGCTCGCCGGCCACGTCTTCGCCTATGTGTTCTTCCTGCGCCGTCCGCACTGGGTGCTGGCATTGTTCGTGGCGCTGTTCGCCGCCCTCACCATGACCCGCCGCGTCAGTGTCCCGGGTCCCGTGCGACGGCGTTAGGTCGACTCTTCGCGTGCGAGTTCCGCCATCTCAACCATTGCCGCCTTGTTGCTCAGCGCCGGCATTGGCGAATCCAGCACGGTCGAAGCCCGGCCCGGGCGCAGCCTTCGTGTCAGCCAGAACGCGGTAATCACCGCCAGGATGCCGAACGGCACGCCGCCGAGTGCCGGGCCAATCAGCACGCCTGCGGCACCGTAACGCGCGCCAACCAGCACGAACGGGATCGTGCCCAAAGTGGCCCGTCCCCAGTTGAACAAGGTGGAGAGCAGCGGCCAGCCAAGATTGTTGAACGCGGTATTGGCGACGAACAATGTGCCGGTGAACAGGAAGCTCGCGACCACCCAGTTGCAGAACAGACGCAGCAGCGCCGCATCCTCGCCACGCGCCGCGAACAGGTCGATCAGCAGATCCTGAGACAGTCCAAGGATCACCCACATTACGAGCACGCAGCCCAGCACCAGCCCGAGCGCGCAGCCCAACGTCCGGCGCACACGGGCCACCTGATCGGCGCCAAGGTTCTGCGCCATGATCGGTCCGACCGAACCGGTCAGGGCGAACACGAAGGCGAACGCCACCGGCACGATCCGGTTGATGGTGGCAACCCCGGTCACCGCTTCCAGCCCGAAGCGCGCCATGACATGGGTGGTGAACGCGCCGCCGATCGGTGTTGCGATATTCGTCAGGATCGCCGGGATTGCGACCCCCACGACCGGGCGCACGTCGCCGGGCAGCGACCGCCAGACCGGTCGCACCAGGAAATGATGTCGACGCACCGCCAGCAGACCGAGGCCGGCCGTCGTGGCGCGCGAGATCACGGTGCCGATCGCCGCCCCCACGAGGCCCAGATGCAACGCGAAGATCAGCAGCGGATCGAGGCAGGCGAGCAGCCCGGCCGCCCATAAGGTCACGGTCATCGAGCGCCGCGCATCGCCCAGCGAGCGCAGCAGCGCCGAGCAGCCCATGCCGATCGCGATCAGCGGCAGGAACGGCGAGACGATCGTGACATAACGCGCCGCCGGCGGCACCACCCCGCCGCTGGCCCCGAGCGCGTGCAGAATCGGGCGCAGAAACAGCACCGTGGCGCCGCCGATCAGCAGCATCACTGCCGCCATGACCACCAGCGACGACGAGGCGGTGCGTCCAGCCTCAGCCCCGTTGCCCGCCCCGATCTTCCGCGAGACCACCGCACCGAGCCCGATCGTCATGCCGATCGAGATCGCCATCTGCAGGTAGCTCACGGCGCCGGTGAAGGCGACCGCGGCGGTCAGTTGCGGCTCGCGCAGCAGCGAGATGTAGAACAGGTTGAACAGGTCGACCGCGAACACGGCGACGAGCCCGAGCGTCCCGGCGCCGGCCATCGTCACGGTATGACGCAGGATCGAGCCGGTGCAGAAGCGGGCAGGGACGGATTTCGACATTCGCTCCATGTAGGGCCCTATCCGGCCATTACCCGGTAGCCGCACGCCGAAAGTGCGGCGCGCATATGCGCGGGCGGCGGCGCGATCGCCTCCACCGGCGGGGCCAGCGGCAGGGCGATCCGGCGCGCCAGCAGCTGCAGGCCCTCGGCCGCGATGCCGTAGCGCGCGTCGCCGACCACGGGGCAGCCGAGGCTTGCGCAATGCACCCGCGCCTGGTGTGTACGTCCGTGGCGAAGCCGCAGTTCCAGCCAGCTCCGGCCCTGTGCATGGCCAAGCACCACATAGTCGGTGCGCGCCGGCGCCCCGGCGGCATCGGCAACCATGCGCCAGCCGGTCCGGTCATGCAGCTTGGCCAACGGCACGGTGATCGTTCCTGTCTCCTCCGATGGTGTGCCCTCCACGATCGCCCAGTAGGTCTTCTCCGCGCGGCCGTCGGCAAAACAGGCTTGCGCCTCGCGCAACGCAGCGCGTCGCAATGCGATTACCAGGCATCCGGCGGTATCGGCATCGAGACGGTGCGCGAGCCAAGGCCCGTCGCGCCGTCGCGACAGCAGCCCAAACCAGTCCTCCACCGAAGGCCCACCCCCCGGACCCGCATGCACCTTCAGCCCGGCCGGCTTGTCGAGCACGACAAAGCGGCTGTCCACGAACAAGGGGGGTGGCAGGTTCAGCGTTTCGGCACCGGCAGCAGCACGGCGAGGATGCCTATCGCCGGCAGCCAGGCGCAAAGCCCATACACCGCAACGATGCCGATATGGTCGGCGAGCACGCCCAGCACCGCGGCCCCCAGCCCACCCATGCCAAACGCAAGCCCGAAGAACAGCCCCGACACCATGCCCACCCGCCCGGGCAGCAGCTCGGTGGCATAGACCAGGATCGCCGGGAAGGCCGACGCTAGCAGCATCCCGATCACCACGCTGAGCCCCAGAGTCCAGCCGAGCCCGACATGCGGCAGCAGCAGGCTGAACGGCAGCACCCCCAGGATCGAGCCCCAGATCACCGCCTTGCGTCCAATCCGGTCGCCGATCGGGCCGCCCGCGATGGTGCCCGCCGCGACCGCCGCCAGAAACACGAACAGCCCGAGCTGGGCATGCCGCGCCGAAAGGTCGAACCGGTGCATCAGGTAGAAGATGTAGTAGCTGGAGAAGCTGGCCAGGTAGAAAAACTTGGAAAACACCAGGGCGATCAGCACACCGATGGCCAGGCGGACACGCCCACCGCTCAGCCCGTGCGCCTCTCCCGCCAGTGGCCGCGTGCCCTGGATGCGATTCTGGTGCGCATACCAGCGTCCGACCGCGCCCAGTAGTATAATGCCGCCCAACGCGGCCAGAGAGAACCATGCCAGAGACGCGCGGCCGTTCGGCAGCACCACGAAGGCGGCGAGCAACGGCCCCAGGGAGGAGCCAAAATTGCCGCCAACCTGAAACACCGATTGCGCCAGGCCATGCTGGCCGCCGGACGCCAGACGAGCGATGCGCGAGGACTCGGGATGAAAAATCGAGGAGCCGACGCCAAGCAAAGCCGCACCCCCAAGCAGCTCGCCATACGAGTGCGCCACCGCCAGCGCCAGTAGCCCGCCCATCGACAGCGCCATCCCCGCCGACAACGACCACGGCAGCGGCTTGCGGTCGGTGAACTGCCCGACCAGCGGTTGCAGCAGCGATGCGGTGACCTGGTAGCACAGGGTCAGCAGCCCGATCTGGCCGAAGGAGAGATGAAAGCCGCCCTTGAGCAGCGGATAGATCGCAGGCAACAGCGACTGGATGGCATCGTTGAGCATGTGGCACACGCTGATCGTGCCGAGCACCGTACCGGCAACGCGGCGCTTTGCCGGGAGCGGGACCTGTTCGCGTGTAAGGCTCTGACTCAAGTGCTTGCTTTCCCATTCCCGCGGACCGCGCTTTGACGGCCGCGGCCGCCTTCGACGGCCTGGCCGGCAACGCCCGCAAGCTGGCAATGTTCGGGCTCGCGCTGTCGGTGCTGCTTACGACCCTGGACTATTCCGTGGCGAATGTCGCGTTGCCGACGATCGCGCATAGCATCCATGCGCGCGCCGCGGACTCGATCTGGGTGGTGAACGCCTATCAGCTCGCCAGCCTGATCGGCCTGCTGCCGCTCGCCTCCGCGGGCGAGATCACCGGACAGGACCGCCTGTGCCGGGTCGGGCTGCTGGTGTTCGTCGCGGCCTCGCTATGCTGCGCCGCCTCGCAGAGCCTGCTTCAGCTCTCCCTCGCGCGCGCACTGCAAGGCATCGGCGGTGCGTGCATCATGAGCGTGAACGCCTCTCTGGTGCGCTACATCTATCCGCAGCGCCTGCTTGGCCGCGGCATGTCCCTGAACGGCCTGGTGGTCGCACTCGGCGTGGCACTCGGCCCGACCGTCGCCGCCGGCGTGCTGTCGGTGGCGAGCTGGCCCTGGATTTTCCTGATCAACCTGCCGCTCGGCCTGATCGCGCTGCTGTTCGCCACCATCAGCCTGCCGAAGGTGCCCCGCGCGCCGCCGGAGCGCCGCTTCGATTGGCGCAGCGCCGTTCTTCTGGCCCTCGCCATTGGCCCGCTGGTCGTCGGCCTCGACCGGCTGGCGCACCAGGGCAGTCCAGGCCTGTCTCTCATGCTGGTCGGAGCAGGAATCGCCTGCATGGCCTGGCTGGTGCGCCGCCAATTATCCAGCGCGGCCCCGCTGCTGCCGGTCGACCTGCTCCGGCTCGGGGGCTTTCGCACCGCCTTCCTGGTCGGCTTCCTCGCCTTCGTGGCCTCGAACTTCTTCATCATCGCCATGCCGTTCTTCTTCGAGCTGACCCTGCATCGCTCGGCGGTGCAGACCGGCCTGCTGATCACGCCCTGGCCGATTGCGATCGTGCTGGTCTCGCCGCTCGTCGCCACCATCGCCGACCGCTACCCAGCGGGCCTGCTGTCCAGTATCGGGCTCGCCATCACCGGCACCGGCTTCGCCCTGCTCTGGGCGATGCAAGTGCACCCCTCGAACGTCGACATCGCCTGGCGCATTGCCCTCGCCGGCGCCGGCTTCGGCCTGTTCCAGCCACCGAACAACCGCGCCCTCCTGACCGCGGCCCCGGCCCAACGCTCCGCCGGCGCCAGCGGCATGGTGTCGGTGGCGCGGCTGTCAGGACAGACCATCGGGGCGATGCTGGTGGCAATGGTGTTCCAGTTGCTGCCGCACGACTCCGCCCGCCACTGTCTGGCCTCCGGTGCGCTGGTCGCCTTCGCGGCAGGGCTGCTGAGTGCTGGCCGCCTGCGCCCGCACAGCAATACATCATGAACGCACGCAAGCTGCGCGCGGGTAGGGTGGCTTCGGCGGCCGCAAGGAGTAGAGCCGGCAGCCACCTAGAACGATCTTGCCTATCGTGTGTATTTGAACTATGGTTCAACGAACTACATGGCAATCGGCGTTTTCAAGACGAAGTGGCTGGCGCGTTTCGCGCGTCGGGAGCGCATTACGGACGAGAGCCTATGGGAAGCAATCGGTCGAGCGGAGCGCGGCATAGTCGACGCCGATCTTGGCGGAGGTCTGATCAAGCAGCGGGTAGCGCGTGAAAGGCAGGGGCGGTCCGGGGGATACCGGATGCTGGTCGCTTACCGGTCGCGCGGCAGGGCGGTGTTTCTGTATGGCTTCGCCAAGAACGAACAGGAGAACATCGGTCCCGACGAGTTGGTATCGCTGCGCGAGATCGCTGCTACCTGGCTGCACGCGGATGCGGAGCGGATAGCGGGGGCCGTCACGGCAAAGGAGCTACAGGAGGTCGAACATGGCGAAGCAGGAACTTAGCCGCTTGGCGAAGGTGATCCTTGAGACGGCCGATGGCATGCACCGGACCGGCATCATGGGCGATGACGCACACACGAAGATCACGCTGCGGCATCTTGGCAAGCCGACCGGCGCGGCAGAACCGATCACCGGCGAGGAGATCCGCAAGGTTCGCGAACAGGCGCATCTAAGCCAAGCGGTGTTTGCGCGCTGCCTCAACGTAACGACCGGATACGTGTCCCAGCTCGAACGCGGTACGAAGCGGCCGACTGGCGCGGCGCTGGCGCTGTTGAACGTCATTCGCCGCAAGGGGATCGAAGTTGTATCGTGAAGCCGGTGCAGATCAAGTCACGGCCGAGGTAGCTTCCACGGCATCGCACTCGTCGGATACATGCTCAAGCACTTTGCGAACCTGTGAGGAGTGCATGACGTCTCTGGATCGGTGAAACGCCACCGATTTCCGCCATGCCGAAAAATCCTCCCAAGCGTGAACTCGGATTTCTTTAAACCAGGCTCGGCTGCGCTTGATGTCGGGCCTGAGGGGCAGAGCCTCGATCTCCGCGCCTGCCACCTGCGCTGCAAGACGAAGGTCGTAGGCGGTTTGCAGGTTCAACCAGAACTCGGCCGAAGTGCGGAACCAATGGCCGAGGCGCAAGGCGGTATCGCCCGTCATAGCTCGCTTGCCGTTGATGATCTGCGACACGCGGTTCGGCGGCACGTTGATCTGCCGGATCAGCTCGCTCAGGAAGATGCCGAGTTCTTCCAGCTCGTCCGCAAGGATTCGCCTTCGTCAGTAATAATCTATGATTTTGACATTGAACGGCCCGGCGGCATCACGCGGCCATTCAAAGCAAATCCGCCAATGGTCGTTGATGCGGATGCTGTATCGCCCGGCGCGGTCACCCCGCAGGGTTGGTGATCGGCGGCTGGGCTAAGCGTGCAGGAAGCGTCAGACTTCATCCCGTAGCGCTGCACGCGCCATCGCCAGTGCGCCCTCGCGCGTGCGCGCGGCCGCCACGAAGCGACGCAGATGTACGAAGACGGCATCGGCGACACCCGTTTGGGCTACGAGGTCCTCGCCCTGCAGGCCGGCCCACGCCTCCGGCAACGGCAGGCGCTGGGCGAACGAGCCGGGCTCCGGCGGCATCGCGTCGATCATCCAGTTGCCGTTGCTGGCCGGTGAGACTGTGAACAGCACCGGCAGCGCGTGCGCGAACACCGCGTTCTTCCAGGGCATGCCGCGATCCAGAACCAGGATACGCGGATCCGCGCCAGACGCGTGCGCCGCCAGCACCAACGCCTCGGCCGCGTGCCGCGCGCGCAGGCTGCCGACGCGGCGGGTCAGCATGGCCTGGGCGAGCGCGGTCGCCTCCCCGAACGCCGCGTCGCCGGCATTCGGTCCGGACGATGCCGGATCGTCCCAGGACGGATTGAAGTCGCCAATCAGCGTCGCCAGGCCCAAGGTGTCGGACGCTGCCGAGCCTTGCGGGGAGACGCCGTTATCGATCTCGTCGATCTGGCGCACCACGCTGTGCTCGATTTCGTCGGCAATGGCGCGGGCGTGGTCCGGCGCATCCAGCAGGGCTGCCACCGCCGCCTCGCCGTAGCTTTGCCAGACCAGCCCAGCGGCGCTGAACGGCGTGCCGTCGGCGCGTAGCGGGGCGCCGCGCTGATGATGGTCAAAGCGTCGCGCTTCGGCATCGAAGCGGCTGCCGACGTCCCAGACGATGTCCGCGCTTTCGATCAGCTCCGGTTTGCGGGTGCGTAGCAGCGTGTAGTCGACGCCTGCCTCGCGCAGCCCGAGTGCCAGGCGCAGCACGGCATGCGCGAACACCTCGTCGCAATGGAACTTGCCGCTGTGCGTGGCCAGCACAAGGCGCTTCGGCTCGGATTGCATCGGCGGGCTAATCCTGTTCCGCCGCCTCGCGCCGGACCAGCACCTCGCGCTTGCCGACGTGGTTGGCGGGTCCGACGATGCCCTGCTTTTCCATCTGCTCGATCAGCTTGGCGGCACGGTTGTAGCCGATCGACAGGTGGCGCTGGATGAACGAGGTCGAGGCCTTGCCCTCGCGCGCGACGAGGGAGACGGCTTGGTCAAACAAGCCGGTCTCGCTGTCGAAGCCGCCGCCATCGAGGCCGTTGCCGCCACTGCTGGAGGAGGTAGCACCGGGCTCCTCCTCGAACACCGAGGTCACGTCCTCCATATAGTCGGGCTCGCCCTGCTGGCGCAGGTGGCGGACCACGTCCTCGACCTCGGTGTCGCCGACAAAGGGGCCGTGCACGCGGGTGATGCGGCCGCCACCCTGCATGTAGAGCATGTCGCCCTGTCCAAGCAGTTGTTCCGAGCCCTGCTCGCCGAGAATGGTGCGGCTGTCGAACTTGCTGATCACCTGGAAGCTGATACGGGTCGGGAAGTTGGCCTTAATCGTGCCGGTGATGACATCGACCGACGGCCGCTGCGTCGCCGCGATCACGTGGATGCCGGCGGCGCGCGCCATCTGTGCCAGGCGCTGCACCGCCGCCTCGATCTCCTTGCCGGCGACCATCATCAGGTCGGCCATCTCGTCGATCACCACGACGATATAGGGCAGCCGTTCGAGCTTGAGCGGCTGCTCCTCAAACGTCGGCTTGCCGGTTTCCGGGTCGAAGCCGGTCTGCACCCGGCGCATCAGCACCTCGCGGTTGGCCAGGGCGGCAGCGACGCGCTCGTTGTAGCCGAGCATGTTGCGCACGCCGAGCTGGCTCATGCCGCGATAGCGCCGCTCCATCTCGCGCACCGTCCATTTCAGCGCGGTCACCGCCTTTGCCGGCTCGGTCACCACCGGCGCCATCAGATGCGGGATGCCGTCATAGATCGACAGCTCCAGCATCTTCGGGTCGATCAGGATCAGCCGGCACTCCTCCGGCGACAACCGATAGAGCAGCGACAGGATCATCGCATTGACGCCGACCGACTTGCCCGAGCCGGTGGTGCCGGCGATCAGCAGATGCGGCATGCGGGCCAGATCGGCATAGACCGGGCTGCCTGCGATGTCCTTGCCGAGCGCGAGGCACAGACGCGAGGTGTTGTCCTGCCAGGCGTCGGCATCCAGCAGCTCGGAGAAATACACCGTCTCGCGCCGGGCGTTGGGGACCTCGATGCCGATCACGTTGCGTCCCGGCACGGTGGCGATGCGCACCGCGGTCACCGAGAGCGAGCGCGCGATGTCGTCGGCGAGCCCGATCACCCTGGCCGAGCGGATGCCAGGTGCCGGTTCGAGTTCGTAAAGCGTTACGACCGGTCCGGCATGGATCGCGCCGATCGCACCCTGCACGCCGTAGTCCGACAGCACCGTCTCCAGCAGCCGGGCGTTGGCCTGCAGGCTCTCCGGCGACGGGCCGCCGCCGGCGCGCGGGGGTGCTGCTTGCAGCAGTGACAACGGTGGCAGGGTCCAGGCGGCAGTGTCCGGGTCGGGAGCCGCGCGCGGTCGCGCCGCGGTCTCGGCGCGCGGTGTCGGCGCAGCGGGCCCACTGACACCGAGCAGTTTGCGGATTGCCGACAGGCCGCCCTCGCGGTGTGCTGTGTCGGGCGCGGGTGGCTTGCGCCTGCTGGCCGGGCGTAACGGCGGCGCCGGGATATCGTCCTGATCCTGCCCGGGCGGCAGCATGTAGCCACCGGACGATGAACGCAGCCTTGGCTCACGTCGCGCTGGCGCCGGCATCGCCAGGGAGCTGGCCTGTGCGGCGGTCTGCGCCGCGATTGGCGAGCGACCGGACGAGACCGGCTCGGACGCATGATCTGCCATCATATCCGGGTCGGGCCTGCGCCGTAGCCAGAAGCGATGACCGCCATCGCCCCGCCGCAGGCGTGCGGCGCCCCCCTTGAAGCCGTTCTGGGCACCACGGCCGGCGGCGCGCCATTCCCCCGCCGACAGGCCGAGCGAGAGCGGCGCCAGCACCAGCGCCAGCAAGCCTCCCAGTGACCAGAGTGCGGCGCCGCCATACGGCCCGATGAGGGCGCGACCGGCGCCAAAGGTCATTTGCGACAACTTCCCGCCGACCGCCCCGCCAAGCCCGGCCGGCCCCGGCCACGACCATCCATGTCCGCCAAGCAGCAGCATCACGCCCGCGAATGTGCCGGCGCAGGCCGGCACAGCGCAGAGCAAGGCGATCAGCCGCAGCGCCGGCGCTTGCAGGCCACGATGCGAGGCGACCCGCCAGGCCCAGCCCAGCATCGCCAGTGGCGGCAGCAGGCAGGCCATGCCGAAGCCCTGGATCAGCAGGTCGGCCGCGATCGCGCCCGGTGCTCCGAGCAGGTTCGTCGGTGCCATTGGGGTTGCGGTATCGAACGACGGATCGCCGGGGTTGTAGGAAGCCAGCGCCGCCAGGGTGGCGAGTGCGACCACCGCCAACGCGACGCCCGCGGCCTCCGCAAACCGGCGCCGGGTGATGTCGCGAAGGCGCGAGGCGGTGAGAGATCCGACGGTCAGGCGGCTACGGAGGGCTGCGGGCATCAAGCGTCTTTCAGCGTGCGGGTCCAGCGTGCGGGCAAGGTGCATGCAAGCCTATCGCACAACCCCGCGCCAACAGAAGCAGTCCATGCAGGTGGCTAGCGTGGCGATGATCGTCCGGTCGCGGCGATGTCCCTGCGGGAGCGGCCGACGGCCTCTCGCGGCAACATGACCGCGCCCAGCAGACGGACGCCGACGAGGAAGTCCTGCGGCCGCCGGCTGCCGGGCATTCAACAGCCCGGCCTCACCCGTTACGGCTTCTCTGCTCTCGGACTGCCACATAGCCCCAGGATTGAAGCAGAAAAACGCGATGTCAGATGAAAGTCCTCAAGTGAAACCCCTTGAGATCACCGGCCACCCGAAGTGTGGAAGGGCCTGCGGTAGCGATGCCTGAGCGTCTCGCGACTGGAGCCTTCAGGCGGCGGCTAGATAGCGGTCCAGTGCCGCGATCGCGGGTGCGCACGCGGCTGTGCCGAGGCCGATCCGAATATGGTCGGCGGCGACGGCGGCCAGCGGCGAGTGCCACAGGCTGGACGGCAACACGAGCACGCCGGCCTCGCGCACCAGGGTGGCGGCGAACGCGTCCGCCCGGCCGGGCCCGAGATAGCGCGGAAAGGCCAGCACGCCGCCATTCGCCGCGGGCGCCTCGAACCGTTCGCCGTGCCGCGCCAGCACCGGCAACAGCCGCGACCAGTTGGCGCGCGCGAGGTCGCGATTGCGCGCGATGATGTGCGGCGCGCGGCGCAACGCCATCTGTGCCAGCGCCTCGCTGGGCCGCGCCAGACAGCTCGACAGCCCGCTCTTGGCGTTCATTGCCAGCGCCAGGACGGTCTCGTCGCGGCAGGCGATCCAGCCGACCCGCAGGCCGGGCATGCCGAAGCTCTTGGAGAGCGCATCGATGGAGATCCCGCGCTCGTAGAGGTCGACGACCTGCTGCTGGTCCGGGTCGCTGCCGATTGCGCGATAGACCTCGTCGTTGATCAGCCACAACCCATGCTTGCGACAGAGCGCCACCAGGTCAGCGAGGGTTTCGGGTGCTATGCCGGCGCCGGTCGGACTGTTCGGGAAATTGATCAGCACCAGCCGCGTGTTCGGCCGAATGGCGCGCGCAATCCGGTCCACGTCCAGCCGCCATCGCGCGTCCGGCTCCAGCGGCACGCCGGAGACGGCGCATCGGGACGTCACCGCTGTTTCGGAGGGCTGGTAGATCGGCACGACGACGATTGCGTGGTCGGTCGGCTGCAGCAGCGCCTCGGCGACACAGGTGAGGGCCTCCTGGGCGCCGGCGCAGCACAGAACCTGCGTCGGCGTGATCGTCCGGTAGCGACCGGCGATCGCGGTGCGCAGGCCGAGGGTGCCTTGCGGATGCGCGTAGCCCAGATCCATCGCCGACCACAGTGCCAGATGCTCGGGTGAGGCAGCCTCCAGCAGCGACGCAAGGCTGAGTGGCTGGCACTCGGAGGCGCTGAGATCGTAGCGAATAACTGCCTCATGGTGCGCCAGGAAGCCGCCGAGGACAAAGGCCTGGTTGCGGCCAACCGCGGCGGCCGGCATCGAATAAGGTGCGTCGGTGCTCACGCTGCCGATCTAGACGCAGGATGGTGTCCTGAAGATGGCAGCCTCGCACGTGTATAGATTCCATACCCGCGCGGAATTGGACGCTGCAATGGTGCAATCGTAACGCACGCGGCCATCGCAGCGGCTCCGGGATCCCCGATGCTCAGACGCACGGCAATTCGCCTCACCGGCATGGCTCCCGTCTCACTTCTGACACGGTGGCCGCAGCCTGCGGCGCCTGCAACCTCCAGATCCGACTTTGTCAACGCGCCTCATGTGGTCGTGTTCTGCCCGGGGCTGCGCGCTCCGTCGCAACTCATGGCCGCGCCGCTCCGCTACGTAGCCGCCTTCAACCGGCACGTTTTGAACCGCAATGCCGCCGCATTCATACGCTTCCTGGCCATAGATGAGGTGCGCACGAGCCTGCGACAGGCCGGGCTGGAGATCGACACATGACACCGCCGCACGCTGGCATGCGGGAGCTGGGCGACAATCGGGGCGAGGCGCTGCCGGCAGCGTATGGCACCCCGTTCAAAATTAGGATACCGACCAGATTAGCCTTCAAGAATTCCAAATTCGTGACAACACTCTCCGCTACGAACCGCCGCCCTGGCGGGTTCTGGGTGGATCGAGGCTACAACTGGTTCAGCGGGTCTTGATCGACGCATGACAATTCCGTCCCATACGCAAGGCGCCTGCGCGATCGCGGTCATGGCCAAGGCGCCACGCTCAGGCTTCTCCAAGACGCGCCTGGTGCCACCGCTCACCGCGCCTCAGGCGGCCGCGATGAGTGCCGCGTTCCTGCGCGATACCACCGAGAACATCGCACTGGCCGCCCGCGCGGCCGCAATCGACGGCTATGTCGCCTATGCCCCCGCCGGGCTGGAGGCACTGTTTGACGGCCATGTCGCGCCCGGCACCCCGCTGCTGCTGGCGGACGGCGACGCCGCGATGCCGGGCTCCGTGCGCGGCTTCGGTCGCTGCCTGCTGCACGCCATCACTGTCTTGCTGGATCGCGGCTACACCTCCGTCTGCGTGCTCAACTCGGATGGCCCGACCCTGCCGACGGGGATCCTGGTGCGGGCGGCTGCACTCCTCGCCGAGCCCGGAGACCGTGCGGTCTTCGGACCCGCCGAGGATGGCGGCTACTATATTCTTGGGCTGAAGGCGGCGCACGCGGCCCTGTTCGAGGACATCGACTGGAGCACGGAGCGCGTCGCGGCCCAGACGCGCGCGCGTGCCGCGTCGATCGAATTGCCGATGGTCGATCTGCCGCCCTGGTACGACATCGACGACCATGCAGCACTCGCTCGGCTGCTCGACGGCCCCACGCGGGCCGGCCCGGACGCCTACCACGCACCCGCAACCTGGGCCTGCATCGACCGTCTCGGCCTGCGACGCGCCTCGTGAAGATTGTGTCCCTGTCGATCGCGGGCGCCGCTCTGATCGGCCTCATTGTGCTGGGCCTGTCGCTGCATGTGCCGCATGCCGACAGCGTCGGATCGGTGGCGCTGACCAACCGCTTCGTCGGTGTCATGGCACTCGCCGGCGTCGTCTATCTCGGCGCCTGCGCGCTGGTCCTGCGCCATACGGTGCAGCCGCGACTCATGCTCTGGGTGGTGCTCGGCGTGGCACTGGCGATGCGCCTGCCGGTGCTGCTGGCGCCACCGTTCCTGTCGAGCGACGTCTATCGCTATGTCTGGGACGGCAGGGTGCAGGCGGCCGGCATCAATCCCTATCGTTTCGTCCCGGCCGATCCGGCGCTGGTCAGGCTGCGCGACACCGCGATCTACCCGCATATCAACCGGCGCACCTACGCGCGGACCATCTATCCGCCGATGGCCCAGGTGATCTACCGCGCGATTGCGGCCTTCGCCCAATCCGTATGGGCGGTGAAGGTCGCGATGGTCGGCTTCGAGTGTCTTGCGGTCGTCTGTCTGATCGCGCTGCTGCGCATGGCTGGCCTGCCCGACACGCGAGTGCTGATCTATGCCTGGAACCCGCTCGCGGTGTGGGCCTTCGCCGGCAACGGCCATGTCGACGCCGCCGCCGCCGGACTGATCGCGGCCGCCCTGCTGGCCCGGGCGGCTCGTCGCGATACCCTCGCCGGCGCGGTGCTGGCGGCGGCGACCCTGGTCAAGTTCTTTCCACTGGCGATCGCGCCGGCGCTATGGCGGCCGTTCGTGCGCCCGGTGAACTGGCAAGCGCCGGTGGCGTTCCTCGCCGTCGTGATCGCGCTCTATGCCTGCTATATCCAGGTCGGCTGGCACGTGCTCGGCTTCCTGCCGCATTACGGCAGCGAGGAGGGCTTGCGCCAGGGTACCGGCGTCTGGCTGCTCGACGGGATTGCCGAGGTCTGCACGCTGCCATCCTGGACGTCGGCGGCCTATCTGGCCATTTGCGCCAGCGGCCTGGTCGCGGCGTCGCTGTGGCTGCTCGCACGCAATCGCGCAGCTCTGCCGCCGGCTCTCGATGTTTTGCGTCTGTGCCGACAAGCCGGCTGGCTCGGCTTTGCGTTCATGCTCCTGCTCAGCCCGCATTATCCCTGGTATTTCCCGTTCCTTGCGGTGTTCGCCACCATCGCACCGTCGCGCGCCGTGATCTGGCTCTCCGTGGCGCCTTTGCTGCTCTACCTCGATCCAATCGCCGACCTTTTCATCTGGCGTGGTCTGGTGTTTGCCCCAGCCCTGCTCCTGGCCGCACGCGATCTCCGCGTCCGCGCCGCCAAGCGCCAGCCCGCGCTCTGGTCCGCCCCCACTACAGGACAAGTATGATGTCGATCACTCTCAACGAGTCCCGCCGCTACTTCGAGAAGGTCGCACCCACGCGCACCGCCGAGGCGGTGGCCCCTCCGGTCTGCCTGTATCTGGAGGTGACCAACCGCTGCAATCTGCTGTGCGAGACCTGTCCGCGCACCTTCGAGGCGCTGGAGCCGCCGGCGGACATGAGCTGGGAGCTGTTCACCAGGATCGTCGACCAGGTGCCCAACCTCGCGCGCGCGGTGCTGCACGGCGTCGGCGAGCCGATGCTGGTGCGCGCCCTGCCGCGGATGATCCGCTATCTCAAGGACCGCAACGTCCATGTGCTGTTCAACACCAACGGCACCCTGCTGAACCCGCGCAAGTTCCCCGAACTGATCGCAACCGGCCTCGACGAGCTGCGCGTCTCCGTCGATGCCGCGGATGCCGCGACCTACAAGCTGGTCCGCGGCAAGGATTTCTTCCACCGGATCGTTCGCGACGTGCGAGCGCTGACCCGCTACCAGGCCGAGAATGGCTTCACCAAGCCGGTGGTCTCGCTCTGGCTGACCGGCATGAAGGAGACGGTGCAGCAGCTCCCCGACTTCGTCCGTCTCGCCGCCGACATGGGTGTGCGCGAGGTGCATCTGCAGCGTCTGGTGTTCGACGAGACCGGCTTCGGCATGGCGCGCAAGGAGAGCTCGCTGTTCGAGCAGAACCAGGGCGAGGAGCGGATTGCCATCGAGGCAGCGCAGGCGCTGGGCGCCGAGCTCGGCGTCACCTTGGATGCCTCCGGCGCCACCGAGCCCGGCCTGAGCCTGAAGAAGGCCGACGAGGCGCAGCCCTGGTCGGGTTGCCGGCGTCCCTGGTCGTTGATGTATTTCACTGCGCACGGGCGCGCGCTGCCCTGCTGCATCGCGCCGTTCTCGGCACGCGGCTACGAGACCTATACGCTGGGCGACGCCACCCAGCAGAGCTTGCGCGAGATTTGGAACGGCGCCGCCTACCAGGATTTCCGCGAGAACCTGCTCGGCGACACCCCGCCGAAGCCGTGCCAGGGCTGCGGGCTGCGCTGGAGCCTGTAGGCGTGTCCATCGCCGCGGTGATCCCGGCCTTCAACGAGGCCGGGGCCATCGGGCCGACCGTCGCCCGGCTGCCGCGCACGCTGGTGGACATTGTGCTCGTTGTCGACGGAGGCAGCACCGATGCGACCGTAGCCGAAGCTCGCGCGGCCGGCGCCGAAATCATGGTCGAGCCTCGTCGCGGCTACGGCCGCGCCTGCCAGAGCGGCGTCGAGCGGGCGGCAGCACTCGGTGCGACCATCGTGCTGTTTCTCGACGGCGACGGCAGCGACGCAGGCGAGCTGGCCGCGCGGATCGTGGGTCCGGTGTGCGACGGCGACGCCGACTTCGTGCTCGCCCATCGCACACGTGCCGGCCGCGATCCCGGCAGCATGGGGCTGCACCAGGTTCTGGCCGGCCATCTGGTGGGCGGCGCCGTCGGGTTGCTGACCGGCACCCGCTACCGCGACATGTGTGCGTATCGCGCCATCCGCGTCGACGTGCTGCAAGGGCTCGGCATGCGCGAACTGACCTATGGCTGGAACCTGGAGATGCAGATGCGCGCGGCGTCGGCCGGCTTGCGCGTGATCGAGGTGCCGATGCCCTACCATCGCCGGCTGGCCGGCCAGTCCAAGGTGGCCGGCAACCTGCGCGGCACGGTCAAGGCGACCACGCGCATTTTACGCACCCTGGTCAGCGTCACGATCCGAACCCGAAGCAGGGCGTAGGTCGTATACCGGAACGTTCCATGTGTGGACCGTTCTGTGGATGACGGGGACAATCAGGCACCTCAGCCCTGCTTGCTGCCCAGCGCGACATTGAGTTCCAGGACGTTCACATGCGCGGTGCCGACGAAGCCGAGCCAGGGCCGCGTCGCCATTTGGTTGACCAAGGCGATCACGGAAGCGGCGGGAAGATGCCGCGCCGCCGCCACCGCTGGCGCCTGGCGTAGCGCATTGACCAGTGAGATATCCGGATCGAGGCCGGAGCCGGACGATTCCACCGCATCGGCGGGCACCGGGCCGGGGCCGAACGCGCGGCGGTAGGCGGCGACGCGCGTGCCGACGTCGTCGATCATCGCCTTGCTGGTCGACGCCAGGTTTGATGCGCCCGATTCCGAGGCATCATACGGAGTAGGGACCGTGGCACCCTTTGCGTCCGTCCCGGTCAGGGCGGAAGGCCGGCTCTGGAACAGGGTGGGCGACGTGAAGGTCTGGCCGATCAGCGCCGAGCCGACTGGCTTGCCTCCCACCAGGATGAGGCTGCCATTGGCCTGGAACGGCAATGCGAGCTGCGCCAAGCCGGTCACGGCGACGGGAAAGATCAGCCCCAGCACCAGCGTGAACAGGACGACCAGGGACAAAGCGGGGCGGAGTTCGCGCAACATGGCAGGTCCGATCAGGAGAAGACGTGAAAGACGCCGAGGATCAGGTCGATGATCTTGATGCCGATGAAGGGGGCGACGATGCCGCCAAGCCCATAGATCAGCAGGTTGCGACGCAGCAGCGCCGCCGCCCCGAGGGCGCGGAACTTCACGCCGCGCAGCGCCAGCGGCACCAGGACCACGATGATCAGGGCGTTGAAGATCACCGCGGAGAGGATGGCGGATTTCGGCGAGGCCAGGTGCATCACGTTGAGCGCCTGCAGCTCTGGATACGCGGCAATGAAGATCGCCGGCAGGATGGCGAAATATTTGGCGATGTCGTTGGCGATCGAAAAAGTGGTGAGTGCGCCGCGGGTGATCAGCAATTGCTTGCCGATCTCGACGATCTCGATCAGCTTGGTCGGATCGCTGTCGAGATCGACCATGTTGCCGGCCTCGCGCGCCGCCTGGGTGCCGGTCTGCATGGCGACGCCGACATCCGCCTGGGCCAAGGCGGGGGCGTCGTTGGTGCCGTCGCCGCACATCGCGACCAGCCGGCCCTCCGCCTGCGCCCGTCGGATATAGTCGAGCTTATCCTGCGGCGTCGCTTCGGCCACCACGTCATCCACGCCGGCTTCCGCGGCGATGGCGGCCGCCGTAATCCGGTTGTCGCCGGTTACCATCACTGTGCGTATGCCCATCCGGCGAAGCGAGTCGAAGCGTTCGCGTATGCCCGGCTTGACGATGTCCTTGAGCTCCACCACGCCCATCAGCCGGCCATCGAGGCTGACCGCCAGCGGCGTGCCGCCGGCGCGCGCGACCCGGTCCACCGCCTCGCTGAATTCGGCGGGGCCGTTGGCGACGCCGAGCGTGCCCAGCACCGATCCCACGGCTCCCTTGCGCCATGATGTGTTCGCATGGTCCAGGCCGGAGACACGGGTATTGGCGCTGAACGGCACCATCTCCGCGCCCTCGGGCATCGTCGGCGCGATGCCCAGACGGTCGCGCACGTAGGTCACGATTGAGCGGCCTTCGGGGGTTTCGTCGCCGAGAGAGGCCATCACCGACGCCTCCGCCAGTTCGCGCTCGCCGACGCCGCGCACCGGGTAGAGTCCCGCCGCCATGCGGTTGCCGAAGGTGATGGTGCCGGTCTTGTCGAGCAGCAGCGAGTCGACATCGCCCGCCGCCTCCACCGCGCGCCCGGATGTCGCCACCACGTTGAAGCGGATAAGCCGGTCCATTCCGGCGATGCCGATCGCCGACAACAGGCCGCCGATGGTGGTGGGAATCAGGCAGACGAACAAGGCCACCAGCACCGGGATGCTGAATTTGGTGTGCGAATAGGAGCCGAAGCCGATCAGCGTCACCACCGCCACCAGGAAGATGATGGTCAGGCCCGCAAGCAGGATGTTCAACGCGATTTCGTTGGGCGTCTTGCGTCGCTCGGCGCCCTCGACGAGGGCGATCATGCGGTCGATGAAGGTCGATCCCGGCTCGGCGCTGATCCGCACCACCAGCCAGTCCGACACCACCTGGGTGCCGCCGGTGACGGCGCTGCGGTCGCCGCCGGCCTCACGTATCACGGGCGCGGATTCGCCGGTGATCGCACTCTCGTTGACGCTGGCGATGCCCTCGACGATCTCGCCGTCGGACGGGATAATGTCCATGGTCTCGACCAGGACGAGATCACCCTTGTGCAGGTATGGCGCCGGGGTCGGCTTGAAGATGTGGTACTCGCGCGGATCCAGGATCAGCTTGGCCATGGTTTCCGAGCGCGCGGCGCGCAGGCTCTCGGCGCGTGCCCGGCCGCGCCCTTCTGCCACCGCTTCGGCGAAGGTTGCGAACAGCACCGTCAGCCACAGCCAGACCGCAATCGTGATCGAGAACTCCGCTTCCTTGCCGGCAATCAGATCCTCGATCGCGACAATGCTGACCAGGGCAGCCACGATTTCGGTGACGAAGATTACCGGATTGCGCGCCAGGGTTATGGGATTGAGCTTGGCCAACGCGTCGAGGCCGGCGCGGCGGATGATCGTGCGGTCGAACAGACCAATCGTTTGCGTGTCGGTGGTCATCTAGTAGGTCTTTCCGGCGACAAGGACGAAGTGCTCGGCGAGCGGCCCCAGCATGTCGGCGGGCATGAACTGCAGGCCGCCGAGGATGATGATCACGCCGACCAGCAGGCCGATGAAGAGCGGCCCGTCGGTCGGAAACGTGCCGCTGCTGGGCGGCAGCTTCTGCTTGGCGGCGAGCGAGCTGGCGATCGCCAGTGCCGGGATCATGAAGGCGAAGCGGCCCAGCAGCATCGCCGTGCCCAGGCCGTAATCGAGCAACGTCGTGTTGGCGGAAAGTCCGGCCATGGCGCTGCCATTGTTTTCAGTCGCTGACGTCCAGCCATAGAGCATTTCGGACAAGCCGTGCGGGCCGGCATTGGCCAGCGAGCCAAGCCCGGACTTGGTCAGCAGCGACATCCCGGCACCACCGAGGATCGACACGGTAAGGATCAGGAATGCCAGCATGGCCAGCTTGATCTCCTTCGCCTGCACCTTCTTGCCCAGATATTCCGGCGTCCGCCCGACCATCAGCCCGGCGATGAACACCGCGAGCAGGGCGAAGATGACGATGGTATAGAGGCCCGATCCGACCCCGCCCGGCGAGACCTCGCCAAGCTGCATCAGGAACATCGGCACGGCGCCGCCAAGCGGCATGTAGCTGTCGGTGAAACTGTCCACCGCGCCGGTCGAGGTGCCGGTCGCCGAGACATTATATGATGCCGATGCGGCGATGCCGAAGCGGACCTCTTTGCCGACGAAATTGCCGGAGTGCGCGACGACACCGGCATGCGTGAACAACGGATTGCCGGAGGCCTCCGCGGCATAGGCGCCGAAAATGCCGAAGCCGAGAATGATCGCCATGACCGCGTAGAGTGCGACGCCTTCGCGCTTGCGGCCGATCATGTGGCCGAGTGCGATCGGCAGAGAGAAGCCGATCACCAGATCCAGCCAGTTCTCCAGCAGATTGGTGAAGATCGTCGGGTTTTCGAAAGGATGCGCGGCATTGGCGTTGAAAAATCCACCGCCATTGGTGCCGAACTCCTTGATCGCCTCCATGAACGCCACCGGGCCGCGGGCGATCGTCTGGCTGTCGCCGGCAAGCGTGTGCGCGCTGGCATATGGAGCGAACGTCATCGGCACGCCACTGACCAGCAGCGCCACCGTGGCGACGAGCGTCACCGGCAGCAGCAGGTACAGCGTGATCCGGGTCAGATCGACGTAGAAATTGCCGAGCGTCTTGAGATTGCCGGCGGTGAAGGCGCGCATGACGGCGGCGGCGGCGGCGATTCCGGCGGCGGCGGAGATGAACATGTGCACGGCCAGGCCCAACATCTGCGCGCCGTTGGAAATTTGCGATTCCGGCGTATAGGCCTGCCAGTTGGTGTTGGTGGTGAAGCTCGCCGCCGTATTGAAGGCCAGCATCGGCGGCATGCCAACGGTGGCTTGCGGATTGAACGGCAGATAGAATTGCAAACGCAGGATCGCATACAGCAGCAGGAAATGGATGACGCTCAGCAGGAGCAGCGCGATCGCGTACGCCTGCCAGCCCATCTCACGCAGCGGGTCGATGCCGCAGACGCGATAGATCCCGTGCTCGACCGATTGCAGCGCTGTGATCCTGCCCTGGAAGAGACGCGCCATGTAGGCGCCAAGCGGGATTGCGGCGCCCAGGACGAGCAGCAGCATCAGCGCGATATATGCGCTGCCATGCCAAGTCATGATGTCGGACTTTCCTGCAATGAACGGTCAGAAATCTTCCGGCCGCACCAGCGCCCAGACCAGATAGACAAGCAATGATATCGATACGATACCGCCGAGGATCAGGTCGAACATCCGTCAGACCTTTTCGCATGTGGGAACGTAGGCGAACAGAACGGCGAAGATCGCCAGGCCCACGATGATCGCAATGATGTCCGCCAATGCCGCACCCTATGGCCACGTGTCTTGCAACAGACGCACCGTCGGCCGGAACCGCATAAAGATTCCATGTGGAATTTGCTCCGGCGCCCGGAACATGGTCCGTCGCCGGCAGCGGCGGAGTGCGCTAACCTTGGTCGATGCCGGCCGCAAACCTCCGCGAGGATGACCGTCCCGACCCCGACACGCTGCTCGCGCGCACGGCGGAGCCGTCGGCCGGGCGTCTGAAGGTGTTCCTGGGCGCCGCACCCGGTGTCGGCAAGACCTACGAGATGCTGGCGCAGGCCCGTCGTCGCCGTACCGACGGCATCGACGTGCTGGCCGGCATCATTGAGACGCACGGACGTACTGAGACGCAGGACCAGGTGGGTGACCTGCCGGTGCTGCCGCGTCGGCGGGTGTCGTATCGCGGCCATTCCCTGGAGGAGTTCGATGTCGATGCGGCGCTGGCGGCGCGTCCGGCGCTGCTGCTGATCGACGAGCTTGCCCATACCAACGCGCCTGGCAGCCGGCATGCAAAGCGCTGGGAGGACGTGGCCGAGCTGCTCGCCGCCGGGATCACCATCTGGGCCACGCTCAACGTCCAGCACCTCGAAAGCCTCAACGACGATGTCGCCCGGATCACCGGCATCCGCCCGGCGGAGACGCTGCCCGATCGCGTTCTGGAGCTAGCCGACGAGATCGAGATGGTGGATCTGCCGCCGACCGAGCTGCTGGAGCGTCTGCATGACGGCAGGATCTATCGCGCCGATACCGCGCGACGGGCCGCGGCCGGCTTCTTCAAGGAGGGCAATCTCGCGGCCCTGCGTGAGATCGCGCTGCGACGGACAGCGGCGCATGTCGATGGCGATGTGCGGCAATGGCGCCAGCGATCCGGCGCCATCGGTCCATGGCCGGCGTCGGAGCGGGTGCTGGCGCTGGTCGGCTCCGATGCCTCGGCCGAGGCGGTCGTCCGGCACGCCAAGCGCCTGGCCGATGCGTTGCGGGCGCCCTGGTCGGCGCTGCATATCGAGCGCGCCGGCAGCGGCGTCGGCAGCGGGCTCACGGCGCGTGGCCCATTGGCCTTGGCTCTGGCCTTAGGGGCCCAGATCGAGCAACGACCGCCCGAAAGCGGCGACCTGGTCGCTGCCCTGACGGCGGTGGCGAGCCGGCAGAACGCCACCCACCTGGTGATCGGACGCGGCCGTCCGCCGCTATGGCGACGGCTCGCCGGACGCACGCTGGGCGCGCAACTGATGCGACGTGCGCCGGATTTCGCGCTGCATGTCGTGCCCACCCCGGACGCGGTTGCGCGTCGCCCGGTGCGTAGCACCCGGCACGGGTCCTGGCGGCCGTTGTTGCTGGCGGCCCTGCTGATCGCGGTCGTGACCGGCATCGGCATCCTGCTGGCGGACGTGCTGCCGGGCGAGGCGATGGGCATGGTGTATCTCGCCGCTGTCACCGCGGCGGCGGCTCTCGGCGGCCTGCAGCCGGCGATGCTGGCGGCGGGATTGGGCTTTCTTGCCTGGGATTTCTTCTTCATCGCACCCCTGCATACCGTCATCATCGACAGCCCACGCGATGTCGTGGCGTTGCTGGTGTTCGCCGTCGTGGCGTTGCTGAGCGGCGGGCTCGCGGGACGGGTGCGCGCCGAGGCGAGAGCGGCGGCGGCACGGGTTGAGGGACTGCGCCGCATCGGGACGTTCAGCCGCAGCCTCGGCGTGCCGGCGACGGAGCCTGACCTGCTGGCCGAAATTCGCCAGCAGGCGGCGGCCCTCGGCGGCCGTGCGGTGGTGCTCACCGGCAGCGCCGATACGCTGGCAGCGCAGGAGCCGCCGGATCTTGACGAAGGCGCCTGGGCGGCGGCGCGTTGGGCTGTGCTGCACGGCGAGCCGACCGGGCGCGGCACCAACACCCTGCCCGGCGCCGGCTGGCGCTTCCTGCCGATGCGCACCGTGCGTGGCACGCTGGGGGTGCTCGGCCTCCAGTCCGCGCGCGACCTCGACGAGCCGCTATCGCAGGCGATGGAGGCGCTGGTCGATCAGGCGGCGGTCGCGCTCGAGCGGGTCAGGCTGGCCACCGAGGTCGCCCAGGCGGCAGCGTTGGAGAGCACCCAGCGCCTGCGCACCGCACTGCTCGCGTCACTCGGGCATGATCTGCGCACGCCGCTCGCTGCCATCCAGGGGGCGGCCGGCACGTTGCGCAGCGCCTGGGACCGCCTCGACGACGCGACCCGCGCCGACCTGCTGTCGAGTATCGAGGAGGATGTCGGGCGGATGGCGCGATTCCTTGCCAATATCGCCGAACTGACCCGGCTGGAGAGTGGGGAGGTGCGGCCGCGGCTTGAAGCAACCCCGGTGGCAGTGGTGATCGATGCAGCCCTCGCCCGATTGCCGCAGGCGTTGCTGGTGCAGGTCCAGGTGCCGGACGGATTGCACGCGACCGCCGATTCGGCCCTGCTGGAGCAGGTGCTGTTCAACGTGCTGGACAATGCGATGAAGTATGCCCCTGCGGGCGGGCTGCTGCGGGTTCGTGCCATGCTGGACGGCGCCCGCGTGGTCATCGAAGTCGAGGACGAGGGCGTCGGTATCGCGGCACCCGACTTGGCGCACGTGTTCGACAGCTTCTTCAGGGTGCATCGCCGCGACCGCATGCCGCTCTCCGCCGGCACCGGCCTGGGTCTTGCCATCGCCCGCGGCTTGGTCGAGGCGATGGGTGGCCAAATCGAGGCGGCGAGTCCGCGTCCGCACCGGGCCGCCGACGCCGCCCCCGGCACCGTAGTGACGATCCGGCTCCCCGCATGAGTGGCGCGCTGATCCTGGTGGTGGACGACGAGCCGCAGATCCATCGCTTCCTGCGCCCGGCGCTTGAAGCCGCGGGCTACAGCGTGGCGCGCGCGGACACCGCCGCCGAAGGCTTGCGGCTTGCCGCGAGCCGCTCCCCCGACGCGGTGCTGCTCGACCTCGGCCTGCCCGACCTCGACGGCCAGGAGGCGCTCGGCCGCTTACGCGCCTTCAGCGCCGTGCCGGTGCTGATGCTTACCGCGCGCGACCGCGAGGCCGACAAGATCGCGGCCCTGGACGCCGGCGCCGACGACTATGTGGAAAAGCCGTTCGCGGTGGGCGAACTGCTCGCCCGCATCCGCGCGGCGCTGCGGCACGGCAGAAGCCAGGCCGGGGTGCCGGAGGTGCTGGCGGTGCCCGGGTTCGAGATCAACTTCGCCCGCAGGCAGGCGCGTGCCGGCGACGCAGCCCTGGCGCTCAGCCCGCGCGAGTGGAGCCTGCTTGAACTGCTCGCACGCAATGCCGGCCGCGTGCTGACCCATCGCCAGTTGCTCACCGCGGTCTGGGGGCCTGCGCATACCGACGACGTGCAGTATCTGCGCGTCTATGTGGCGCAGCTGCGTGCCAAGCTCGGCCCGGCGGCGCGGCTGCTGCGGACCGAAGCCGGGGTCGGCTACCGACTCGAAGTTACGACACCATAACAACGTAGTGCTGGTATTATTGCGGAGCCGGTATATGTTGCCTCGGTTCGGATGAGCGAGGCGAGCATATGGGGTCGGTGATTCCGCTGGACGGCAGGGTCGGGCGCGCGGCTCCCGCGCGCGCGCCGGTCTGGTCTGTCTTCGATGGTGAATGGTATCTGCGTCGCTATCCGGCGGCGGTCGATCAGATGCAGGCAATCGGCATCGCCGACGCCGAACAGTTCTATCGCGAGCATGGCGCCCGCTTCGGCCACTCGCCAAACATGTTCTTCGACGAGCAATGGTATCTGGCCGAAAACCCCGATGTGGCGGCCGCCGTGGTCGCCGGCGCGTTTGCCAGCGGGTTCGCGCATTATTGCGACGACGGCTACAAGCAGCGCGCGCCGCACTGGTTGTTCTCGGAAAAATTCTATCTCACATCCTATCCTGACATCACCCGGAGCGTGCTGGACCGCAACGGCCTGGTCAACGGCTATGACCATTATCTGACCCTGGGCGACCGCGAGTTCCGCTGCGGCCACTGGCTGTTCGATGCGATGCTCTACCGCAACAACAAGCCTGCGCACGACAAATTCGGTCCGGACCGCGGTGGCTCGTTCGCGCAGTTCCTGGCTGGCGACTACATTACAGGCAATGCCGTCCGGGTCTCATGGTACTTTGATCCTGACTGGTATCTCCAGCGCTACCCCGACGTCGCGAACGCGATCAAGGCGGGCGAGTGGAGCTGCGCGCTGCAGCATTTCCTGTGCAATGACAGCCCGCAGGCATTCGAGCCGCTGGAATGGTTCTCCGAGACCTATTACGGCGCCACCTATCCGGACGTACTTGAGGGCATCACGGCCGGACGGTTTCGTAGCTGTTACGAGCACTTCGTCATGTATGGCGCGGTCGAGCGGCGCCGGCCGCATCCCGATATCGACCTGCTACATTATTATCTCAGCGGCCGCGTGCAGGCGGACCTCGAAGGCGGCGCCTTTCGCGACGCGTTCGCGCATTGGCTGTCGCGCCTGACCTCGGGCGCGCTCGGCCGCGTCGTCGAGCCGATCGCGGAGGCTCAGTCCAAGCAGCTGTTCGCACGCGCAGCCGAGAACATGCTGCCGCAGCTCGCGCGCCGGGGGCTCGACTTCAGCGTCGAAGGCATCCCCGAGCTCAGCGTCATCATTGTGCTGCACAACCAGTTCGCGCTGACCATGATGGCGCTGGCCTCGCTGCGCGCCAATTTCACCGGAAGCCTGGAGCTGATCCTCGTTGATTCCGGTTCGTACGACGAAACGCGCCATATCGAGCGGTTCGTCACCGGCGCCAAGCTGCTCCGCTTTGCCTACAATGCCGGCTTTGTGCAGGCCTGCAACGCCGCCCTTGCTTTGGTCAGCGCGCCGGCGATGCTCTATCTCAACAACGATTTGCTGGTCGGCATCGATGCCTGCAAGCGGGCTTTAGCGCGTCTGTTCAGTGCGGCCGACATCGGCGCCGTCGGCGGCAAGCTGATCCGCACCAATGGCGCGCTGCAGGAGGCGGGCTCCATCATCTGGCGCGACGGCACCACCTTCGGCTATCTGCGCGACACCGACCCGAATGCGCCGGAGGCCAATTTCGTGCGCGAGGTGGATTACTGCTCGGGCGCGTTCCTGATGCTGCGCAGCGACATCGTGCGCGCACTCGGCGGCTTCGACGACGACTACCGCCCCGCCTATTACGAGGAGGCCGACCTGTGCGTCCGCTTACGCAAGCGCGGCCTGAAGGTGATGTACGATCCCGACGTGGTGGTGCAGCATTTTGAATATGGCTCAGCCGACGCCACCGCCTCGCAGCGGCTGATGACCCGCAACCATCGCATTTTCATCTCCAAGCATCTGGACTATTTGCGCTACCAGCACCCGCCGGGACCGCGCAATGCGGTGCATGCGCGCTCGCCGCGTGCGCTGGGACGACCCTCCGGCGCCTTGCGCATCCTGTTCGTCGAGGACCGCATCCCGTTGCGCAACCTGGGTGCGGGCTATGTCCGCTCGAACGACATCATCCACAGCATGGCCGAGCTGGGGCACCTGGTCAGCGTCTTTCCGATCTACAAGGCCAGCGCCAGCCCGATCGAAATCTTCCGCGACATGCCCGAGACCGTGGAGGTGCTCTACGACCGCGGCATGGAGCAGCTCGCCGCCTTGATCGAGGAGCGGTCGGGCTATTACGACGTCGTCTGGATCGGGCGCACCCACAATCTCGATCGTCTGCTGCCGATCCTGGGTGCGAACGCCGCCGCCCTGCCGTCGCACGGCTTCGTGCTCGACACCGAGGCGGTCGCAGCCCCGCGCACCGCCGAGCAGAACCGCGTGCTCGGCCGGCCGCAGCCCGAGAGCCTGGACGCGGCGCTGAAGCGCGAGCTCGCCTGCGCCTATTTCTGCCAGAAGATCATCGCCGTGAACGACGCCGACGCCGCGCTGATCCGTCAGGCTGGCCACAGCAACGTCGCGGTCCTCGGCCACGTCAAGGACATCCAGCCGACTCCCGCGACCTGGAGCCAGCGACGCGACCTGTTGTTCCTCGGCGCCATCCACGATCCCGGTCTGCCCAATCACGACAGTCTGGAATGGTTCATCGAACAGGTGTTGCCGCTGCTCGATGGCAGGCTGCCGGCGGAGGCGCGCTTCACCGTCGCGGGCTTCGTGCGACGCGGCGTCGATCTGTCGGCACTCGGCAACCATCCGCGCGTCGACCTGATCGGCGCCGTCGACGACCTCAGCGCCCTCTACGACCGCCACCGCGTGTTCGTCGCCCCCACCCGCTTCGCCGGCGGCATCCCGTTCAAGGTGCATGAGGCCGCCAGCTACGGTCTGCCGGTGGTCGCCTCCGAGCTGCTCTGCCGGCAGGTCGGCTGGACGCACGGCGCCGACATCCTGGCCGCCAGCATCGAGGATCCGCAGGCCTTCGCCGACGCTGTCGTCACCCTCTATGAGGAACAGGAGACCTGGACCATGATCCGCCGCGGCGCGCTGCGCAGGCTCGAACGCGAAAACAACCGCGAGGCCTACGCCGAGACCCTGCGCGGGATCCTTGGGGGCACCGATCCGCGGGCCGCAGCGAGGTCGGAGGCGGCTTCATAACGGCTGGTGCACCGACCCGCGGCCATCATGCCGAGGTTGGCAGCAGCTGCTGTCCCGCCTATGACCCGCCTGCCCCAATCCGGCAAGGCACCATGCTGCAAACCCTCCGTCATCTGCGCCATCGACCCGCTCTGCTGGTCGGCCTCATTGTCGGCATCCTGGCCGCCGCCACGGCATCGCTGTCGCTGCGGGCCACGACGGCCGTGCTGATCGGTTGGGACCTCGGGGTCGTCGCTTACGCTGTAACGTTCCTGGTCGTGATTCGGCACGCCACCCCAAGCAGCATCCAGCGCATCTCCGCTCTGCTCGACGAGGGCCGCTGGGGGATGCTGGCCGCAACCATTGTCGCAGCCTTGGCATCGCTCGGCGCCATCGTCGTCGAGCTCGCCCAAGTGCACGGCAAACCGCACGCCGGCTGGATCGAGGGGCTGGCCGGAGTCACGGTGGTGCTGTCGTGGTTTTTCATCCACATGATCTTCACCACCCATTACGCGCACGAGTTCTGGCGCAGCGGCAGCGGCCTGAGCTTCCCTGGCAACGATCGCCCGACCTACTCGGAATTCCTGTATTTCTCGTTTTGTATCGCGGTGGCAAGCCAGGTGAGCGACGTGTCCACCCGGTCCGCGTCCATGCGCCAGCTGGTGCTTGCGCACTCGATGGTGGCCTACTTGTTCAACACGGCCGTAATCGCCCTCGGCGTGAACATCGCCGCCTCCCTGGCCGGCTGACTAGGGCCGATAAGCGGGCAAATATATCCGATCAGGTGACTCCACCTGATCGGATATTGCCCTAGTCCAGAAGCCCTTCGATGATGGCGCGGGTCTCCTCGACGGCGACCGACCAGATCGCCAGCATCTCGTTGTCGGACCTCTGATACAGACCGCCGAAATTGCCGTCGCCCAGATAGTCGCGCGTCCGTTCGGGTGTCATGGCCCGCATGCGCCCGATATCGACCGGCGGCTTGGCGGATGTGGGCGGCGTGGCCCCGGCCAGACGGGTCCAGGGAAAGTTCTCCATCCAGGAGGCGTGCGAGGCCACCGAGTCCACCGCCTGCACCGCCTCCCAGGTACGCGGTGCGTTCCACCAATTGTGGAACTGGACCGTGCAACCCGGATTGGCGGCCTGCCACTCGGCGGCGACGACCTGTCCGGGCTGGTTGCCGCCATGCCCGTTGACGAACAGGAACCGCCTGAAACCCTGCCGCGACAGGCTGTCGAGGATATCGCACAACAGCCGCGCATAGGTTTCGACGCGCAACGAGACCGTGCCTGGATAGCCGAGGAAGTATGGCGTGATGCCGTAGGGCAGCACCGGAAAGACCGGCACCCCGAGCGGTTCCGCCGCTTGCGTTGCCACGCGTTCGGCGAGGATGGAGTCAGTCGCGAGACTCAGGAAAGCATGCTGCTCGGTGCAGCCGAGCGGAATGATCGCCCGCGTCTCGTGGGCAAGCACCGCATCAAGTTGCGGCCAATTCGTCTCTGTGATCTTCATGGCATGTCTTCCTTGGATTCCCGGCTGTCGTCCCCGTACAGCGGCCCGATCAGGCGATGCACGTCGCCGGCATCGGGTGTGTGCCGGTATTCGATGGCGGCGACGCCATCGGGCACCACCAGGCCGAGATCGTCGGCGCCGGTCGCGAACACCACCACGTCAACGCGGTGCAGCATCAAGGCGAACTCGGGGCTACCGTAAAGAGCGATCGAAACCGCCGAGACATGCGGCGCGAACCGCCGCACGCCGGCCTTCATCAGCGGCGTGAACTCGGGAAAGATCGACACCAGGCCGACGCGGGCGCGCGGATCGAGGGCCGCCAGGGCCTGACGCGTCGCGGCCGCCGGGATGAACGTCACGGCGGCGACCGCGGTGTTCGGCAACAAAGCCATGACGTCGTGGCGCCGGTGGGCGAAGGTGATGACCAGATCGGCGCGCGCGGCGCGTTGTCGCGCGTGCGCGTCCTCCTCGATGGTCCCCAGGGTTGCGGGCTCGATGGTCACGGCATCGCCGACAACCTGCGCCATCTCGGTGCAGTAGGCCGCTGTCGCCGAGACGAAATGGCCGACCACGACGACGCGTGGCTTGTCGCACGGCTCGGCCATGCGTGCGGCGAGCAGGCCGGCGAGATCGCTGGTGCGCAGGCCGAGCACGCGGCCCTGCTGGATTACGGCGTCGAGGGCCCGGTGCAGGGCAAAGCCATGCGGCGCCGGCCGCCGCCTGCGGGCGAAGGCGATTTCGGCGACGAAGCTGCCCGAGCCCGCCTTGGTGACGATCAAGCCGGCCGCCTTGAGATCGGCATAGACCTGGGCCACGGTCATCGGCGCCACGCCAAGATGATCGGCCATCTCGCGCACCGACGGCAGCCTGTCGCCTGCACGCAACGAGCCGAGCCCGACACCGAACTCGATCAACCCGCGCAATTGGGTGCCGAGCGGCACCGGCAGGTCGCGATCGACGGAGAACGCGGCGAGGTCGGCGGACACGCTGGTGTTAAACCGCTCTAACATAGTGATACGATCATAGGCTGGCAGCCGCGCCGAGGCTACCGGCTTTCGTCGGAAAGCCGCGAAACAGGTTGACCATACGAGAACCGGCTCAATACTGTTCTAATTAGCTGGAACACTGAGCCAGGAGGAGCGGAATTGAGCCCACGACCCGCTGTTCTGGCACTCTTCGTCCTGCTCGCCGCTTGCGGACAGGCCGACGCAACAGGCCCCCTGCCGAGCCGTGGCGGCGTCCTGCGCTATGGCCGCTACCTCGACAGCCGGCTGCTCGATCCGGTGTTCAACGACGCCAACGCCGACATCTGGATCCTGTCCAGCCTCTACGACACGCTGCTGCTCCCCTCCGACAATGGCAGCGGCGTCGAACCGGGGCTCGCCGCCGCCTGGCGGGTGGCGCCGGATGGGCTCTCGGTTATGCTCTGGCTGCGCCAGGGGATCAGGTTCTCGGATGGGACGCCGATTGCCGCACACGACGTGAAATGGTCGCTCGATCGCGCACGGAACCCCAATAATGGCATCTGGAATTTCCTGCTTGGCGCAATCGGTGACGTCCAGATCATCGATGAGACAACATTGGTGCTGCATCTGCGCCATCCGGACCCGTCCATCCTCGCGGCGCTGAGCGTGTTCAACAGCGCGATCCTGCCGGAGCGGCAGTTCCGCGCGGCACTTGGCGCCACCGACGCTGAAAAGGCCGTATCCTTCCAGCAGCACCCGGTGGGTTCCGGACCGTTCGTCCTGCAATCCTGGGTGCATGGCTCAAGCATGCGCCTGCGACGCAACCCGTTCTATTGGCAGCGCGGCGCCGACGGAAAGCCGCTGCCCTATCTGGACGCCATCGATTTCCAGGTCATTCCGGACGACGCCACCCGTATCCTGAAAGTGCAGTCCGGTGAACTCGACGGCGCCGAGCTGATCCCGTTCTCTCGCGTCGCGGAACTGCGCGCCGATCCGCGCCTGCGGGTCAAATTGTTTCCCTCCACCCGGGTCAACTACGTCATCCTGAACGTGCGACCGACGCTGCGAGGTGGTGCCAGAAATCCCATGGCATCGGCCAAGGTGCGCGAGGCGCTGAACGACGCGGTGTACCGGCGCGGCCTGATCCAGATCGTCACTCGCGGTATCGGCACCGAAATGACCTCGTACATGTCGCAGGCCACGCCGCTGCATGTCGATGTGCTGGGGGCCGCGCGCTACGATCCGGCGCGCGCGAGACGCCTGCTTGGCGAGGCCGGCTACGCGCACGGGTTCAAGGCCGAATTGCTGATTCTCGCCGGCAGCGAGGACGAGATCGAGATCGGCACGGCTTTGCAGCAGATGTGGTCCGAGGTCGGCGTTACGGTGCATCTGCGGCAACTCGACGGCGGAACGCTGACCGACCTGTATCGCGCCGGCGCGTTCGCGATGCGGCTGAGCTCCTGGACCGACGACATCGCCGACCCGGACGAGATCACCTCCTACTTCGTCTACGCGCCGACCAACGGCGCGCAGCATACCGGCTGGCACGATGCGGTCGCGGAACAGCTCTATCTCGCCTCCGGCGTCGAGCTCGATTCCGCACGACGGGCGGCGGATTATGGGCACATCCAGGCGCTGTTCGAGCGCGGTCCGATCGTGCGCCTGTTCGAAACCCCGTATGCGGTGGTGCTCCGTCGCCGCGTCATGGGTTTCCGCCAGTTGCCGCTGGGCAACAACATCTTTACCGATACGTGGCTGGCACGATGAACGCCACCCGGGTCGCTCGGCGCGTGTTGCAGACGATCCCGACGCTGTTCGCCATCGTCGTCGTCACGTTCCTGATCGTGCGGCTGCTGCCGGGCGATCCCGCCAGCGCGATGATCGGCGACCGCGTCACCGATGCCGAGGTGGCGCGGGAGAATGCGCGGCTCGGGCTGGACCGGCCGCTCGTGGTGCAGTTCGGCGCCTATGTCGCGGGTCTGGCCCGGGGCGATTTGGGACGATCCACGAGTCTCGGCGTGCCGGTAACGCAGTTGCTCGCGGCGCGCCTGCCGGTCACGTTGCTGCTGACCGCGATGGCGTCGCTGATCGCGGTCGCGGTTTCGGTGCCGCTGGCGCTGCTCGCGGCGCTTAATCGCGGCGGGCTGCTGGACATGTCGATCAGGGGCGCCTTTCAGGTCGGGCTGTCGATGCCGGCCTTCTATATCGGCATCCTGATGCTGACGTGGCTGGCGGCACGGCTGCGGCTGTTCCCGGTCGGCGGCTACGGCAGTGGGGCGGCCGGGCATGTCGTGCATCTGCTGCTGCCGGCATTGTCGCTGGCGCTCAGCCTGTCCGCCGTGCTGATGCGCAATCTTCGCGCCGCCATCTGCGAGGTGCTGGACAGCCCGCATGTCGAGTTCGCGCGTCTGAAGGGGTTGGAGCCGGCACTGGTGCTGCGGCGGCACGTGCTGCGCAACGCCCTGGTGTCGACGGTGACCTTGTTCGGGTTGAGCGCCGGCTCGCTGCTCGGCGGCGCCGTCGTCACCGAGACGGTGTTCGCCATTCCCGGCGTCGGCACCCTGATGATCGACAGCGTGTTCGCGCGCGACTACCCGGTGATCGAGGCGCTGACCCTGGTGCTGGCGGCACTGGTGGTACTCACCCTGCTTGTCACCGATCTGATCCAGGCGGCACTCGATCCCAGGGCCGAGACATGAGGGCCGAAACATGAGGGCGCCAGCCTCGCTGTTGGCCGGCCTGGCGATCCTGGCACTCAGCGCCGGGCTCGCCGCGGTCCCGCAGTGGGTGGCGCCGAGCAGTCCGCGCAGCTTCGACTATGCCAACCTGCTGCATGCGCCGAGTGCCGCACATCCGCTCGGCACCGACGAGTTCGGCCGCGACATGCTGTCCCGGGTGATCTGGGGCTACGGCGTGGACATGCAGATCGCGCTGTTCGCGACCGTCCCGGCTTTGCTTGTCGGCACCATCGTGGGCGCGCTGGCGGGCTATTTCGGCGGCCTCTTGGAGAGCCTGCTACTGCAACTGGTCGGCGTTGTCATCGCGTTCCCGTTCCTGGTGCTGGTGATCGCCATCGTCACCGTGTTGGGGCCGGGCCTGACCAACATGTATGTGGCGACGGCGCTGGTCGGCTGGGTGTTCTATGCCCGGCTGATGCTCGCGGAGATGAAGATCCAAAGCCGCCTGGACTATGCGTCGGCGGCGCGCGCGATGGGCTACGGACAGGCGCGGATCATCTTCCGCCACCTGGTGCCGAATGCGGCGGGCGCGGTGCTGGTGTTCTGGATGACCGACATGGCGCTGTCGATCCTGCTCGGCTCCAGCCTGGGTTATCTCGGGCTCGGCGCGCAGCCGCCGGTCGCCGAATGGGGCGCGCTGATCGCAAGCGGCAAGAACTACATCACCACGGCCTGGTGGATGACGCTGTTTCCGGGCATCGCCATTGTCCTGACCGGCCTCGCCTTCAGCCTCACTGGCGATGGACTGGGCATTCTGCTGGGCGTGCGCCGATGACGCCGCAACTCGAGCTGCGCGATGTCTCGGTCGCCTTTGGTGCGGCGCGCGCGGTCGATGGTGTCAGCCTGTCGCTGTATCGCGGCGAAATCCTCGGCGTGGTCGGTGAAAGCGGGTCCGGCAAGAGCCAGATGCTGCGCGCCATCATGCGCCAGCCGCCGCGCGAGGCCCGTCTCGGTGGCGCGGTGCTCTGGCAGGGGCAGGATCTCATGGCGCTTGGCGAGCGGGCGATGCGCGGCGTGCGCGGACGCGAGATCGCGCTGATCACCCAGGACGCCTCAACCGCGCTGAACCGCGTCCTGCCCATCGGCACGCAGATCGTCGAAAGCCTGGCCGCGCATACGACGCTCGACCGCGCCGGGCGACGCGCGCGCGCCATCGCGCTGCTCGACCTCGTCGGCATCGCCAATGCGGCAGACCGTCTCGGCGACCACCCGCATTTGTTCTCCGGCGGCATGCTGCAACGGGTGATGATCGCCATCGCCCTGGCCTCCGAGCCCGGGCTGCTGCTCGCCGACGAGCCGACCACCGCGCTCGACGTCACCATACAGGAGGAGATCCTGCGTCTGCTGCTGTCGTTGCGCGACCGGCTCGGCATGAGCATCGTCCTGGTCACGCACGATCTCGGCGTGATCGCGCGGCTCTGCGAGCGCGTCGTTGTGATGTATTCCGGTCGCATCGTGGAGAGCGGCACGGTGGCGACATTGTTCGCGGGTCCGCGCCATCCCTATACGCGCGGCCTGCTCGCCTCGGTGCCCGGCGGCGGCAGCCCGCGCGCCATGCTCAGCGCGATCGAAGGCACGACACCCGCCATCGCCGACCGGCCGGCCGGCTGCGCGTTCCATCCGCGCTGCGCCGCCGCACAACCGCCTTGCACGGCGAGCGTGCCGCGCTTGCAACCGGCGCGCCCCAATCACGAAGTTGCCTGCCTGCGCCAGGCGGAGCTGGTCGAGGCTTGAGCGAGACCGGCACGCTGCTGCGGGCCGAGGGCGTCTCGAAGCAATTCGGCCGGCGCCGCTCGCTGCTTGATGTTGCCCGGGGCCGCGCGCCGCCGGTGACGCAGGCCCTGCTGGGGGTCAATCTCGCGGTCGCCGCGGGCGAGGCGTTCAGCATCGTCGGCGAATCAGGCTCCGGCAAGTCGACGCTGGCCCGCTGCCTCACCGCCTTGCATGCCTGCGACGGCGGGCGCGTGCTGTATCGCGGCCGCGATCTCGCCGGCCTGCGCGGTGCAGAGCGACGGGCGTTCCACCGCAAGGTGCAGATGGTGTTCCAGAACCCGCTCAGCGCGCTCAATCCGCGCATGACGGTGGCGCAGACGCTCGGCGAGGCGCTCAGGGTGCACCGGATCTGTGACGCGGCGGGGGTGCCGGCGGAGATGGCGCGGTTGCTCGATCTGGTTCGGCTGCCACGGGCGGCCCTGCATCGTCGGCCGCACCAGTTTTCGGGCGGGCAGTTGCAACGCATCGCGCTGGCGCGGGCCCTTTCCGTGCGGCCGGAGATCATCGTCGCGGACGAGGTGGTCTCGGCACTTGACGTCTCGGTGCAGGCGCAGATCGTCAATCTGCTGATCACCCTGCAAGCGCGGCTTGGTCTGGCGATCGTCTTCATCGCGCACGACCTGCGGCTGGTGCGCCATGTCTCGCATCGTGTCGCGGTGATGTATCGCGGCACGCTGGTCGAGATGGCGACCGCCGAGGCGCTGTTCGCGGAGCCGCTGCATCCGTATACGCGACTGCTGATCGGCTCCGCCCCGACCCTGGATCCGCGCCACCGTCTCGGCCAGGAACCGCATGTGGCGGCGGCGGCCAAGCCGATCCCCTCCGAGCCATCGGGCTGCGTGTTCAGGCAGCACTGCCCAAGGGTTCAGCCCTGCTGCGCCGAGGCGCCGAGCCTGCGCCTGGTCGCACCCGGCCGCTTTGCTGCCTGCCACCTCGTTGACCAGACCAGCCAGGAGACACCCCATGCCGGACGTTGAACTTGCCAGCGAAGCAGCACAGCTCTGCGATCTGCTTTGCACGATGAACCTGCTGGCCTGGGATGCGCGCACGCACATGCCACCCGGCGGCAACACGGCGCGCGGTCATCAGGTCGCGACCCTCACCGCCCTGGCGCGCGACTGCGCCGTCGGGCCGCGCATGCGCGATGCCATCGCATTGGCCCGCGACCGCTCCGATGCCATGGATCCGGACGAACGCGCCTGTCTCGCGGCGTTTGCGGATCAGGTCGAGACCCTGCGCCGTATTCCCGAGGCGCTGCTGGTCGAGATGGCGAGCCTGAAGACGACGTCGGCGGTTGCCTGGATCGCCGCGCGAAAGGCGAACGACTTTTCGCTGTTCTCGCCATTGCTGGGCCGCATCTTTGTCCTGCAGCGCGAGCTGGCCGAGGCGATCGGTTACGCGGAGCACCCGTATGACGCGTTGCTCGGCCAATATGAGCCCGGAATGACGCTGACCCGGCTGCAGCCGCTGTTCGCGACACTGCGTGAGGGCATCGCCCTGTTGCTGCAGCGCCTGCACGACGTTGCGTTTCCGGACGTCCTGCGCCAGCCCTATGCGATCGAGGGGCAGCGCCGCTTTGCGGCACAAATCGCGGCCAGGCTGGGCTACGATTTCGCCCGCGGGCGCGTCGACGACACCATCCATCCGTTCGAGATTTCAATGACCCGCGACGACGTTAGGATCACGTCGCGATTCAGGGAGGATTTCCCGCAAGGCGGCCTGTTCGCGCTGTGGCATGAGGCGGGGCACGGCATCTACGAGCAAAACGTGTCCGAACGCTGGACGCGCGGCATCGGTGCGATCGACCTTATCAACCTCTATGCCGCGGGCGGCAGCAGCTTCGGCCTGCACGAATCACAATCCAGGCTTTACGAGAACCGGATCGGTCGGTCGCGCCAATTCTGGGAGCTGCATTACGGTGCGCTGCGCGACATCTTTCCCGAGCAGCTCGCGGGAGTCACGGTGGATGCGTTCTGGCGCAGCGTCAATGCGCCGCGGCGCGGGCTGATCCGCGTCGAGGCGGACGAGCTGACCTATGACACGCACATCATGCTGCGGGTCGAGCTGGAAGCGGCGCTGATGACGGGTGCCTTCGCCGTCGAGGATTTGCCGGCGCTATGGAACGAGCGCATGGCGCAAGACTTTGGGCTGGCGGTGCCCGATCTCGCGCACGGCGTGCTGCAGGACGTGCACTGGTCCTCGGGTCATGTCGGCTCGTTTGCGACCTACACGCTCGGCAACATCATGTCCTCGCAGTTCTTCGCCGCCGCCGCCCGCGCGCCGGGAGTCTCCGATGGGCTGCAAGAGGGACGCTACGAGCCGCTGACCGGCTGGCTCCGGCAGCACGTGCACCAACACGGCAGAAGCCGCCAGCGAGACCGCATCCTGCATGACGCGACCGGCAGCGGCCTCGATCCCGCACCCTACCTCGCCGATCTGCGCGCCAAGACCGAGGCGCTGCTGGAGGTCGTACCGTGACGGACACCCAGCACCCCATCGCGATCGGGCTGCATGGCGGCTGCGGCGTGATGGCCCAGGCCGATCTACCGGAGGCCGAATGGACGGCGGCGCGCGCGGACATCGCGGTCGCGCTGCGCGCAGGGTGGGATCTGCTCTGTCGCGGAGCGAGCGCTGTCGATGCGGTCGAGGCCTGCGTCGTGGTGCTGGAGGACTCGCCGCATTTCAACGCCGGCCATGGCGCGGCACTCAACCGCGACGGGGTGCATGAGCTCGACGCCGCGATCATGGATGGTGCGAGCGCAGCGGCCGGCGCGGTGTGCGCCGCCCAGGCCATTCGCAACCCGGTGCGCGCGGCCCGGGCGCTGATGCGGCAAGGTGTGCCGATGATGCTGGCCGGCCCGGCGGCGGACCGCTTTGCCGCATCCGTCGGGCTGGCCCTTGAAGGCCAGGAGTATTTTACCACCCCGCGCCGGCTCGCCGCACTGCGGACGATGCGCGAGCGACGCGCCGCCGGCACCGCATCCGGCGCGACCGAGGCGGAGAAGCACGGCACCGTCGGTGCGGTGGCGTTGGATCAGGACGGGCACCTCGCCGCCGCCACCTCGACCGGCGGCTATACCGACAAGCCCGAGGGGCGGATCGGCGACAGCCCGGTGATCGGTGCCGGAACCTATGCGCGCGACGGCGTGTGCGCGGTGTCCTGCACCGGGCAGGGGGAGTTCTTCATCCGCCAGGTCGCGGCGCACGAGATCGGCGCGCGGATGCGTTATCTGGGCGAAAACCTCGACACCGCGACGCGCACCATGATCGAGACCGAACTGGCGCCGCACGGTATCGGCGCCGGCCTGATCGCCATCGACCGGTATGGCCGCATCGCAGCCCCCTTCAACACCGAGGGCATGTTCCGCGGCTGGATGCTGCCGGACGGCACGATGTTCGTCGCGACGCACCGGTGAGCGAGCTCCTGATCTGGGGCGCCGGCGCCGTTGACGGTACGATCGGCGCCTCTCTGGTCCGCGCCGGCCAGGACGTGCTGCTGGTCGATGCCGACGCCGAGCATGTCGCGGCGATGCGGGGCCGCGGGCTGGCGATCGAGGGTCCGATCGAGCGGTTCACCGTCCCGGTGCGCGTGGCGCTGCCCGAAGAGGTGTCGGGCCGCTTTGATCGCATCCTGCTCTGCGTCAAGGCGCACCACACCGAGGCGGCGACCCGCGCCTTGCTGCCGCATCTGGCGGAGTCCGGATACGTCGCCTCCTTGCAGAACGGGCTGAACGAACCGCTGATCGGCGGCATCGTCGGCATGCACCGGGTCATCGGCGCGTTCATCAATTTCGGTGCCGATATGATCGCGCCGGGGCGCATCCTGTATGGCGGACGCGGCGCATGCGTCCTGGGCGAACTCGACGGCCGGCCAAGCGCGCGGCTCGACGGTCTGCACGCACGGCTGCTGTGCTTCGAGCCGGCGGCGACCGTGACCGATGACATCTTCGGCTACCTCTGGGGCAAGCTCGGCTATGGCGCTCTGCTGTTCGCCACCGCCGTCACCAATGAGTCGATCGCCGACGTGCTGGAGGCACCCGAGTATCGGGCGATTCTGGTGGCGCTGGCGCGCGAGGTGATTGCCGTCAGCCTGGCCAGGGGTGTGCGGCCGCGCGGCTTCAATGGCTTTGATCCGGCGGCGTTCGCGCCGGGTGGCGACGATGCGGCGATCGCGGCATCGTTCAACACCATGGTGTCGCATAATCGCCGCTCGGCGAAATCCCATAGCGGCATCTGGCGCGACCTCGCAATCCGCAAGCGCCGCACCGAGGTGGATGCCCAGCTCGATCCCGTGGTCGAGACGGGGGTGCCCGTTGCGGCACCGCTCACGCGGCGCCTGATCACGATGATCCACCAGATCGAAGACGGAGCCCGGCTCCTGGATCGCGCCAACCTCTTGGCTCTCGCCCACAGCTTGCCGGAGAGCATCTGATGCGGATCGGGTTCGAAGGACGCCGTGCGCTGGTTACCGGCGCCGGCCACGGTATCGGGCGCGGCATCGCGCAGGCGTTCGCGCGGCTGGGGGCGATGACGCTCGCGGTCGATATCAACGAGGCGGGTCTTAAAGAGACCGCCAGCGGTGCCGCGTTGCAAACCGCGATCGTGAATGTCACCGACGCTTCGGCAATTCAAAACGCCATCGATGCGTTCGGCCCCTTCGACATCCTCGTGCATAGCGCCGGCGGCGTCTGCGGGCAGCAGGGGAAGCCCGCGGAGACGGTCAGTGCGGCGGAGTGGCAGTCCATTCTGGCCGTCAACCTGACCGGCGCCTTTCTGATGGCCCAGGCGGTAATCCCCGGCATGAAGGCGGCGGGGCATGGTCGTATCGTCACCATCTCCAGCGGCGCCGGACTCGGCATCAGCCTGACCGGGATACAGGCCTATGCCGCGGCCAAGGCGGGCGAGATCGGCCTGACCCGGCAACTCGCCCATGAACTTGGCCGCTTCGGCATCACGGTGAACAGCGTGGCCCCTGGTTTCGTCCGTTCCAATCCGGCGACGGAGCGCCAGTGGGACGATTTTGGGCCGCAGGGGCAGCGGCGCCTGCTTGAGGCGATCGCGATGCGCAGGCTCGGAACAATCGAGGATATCGTCCATGCCGTGCTGTTCCTGGCCAGCGACCTGGCCGGCTGGATCAACGGCCAGACGCTCAGCGTGGATGGCGGCAAATGATACCGGCGGCCGATGAACCCGTCCTCAAGCGCGAGATGACCAGTGTCGGCGGGCTGCTGATCACCCTGGCGGGCCTGTCGCCGGGTATTGGCGTCTTCATCGTCGGTTCGGATGTCCTGCATCAGGTCGGCAGCGGCGTCATCCTGTGCTTTACCGCCGCGATCGTGCTCGGTATCGCCATGGCATCGGTCTATGCCGAGCTGGGCTCTGCCTTCCCGCATACCGGCGGCGAGTACACCATCGCCGGAAGGGTGCTCGGGGTCCCGGCGGGTTTCGCCATGCTGGCCATCAATCTCGGTGGTCTGTGCTTCGCGCTGCCGCTGTCCGGCCTTGGCATGGCCGACTATCTCCGCGTCATCGTGCCTGGTCTGCCGGTGGTGCCGACCGCGCTGGCGGCGGTGGCCGTGGTGACGCTGATCGCCGTGCTCAGCGTCAGGCTGAACGCCGTGTTCACCGGCACGCTGCTGGCCGCCGAGATCGCCGCCCTTGCCGTGACCGCGCTGCTCGGTCTGCTGCACGCGCATGGCGATCTCGCGCGCAACCTGTTGCATCCAATGATGGCGGACGGCACGGGCGGCGTGCGCGCCGTGCCCGCGGCGGCACTCGGGGTCGCTGCGGCCAGCGGGATTTACGCCTTTAACGGCTATGGCTCCGTCGTGCTGTTCGGCGAGGAGTTACGAGACGCCCGCCGCAGCGTCGCCGCCGTGGTGTACTGGTCCCTCGCCATCGCCGCGGTTGCCGAAATGCTGCCCTTGCTCGGCATCGTCGTGGGTAGCCCCGACCTGGCGCGGCTGGCCGCGTCCGCGACACCGGTGCCGGATTTCATTCGCGCCAGCGGGGGTCCGACCATCGCGCGCCTGATCAGCCTTTGCGTCGCCGCCGCCATCTTCAACGCCATGATTGCCGTCGCCCTGGCCGGTGGCCGCCAGCTCTATGCCAGCGCACGGGACGGCAGCTGGCCGGCGGCGATCAACCGGCGGTTGGCGCGCGTGCATCCGACTTTCCATTCCCCGCACGTCGCGACGTTGACCGTCGGCGCGGGTGCGCTGGCCTGCTGCTTTGTCCCGCTGAATGTGCTGGTCGTCATTCTCGCGAACGGCAATGTCGCGACCTACGCCACGCTCTGCGTCGCGGTGATGATCGGACGACGCAACAACAGCACGGCACAGACGCACGCGCGGATGAAGCTGTTCCCGCTGCCGCCGCTGCTGGCGTTGCTCGCACTTGCCGGCGTGCTGTGGGCGGACATGCTGGACCCGGCGGCAGGACTGCCGGGCCTGCTGGTGACGGTTGCCATGCTGTGCGCCGGCGTCGGCTATTATCTGCTGGTGGTGCGCCGAAGGAACATCTGGCGCCACTACGCGCCGGCGGAGGAGCCGAGGCGCTGATAGGGCAGCCGGCGGGCCAGCAGGCAGCCGACCTCGACCTTGCTCACCGTGCCTGTCCCGTCACGCTGGAAGGCCAGTGTCCAGTCGCCGGGCGGTGTGTGGTCGAGGGCCCGAGGGCAAGGCATGGTCCAGAGATCGGGACCGACCGCCTCCAGCAGTTCCATGCGCCCCTGGCCAAGCGGGCCGGAGCAGCCGCCATAGAGCAGGCCACCGGCATCGGCGATGGTCAGCTCGGATTCCAGCTCGTCGCAGCGGTAGCGACCGGCAACGTCGAGCGCCGCCGTCCCGCGGCACGGGCGCAAGCGGGAACTCTGGTTCTCATCCGGGCGGTCCATACGCAGGCCGTCATCCTCCGGCCTTAGGCTTACGCTATCGCCGCGCGCCGATCCGTCCGGCTGCAAATCGAGATGCTCCGCCGGGTGATTGTAGCGCAGACGCAGCCCGGCTCCCGGCATGACGTCAATGCGGACGGCGAGCCCCGTTTCCGGCTCGACATAGCCGCCGAGCCAGTGCGGATCGGGGCCGGCGGCGGCGGGAGGCGGACGTTCCTCCCCCAGTACGGCCGCGAGCAAATCCGTCGCCGCTTCGTGCGCGGCCGAGAGATGGTTGAACATGACGATCACGGAGATGCGCTCGGAGGGCACAAACATGCGGTGGCTGCGCCAGCCACGAAGCGCGCCGCCGTGAGCATTGACCGCCCGGCCCAGCACGTTTCGACGACCCAGGCCGAAGCCATAGGCGGCCTGGTTCCCGTCGTCGAACTGCACCGGTGCACAGAGGCGGCTGTAGAGCGCATCCGGGTCGTCGCGTGTCGCATCGATGTGGCGCTCCCAGGCGATCATGTCGTCGAGGCTGGCGCCAAGCCCGGCGTCGCCGGTCCAGAGGATGCGGTTCTCCGCCGCCCGGAAGCCTCCTTCGTACGTCCCCTCATAGCCCTCTGTGCCGTCCGGCATCGCGCGCGTGTCGGCGGCCAGGAACGCAGTGTCCATGCCGAGCCGGTCGAAAATGCCGGCGCGCAGCAGCTCCGCGAAGCAGCACCCGGTGCACTCCTGGAGGATGTCCGAAAGGATACGGAAGTTCTGGTTGGCGTAGGCATAGCGGCTGCCTGGCGTGAACTGCACTGTTTGGGTGCCGGCGATGATCCGGACGGCGTCGCTGTCGCCGAACGCGGACTCCGCCGGCGCACCCTGCAACATCGCCACCGCCCAGTAGTCGCGCAGGCCGGACTGGTTGTGGCACAGATGCAGGGTGCTGGGTGCGGACTGCTCCAGCCGCGGCAAATGCCGACGCACGTCACTGTCCAGCACCGAAGGGTCTGGGAACAGGTCCAGCAGCACGCCGCAGGTGAACTGCTTGGTAATGGAGCACATCCGAAACAGCGTCCGCGGCGTAAACGCGATGCGCCGCTCGGCGTTCGCCCAACCCCAGGCGTGGCGAACCAGGACCTCGCCTTCACGCAACACGGCGATTGCGCCGCCCGGCCCCGGGTAGGCGCGTGGCACGTTGTGCAGAACGCGATCCAGCCGGCCGGAGAGGGTTTGCGTCATGCCGTCGTGCTCAGAAGTGGGCGGTGGCGGTGAAGGTGATCGCGAACGGCTCGCCGGGCAGACCGTCGGCGAATTGCGGGGTGCAGCCCTCGCCGCTGATCTGCTGCCCCTTGAACGGACCGCTTTTGAACACGCCGCAGGCGGTCGGGGTGACCTGACGATAATAGTACTGGAAATATTGGTTGTTGAACAGGTTGAGCACGTTGAGGTCGAAGCTGATCGTCTTGAGTGGCCCGACGTGCTGCACCGGAAGCCTGTAGTTGGCGTCGAGGTTGAAGATTACGAAGGGATTGATGCCGCCATTGGGATCGTAGACCGCCTGACCGGCGAGCGCTTCGTAGTAGCCGTAGCTGCCGGGCAGCGCCGTGACGCCGGGGAGTGGGCCGATATTCTCGTAGCCGCTCAGATAATACGAGGTCTGCTGCTTGCCGGTATATTGGCCCTCGAAGCGCACGTTGAGCGCATCACCGGCAAGGGCCAGATCGTGATGGTTGTAGTCGACGCCAAAGGTCGACAGCCAGTCCGGTATGCCGGTGATCGGCTTGCCGCGCAGCGCGATGCCGAACTGCTCCTCCTGGACGCTGGTGAAGGCAAGGGTCGTTGCGAGGTACTTGGCCAGCGTGTGCGAGACGTTGGCGAACAGTTGCCAATGCGTGTTCACCTGCCACGTGGCCGCGGCCTCCACGCCCTTGAACTCGCGCTGCCCGTCATTGGTGTAGAGCGAGTCGCCGGTCAGCGGGCCGGACTGGTAGGTGAAGAACCCGAAATCGCGATCGACCTTCTGGTAGAAGTAGTCGGCGGAGAGCACCAGGTTGGACACGTTGTACTTCACGCCGCCTTCGTACATGTGCACGATCGAGGCGCTGGGCGGTGCTCCCAGCAGGTTCGGCGAAAAGTCGGACACCGGCGCGAACAAAGCGGATTCGCCGTAGCTGGCATAGAGCGAAACGCCCTTCGCCGCCGGCAGGACGCGGTCGAGATCGTAGCTGACGTTGAAGAACGGCAACAGGTCACGATCCCATTTGGATTGTTGGAAGCTGCCGAACTTGCACGGATTGCCGGCCTGGCAGTACGGGCTGGCGAGCGCGCTGGCCGAGGGCGTGCCGCCGAAGACATTGCCGCCGACATAGCTGGAAGACGTTCCCTCCAGCGTTCCGCCCGGCGTCAGATGCAGCGTATTGTGCAGCAGGTCGATCTTGTCCTGCAAATAGCCTTGATAGATGGTCCGTTGCACGCCGCCGTCCGCGGCATCGCCGCTCGAATAGATGGTGAGGTTGGCCGCGGTCCGCGGTGGCGTCGACGTGCCGCCGAACCAATAGGGTGGGTTCGGCTGCGTTTCCTTGGCGGCCAGGCCGCCGACCTTGATGGTGTTGGCGACGCCGAAATACTCCGGCAGCGTGATGGTGGCACGCGGTTGGATGCCGTAGGTGTCGTTATGGATCGTGCTGGCGAGCGCATTGTAGCCGCAGGGACTTGCCTGACCGACGCCGGCCCATGCGGCCGCGACGCTGGCCGGACACGCGCCGGTCCCAGGGGAATACGCGGCAGCCCCGTCATAGGTGTAGACAGGCGGCTGATAATAGATGCTGCCAGGGCCGTAATCGCCCTGCTGGCCGAAGCCCGCGGGCGTCTGATTGAACGGCGAGGCACCCCCGACAGTGACCGATCCAGGAACCCCCGGCGTGGAAAAGATGCTCGGGTTGCCGTAGTTCATGGTTGTCGAGTCGGAATTGAGATAGAACGTGCTCAACCCGACATTCAGGTAGTCATTGATGTAGGTGTCGTCGCGCAGCAGGATCGTCAGGAAGTCGTTCTGCTCCCTGGAGAACTCCTGATCGGGCGAGTAGTTGCTGTAGAGACCGTTCTGGTTCAGATATGGGATCGGCACCGGCTCGGGGGTAATCAGCCCGTTGGCCGTATTGTAGATGATCGTAGCCTGCAGCTTCGACAGGCCGCCATCGTATGGCTTGTCGAGAGCGAAAAATACGTTGTTGTATTTCGCGGGCGTATAATCAATGAAGCCGTTGGTTTGCAGATTGGAATATTTCAGTATCATTCTGAGCGCGTTGTCGCCGGTGCCGAGAGGGCTGTCGATGGCACCCGAGTTGAGCTCGATGCCTTCGTTATAGGTTCCAAACGAACCGATCGATCCGGTGACGTCGATATAGGGCTTCGGCGAGGGGCGCAGCGATGCGTAGGCGATCGTGCCGCCGATGGTGCCGAACGTGTTCTTGTCCGGATAGGCCACACCCGGATAGATCGAAACCCCGCTGATCTGTTCGAGACTGAAGCGCCCGCCGATGATGTTTTGCAGGAAGGCGCCGCTGCCGCCGTAAAGCAGATCCTGCATCGGCACGTCGTCGAGCGTCTGCGCCGTTTCCAGCCCGCGCGTGCCGCGGATCGACAGCACCGGCTCGTTGTTGCCGATGCCCTGCTGATAGACATACACGGACGGTGCCGCGCGCAGCAATGTCGCCACACTTCCCTGCACGCCGGTCTGCGCGATCTGGGATGTCCCGAGTTCGGTCACGGCACTCGGCGAGTCCTTTTCTCTCAGCAACCGGCGCTGTGCCCGGACAACGATGCTTTCGGTGGTGGCCGGGCGCGGCGCGGTGTTCGGGGTGGATTTCCGGGCCACCTGCACGGCTGCCTCCGATGCGACCGTGGTGCCAGGCGGCGCAAGCTGAGCCAGGGCCGCGGATGTCGCCAGCAACGCTGTGACGGTTACTGATCCGGCAAGGGTGCCACGCAACACGGAGTATGCGCCCGTCATCTTGAGCTGCCCCTTCTGGAATCGCCGGCGTCGAGCCAGGCACCGCGCTTGAACCGACCGGACCGTGCCTCTGATTAAGCTGGCGGCTGTTCGCCGAGGCGATAGAGAAAACCTTGCCTCGTGAAATATTGCCTTTTACTGTGGCAGGACTATCACGGCGTTTGGAAGTTTAGCTGTTTGTTTGGGCATTTGAACCAGAAATAAACAGTAAATTTGCTGTAGACGTACTCACGTCCTTCCCTATGCTCCCAACTCGACCAGTGATGCCGCATCGGCGTGGGCTCGGCACGCGACCAGCGGTCGCCTTCGCACAAATCGGCTTGGTGCTACGCGAAGCCGAGCAGTTGCTGGACGATCAGGTGGGCGGCCTGTTCGGCGCTGAGCACGGTCGTGTCGATGTGGATTTCCGGGGCCAACGGCGCCTCGTAGGGGCTGTCGATGCCGGTGAAATTGGCCAGAGTGCCGGCTCGCGCCTTTTTGTAGAGGCCCTTTGGGTCGCGCCGCTCTGCCTCGGCGAGCGGGGTGTCGACGTGAATTTCGATGAATTCGCCGGGGGCCATCATGTCGCGCACCAATTGCCGCTCGGCGCGGAACGGCGAGATGAAGGCGGTGATAACGATCAGGCCGGCGTCGGTCATCAGCCTGGCCACTTCGCCGACCCTGCGGATGTTTTCGATGCGGTCGGCTTCGGTGAAGCCAAGATCCTTGTTCAGCCCGTGCCGAACATTGTCGCCGTCGAGCAGGAACGTATGCCGGTTCATGCGGTGGAGCTGCCGCTCCACCAGGTTGGCGATGCTCGACTTGCCGGCGCCGGACAGGCCGGTGAACCAGAGCACGGCGGGGCGCTGGTTCTTCAGGCCGGCATGCGCCTCGCGGCTGATGTCAAGCGCCTGCCAATGCAGGTTCTGGCTGCGTCGCAGCGAGAAATGCAGGGTGCCGGCGGCGACGGTGGCATGGCTCAGCTTGTCGATCAGGATGAAGCCGCCGAGATCGCGGCTGTCGGCGTAAGGCTCGAAGACGATCGGCTTGTCGGTTGAGAGGTTGGCGACGCCGATCGCGTTCAGCTCCAGCGTCTTGGTCGCCAAATGCTCCTGGGTGTTGACGTTGAGCTGGTATTTCGGCGCCTGCACGCTCGCACTCACCGTCTGCGCGGCGAGCTTGAGCCAATAGGGGCGGCCCGGCAGCAGCGGCTCGTCGGCCATCCAGACCAGGGTCGCCTCGAACTGGTCGGCGACCTGCGGCGGATTGCCTGCGGCTGCAATCACATCGCCGCGCGAGCAGTCGATCTCGTCGGCGAGGCAGATCGTCACCGACTGGCCCGCGACGGCGCGGTCGAGATCGCCGTCGAAGGTGACGATGCGCGAAACCGTCGAGGTACGGCCCGAGGGCAGCACACGGATGGCGTCGCCAGGGCCGAGCGTGCCGCTCGCGATCAGGCCGGAAAAGCCACGAAAATCGAGATTGGGCCGGTTGACCCACTGCACCGGCATACGAAACGGCCGCGCCTGATCAGCAACCGTATCAAGCGGCACCGTCTCCAGATGCGCAATCAAGGTCGGGCCTTCGTACCAGGGCGTGTTGGCCGAGCGGGTGGTGATGTTGTCGCCGACAAAGCCCGAAATCGGCATCGGCGTGAAGGCAGCGATCCCGATGCTTTTGGCGAAGGCCGCGTAGTCGGCGACGATCGCATTAAAGCGGGCACGGTCGTAGCCTATCAGGTCCATTTTGTTGACGGCCAGTACCAGGTTGCGGATGCCGACCAGGTGGGCGAGCGTGCTGTGCCGACGGGTCTGTGTGAGCACCCCCTTGCGGGCGTCGATCAGGATTATTGCCAGGTCGGCTGTCGAGGCGCCGGTGACCATGTTGCGGGTATATTGCTCGTGTCCAGGTGTGTCGGCGACGATGAACTTGCGTGCGTCGGTGGCGAAGAACCGGTAGGCGACATCAATCGTGATGCCCTGCTCGCGCTCTGCGGCCAGCCCGTCGACGAGGAGCGCGAAATCGATCGCGCCTCCTTGCGTGCCGACCCTGCGGCTGTCGGCTTCGAGGGCGGCGAGCTGGTCCTCGAAGATCATCTTGCTGTCGTAGAGCAGCCGGCCGATCAAAGTGGACTTGCCGTCATCGACGGAGCCGCAGGTGATGAAGCGCAGCAGCGATTTATGCTGGTGGCGTAGCAGATAGGCGTCGATGTCCTGGGCCGCGAGGTCGGAAGGCTGGTAGGCGTGATCGGGGTCCATCAGAAATACCCCTCCTGCTTTTTCTTCTCCATCGACGCACTCTGGTCATGGTCGATGGCGCGCCCCTCCCGCTCCGACGTCGTGGTCAGCAGCATCTCCTGGATGACCTGAGGGAGTGTCGTGGCCTCGCTCGGCACCGCGCCGGTCAGCGGATAGCAGCCGAGTGTGCGAAAACGGATGGAGCGCGGCTCGGGCTGCTCGCCCGGAAGCAGGCGGAAGCGCTCGTCGTCGACCATCAGGATCATGCCGTCGCGGACCACCGTCGGCCGTACGGCTGCGAGATAGAGCGGCACGATCTCGATGTTTTCGAGATGGATATATTGCCAGATATCGAGTTCGGTCCAGTTCGATATCGGAAAGACGCGGATGCTTTCGCCCTTGTTCTTGCGGCCGTTATAGAGGCGCCAGAGTTCCGGCCGCTGGTTCTTCGGATCCCACTGGTGATTGGCCGACCGGAAGGAAAAGATCCGCTCCTTGGCGCGGCTCTTCTCCTCGTCGCGGCGGGCGCCGCCGAACGCCGCATCGAAACCGAACTTGTCGAGCGCCTGCTTGAGGCCTTCGGTCTTCCACAAATCGGTATGCACCGCCGAGCCGTGATCGAACGGGTTGATGCCGCGTGCCATCGCGTCGGGGTTATGGTGGACCAGCAGCTGCATGCCGCTCTCGGCCGCCATACGGTCGCGCAGTGCATACATCGCCCGGAATTTCCAGGTGGTATCGACATGCAGCAGTGGGAATGGCGGTGGCGACGGGAAGAACGCCTTGCGCGCGAGATGCAGCATCACCGCGGAGTCCTTGCCGATCGAATACAGCATCACCGGCCGCTCCGCTTGGGCTGCGACCTCGCGCATGATGTGGATCGACTCCGCCTCCAGGCGCTGGAGGTGGGTGAGGGTGGTGCTCATGGTGATGCCCGTCAGTTCAGGGGCCGCAAGGGTGCGGGTTGGTAGGGCCCGGTGGCGATGAAGCCCGGGTTGGCGAAGCGTGGTTTGCCATAGGCGAGGGGATGGTTGTCGAGATCGAGCACGCGGCCGCCGGCGGCGCGCAGGATGGCGTCGCCCGCGGCGGTGTCCCATTCCATCGTCGGCGCCGGACGCGGATAGACGTCGGCCTCGCCGCTGGCGACCAGCACGAACTTGAGCGACGAGCCGATCGAGACGCGTTGGCCGACGCCGGCGGCGGCCAGCCACGCTTCGGTCGCGGCTGTGCTGTGCGACTTCGAGGCGACCGCGCACAGGATCGCGCCCGGCTTGCGCACGGCGATCCGCGTGGCAACGCCAGCGTCGGCATACGGCGATTGCTCGGCGCGCCAGGCGGTGCCGGCGGCCACGTCCCCCCAATAGAGTGCTGCGCGCGCCGGCGCGTACACCACCCCCAACGAAGGCGCACCGTCCTCGATCAGGCCGATATTGACGGTAAAATCGGTGCCTCCGGCGATGAACTCGCGGGTGCCGTCGAGTGGGTCGACCAGGAAGAAGCAGGCGCCCACCGCAGGCAACAGGCCGGCAGAGGCGGCCTCCTCGGCGATGACCGGGATCCACGGCGCAAGCGCCGCGAGCCCGGCCATAATCAGGAGCTCGGCATCGCGGTCCGCCGCGGTAACGGGCGAATGGTCAGCCTTGCGCGAGACGCTGACCGCACCATTGAAATGGTCCTGGACGAGCCCCCCGGCACGCACCGCGAGCGCGATCATTTCGGTCAACAGGTCCGATCGCCCCACCCTGGAATGATCCCTTCCGCGCAATCCGCGTTGGTATTAGCGCAAAATTACTGCGTCAAGGCTGTTCTCCCCTGGCGGGGGCACGCGGCCGAGCGCAGATCACGTTCGAACAGGGAGTGCGAACCGATGGCCGAGATGAACCACCAGATTCTGCTGGCAAGCCGCCCGAGCGGGGCGGTGCAGCCGGCTAATTTCCGACTGGTCGAGGTGCCGCTGGCGCCGCTCGCGGACGGCCAGGTGCGCGTGCGCAACCATTATCTCTCGCTTGACCCGTATATGCGCGGCCGCATGAACGACTCCAAATCCTATGCAGCGCCGCAACCACTTGATGCCGTGATGATCGGCGGCACGGCGGGCGAGATCGTCGAAAGCCGCAATCCGGCCTGGACCGTCGGCACCAAGGTGGTCGGCATGGCGGGCTGGCAGGAGTTTGCCACCAGCGACGGCACCGGCATGCAGCGGGTCGACGACAGCCATGTGCCGCTATCGGCCTATCTCGGCCCGGTGGGCATGCCGGGGGTGACCGCATGGTATGGGCTGAACCGTATCTGCACGCCGAAGGCGGGCGAGACCGTGGTGGTGAGTGCGGCGAGCGGTGCGGTCGGCAGCGTCGTGGGGCAGCTCGCCAAGCAGAAGGGCTGCCGGGTTGTCGGCATCGCCGGGGGGTCGGCCAAGTGCAGCTACGTGGTCGACGAGCTCGGCTTCGACGCCTGCCTCGACTACAAGGCGGGCGCGATCGACGCGGCGCTGCGCGACGCGGCACCCGACGGGGTCGACGGCTATTTCGACAATGTCGGTGGCGCGATCCTCGATAGTGTCATGCTGGCGATGAACGCATTCGGCCGCATCGCGGTATGCGGCGCCATCGCCGGCTATGACGGCGAGCCGCTGGTGATGCGCCGGCCGACGCTGATCCTGCAGTCGCGTCTGAAGATCGAGGGCTTCATCGTCTCCGAGCATATGGGCGACTGGCCTGCAGCACTCGGCGAGCTGGGCGGCCTGGTGGCCAAGGGCACGCTGAAATACCGCGAGAGTGTGGCCGAGGGGTTGGCCCGCGCGCCGGAGGCCTTCATCGGCCTGCTGAAAGGCCGCAATTTCGGCAAGCAACTGGTCAAGCTGATCTGACACAGGCGGCCAGCACGGCAAAGCCTGCGCAGGCGGCGGCGGCGAACAGCGGCAGTCCGTTTCGCGTCAGGTCCATCGCCGTGCCGGCCGCGGTCGGCCCGACGAAGGCGCCCACACCCCAGGCGACCGACATGACCGCATAGACGGAGACCAGGTCGCCGCCGGCGAAGCGGCTGCCGACGTCGGCCATCATGATCGTATAGATGCCGACGAACAGGCCGCCCCAAAGGAACAGCACCACGAACAGCAACGGGTAGGCGAGCAGCGGTGTTGCCAGCACCAGCGGCCAGATCAGCGCGCCGATGGCCGACGCGACGCCGAGACCGATCGCGAGGCGTCGCCGGTCGACACGGTCGCCGAGCCAGCCGATCGGCAGTTGCAGCAGGATCGCACCCAGCAACAGCACCGACAGCAGCAGCGTCGCCGACCGCTCGCCCCAGCCCGAGCGCATGGCGTAGATCGGTAGGAACGACATGCCGGCGGTCTCCAGCGCCGCATTCACCAGGGTGGCGCCGATCGCGACCGGGGCGAGTGCCAGATAGCGCCACGGCTTGCCGTGCGACGGCCGCGCGAAGACAGGTGTGCGCACCCACGGCATCGCAATCGAGAGCAGCGCCAGCAGCGCCGCAGCCGCGCCGATCAAATAGGGCAGAGGTCCGTTGGTGCCGACGACGGTCAGGATCAGCGGGCCGAGCGCGAAGCCGAGCGATAGCGACGCGGTATAGACCGCCATCGTGCGCGCCCGGCTGGCCTCGGCGCTGAGCTGGTTGAGCCAGGTCTCCGACATCACGAACAGGGTCTCGGCACTGGCGCCGAGCACGATTCTGAGCGGGAACCAGAGCCAGATCAGCCCCACCGCCGGGAACAATGCCAGCGTCGCACTGGCGGCGAGCAGGGCGAAGGCGATCGGCAGCTTCGGGCCGCTGCGCCAGGCGAGCGCCGGCAGCAGCGGTGCGACCAGCAGCACGCCGACCGCGTGCATCGCCGCGTTGGCGCCGATGAAGCCGCGGCCGAAGCCCTGCTGCGCCAGGCTCAGCGCCAGCAACGGCGCGCTCAGCCCGTAGGTGAGGCCGAAGACCATCGCGCTGACGATGATCGAGGCCATCGCCGGGACGTGCGAGCGGGTCGGCAGCGCCTCGGCGGTCTGCGCGCGACGGCGCTCCTGGTAGCGCCCGCGCACGTTCCAGAGGCGGGCGAACCAGCGCTGGCGATGGCCGTCGAGCACGAATTGCAGCGCCTGGCCGTAATCCAGCACCAGGCCGGGGGTCCAGGTCATCGCCTCCGCCCGCGCCCGCCAGAGTGCCAGCAGCCACATCGCCGGATCGGTGAGCAGCAGCAGCAAGGTCAGCCAGGGGCGGCGCTGGCCGAGCACGCCTTCGACGGCGGCGTCGAGCGAGAGCGCCACGGTCGAGGAGCAGTTGCGGCTGGTGAGGTTGTAGACCGGATGGGCGCGGTAGCACTCGAAGAAGGCACGCAGGGCGGCGGCGTTGTAGCGCGTAAAGGCCAGCTCACGATCCGGAGCACGCCATGACGCACACTCCTCCGCGAACGAGGACTTGAACCGGCCCGGGACGTCGTTCTCCACCCCGGCGCGCAGCAGACGGCCGAAATCCGCGGGCGCGTGGTCCATCTCGTCGGCCGGGCAGAGGCTGACATAGGTGTCGGGCGGCAGCGACAGGGCGGCATGACCGGTTGAGATCACGCCGCCCTGGTCGATCGCCGCGATGTAGCGGTCGACCACCAGTCGGCGCTGCGGCTGCACCGCCGAGCCGACCGGCGTCCAGACATGCACCAGCAGCGGCGAGTCGCTCTCCCAGGCGGCCGCGGCGGCCTGTGCGGGATGCAGGATGCCGCGCCCGTGCCAGTTCGGCCCGGCGAACAGCGGCAGGTCGGTGACCGAGGCGCCGGGCCGCAGCCTGCGTAACTGCAGCCCGAGCCGCAGCAGGTTCCAGGACGCAGCACACAGGGCGACGCCGATGCAGAACGGCACGGTATGACGGTGCGGCACCGGCCAGGGTGCCCAGATCAGCGCCGCCACCACCCATTCCAGGACCGCGGTCAGGGCGGATCGCTGCCAGCGGACCGACCGGATGACCAGCGCCGATGCCAGTCGGAAGCCGCCGTCCAGGACCAGCAGGGCGCCCAGCGTGACCGTGGCCACGATGTTCTGGTCCCAGGGCAGGTCGACGGCGAGGAACCCGAGCACAAAGAAGCCGAGCGATTTCAGCACCGGGACAGTCGCATTGGGGAAGCCGATCGCGGCCAGGCGCAGCAGCCTCACAGTGCCTTCGAGGGTCAAAGCCAGAGCAATAACGTCGGTGGCGACGATGATCGCGGTGTCGAACAGGTGGACGATGAAGACGACGCCGAGTGCAGCAATGGGCAACGAGAGCAGGATAAACAGCGGCCATGCACGCCGCAGCGGCGCCGCTCCAAGCAGCAGGAGCACAAGCCGGATCATTGTCCCCCCACCACGTTTCCCTGGGACCAGCGATGTTCTAGCGTCGCTCTCAAAGCGTCGGGCAAGGCGTTGCAACGTATATCTTGCATAAGGCAGGGGGTTGCATAAGGCAGGGGGGCGGAATGGCAATCACCAGTTCTCAATCGGGTGCGACGCAACGCGGCGGACGCGCGGCGATGCCGTCGGCGCGTTGGTTGATGATCGGCCTGTGCTTCGTCGCCATCTCGATCAACTACACCGATCGCGCCAACCTCGCTGTGGCGGCTCCCAGCATCAAGCATGCGCTGGGGCTCGGCGACACCACCATGGGTTTCGTGCTCGGTTCGTTCTTCTGGACCTACGCCCTGATGCAGATGCCGGCCGGCTGGCTGGTGGACCGCTACGGCGCGCGTCTGATGTTCCCGATTGCGGTGTGCTGGTGGTCGCTGTTCACTGCGGCCACGGCCCTGGCGAACTCGGCGGCGTCGCTGATCGGTTTCCGGCTGTTGCTGGGGGCCGGCGAGGCGGGCGGCTATCCGGCGTCGGCACGGGTGGTGTCGCGCTGGTTTCCGTCCCAGGAACGCGCCTTCGCCTCGTCGATCTTCGATTCCGGCTCGCGCGTCGGCAGTCTTGCGGCGTTTCCGCTTTGCGCCTGGCTGATCGCCTCATTCGGCTGGCGCACCTCCTTCGTGGTGACCGGGCTGCTCGGCTTCATCTGGGCGGTGGCGTGGCTCGCCATCTACCGCAAGCCGGAGCGTCATCCCGATGTGACCCCCGAGGCGCTGCATGAGCTGGAGTCGCAGCGTCGCACGAGAGCACCGGAGGGCACGGCGATCCGTTGGGTGTCGCTGTTCCGCTACCGCACGATCTGGGGGATGATGATCGGGTTCTTCTGCCTGAACTTCACGATCTACTTCTTCATCACCTGGTTTCCGACCTACCTGTTGGACGCGCGGCACTTCTCGCTCAAGCAGTTCGGCACCTGGGGCCTGATTCCCGGTCTGATCGCGATCCCCGGCGGCTGGCTCGGCGGTGTCACCTCGGACTGGCTCTACCGTCGCGGCTGGAGCCTGACCGCGGCGCGCAAGACTTGCCTGGTCGGGGGGATGCTGATGTCCTCGGTTATTACCCTTGCCGCCATCGTACCCGCGGCCTGGATGGCGCTGGCTCTGTTCGGGCTTGCCTATGCCAGCCTCGCCTTTACCGGCGCAAACATCTGGTCGCTGCCCGGTGATGTTGCCCCCACGCGCGCCCAGGTCGCCTCGATCGGCGGCATCCAGAACTTTGCGTCCAACCTGGCCGGCGTCGTGACAACAAGCTTCACCGGCGTGATGCTGACCATCACGCACGGCTCGTTCGTCATACCCTTGGTAACGGCGGGGGTGCTTTGCCTGGTGGGTGCGGCAACCTACCTGTTTGTTGTCGGCCCTATAGAGCCGCTACCGCTGCCACCAGGCTCAAGCAAGCCCGGTCAACTCATTTGAGATGATTGGCGAGGTGCTTGTTCATCTCGAACATCGTCACGCGATCCTTGCCGAAGACCTTCTTCAGCGCCTCGTCGGCGACGATTTCGCGCTTGTTGTCGGGGTTCTGCAGGTTGTTCTTCTTGATGTAGGTCCAGACCTTGCTGACCACCTCGCCGCGCGGTAGCGGCTCAGCCCCGACGACGACAGCCAGTTCGCTGGAAGGCTTCAGCGGCTTCTGCAGAGCGTTTGGCGCGGCTCCAGCCTTTGGCGGCGAGACCTTCTTGGCGCGGGCGGTTTTCGGCTTGGTGTCGGTTGGCATGCACAGGTCTCGCTTTAATCGTTTGGGTGAGTGTGGCGGTATGAAGGTCGCTCGTAAACAGGTCGAATCGCCGGTTTGGGATCCGAACGGATGGCGACCCAAATGTTTCCGCCCCGGAGCCGGACAACTATCCTGGATTGCATCCCCCGCATCCAGGGCGCGCTCGACAGAGTAGAGCCTTCCAAGAGGGACGCGCTGTGCGGCCCAACAGGAAGGCCTGGTTCCATGACTCTGCGCAAGAGTGTCCCGATGATGATGGTTGCGGCCCTGCTGGCGGGCTGCTCGCAGTCGGCGACACCGCCCGCGACCGCCGCCGCCTCCCAGAGCAGTGCCGCGGACACCACGATGAGCGACCCGATGGTAGGGGGTGCGGCCATGTCGCCGCAGAAGAACATCATCCAGAACGCGGTCAACTCCAAGGACCACACCACCCTGGTCGCCGCCGCCCGCGCTGCCGGTCTGGTCGAGACACTCTCCGGACCCGGACCGTTCACGGTATTCGCGCCGACCAACGAGGCCTTTGACGCACTGCCAAAGGGCACCGTAGCAACCCTGCTCAAGCCGGAGAACAAGGCGGAACTCACCAAGATCCTCACCTATCACGTCGTCGCCGGCAGCCTGGGCACCAAGGCGCTGGACGCACAGATCATGGCCGGTGGTGGCAAGGCGACGCTCACCACGGTTGAGGGCGAGCCGCTGGTGGTTTCGATGGCACCGTCTGGCGGCATCATGCTGACCGACGTCAAAGGTGATACGGCAATGGTGACCATCCCCGACGTCTATCAGTCAAACGGCGTCATCCAGGTCATCAACCACGTGCTGATGCCGAACTGAGTGCACCCGTGCGCGTCGCCAATCAGGAGTCCAGGCGACGCGCTTCGTCGGGAAGCATGATCGGGATCCCATCGCGTATCGGGTAGGCGAGCCCCGCCTTGTGACTGATGAGTTCGCCGGCATCTCGATCATACACCAGCTCCCCCTTGGTCACTGGGCAGACCAGGATTTCCAGCAGGCGTGGATCGACTGGGGTAGGGCGGGTGCCCGGATCGGCGGGCGCGTCTACAGGGTCAGACATCGTGCTCTGCCTTTGCTCACATGGTCTGCGGGGCGCCGCCGAACTCGGTCTCGTGCCCCGCCATTTGCAGCAGTGCCAGCAGCGTCCGTGCACGCATTGCCAATGTCGGGGCTTCCAGCAAGGCCTGCTTTTCCGCCACCGCAAAAGGGCAGATCATGCTCAACGTGATCACCAGGGTCTCGTCATCCATCTGCTCAATGGCTTCCCAGCGCGCCTCAAAGCCGCGCAGCGAAAAAAAGCGCCGCAAGGCCTCGATAAGGGCGTCGCGATCAAAGCCGGCAGGGGCTGGATCAACCATATCGCCGGCATAAAGCGAAAAATCCGGGGCCACGCGACGGTAACCGTGCAGCGGCTCGATTTCGCGTATCACCCGAAATCGGGCCACGCCGGCCAGGGTAATGGCATAGGTGCCGTCCTGGCGCTCGACAAATGAGGTCAGCCGTCCGACGCAGCCGATCTGGTAGAGCGCTGGGTTCGGCAGATTCGCACTTCGCCAGCCTGCGCGGGGTTCGTCGTCATCGTCGGTGACCTCATCGTCGTCCTCGGGCGGGGTCCCCTGCGGCTGCACCATCCCGATCAGACGGCGAGACCGGAGCGCGTCGTCCACCATCGCCAAATAACGGGGCTCGAAGATGTTCAGGGGCAACCGCCCGCGCGGCAGAAGCAGGGCTCCTGATAGCGGAAACACCGCAAGCTCGCCGTCCAGGTCGGCTAGCGACAGATCCTGCAACGCCGGCAGTGCGCGGGATGCGCCGCTCATCAGCTGAACAACAGCGCGGACATCCGCCGCCGGGAGGCGAGCGTCACCGGATCGTCCAGCCCCCAGGCCTCGAAGAACTTGATGAGCTGCAGCCGCGCCGCACCATTATTCCACTCGCGATCGCGTCGTAGGATCTCCATCAGCGCGTCCGCGGCGGCGGCCCGCTCGCCCAACGCGCTTAGGCCCGTCGCCAGGTCGTAGCGCGCCGCGTGATCGCCGGGATCGGCCTGCAGGCGCAGACGCACCGCGTCGAGCCCGTCCGCGGCCTGCCGCCCCTCCGCCGCGAGTGCGACCGCCGCCCGGGCGCCGGCGACGAGGGCATTCTCGGTGAGCGTGGCCGGCACCTGCTCGAGCACCGCGGCCGCCTGTTCCTCATCGCCAAGCGCCAGCAAAGCGCGCACGAGCCCAGCCCAGGCCTCGGCACTATCCGGCTCCTGCTCGAGAACGGCGCCATAGAGTGAGGCCGCCTCGTCCGCATCGCCGGCGTCCAACGCGGCTCGGGCCTCCGCCAGCGTGTCGGTCAAAGGCATCGCGCCGCCGGCCGCCTTGAGCAGGGTCTCGACGAACCGCTTGATCTCGCTCTCCGGCAACGCGCCCTGGAACAGATCAAGAATTTGCCCTTGCCAGAACGCCGCGACTGTCGGCACCGACTGCAACGGCAGACCAAGCTGGGTGAGCTGCCCGACCAGGGCGCGGTTTGCATCAATGTCGATCTTGACGAGCTTCACCCGTCCGCCTGCCGCACGCACCACCTTCTCGAGCGCCGGCGTCAGCTGCTTGCAGGGACCGCACCAGGTTGCCCAGAAATCCACCATGACCGGCAGCGTCTTCGACGCCTCGATGACATCCGCCATGAAGGTGCGCTCGCTGCCCTCGACGACGACACCGTCGGCAGCGCCCGCCGGCCCGGCGGTCGCCACGCCGGTTCCAGGTGTCTTGTTCTGGCCGATGATGTAATCCATGGGAGGCGCGATCCTGGCTTCGACGACAGCTTTAAGATTGTCGCCCAAAGCCACTCCCGCAAGCGCCTATTGCACGGCGCTGCAAACCGTTTTATGTGCCACCACCGCTCGGAGCGCGGGCGTAGCTCAGGGGTAGAGCACAACCTTGCCAAGGTTGGGGTCGAGGGTTCGAATCCCTTCGCCCGCTCCAGATTCATTAACGAAATTAGTCACCTAAAGGTTGCGATTAGCCGGCGAGGTCGCCTAGGTGAGCTTTGGTCAACACCTGGTCATCACGGACGTTCGACGCCGTTGGCTAAGTAAGGCCTCTCCCTTTGCGATGCCTACAGCCGCGTCGGGACGCACAAAATGCTCTGATCGGAATTAAGCAGGTCTGCGACCTGCGCCTTGGCGACCTCCACAGCATGTCCCGCCCCAACGGCGACTAACCTGCAACTGCAGAGTCCCGCGTTAAACGACCCGGGACGAGTGCGTGTTGACTAAGCGTCACCACCACGCCGGCGGTAGCACGACGGGCTCGAGCGAGGGCAAAAGCACTCAGAGGCTCTCGTGAGACATCACGTCCTCTATGTTGCACGATCAGCAGCAAGCCCATGCAACCCTTGGGGCCTGCTTCTACCTCTCCATACGCCTTTAATATGGCGGCAGATGGCCGTACAGTTGGCCTGGAGGTTCACCATGGCCAACACCGCACGAAAGTCCGTCGATCGCCTCCGAGGCGAGCGCCTGGAGGCCCGCATCACCGCCGATCAGAAAGCGCTGATCCAGCATGCCGCCGAACTTGAAGGCCGCAGCGTGACCGACTACGTTGTCAGCAGCGTGCAAGACGCCGCCAAGCGGACCGTCGAGGCGCACGACGTCATGGTATTTAGTGCTGCCGAGAGCCGGGCGTTTGTCGATGGACTACTCAATCCCCCAATGGTCAATGCGCTCCTGCGAGACAGCGTTCGGCGCTACCGAGCCGTGACGGGCGGCTGAGAGGACGTTGGACCTTGCGGCTATCTGCATCGAGCCGCTTGACCCCGAGCATGATCGAAGCGCCTTCTCGTGCGGCGTGCCGGCTCTCGACCGCTATCTGCGGGAACAGGCTGGCCAGGATGCGCGCCGCCGCGTGGCCGCACCCTTTGTGGCATCCAGCGACTGTGTAAGGGTCCTTGGCTTCTACACGCTCTCTGCGACGTCCATACAATTGACCGAGGTTCCGGCAGCGCTCGCAAAAAGGCTGCCCAGGTATCCTCGTCTACCGGCGACGCTCCTTGGTCGCCTTGCAACCGACTTGTCCGTCCACGGCGTTGGCCTTGGACGGTTTCTACTGGTGGGCGCGATCATGCGCGCCGTCCGGAGCGAGATTGCCTCCTTCGCTCTTGTGCTCGACGCAAAGGACGAGGCGGCGGCGCCGTTCTATGAGCGGGAAAGCTTCATCTGACTGCCGGGCACACCCATACGGCTTCTTCGCCGCATGGATGACCTTGCTGCCCTGGTCACTCCGCCATGACGCCGGAGGCGCGAGCCCGCATCAAGATCGACGCCATGCTCGCCGCTGCCGGCTGGGTCGTGCAAAGCCGAGAGGAGCTGAACCTGCACGCCGGGCCGGGCATCGCCGTGCGCGAGGTGCCCACGCCAACCGGCCCAGCCGACTACGTGCTGTTCCTGGACCGAAAGGCTTGTGCGGTGCTGGAAGCCAAGCCGGAAGGCGTCACCCTGCTGGCACCGGTCCACAAGGGGGCCGACTACGCCGCCCACGCCCCTGCCGGCTATCCGCATTGGGGCGACCCGCTGCCGTTCACTTATCTGTCCACCGGCAGCGAGACGCTGTTCCGCGACGGCGCCGATCCGGCCCCGATGCCCGTCGCGTGTTCGCTGTCCACCGGCCCGAGGCGCTTCGCGTCCGCTTGCAGGACAAGAACAGGCTTCGCGCCAAGCTCTCCATTCTTCCGCCGCTGGATGCCACTGGTCTGCGCGCGCGCCAGGCCGAAGCGATCGAGGGCGTGGAGCCAGCCTGCGCGCCAACCGCGCCTGCGCCCTGGCCCATCGTTTGCTCAGCCATGCCCGGGCCGGGCGCATTCTGTTCCTGGTGGACCGGACTAATCTCGGCACCCACAGTCGCCGAGTTCAAGGGCACCGCTCATGTCTCCCCTCATTCCGGATCAATGATCTCTGGCTGAAAAGAATCCGTAAGCCGAAGCTGAAACTCGGCCCCCTGCCCGACGAGAAGCCGGTGAAGGCGACGGTGACTCTCTCGGCCGAACTCGCTGGGCTGATCGCGTCGCATGGCGCAGCGGTGGGTAGCACCGATGGCAAGCCGCCGAGTATGGAACAGCTCATCCCACCGATCATTCAGCGGTTTCATCCGCAGCGACCGGGCGTTTACCCGCCAGCTCCGGCCGCGAAACGGCAGCAATGCTGAGGGCTTGCCGCCTCGGCCACATGACGGCTCATCCCGCTGAGGCGAGGGCGCCCTTCGCAGCGAGCAGCAGCTCAAGAACCAAACCGGAGCCTTCATCGAGGCGCCAGGCCGCTGCAATGACGGTCTCCGGAGCTTGGAGCGGGCAGAATGCCACTCCGGGGATCGCCAAGCTTGTGACCGATGCCTGTAGAATGGTGGCCCCCATGCCGGCCTGAGCGAGCACGACGGCCATTGAGCGGCCGACCGGGCGGCGAACCCCATAAGGCCCGCGCGTCCAGGCCCTGTCGCGTCCGTCTTCCTCGTTCTGATCTAGGCGTCACCACCGACCAGGAGGTCCGAAGTCAATAGATCTGGAATGTAGACTTGGGATTGTTGCCCAAGAGAGTGCGCCTCCGGCAGTGCCACAGTCTTGCCTTCAGGCCAGGGCGGGTCGATGACGAGACCGCTTGCGTTAGCGGTGAAAACGAGGATGCCGAGGTCGATGGTATTGTGGTACAGCGCGCTCCGTCGAGATTCTCGTTGCACTGAATCAACGGCGCCGCGGAAGCCGCATCAATGTCGTTCGAGATCCGCTTGGCGTCAGCGTGAAAGCGCACCGCAGCGCGGGTGAGTCAAGCCCGACGGGTCGTAGGATGAAAGAGCTTCGCCTTGAGCTTGGCTTCGAGGTTGCGGATCGAGTGATTGAGGGGCGACTGCTCCATGCCGAGCGGCTCTGCGACTCAGGCGAAGTGTAGCTCCTCGGAGACTGCGAGGAAACGATGGGGATGTCGAAATTCCATGCGTTTTATCGGCTGTAAGATCTTTGCAGCTTACGTGGTGCACATGCTGATCATGGCCTCACCGTACACCATCGCTTGCCGCCGCTGGCGCGATTAAGGCGAAGAAAGTAGTCGCTCTGGTTTTCACGACGTCCGAAACCGTTCGGCCTGCTTGTCAACGTACGGCTGAAACGTTTGCGCGGGCCAGTTCTGGTCAATCGTCGAAATACGCTCTAGGCATTTCCAGACCCCGTCTCGCTTCTCCCAGACATCATCGTAGATGCCCGTCGATACCGTGCCCTGAATCTCGCGGCGCCATTTGACTGCCCAGCGCCAGTGTGCGTTTGCGCGATTACCGCTCCCCTCAATTGAGAATGGACCCATGTCATGACTCCATTTTTCGATTGGGAAGACGCTGTGGGCAAAGTCGTACATCTGCTTGAGGCCGTCCGCGCCCTCGAAAGTCTGGTGACGAAGGTCGATTACTGTGAACTTCCCCTCCGGCCAGTAGAGATCGACGTAAGCCTGAGCTTGATCACGCCCCCAGCCGGCATCGATCCGCTGTTGATGAAGGTTCATTTGCTCGAAAATGTTAAAGCGGTCTTCGAGCGTTAGCGCCCGGCTCTCCGGCATGAGTGTCTCCTCCCATTCGCCTCTTCTAACCCGGTTACCGAATTTGACCCGAGGGCGACATACGCCCGTTTGGGATGCAGCGTTCGAGATCGCAGCCGATCAGGCGACGAGGGGCCCTGTGTAGGCGCGGTTGGTTTGGCACGGAGCCGCCGCCAAATACCCGAACACAGCTTCCGGTAAGCGCGCCTGCCCGATCGAAGCGCGCAAGGATAGTCACTGTCCATCCCAGGCCGGAGATAAAGTGATGGATGGCAAAGTCGCACTTGAAGAGCATTTTTCCACCCAGCTCAACAACGGGTATTGGAACGCCAAAGGCGAGGAGGACAGGAACGGCAAGGCCTACGCGCAAGACGTCGAGCGGCGGCTTCTAGATCCCGACCTCTGCGTGGCAGAAATGGACCGGGCCGGTATCGACGTCTGCATCATGTCCTTGACGTCGCCCGGCGTACAGTCGGTGATCGACGCGGGCCAAGCGGTCGAGCTCGCACGCGAAAGCAACGAACACGCGCAGTCGTTCATGGAGACGTACCCAGACCGTTTCCGGGCGTTCGCGGCCGCCCCCCTTCAAGACGTGAAGGCAGCGTGCGACGAGGTGAACCGAACCGTTGGACAGGGTCGCTTCGTTGGCGTGCTCGTTAACGGCTACACGAATAGCGGTGCCGACGAGGACGTCTTCTACCTCGACGAAGCGCCCCTCGACGATTTCTGGTCCGAATGCGAACGCCTGGGCGCGCCCGTATACCTGCACCCGCGCGAGCCGCTACCGAGCCAGCAACGCTCGATCCGCGGTTATCCGGAGCTCGGGGGATCGGCCTGGGCGTTCTTCTACGAGACGTCGACGCATGCCGTCCGACTGATGCTCAGCGGTGTGTTCGACCGCTTCCCGAAACTGCAGGTCGTACTCGGACACCTGGGCGAAGGATTGCCGTATATGCTGCCTCGCATGCAGCACCGCCTCGACGAGCAGCGCGAGGGCACGAAGGGGTCCAAGGCCAAGCGGCGTCCCAGCTATTATTTCGCAAACAACTTCCATGTCACTACCAGTGGCCACTTTCACACAAAGCCGTTCCTTGAAGCGATCGACCAGATCGGCGCGGACCGGATGATGTTCTCAGTCGATTACCCTTACGAGCAGATGGACATGGGCGGTCGCTGGTTCGACGATATGCGGCTCGAAGAGGCGCTCAAGCTTCAAATCGGCCGTGAGAATGCGAACAAGCTGTTCAAGCTCGGGCTCGCGCCCCTTTCGCGCGCGGCGGCGGCTGGCTTCGGATCCTGAACGGGCAGGAAGTGCGACGGTGAGCCTTGGCGGCGGGACACTTGTAGTCTACGCGCGAGTCGAGGACGACATCCGCATCGATGGGCACCGCCACAGCATCTGGCTGATTGATCTCGCCTCCCATATCGGGCGCCTGATCGCCGCCAACGCGGCCAGCCCTCGATGGTCGCCGAACGGGTCGGTAATCGCTTTCGTGGGTCACAGCGCCACCGGAGGCTCGGACCTTCGCGTCGCCGACGACAAAGGCGGAGTCAGCCGCTTGCTCGCGAGGGTGCCGTCTGAACCTTCCGCTCCGGCCTGGGCGCCTGATGGTCAGGCGCTCGCTTTCACTCGCTTCGTCAACGAACCCGCGTAGGCCTACATCTCGCCCGTCGAAAGGCCGGCGGGCGCCGATTGAGCGGGGGCGCCCCACGTCGTCACGGGCGTCGCCTACCAAGAAGACGGAGAACGCTTCGCCTCTAGCGGCCACGCCCGTCTGTTCGCTGTGCGATCGGAGGGCGGTGACCCGCGCCAGCTCACCTCAGGAGACACGAACGTCGATGGCGACCGCGATCTCGCCAAAAGATCTCGGAGCGCATGATCCCGCGGTCTCGTCCGATGGACGTTGGTAGTTTTCGCTGCAAGCAAGCCGAGCGATTACGACTATCAGGAGAGCGGTCTATTCCCGATGTCGCGTCAAACGCGTCAACTCGTGCCGACGCTCAACCGAGAGATCGAACCGCCGCGCTTCTCCGCTGACGGTTCGAACATCTTCACCACGTACGGCGATCGCGGGCATCAGGTTCTAGCGCGTCTTACGCTCAAAGGCGATCTGAAGGTCATCATTCGCGATCTCGGCGACGAGGGCGCCTACTCGGTCGCTGAAAACGGCACGGTCGCTTTCGCCACCGCGTCAACGACCCGCCCGACTGACGTCGCCGTGTTGCTACCCGGCGCTGACTTCCGTCCCCTGGCCGGCCTGAACGAGGACTTGCTCGCGAGGAAGGCGCTGGCCGATGCCCGGCCGCTGACGTTTCGCTCACCGGTTGACGGAGTCGAAATTCGAGCGTTGCTGGCACCCCCTCCTGGAGCCGTTTCGGGCCGGCGGTACCCTATGATCCTGTCCATTCATGGACGGCCGCACGCATTTGTTGAGCTGACCTGGAGCGCCCAGGATCAGTTGCTGGCCGCGGCAGGCTATGCCCTTCTCCACGTCGATACTGAGGATCCTTGTCCTACGGCTTTGCCTTTGCCGATCGCATCGCGCGCGACTTTCCCGGAGCCGCTTACGACGATCTCATGGCGGCCGTTGACGCCGCCGTCGCGACCGGAGCTGCCGACCCCGACAGGCTATTCGTCACCGGCGGCTTTGCCGATGGAGAACTCATGGCATGGATCGTGGGACGCACGCACAGGTTCAAGGCAGCAGCGGCAGTGAAGCCCGTCATCAACGCTGTGAGCGAAGGATTGACCACTGTCCAGTATCGCAGTGAGCGCAGCAGCTATGGGACCTATCCCTGGGAAAACCCTCAGCTCTATTGACAGCGCTCACCACTTTCGCTCGTCGATCACGCTAACACGCCGACAATGCTCATGGTTGGCGAGAGCGATCACAATACACTAGCCGGAGAGGCCGAACAATTTTGTGACGCACTTAATCTGCTCGAGATTGCGGCGGCTTTCATAATCGTTCCAGATGCTGGTCATGGATCGATCACTGGCACTCCCACGCGCCATATTGCGGTGTCCGCGATATGGCTCGACTGGTTTTCCGAAAATGGGGGTTTGTCAGCAACAGCTGTCTTTTCAAAGCAGTAGCAACCAGCTCAGTTTCACCCCAGGGGGCTCGTGCATTTCATCAGTCAGCCATCGTCTGGCGCGCATCACTGCGACGCCAAGGCAGCCAGGCCGCGCGGCGAGGCGCCCGTGCAACGTGTATCACCGTCCGATAAGCACGCGAGAAACATGATGCCGCGTCCTAGTGCGTGATGGCGTGCGAATACCTTAGTTAACGGAGAGAAGGCCTCTCGAACCACCGATCGAGCAGAGGCAAAAGAGGGAAGCGCTCGCCGCCGCAGTTATCCAAGGCGCATCGCATTGACAAACACGCGCATTGCAGCCGACAGCTGACGGCGACTTGGATAATATAGGTAATTAGGTGCAATCGTGGGGCTCCATTCCTTGAGCACCGCGATCAAAGTGCCGTCGGCCAGCTCTCGGCTGACTTGAGATTCCAATAGGCAGGCGACGCCCATGTCGCTGATGCAAGCCGCTTTGATGACGTCTATATCGTTGCTGATCAGCGTGGCGGTCGGATCGAGCATGAAGGTCGCACCGCGTCGCTCGAAGCGCCAGCGCATTACCCCTCCCGACGACGTCATTCTGTAACCGATGCCGCGGTGGGCGAGAAGGTCCTTTGCCACTTTCGGGCGACCCATGCGCGCCCAATAGGCAGGCGATGCGACATAGCACGTGCGCATCGGCTCGCTGACCCGAACCGAGATCATGTCCTGTTCGAGCACTTGCTCATGCCGCACGCCCGCGTCGAAACCGGTGGCGACGACATCGACCAATCCGTCTTCGACCGAAAGCTCGACCTGAATGTCGGGGTAAGCCAAGGCGAACGCGGGTAAGCGGGGTGCGATCACAAGGTTCGCAGCCGTGCGGTGCGCGCTAATCCTGATCCGGCCAGCTGGCTTATCGCAGTCTGCTTCAAGCTGACGGACGGTCGCATCGAGTTGCACAATCGCGGGACGGAGCTGCGCCAGCAGCCGCTCGCCCGCCTCGGTGGGCGCCACGCTCCGCGTCGATCGATTGAGCAGACGCAAGCCGAGCCGCTCTTCCATCGCCCGCATCGCATGGCTCAGCGCAGACGGCGAGATCCCAAGCGGCTTGGCGGCACCGGTGAAGCTGCCAGCATCGGCGATCGCCGCAAATGTCGAAAGATCGTGCCAGGTCTGCCGGTTCATTGTTGAGCTCCATTCACAGGGTCTTGGAAGATTGAGGGCCTAATGAGCAGGAAGCGCGCGCACCATCTGTTTGTTTCACCGAGGAAAACACAATGACCGATTTACCAAGCCGCGACTTCACCGTTGCCCACACCGACCGCTTCTACATCGGTGGCCAGTGGGTCGCGCCTTCAACACAAAACCACATTGATCTCGTTGACGCGGTCACCGAGCATGTCTTCATGTCAGTCGCGGCAGCGGCGAACGAGGATATCGACCGCGCAGTCACGGCGGCACGCACTGCGTTCGACACCGGTCCGTGGCCACGCATGGCGCCGCGTGAACGCGCCGGCTATCTGCGCCGTCTCGCCGATGCGCTCCGCGCTCGGAAGAACGATCTGGCAGTTGCGCAGACGCGCTCGATGGCCTCGAACTTGGCGCAGAACCTCGAGTTCACCGGGCACGCGATCGGCTTTTTCGATATGTATGCCCAAATCGGCGAAGCTCATGAGTGGGTGGCCGATATGCCGACGGTGTTTCCGGGCAGCCGCGCCAAGCTCGTGTCAGAAGCGGTCGGCGTCGTGGCGACGATCGCGCCGTGGAACGGGCCGCTGTATCTGATGCTGCCCAAGGTCGCGCCCGCTCTGATGGCAGGATGCACCGTCATCCTGAAGCCCGCGCCTTCAACGCCGCTCGAGGTGCTCATACTTGCGGAATGTGCGCACGAGATCGGCTTTCCCGCCGGCGTCGTCAACGTGGTTTGTGCGGACAACGAAGCCTCGAACCATCTCGTCTTGAACCCCGGCGTCGACAAGGTCGCGTTCACCGGCAGTACCGCCGTCGGCAAGAAGATTGCGAGCGAGATGGGGGCGCGCATCGGCCGCTACACATTGGAGCTTGGGGGCAAGTCGGCAGCCATCGTGCTCGATGATTTCGACATTGAGGAAGCCGGACGGATCCTCGGCATGACCGTCACAAACAACACCGGCCAGTTCTGCACCAATCTAACTCGAATGTTTGTGCCACGCGCGAAGCAGGCTGCGTTCGTCGCGGCAGCAGTCGGTGCGATGCGATCGGTCAAGATGGGAGATCCCTTCGATCCCACCACAATGATCGGACCGCTCGTCAATCGGGCGCAGTTCGATCGCGTGTCGGGCTATGTGAACAGAGCGATCGCAGAGGGCGTGGAGCTTGCAACCGGCGGCGGTCGACCGGCGGACAAGCCGGTAGGCTTCTTCTTCGAACCGACGCTTTTCACCAACGTCGACAACGCGTCGACTATCGCGCAGGAGGAGGTCTTCGGGCCAGTCGGGTGTGTCATCCCGTACGACAGCGTGAACGACGCCATCGCGATGGCAAATGCCTCGCCCTTTGGCCTGGCAGGATCTGTGTTCACGCACGATGCCGACGAGGCTTACCGAATCGCCCGCGCCGTCCGCACCGGGACGTTCTCGCAGAATGGGCTGAAGTTCGACTTCTCCATCGCGTTCGGCGGGTTCAAGCAATCTGGGATCGGCCGCGAGGGTGGGCCGGAGGGCCTGAAGGCGTATATCGAGCTGAAGACGGTGATTCTGGACGCACAGCCGGCGGTCGCTGCAGCTGCCTGACGAGGCGACGGGGCCGGCCGGCGCGACCGGCCCCGAGTTCCCCGTTTGGACGGAGAGTAAGAGTGGACCGAGGCTGCAAACCACCAATGTCGTGATGCGCGGCAGCCCGGTGTAGCCGCGGCAGCCAGCAAAAAGCCCCCAAAGTATGCTTATTCGGAGGCTGTTTCCCACAAATCGGCCTGATCGCCGGCCGGTACATCGCGTAATCGGTGCAGCACGAAGGCGCGCTCCTCTACGGCAAAACGGGAGCCCTGAATTGAACTGCAGAAGGAGGAGATCCATGGCTTCAATACTCATGGTGCTCACAGGTGCCGATACGTGGACGATGAAAAGCGGAACGCGGCATCCCACCGGCTTCTGGGCGGAGGAATTTATAAAGCCGCACAAAGTGTTCACGGCCGCCGGTTTTCAGGTGCATGTCGCGACACCGCAGGGGCGTCGCCCCACGATCGACGAACTGAGCCTCTCACTTCAGTACAACAACAACGATGCGGCGGAGGTCGAAGGGCAGAAGACCTATCTGGCCTCGCAAGAGGTGCTCAAGAAGCCGCTCGTGCTCGGGGAGGTCGATCCGGCCGACTATGACGTGATGTTCGTCGTCGGCGGACATGGTCCCATGCAGGATTTGGCCGTCGATCCGGATATAGGCAAGCTTATGGGAGCTATCCTAGCCTCTCCCAGAAAGGTGCTGGCGGCCGTCTGCCATGGTCCGGCGAGCTTCCTGTCGGCCTTCGACGCTCATGGCGAATGGCTGTTCAAAGGTCGGAAGCTGACCGGGTTCACCAACGAGGAGGAGACCCAGGCGACCTTTGCCGGCAACGCTCCCTGGCTGCTCGAAGACCGCCTGCGGCTTGCCGGCGCCGAATACGTCAAGGCGGCGCCATGGACGCCTACCGCGGTTGTCGACGGCAACCTCGTCACCGGGCAACAGCAGGTCTCGGCCCAAAAGGTTGCGGAAGCCGTACTCAAGCTACTCGGCGAAGCCGCCTAGCGTCCACGGCTGCTCCTGGTCTTCGGATCGGCGCGGCCGCAGCCGGCCGAAAGGGATCGCTGGCAGTGTGCATCGAATCCGCGATGGCCTGAGCGGTTCGGTCTTGAATGATGAGCGGTTTATCCGGCGATGCCATCAGGGGCTTCGCGAGAAATATCAGTGATGAGGCTTGCATCCAAGTGTCTCGTCGTCAGGGACATCAAAGCCGTCATCAGCTCTTACGAAATGGTGACCGGGCAGATGGCGGGGTGGCTCGCTCCCGTGTTCACCGAGATCGTCACTCCAGGTGCAACCCTCGCTTTGGGAAGCGCCTAAACGGTAGCTCTCTTCAAAAAGGTGAGCGCCGAGGCCGCTGCGAACCGCACCGCTATGCTGGAGTTCATGGTCGACGATGTCGACGCGGAGTTTGCAAAGATCAACGGCAACGCCAACGTGGTGCATGAGCCGAAACTGATGCCCTGGGGCAACCGTACAGAGCTGTTCCGTAATGCTGACGGCACTCTTGTCGCCATCTATACTCCCGTCAGTGACGCCGCCAAGGCGCTTCGCAGGGCGCTGAACGCGGTAAGGTTGTGTCCGCTAGCCATCCCGTTGTCGCCTTTGATGCCTCAAAAACCGCGGCCGAGCAACGCCCTGGTTTAGTTCAGGGCCTAGTTTTTCATTGTCGGACTGCACGCCATTTGTCATGCCTGCTCAGGCAGCCTCGTCGAACGATGACGGCGCGGCCAGCAATTCCCGAACGCGCGGAATCACGTCGCGGCCGTAGCGTTCGATCGTGTCCATCATGGCGGCATGTGGCAGCGTTCCGGCGCTGTACTTCAGCTGAAAGCGCTGAGGCTTGAGCAACTGCACCGTTCTCGCGATCTTGCGCGCGACCGTGTCCGCTGAACCGAGATATAGGGATCCGGCGTCAACCTCGCGCTCGAAAGCGTCGCGTGTGATCGGCGCCCAGCCTCTCTGCGCACCGATCCGGTCGTGCATTTCCCGATAGTGGGGCCAGAAGCGATCAAGTGCCTCGGCGTCGGTCGCAGCGACGTGACCAGGCGAATGGACGCCGATGGGTTGCGGCTCCTTGCCGAGCTCCAAGAGCGCGCCCCGGAACAGCTCGGCGTAAGGCTGAAAACGGATCGGGTCGCCACCGATGATGGCGAGCATTACAGGCAGGCCGTATTGAGCCGCGCGCACGATCGACTGGGGGCTACCACCCACCCCGACCCACGTTGTCAATGGCGCCTCCGGCCGTGGATAGACAGTGGCTTTCGTCAGTGGGGCCCGCAGGCGCCCTTGCCAGGTCACCTCCAGCTCGCTAATCAATGCCGCGAAGAGGTCGAGCTTGTCCTCAAACAATTCCTCGTAGTTCTCAAGCGGTAGGCCAAAGAGCGGAAACGACTCGGTGAAGGAGCCTCGTCCTAGGATCACCTCGGCACGGCCCTTCGATACAGCGTCGAGCGTGGAAAACCTCTGGAACACGCGGACCGGCTCGTCTGAGCTCAGAACCGTAACCGCAGACCCGAGCCGGATGTGCTCCGTTCGCGAAGCAGCCGCCGCAAGAACCATCTCGGGCGAGGAGATAGCGAAATCGGATCGGTGATGCTCGCCGACGCCAAAAAACTCTATTCCGAGCGCGTCTGCCAGAACAGCCTCTTCGACCACCTCTCGGATTACTTGCGCTTGTGGCGTGAGGGAATCGTCGCCGGCGCGCGTGACGTCGCCGAAGGTGTCCAGACCGAATTGAACTCCACTTGAGGGCATGCCTACTCTCCCTAGCCCTCGTTGGACGGGGCGGTTACATCGCCTGGAAAGGTAGGTTCGGCTGAATAGGGCGGCAACACGCTGAGCGGCCAGCATAACGAACGGAGTTTCCGGAATCCGGCGTTCTGACTTTGCCGAGCGATTGAGTATGCTGGCCGTGAAGCCCTGAGGGAACAAACGCGATGGCTAGTGGCGGCTTACAGTTCGTCGCGTTGCCCGGAAGTCTACGCGAGGGTTCGTATACGCGCGCTATCGCCGCCACCTTAGACGAGCTTGCTCCCGACGATGTGGGGGTAGAGGTCCTAGGGACGCTAGGCGATCTCCCGCTCTACAATCAGGATACAGAAGACTTAAGTTCCCCGGTCGCTGTCGCTAAGATGGCGGCCGATATCGCCAAAGCGGATGCGCTCGTCATTGTGACACCCGAATACAATCACTCTGTTCCAGGTGGCCTCAAGAACGCGCTTGACTGGTTAAGTCGCATTCCTGATCGTCCTCTGGATGGAAAGCCAGTGGCGATCCAATCCGCATCCCCCGGGCTGCTCGGGGGCGCCCGCGCTTACGAGCAGCTGCGTCAGGTACTTGTAGCCGTGAACGCCAGGGTTCTCAATCAACCCGAAGTTATAGTCACGCTCGTCGCCCACAAGATCGATCCCGTTGCCGGCACTCTTCGAGACCAGCAGACGCGTCTGCATGTTTCTCAGCAGCTAGAGGCGCTGGCAGATCTCGCGCGAACGTCACGGAAGCGGGCAGCTTAGGCTCGCTAAACTAATGCGGCGCTCGAACACGATCTTGAGGGTTAAAGACATTCTACGGTCGACTGCAATTGTATGCGCGTCATTATATTAGGTCGTTATTTCGGCCTCGCCATCGTTACGACATCGACAGAGACGCGCTCGGCACTGCCGACCCGCCGCGTCGGCCGCCCCACTCGGCAAATTCAAGAGGCCTGTAGAGCTGCTGGACGGCCGGTTCCGGCGCTCTCACGGCGATCGAAAAATCCGACGGTACGTGTTCACAGCGCCTCGGAACCGGGCGTCATCTCGTCACCGTGCCGACAAGTTTGCGTTTGACGCAGGCTTCCAGCGCCAGACCGCTATGCAGCGGGTTTGCCGATCGCGGTACGAGGGGGTCGTATGGACCGCGGCCCATCGTGCAATTCGCGGCGACCGACTTGAACAAATCAGATTGAAGGCGCGGCCGGCATCTTTTCTGGCAGGTTAATTAGACCACCGCCGTCTCGACAGGCATCACCGCTGAACGATTGCTGGCAAATGCGCCGCTAGAAAGTTTGAAAAGGTAGCTGCGAGGCGCGATGACTGGGCTTTCGGTGGCGTGAGTACGCTGATGCATGAAGTCTGCGCGGACCAATCGGGCAGCAGTCGCACGAGTTCCCCTGTGTCAAAGGCTGGACTAAAGACGTAGACCGGCAAGCAAGCTATGCCGGCGCCTGCAATCGTCGAATTGCGCACAGACAGCATGTCATCAGAAATAAGCCGCGGTTTTATCGTGAGTCGTTGCTCGACTTCGCCTTTCATAAGCAACCATACTTGCGCGTCTGGCGTGTTCGAGAAGCACAGCGTCTCGCTCATCGGCAGGTCAATCGGTGCCTCCGGTAGCTTGCGGGCGGCGACCCACGCAGGTGAGGCGGCAAGCGTCCATGGTGTCCGGGCAACGACACGCTGGATCAATATGGAGTCTTTTAGCGGCCCCACGTGGCCGCGGACCGTCATGTCGAAACCTTCACCAACGAGGTCGATGAGCCGATTAGACGCCTCTACCTTGATCGTGACCTGCGCATGCTCGGCAAGAAACTGGGGAACGAGAGGTGAAAGCGCGAACTGAGCGATGGCGTGCGATGCCGAGACACGGAGCGTGCCTTGCAGCTCGCCGTCATGATCCACCAGCGCATGTTCGACCTGCCGTACCACATCCTCGATCGCGCGAGCATGTGGGAGCAATTGCGCGCCGGCATTCGTCAGAGAGAAGCTGCGAGACGTCCGACGCAGCAATCCGGTGCCGATCGTGGCCTCCAGGTTCGCAATCCGCTGACTGATTGTAGATTTCGGCACACCGATAGCGCGCGCCGCAGCGGTGTAGCTACCATGCTCGACCACCTGCATGAGCAGGCGAATGTCGTTGAGATCTATCCGCCGATTCATCCGCGACCGCTTGGCAAGTTGGCCGATGCCGGGTTCATCATCAGCTGCCCTCCGGAGGCTTGCCGAGCAGACCTTGCTCGCGTTCGAGCAGCTGCCGGTCCCATCCGGCGAGGTCTGCCGCCGCCTCGTAGGTCGTCTGCAGGAAGTCGAGCAAGGCGCGGTCGGGTTCGTCGCTCTCGCGCGCTGCGGCATAGGGGAAGATGAATTCCCCCAGCGTAGCGTCATACCGCGCTTCCGGCGGCATGACCGTCCTGGCGGCGTATCCCTCGGGTACGGGGTAAGCGTAGCTGTAAAAACACGGGCCCTCGCTGCTCCCGAGGTTCGGCCAAAAGCCGGCGCTCGACACCTCACGTGAATAGGCTTCGCGCATCACGGCGTCGTTCAGGTACGGTGCGCCACCGGGATGTGCGGGCGCCTCTCGGCCCGAAAATCGAGTGATGACGAGGTCGAAGGCACCCCAAAATAGATGAATAGGGCTTACCTTGCCGGTGAACCGTGTTCGGAAAAGCTGAAACACACGCTGAGCTTCGATCATTGCACGCCAATATTGTCGCGCGACATCGGGCTCGAAGGGTCGCCTGTCGCGATCCTGGTCGAATGGGATCGCCACCGTCAACTCACTCGGCATGGGGTTGATGGAAACGTCGGCACCCGCACCCTTCAGAAATGCGAGGACGGCCTCGTAGAAATCAGCGACACTTCCTGAAGCAAGCAGGCGCCTGGTCTCCGCGCCAGCGGTCGTGCGCATGATCAGCTCCGCCGAGACCAAATCGAACTCGGCAGTGAAGCCCACCTTCTGAGCCAAGACCAACCCGGTCACAAAGCCCCGTGCAGAAAGATAAAGCGGCACATGCCAGCCGTGGTTCTCCCAGGGCGTCAGCATCAGCCTGACTTTGCCAACAACCTGGGTCCACAGGTGGAGCGTGGTCAGCGTCGGTGCGAGATCGACACCGCGTAAGTCGGGCCATGGAGAAGACTTCACGGCGTCAACTTTCCACCTTCTTGGGATTGTTGGATGTGTAACAACCGATCCATGTATTTTGCCCGACTGTGGCGCCGCGAAAATGTTCTGCCGACACTCGCCCCGCTTGTCTGGTGAACCCGCGTCTGAGCCAATCTCAACGTGCTTCTCCTGCTGCTGCGCTCAAAAAGCGCTGGCAGCGCTTACCATAGCCGACCACAACAGAGCCGGCGAATGCCCAAACGCACCGTTCAAGTATACGGACAGAGCGCGACAGTGGAAAGGCTCGAGACCAAGCGGGACTGTTCAAATAGGTTCGTGTAGCGCTGGTCGCTGGTCCAAACCTGGCCTTTGGACTAGAGGGTGTTATGGACCTATGGTGATTTTGGCTGCTTTGTCGAGCATAATCAAGACGAATGCGATAAGATGGAGGTCGCGGGCGGTGTCAGTCATGCGTTAACAGTCGCGCACCAGGGGCTGGATCCGGGTTGCGCAGGCGAAGGATCACTCGAACACCAAACGGCGAGGCAGGAGCACGGAGCCTCGCTTAGCGTCCCGGTGGTTGACGACCGCGAAGCCGCATACTTCTCTGATGCTATTGCGATAAACTCTCCCCAACCAGGAGTTGGGCTCGAGACCAGCTTTACCAGCGGAGAACATCCATGGACCGACCAGACTTCGTCCGGCACTGGTCAGAGTTGGAGGGGCCTGACGACGCTCACTACCCGGGCGACGACGATCTGCTCTCGATCAATGCACCTCTGGGCAGAAAGCTCGGGCTGAGACGGATCGCGATCCACCACGAGCGTGTTCCTCCCGGCCGTCGGACTTCGTATCCACATGCCGAGAGCGCTCTGGAAGAGTTCGTGTTCGTTCTGGAGGGCACCCCAGATGCCTGGATCGACGGCCACCTTGTTCGATTGCGGCCCGGTGACGCGGTAGGTTTCCCGCCCGGAACGGGAATCTCGCACACATTCATGAACAACACGTCCGTTGAAGTCCGACTGCTCGTGATCGGTGAGCCAACGAGCGAGAACCGGATTAGCTATCCGCTGAACGCAACGTATGAGGCTACTTGTCCGGAGCGTTGGGTGGATCCTCCCGACCGGCCGCTAGGTCCGCACGATGGTCGACCTAAGGTCGAGACACCCTAGCGCCGCCCGCGCGGGAGTTCCCCTATCGCCGTCCGTAATCCGGGAAGAAGAATCTAAACGCGGCGGCTTACTCGGCGAGCGGCGCTCTCTTAGTCCGAAGTGATGGGATCCGGCTTCGCCGGGATCATTGGACGGGAGATGCCGATCATGCCCACGCTCTATTTTTCTCCTGGGGCCTGTTCGCTCGCGGCGCATATCGTCCTCGAGTGGATCGGCGAATCGTACGAGGCGGTAAAGGTCGATCTGCATCATCTGCCCGACGATTACCGACTGATCAACCCGGCTGGTGCCGTGCCCGCCCTCGACTACGGAGGCGACCGAGCGCTCACGCAAAGCTCAGCGATCCTCACCTATCTCGCTCTGACGCATCCTGACCAGGATCTGCTGGATGATCGCTCGCCCGAGCACGCAGCCGAGTTGATGAAATGGACGGCGTTCTTCACAGGTGACCTCCATCCTGCCTTTTGGCCGGTCTTCATGCCGGGGCGCTACACGAAAGCCGCGGAGCCGGCCGCGCTCGAACAGGTCAAGGCCGCGGGACTCGACCTCGTGCGAAGCAAGCTTTCCTTGCTCGAGCGGCAGCTCGACGGCCAGACCTGGATCGTCGGGGGGAAACGTACGATCGTCGATGCCTACGCCACCCCCATGCTGAATTGGGCAGCGGCCATGCTGCCTGACGGCTTGGCGGACTACCCCAACCTCGCCGCCCACCGCAGTCGCATGCGGTCGGACGCGGCGGTCCGCCGTGTCATGCAAGCGGAAGGCCTGCCCCTAGATGTGGAGCAAGGCCAAAATGAGCACGCGTGATCCGACCCTAGACGGGCCCGGCCGCGGCTTGGAAGCAGCGGCGCCCGCATCCTCTTACAATGTGATCGTTGTCGGCGGCGGCTCCGCCGGCGCGGTCCTTGCGCGCAGGCTTTCGGACCGCGTGAGCCGACGCGTGCTGTTGCTGGAGGCGGGCCACGCTTACGGGCCATGGGCCTATCCGCCCAGCATTGCGAGCAGCGACAGGGTCGGCGACAGCACCGGTGTTGACTGGGGGTACAAGACCGAGCCGGGCTGGATCGGCCGGCCGATTGGCGCGATCCGCGGCAAGGTGCTTGGCGGCTCCTCCGCGATCAACGGCGCGGTCGCAATCCGTGCCCGCCCGCAGGACTTGCGCAACTGGAACCTTCCAGGTTGGAGTTTTCAGGATCTGCTGCCCGCATATCGTCGGTTGGAGGAATCGGCGTCCGAGGACGCTGCCGTGCACGGTCACGAAGGGCCTTTTCCAGCGCGTCAGATGACGCGTGACGACATTACCCCCATGCAGAACGCCTTCATGGACGCAGCGATCGCAACCGGCTTTCAGGTGATCGACGACTTCGATGGCCCGGACGTGAACGGCGTAGGTCCCTATCCGATGAACATCGCCAACGGCGTGCGCATGAACACGGGCATGACCTATCTCAGCAATGCGGTGCGCGCCCGGCCGAACCTCGACATTCGGCCAGGCGAACTCGTTGACCGCGTCGTCTTCGAGAAGAAACGCGCGATCGGCGTGCGACTTGCTAGCGGAGAGGTAATCGGCGCCGGCGAGGTAATCCTCTCCGCCGGGACCTACGGCAGCGCCGCCATCTTGCTGCGCTCAGGCGTCGGCCCGGCCAACGAGTTGAGCGCATTGGGGCTCGGCATCGTCGCCGACCTACCGGTTGGACGATTCCTGAAGGATCATCCCTTCTTCTACAACGCCTACGCGGCCAAGCCTGATCGCATCGGCCGGCAGTCACCGGTGATCGGGGCGAAGGTTTGGACACACAGCAGCTCGGCCGAGAACGGCGACGAGGATCTGCACATCACCGCCACCCACCTGTTTCCGCACGACCAGAGCCCGACGGGAGTCGGGTTCGTGCTCGCGGTCGCCCTGACGCGGCCACGTTCGATAGGTCGGCTGTGGATCGACACGCTCGATCCTGCAGCACCCCCACGTATCGACCTCGCCTTCCTCGCCGATGAGAACGACCGCGAACGGTTGCTGGAGGGTATCCGTATTGCCAGGCGGATAGCCCGAACGGCGCCGCTCGCCGACTTGATCGCGACCGAACTCGCGCCAGGCCGCGACGCGGAAAGCGACGCGGCAATCCTCGAGTCGGTCAAAGCAACGCTCGATACCTACCATCACCCGACGTCGACCTGCAGGATGGGAGCAGAGAACGACGCTGGCTCCGTGGTCGGCCTCGACGCGCGCGTGCGCGGCGTGACGGGTCTCTCGGTGATCGATGCGTCGATCTTCCCGGACGCCATCTCGGTCGCGACCAACGTCACGACGATCGCCATCGCCGAACATCTCTCCGGTCGCCTGAACTAGGGCCGCCGGTGAGCGTCGAAACCGCAAGTGCGCTCGTTAACGAGCTCTATGCCGGTACGCCGGCGGCAGCTGGTTGCCGCGTCAATCACGCGCGGGGCATCCTTGTTGAAGGCCGTTTTCGTCCCTGCGCCGAGGCGCAAGCGCTCACGGAAGCCGCGATCTTCGCGGAGTCGGATCAGCCGGCGCTCGTGCGCTTCTCAAGCTCCACCGGGAACCCTCGAATCAGCCAGGATGATCACGCCGCGAACCCGCGCGGTATCGCCGTGCAGATCGGTCAACCGCCAACCTTTGTTCTGGTCGGCCATTCCGTTGAGGCGTTCCCAGCTCGGAATGGCGACGGCTTCCTGACGTTTCTGAAGGCGCTGAACGAGGGGACGGATCATCCCGGTCTGATCGACCAGTACATGAATGAACATGAAGCCGCCCGCCGCTTCGCAGGCGTGCGCGCGGTGCAGCCGTCGCGCAGCTTCGCAGAGGGTGCCTATCATATGCTGCATCCATTCCGGCTGACCCGCAGGGACGGGGGCTCCGTCGTCGGGCGGCTCACGGTAGACGGTGTCGGGCAGCCGCGGCGGAAGCTGCGCGACGCAGTGTATGGGGCCGACTGTCTCGACCGAGAGCTGCGCGCTCGCTTGGAGGCGGCCGGGGTCGAACTTGTCCTCCGTTTCCAACGGGCGCCCGCCGACGTCGACATCGAGGACATCAGCGCGCCTTGGCCCGGTGGGGGCGAAAACACCGAACTCGGGCGGATCATGCTCACCCATCTTGCCGCCAACCAGGAGGCGCAGAAACGCCTGACGTTCGATCCGGGCGTGCTGCCACTGGGCATCACGTTTGCGGGCGACCCAATGATCGAGGTGCGCCTTGCGGCTTATCACCTCGCCTTCCAGCGTCGTTTGGGGTTCGCGCATTCTTAAGCCTGGCAGACCTTACGAAGGCTTCGGACGGTTGCAGAGGCGCGGCCGAAGAGTTTCAGCGGCTCGCGTGACCCCAGGCGCACAAGGCCGCAGCGGCGACGCGCAGCAGCTTCTCACGAGGCGCGCCGTCTCTCGCCATGGTCGAGAGGCCCTGGATCGTTGCGATTACCAGCGCGGCGGGTGTCTCGGCGTTGGTGTCTGGCATGCGCTCGCCCGCCGCCTTGGCGCGCTCGATCCTGGCACGCAGAGACGCTTCGATCCGGCGCCGGACGGCCGCGAGCTCGGCGCGCACGTCGGCGGCCTCTGGCGAGCCGGTGATCGCAGCGGTGGCCAGCAGACATCCGGATGGCGTCGCCGTGCCGGTGAAGCCGATCCCACACGACTGCGGACGGGCGACTCAAGTTCCATAGCGATTACTATGAAACAGTTGACAGCGAACCACAAGCAGCCCAAACGACGTTTCCTAGCAATCACTACGGAATCATAAAATGGCCTTGGACCAATACCGGACGCTCGGTCGATCCGGTCTAGCCGTCAGCCCCCTGGCTCTCGGAACCATGACCTTCGGAACAGCTCGATGGGGCACGGGCGAGGATACCAGCCGCGCCGTGTTCGAAGCCTATGTCGATGCCGGCGGCAACTTCATCGACACCGCTGACGTCTATTCCAGCGGACGCAGCGAGGAGATCCTCGGAGGCCTCGTCGTGGAGCGTAGTCTGCGCGACGACCTGGTAATCGCGACCAAGTCAGGCTTTGCGGCAGGCAAAGGCCCACACGCCGGTGGTAACGGCGCCAAGCATATTCACCAGGCCCTCGACGGATCGCTCAAGCGTTTGGGGACCGACTACGTCGACCTCTACTGGACGCATGTCTCGGATGGCGTGACGCCGGCCGAGGAGCTTCTTGAGACAATGTCCGCGCTCGTTCGGTCGGGAAAGATTCGTTATTGGGGCATGTCGAATGCGCCGGCTTGGTACGTCGCCAAAGTGGCGGCCACTGCGGCCGCTCGCGGAATGCCGGGGCCCGTGGCGCTGCAATATTTCTACTCGCTGGTAAACCGCGACGTAGAGGACGAGCATGTGCCGCTCGCGCTGGACGCGGGGATGGGACTTGTGCCCTGGAGCCCGCTCGCGTTCGGTCTCCTCACGGGCAAATACAATCGGGCGGCGGTTGAAGCGGGCGGTGAGCGCGCCGGCGGCCTGCCAACCGACGCGGCGGCTAAGGACGAGCAGCGGCCGGAGGATGACAAGCGCCTCGACGGGGCCAATCCGTTCGGTGACACTCTGTTCACCGCAAAGAACTGGGCGATCGTCGATGAGCTGAAGCGTGTCGCCGATGCGATCGGTCAGCCGCCCGCGAGGGTGGCGCTCGCCTGGGTGCTTGCTCAACCGGGCGTGACGTCGCCGCTGCTCGGCGTGAGCAAGGTGGAACAGCTGCAAGATAACCTTGCCGCGCTCGACCTCACGCTTGGCGAAGAGCACGCGAAGGCGCTCGGCGCCGTCAGCAGTGGAGAACCGCGCATGCTGTATGCACTCTCCCGCCCGCCGATGCGGCAAAACGCAGTCTTCAGCGGCAGCGAGGTGCGCAGCTTCAGCGAAAGCAGATAGGAGATCGCGATGACCGGCGAACCGAGGCACGTCAGGTTCCGGAACGGCAGCATTGAAGTTGCAGGAGACCTGCATCTTCCCGAAGGCTTCGACGAAGCCGGGCAATATGCGGCGCTGGTCATCGTCACGCCTGGCAGTAGCGTCAAGGAACAGATCGGGGCGGTCTACGGACAGAAGTTGGCGGAACACGGCTTCGTGGCGCTGGCTTTCGACCCTTCCTTCCAGGGTGAAAGCGGCGGCGAACCGCGCGATCTGGAAAGCCCGGCAGCGCGCATCGAGGACGTCCGCTGCGCGATCGATTATCTCGTGACGCGGCCCTTCGTTGCGGAGCACAGGATTGGCCTCCTCGGGCTGTGCGCTGGTGGTGGGTATGCGGTCAGCGCCGCCATGACCGATCACCGCGTGCAGGCTCTAGGCACCGTCGTTGCCGTCAATATCGGACGGGCATACCGCCAGGCGGAGCTCAAGGCTGGCGCGATTATCAAGACCCTGGAAGCAGTCGGCGCGCAGCGGACGGCCGAGGCGCGGGGAGCAGAACCGCGAAGGGACCGTTGGATCCCCAACAGCCTTAAAGAGGCAAAGGCGGAGGGCATCACCGATCGCGACGTCCTCGACGCCGTCGATTTCTATCGAACGCCTCGCGGCTTCAACGCAAACTCGACCAATCGGATGTACTTTCGCAGCTTCGCTCAGCTTCTCGGCTACGACGCCTTTTGTCTCGTCGAGGAACTCCTCATTCAGCCCGTGCAGATCGTCGTCGGAGGCCGGTTCGCAACCACCTTCTCCTATGAGGATGGCAAGACGCTGTTTGAGCGTGCACGCAATGCAGAGGATTTCTTCGTCGTGGATGGTGCCGGCCACTACGACATGTACGACAAGGCAGAGTATGTTGATCAAGCGATCGAAAGGCTCGCAGTATTCTATGGGCGGCACCTTGGTGGGAGCCGCGATCAACAAAGCAGAGGCAGGAGCGCGCGGATTTCCTAGACGGCCTAGTCGGAACCCTCGCCTGTAAGGGCAGCGCTCACGCGCCATAGTTTCTCGGCACGTTCTTGGTCGAGCGCGTAACTGCGTACACCGTGGTTGATAGACGGATCGTCGATAACACCTGCGACGTGGCAGTCCTCGCAGTATCGCCCTCCTGCTTCCTGACTATCGGCAGCAAAAGCCGCCCACAGCGGCGTTGCTGCGCCCTGAGCGGGCGATTTCCAGCTGAAGTTTGCAGCAGCGTTCGGTTGGTCCGCGATTAAGCGCCTCGCGGTGTTCGTGAGAACGGCACCTGGATGAACCGCGGTAGCACGAACACTTCGTCCGCGCTCACGGCGATCGAGTGCTACAGCGAACAGGATTAAGGCGGTCTTCGAACGCCGATAAGCTACAAGCGGATCATAGGGCATTCGTTCGAATGCGAGGTCGTCTAGCTCGACATCAGCTCCGCGGTGGCCCGCAGACGAAACAGAAACGACCCTGCCTTTTGCACCGATAAGCGGGCGAAGCCTATTCACGAATGCGAAGTGCCCGAGGTAGTTGACGCCCATGTGGGTTTCAAAGCCCTCATTGGTCACGCCCTTCGGGACAGCCATGACGCCGGCATTTGCAACGATGGCGTCGAATGAAAGGCCAGCGTGGAGAAGCCGATCGGCGCAGGCTCGAACGCTGGAAAGCGAGGCAAGGTCGAGGCTTTCATAGACGATGCTACCATGTTCCTCCGGGCTGGCGGCCAACGTCGCAGACCTACTGGCGCGCCTTTCGCTATCGCGCATGGTCCCGACGACTGCGGCGCCACGGGCGGTGAGCGCGCGCGCCATCTCCAGTCCGATACCGGAAGATATGCCGGTGATCAGAACGCGTAGTCCTCGCAGGTCAACCCCGCTTAAAACATCATCTGCGGTCGAGCCGTGTCCGAGCCTCATCTACAGCACTCACACTGTTGAATCGCTCCTGGCAGTTGCGCTGCCCGCAATGCGATGGCCGAGAGTCGTCCAAGTGAAGTGTCGGTCATTAGGTCCGGCATAGGTGGCCTCAACTCGCGGCAGGCGACTAGCTTTGCTCATATCAGAACACAACGATAAGCAGCGTTCCGGTTCTCGGACGCTGCATCCGGTGAACCCAGGCTGCTGACATTCTGGTCGAAGGGTTAAGCCACGTTGTGGGAAGGCGCGGCGGTCTCGGCGTCGCTTCCGCCGGCCCTTTCCGTCAGGAGACGCGCAATGGCCAGCATGACAAATTCTAATGATGCCCCCAAAGACCGCCTCGCGCACGCGCGGCACTGGATCGGCGGCGAGTGGGTCGATAGTGCCGAGCATCGCGACAGCTTCGATCCGGCGACGGGCGACAAGATCGGCACCTATGCCGAGGCCGATGAGACGGTCGCGGATCGCGCCGTCGCGGTCGCGCTCAAGACTTTCCGCGAAAGCTCTTGGCGGGGCGATCGACGGATGCGCGCCAAAGCGATCAACGAAATGGCCGACGTCTTCGAAGCCGCGACTGAGGAGCTGATCGAGATCCTTAGCCTCGAAAACGGCAAGGTGAAACCGGAGGCCCGGTTCGAGGTCGAGATGGTGCCGGGCAAGCTCCGCTTCTATGCGGCGCTAGCGCTTACCGACTACGGGCGCGCGATGGAGACGTCTCCCGGCAAGTACACGCAAGTGCTGCGCGAGCCGATGGGCGTCGCCGGCATCCTGGCCCCTTGGAATTCCCCCGTCGTGTTGTTCATCCGCAGCCTTGCTCCGGCGCTCGCTGCCGGCTGCACGGTCGTCGGCAAGCTTCCCGGCTCGACTGCGCAGACGAACACCAGGATGAACGAGCTGTTCGCCAAGGTAACGAGCATGCCCGTCGGCGTCATAAACATGATCAACGAGGGCGGCAGCGCGGCGGCACGCCGGTTCGTGGCGCACCCGGACGTGCCCATGATCAGTCTGACCGGCAGTTCGAAGACCGGGCAGCAGATCATGGCCAACGGTGCGCCCAACATGAAGCGTTTCGGCGGTGAATTGGGCGGCAAGACCCCAATGATCCTCCTCGATGACGCGGATCTCGACAAGGCGCTGCCCGTGATCGAGAAGGCGTTGACGACCTTCGCTGGGCAGTTCTGCATGACCGGCAGCCGGCTGCTCGTGCACCGCCCGATTCTCGACGAAGTCCGCAAGCGTATGGCCGACCGCCTCGAAGCCGTTAAGGTCGGCCCGGCGTCCGATCCGTCGAGCGACATGGGTCCGATCATCGACAAGCCCAACGTCGAACGCATCAACAAGCTGGTCGAGCAGGCCATCGCACAGGGCGCCAAGTCGGTGGTCCGCGGCGGCCCGATCACCGATGGTCCGCTCGCCAAGGGAGCGTTCTACCGGCCGACGCTCCTCGAGATTGAAGACCACAGCCTGCCGATCGCGCAGAACGAGGTGTTCGGGCCGGTGCTGGTGATGCAGGCGTTCGATGATGAGGCGGAAGCGGTTCGCCTGGCCAACGACAGCATGTACGGCCTGTCCGCGTCGGTCTGGTCGACCGACGTCGACCGGCCGATGCGCGTCGCGCGCCAACTGGAGGCCGGCACGGTGTGGATCAACAACTGGGCGGTCGTTTATGACGAGTCCGAAGAGGGTGGGTATAAGCAGAGCGGGCTTGGTCGTCTGAACGGCGCATCGGCGATCGAGGATTTCGTCGAGTACCGAACGATCATCCACGAAGTCGCGCTGTGACCACCTCCAAGCTCGTCGCGACGCGGGATGAGCTAATCTCGGCGGCGGGGAGCCCGGACGTGGGCGAGATCGTCGTCAAGCAGGACCTGGCTGAGGTCCCTTCAATTCGCCTTGGGCCGGGGCAGTCGCTCAAAGGGAGCAACGCCGCCACATTGTGCTTCTCGGCCAGGGTCGATGGAGTGCAGCTCAGCGCCGACAACGCGATCGAGGGGCTGACCCTCGCGACCGATCCCGATCGGCGCGCAATCTACAATGACACAAGCTTCGCGGGTTTCGGTCGGGTCGACCTGAAGCACCTTCGCGTCGCAGGATGCGTCCGGGTCCTCGCGGAGGAAGAAGCGATGGCCGGGCACGTCTCCGCGCTGGACGTCCTCATCGAGGAGGCGGACGCGACGGCGTGCGAGATGCGGCCGAGCGGCTACGGCGTCGAGGTCATTCCCGGCGCCTTCATGCTGTGGAACCGCCAAGCCGATCCCGCTTCGCTCGTCACCGCCGACCTCCATGGTGTCGGTGTCGGGCGACCGGGGCAGCCCGTACGCGGCGGCGGCATCTTCGTCGGAGGCACGCCCGGTGGCGGGCGAACACTCGTCACTCGCCTGGTCACAGATGAGGTCCACAGCCACGGCGGCATTACCGCCGGGACCGCAGACCGCATCGCCGGCGGGGTCTTCGTCGTCTCAGGAACACACGCACACGTCGTCCACAACCGGGGGTCGGTCACGACCTATGGTCCGAACGACATGGTGCTGGACAACTGGGGCTCGGTTGATAACTGGCGAGCCGACTCCCGCATCACATCGCTTGGGCCGAGCGCGATCGGCTTCGTCAATTTCGGCGATCTGAGTTCGCTGGTCGTCGAGGCGCCTATCGAGACGTTCGGAGCAGGAGCTCGAGGATTCAACGTCTACGACGGCACGCTCGGAGAGGCGATCTTCGACCGGGTGGTGACCCGGGGAGACGGCGCTGTCGGGATACAGATCAGCCGACCCGTCGGTCGGTTCCTTGTGAAGCGAGGAATCGAGACCTTTGGCGGAACGGGCGACTCGCTGGTGAAGGGCGTGATGACCCGTCTGGCCGCCGTGCCGCTGAGCATCAAACCAGGAGGAGCCGCCAAGGAGATTGAGGTGCATGGCGGCGTGACCAGCCATGGGGAGGGCGTGCCGCCGTTCGAGCATCATGGCCAGGTCGAGCGCCTCCTAATCGAGGGCGGGTTTACCGCCACGGGCGGCGGCTTCGCCGCGATCTGAAGATGTCGGCCGCGCACCAATATGAGTTCGTCCTCTTACTGCTTGCCGCAGTCGCGGCGCTCGAAGCGCTCGCGCGACGACTGAGGCTGCCGCCCGCCGCGGCCTTCATCCTGGGCGGCGCCGTCATCGCCGTCCTGCCGGGAGCCCCGGCCTTCACGCTCGATCCCGAGTTGGTCCTGCTGGTCTTCTTGCCGCCGCTCCTGATGAGTGGTGGCTACTTCACAGCCTGGGTCGAGTTTCGCACGAACCTCGGTGCGATCGGCATGCTCGCCCTCGGCGCTGTCGTCTTCACGACGGCCGTTGTGGGAATTGTCGCCCACAGCCTTCTTCCTACGCTGCCTTGGGCCGTCTGCTTCGCGTTGGGAGCGATCGTGTCGCCTCCAGACGCCGTTGCCGCCGCGGCCGTGCTCAAGCGGCTAAGCCTTCCGGGGCGTCTGACCGCTACGCTTGAGGGCGAAAGCCTCCTTAACGACGCCAGCGGCCTTGTGCTCTTCCGCTTCGCAGTTGCTGCAGCGATCACCGGCACGTTTTCGATAATACAGGCGTCAACCAGCTTCGTCGTCCTCTCGGTCGGCGGCGTAGTCCTCGGGTACGTGGTTGGACGAGTCGGCATTCTCCTTCTCAAACGTGCCGAGAGCGATACGGCGATCCTGATCACATTGCTGCTTCCCGCCGCCGCCTATGTCGGAGGCGAACGGATCGGCGTCTCGGGCGTCTTGGCGACGGTCGCGGCCGGCATCGTGGTGGGCCGCCGCCAACACGGCGCGCTTTCGGCCGCTACCCGCGTTCGCGCGCAAGCGTTCTGGAGCGCGCTGACCTTCCTGCTCGAGTCCCTGCTCTTCGTCCTGATCGGCTTGGCTCTCCACGATGTCCTTGGACGTATCGGAACCGGCGCCCCCGGGCGCGGCCTGCTCATCCCTGTCGCAGGCGTCGTGATCGCCGCCGTCGCCGCACGTATGGTTTGGCTGTACGCGACCTGGGCTGGTCGGCACGTCGCACGGCACCTCGGCTTCGCGAGCGTCGCCACGCCGTCGCTCGCAACAGCCACCGTGCTCGGGTGGGCAGGCATGCGCGGTGTGGTGACACTTGCCGCCGCCCTTTCGCTTCCAGAAACGCTGCCAGGGCGCGACGTCGTGATCGTTGCTGCCTTCGCGACCATCCTCGTGACGGTGCTCGTTCAAGGAACCACGCTTGGGCCGCTGATCCGCCTCGTAGGTATTACCGGAGACGAGGATGCCGCTCGGCGACGTGAACACGAAGCCAGAGCGCGCGTGCACGTAGCCCGGGCGCAGTTGGGTGCGATCGCCGAAATCTCCCGCCAAACCGACGGCACGGAGCGGCATCCGCGCCTGCTGGAACAGTACGGACGACGAGCGGCACTGACGGCCGCCGCGTGGGAGGACGCCGACGAACATCACAGTCACCGCGCCAAACATCACACGGCGGTCCTGCACGGGATCGAAGCGGCTCGGCGCGAGGCGCTCCGACTGCACTCGTCGGGTGCGATACATGACGAGACGCTTCGCGCCATCGAATGGGAGCTGGACCTCGAACAGCTCGCTTCCGAAAGTCAGCTCTGAATGACCCAGCGTTACGCTGATCGCGACCGGAGCGGCCGGAAGAAGGCGCGGATGTCGTCGGCGAGAAGCTTCGGTTGCTCCAGCGCCGCGAAGTGCCCCCCCTTTGGCATGGTGGTCCAGCGCTGTACGTCGAAGACGCGCTCAAGCCAGGAGCGCGGCGGCATCGGCAGCTCGCGGGGGAACAGCGCCACCCCAAGAGGCGGGGTCACTCTTTCGCCGGGTTCGAAGGCGAGCGGCCGGAGGCGGTTCTCTTTGTAGAGTCGCAACGAAGTTGTCAGGCTGTCGCTGAACCAATACAGCGAGATGTCGGTGAGAAGCGTGTCAAGGGGGATGACGCTCTCGATGTCCCCGTCACAATCACTCCACGCCCGGACCTTTTCGGTGATCCAGGCGGCGAGCCCAACCGGAGAGTCTGTCAGCGCAAACGAAAGCGTCTGCGGCTTCGTACCCTGCAGCGCTGCATAGGCTCCCTCCTGCGCGGACCAAGATGCGCGCGTATCGAGAAAGGCCTGCTCCTCCGTGGAGATTGGCGCAGCCGATCCGCCGGCTGGCGGACGGAAGCTGCCGGGGATGTAGTTGAGATGGATGCCGGACACCGCGTCAGGGAACATCCGCGCGAGCCAGGTCGACACACCGGCGCCAATGTCGCCGCCCTGCGCGCCGAAACGGCTGTAGCCGAGCCCAGTCATCAGATCATGCCACAAGATGGCGATCTCTCGTGAACTTACGCCTGGATGATGTGGCGCCGGTGAGAAGCCGTAACCAGGCAGCGACGGCACGACGACGTTAAAGGCGTCGGCCGGATCGCCGCCGTTTGCGCCCGGGTCCGCGAGTAGCGGGATCAGTCTCTCGAACTCGACATAGGAGCCTGGCCAGCCGTGCGTCAGGATCAGCGGCATGGGCGATGGTCCCGCGCCAAGCTGATGCACGAAGTGGACGTCCTGACGGTGCACGGTCATCATCCGGTTCGGCAGACTGTTCAGCCGCTCTTCCTGCACGCGCCAGTCGAAGTGATGGAGCCAGTGGTCGACGAGGCGCTGCATGAACAAGACGCTGGCGCCGTCTTCCCAGCTCGCCGCATTGAGCGATGCCGGCCACCGCGCGCCTTCCAACCGTCTTCGAAGATTTGCAAGTACGGCGTCAGGAACGCTGATGCGAAAACTGTGATCGGTCATGGCGTTTCCCAGGATCGAGAGCTGCGGCACCAAAGCCTCATGCGTCGCTCTCAGCAAGTCTCGTCGGATCGATCAACGGATCGGCTCTCACAGCTTCAGTGCGCGCAGCAAACGGACCGGAGGCATACTATACGGTTTGAATGCAGATCCCTCCTCCCGCCGAATTTCGCCGCTTAGCGCCACATGCTCTGTATAGACGACAAAGCACGTCAGAAGCTGTGTCGAGGTCAGCGTAGCTGGGTAGTGAGCGGAACGGGCGGCACCTGTGCTGATGAGATCTAGACGAGCGCTTTCGCCTCGCTTGCGGAGACCAGCTTACCCAGCTTGCCATACTCATGAAGTTCGCCGAAGACTTCGATGCGGATCGACTGGTCGATCCTGCCAACGGAAATCGGAGAGAAACCACTCGCGGTAATCAGATCCGACACGACTTTCCCGGCCTCGGGGAAGTCAGTCGCGTAGAATAGAACTGCTCGCTCCGGCGACCTGTTGGCCGCAGATCCCAACGAATCAGCGCTAACTGTGCCAAACGCTTTCACCAGCTCAGCCCCTTCCGGTAGCAGCCGCGCGATCATCTGGCCCGACGACTGGTTTTCGGGAATGGTCTTCTTGAAGCCGCCTTTTCCATCCGAGGTAATTGGATTTGAAGGATCCACGACGATTTTGCCCGCCAAATCCAGGCGATGCGTCGCGATTACGTCCTTGATCGCGTCAAGCCAGACGGCGAGGACGATCACATCGGCTCTACTCATTGCCTCATCGATCGTGGCGGAGGAGGCGTTTGCGCCTAACTTCGCGGCGAGCTGTTCAGACTTACTGAAGGTCTTATCGGCAACAATTACGCGAGTCCCGCCCATCGTTAGGTTCTTCGCGACGTTAGAACCAATATTGCCCAACCCGATTACGGCGATCTTCATTGTCTCAATTCCTCTCCGGCTCCAACGCAACGCGCTCAAGTTCCATCATCGAGCGGATGTCGGATGTATCCGTAGCCCGCTCGATTTACCAAGAGCAGCCGGCTTATCCGGAAGCTGGTTTCCGCTTTTAGGACGTGCCGCAGATCGACCGATTCCCTTCATTCTGGGCTGAGGGAGGAGCCCCTCCACGGATGGAATCGATGCGCAGAAGCTGACCAGCGGACAGGCGGACGTCGCCTCGTCATCAGGACCGCGGCCGACGCCGTCAAGTTTCTATCTGCCCATTGCGGGCATAAGCACCTGCTTCGTCCACTGCCGAAAGATGGTCGCGCCAGTATGCTCGAGGCTGCGCGCCGTCGTATTGTCCATGCCCTCGTTCTTGGCGCGCATCGTGTCGACATAGCCTTGGGCGAAGTTCTCGCTCATGCCTCGCGCCTTCAGCTGCGTCTTGAAGCCGTCGAACGGGATCCGGCTATAGCGCACCTGGCGGCCGAGCACCTCGGAGACGAAGGCGATCTCGTTGAACGACAGATCCTCCGGCCCAAGCACAGGATAGTCTTCCTGACCAGTCCAGAGTTTATCCACTAGCAGGCGAGCCGCGGCCGCGCCCATGTCGAGCGTCCTCCCATTCGGTGCCGCGGCCAAGCGCGGCGACCACGACGACGCGCGGAATGCCAAGGCGGCGGATCGCTTCGGCCGCAGGGCGGGTGAAGTTGATGTACGTGTGGTCGAGCGTTTCCGACGGGGTGGGCGGCGCTACCCAGAACACGGCCTCCGCGCCGTCGAAGGCGCGGTCGACCACCGCGGCATCGCCGTGCGATCCCTCGACGATATCGGCTCGATCGCGGACCGTCTGCGGCAGCTTGCCCGCGTCGCGCACGATGCAGCGCAACGCTTCGTTGCCGTCGAGCAGATGCTGGACGACGTGGTGGCTGATATTGCTGGTAGGCGTCGTGACGACGATCACGTGAGATCTCCGTTGTAGGTCAGACTGGTCGGCGGCGGGGACCAGCCGAATGAGCGGTCAATGAGCGGCTGATCGCAGCCGATCGTAGTTCCGGCGGAAGAGCGCCACAGCGGCGTCGACGCCCAGGCGGCTGATGCTGGCCATCGTCCAACCTCGCGCCCATGGGAACGGCTTTCCTAGGCCCTCGGCGACCATCTCCGCTCCGAGTTCCGGCGTAGTGGCGAGGTGGATCCAGCCGTCGAGATGAATGTGGCCGAGTTCGTTCGACCCGACATAGAAGTCGATCCCGTCGACACGGGTCTGGTCGTTGAGATGCCAGTGCGTCGTGGCCTCGACCTCGGGCCAGGCGGCGACGGCGTCGGCCACCGCCTGCACCGGTCCGCCGAGCATCGGCGGCGGCGCGAGCGGGCCCTTGGCTTCGCGCGGCAAGGTGGAGAGCGCTTGATCGGTCATCGTCATTTCCTCGATTGTCGGGCCGGCGGCGGCCGCCTGGCCAGGTTTCTGGTGCATCATCGGATCACCACCGATAGTGGCCCATCTTGTCGGCATACCCGTCGTTAGAGAAGCCGCCGGTCGGCCCGAGCGGGCCCAGTATCGCCAGTTCCACGGCGGCGGTGTAGCCGGGATCGGCGGCGTTGACCTTGATCCCGTCGGCGAGCAGCGCCTTGGCGAGCTTCACGGTGAGCATGTTGAGCCAGCCTTCGACGCGGAATAGCCGGCGGCCCCCACGTTCCAGATCAGGCTCGCTATGTCGGCGGTCTCGGAAATCGAGCCGAGGCCGCTGCTCATCAGTACGATGCGCGGCGCGGCCGACTTGCGCAGGAGCGGCAGCAACGCCTGCGTCACCCGGAGTGGCCCGAGCGTGTTAACCTCGAGCATCGCGCGTACATCTCTGATAGCTTTCTCGGTCACTTCCGGCGGCGGGCTGCCGACACTGATCCCGGCATTGTTGACGAGCACGTCCAGCACGCCGGCCTCGCGCAGGCCGGCCGCAGCCGCTTCGCCGCGATCGGCGTCACGGCAGCCGAGCCAGACGGCGAAGCCCCGCTCGCCTAGTTGGCGGGCGATGGCCAGGCCGATGCCCTTGTTCGCGCCGGTTACGAGTGCGTTGGTCTTGTCTGACATGGTCACCTCCAGGCCCTCATGTCGTGACGAGGAGCGAGATCCACATTCCCGATGCTGCCAGAGGCTTGCCTGATCCTACCAGACGCGTCACTTCAAGACGGGTTAGGTGGAGGCGACGCGTAATGGAGATCGAAGCAATGGTGTCCGAACAGGCGGCGCTCGCTGCCGAGTATGCCAGCTCGCCACCGGCTCGGTCCGCCGTTCCAGCCCTGATGATCCGGTGCAGCGCCGAGCCAACGGCGCCGGTTCCTGCGCTCTTCGAGCCTGTCTTCTACGTTGTGCTGCAAGGATCGAAGCGCCTGACATTCGCTGGTCGAACGCACGACTTTGGTGCAGGAACCTGCGCTGTGGCGAGCGTCGGTTTGCCCTTCGTCAGCCAGGTGATCGAGGCCTCTGCCGCCAAGCCCTACGTCGGCGCGGAGCTGAGACTTGACCCCGGCGTCGTGGCCGACCTGCTGATGACCTTGCCGGATGCTTCCGAACGGGAAGCCCCGAGCTTCGCTGCGGCCCCTGCGGAGTCGGAGATTCTGGAGCCGTTCGGCCGTATGCTACGCCTGCTGGCGACGCCGGCCGATGCTCCCGTGCTCGCCGGACCATTTGCGCGTGAACTATGCTACCGCCTGCTACAGGGACCGCTCGGCGACACGCTTGGCCAAGTGGGCCGGCGCGGCTCGCGCTTCGCTCAGATACGTGCAGCGGCGGACTGGATTGGCTGCAACGCGAATAAGCCGCTCAGCGTCAAACGTCTTGCCGGCGACGTCGGCATGAGCTCGACGTCGCTCCACCGGCACTTCAAGGCGGTCACCGGCTACAGCCCGCTCGCCTACCAGCGCTACCTACGTCTGCTCGAGGCCCGCCGGATACTCCATGCCGGGAACACGCCCGTAACAACCACGGCGTTCACTGTGGGTTACGCGAGCCCGTCCCAGTTCAGCCGCGAGTACAAACGAATGTTTGGCGAGCCGCCTGTACGAGACATCAAGCTTCGAGAACCGCTCCGCTCGAGGAACTCTCTCCATTTGGTGAGCCACCTCTAACGGACTACTTCACGAAAAGGGACTGTAGCACCCGACGCGACTCGAATGTCGTGGCCTCCACCTTCAAAGGGTAACGCTCGCCCGGTTGATGGTGCGGGTGGTCGGGGTCGAACCGACACTTCTTGCGAAACCAGATTTTCTTAAATCCGGCACGTTCATCGCACAAGTGGCTGTCTTTCCTCCATCTCGGCACTGTTTCAAACTCCTGAAAGGTGTGGAGCGGGCGAAGGAATCCGAACCCTCGCTCGCCGTTGGCATTTAGAAGTGCGGCCGGTCGCGGCGCCGCGGGCAAGACCACTACGAAATACATCGCCCGGTGCGGCAGCATCGCAGAGTCACGGACGTTCGATTTCGATGCGGGGCTCAGGTTCGCCAGCCCAAGTGAAGCGGAAGGTCTCCCCCTTGCGCACATTGTTGACCAGAGCTGGCCTAAAACAGGCCAGACAGGTTCCGGACGCGTCACGCACGCTCGGGTAAACGACGCCGAGCGAACGTGCCGCGAGCAAAGCTTCTGCCAGGCCTTGAGAGGCGACATAGCTGTCGGGCGCGAGGCTTGGGGCGAAGTCTGGTGCATTGCGCAGGTCGTGGAGATCGGCGCTGAAGTCGGCCAGGTAGTCGTCGTAGGTGACGCTGTCCTCAAAGCGGCCGATCTCGGCGTAGTCCGCGGACCGATGAAAGGCGACTTCGGCCTGCGCAGTCTCGGTCGCAAATGCCGCGTACCAGGCACCGCGATCGGGACCATTGAACCGGCTGCCAAGCGGATGAGCATGGCAGAATGCGGCATTCACGATCCGCGCATATGGAACGGCAAATACCAACTCGTGCAGCCCGATCCCCAGAAGCAAGCCGGTCTCGGCCAACAGCCGATCGTTCGTGGCGCCCTCAAGTTCGGCGAGTTCGTGGAAGTGCGCATCGTCGTCGGCAATCCGCAAGAGCACGCTGTCGCCGCCGGCGCTGTATTTCGAAGGGATCAAACGGTGCGCGTCGAACTGGCGAACCAGCGTCGTTGGCGGGAGTGTTGCGATCAGAGTCCACCTCGGCGCGCGTCGAGCAGACGCCGCACGGTCTGGAGCGCCGGCACGCCGCCAGCCATCATGTAGGCCAGCGGCGTCCGGTCCGCGAAGATCGGATTCTGATTGGGCAGCCGCACCCATTCGTCGGCTAGCTTTTCACCATAAAGGACGTTCAACGCCTTGAAGATGCCGATCAGGTAGGAAACCCGCGTCAGCATGTCGGTGTCGAGCGTTCGCTCTGGGTCTTTGCGCCAGCTGTAGTAGGGACCGTTCGAGAGGCCGCCCAGCAAAACTCGTGCGTCCTCGTCCCGTATGCTCCATCGCTCCACGATGTTGAAAAAAGCTCGGAGCGCCGATGGGCTTAGCCGCTCACGCAGTGCCTTATCGGTCAGATCAGTAACGGGAGCCGGCCGATAGCGGGTGGCTGGGTAGGCAGGCTGAGCAACACTCATAGGACGATTCCTCCGTCGGAGGATATACTCTCCTGATAAGGAGATTGCAAGCGCCCGGCCGAGGTCTGTGCGGTGGCGCCTGCGCTCCCCTGCTACTTCCCCGAGATTGCTTTCTCGATCTTCGCTCGAAGCCGATCGGCGTCGGCACCCGGCGGCATCTTGCGCAAGTCGGTCGGCCCCAAATGGCTGAGCAACCAGCGGGGACCTACGCCAAACAGTTTCTGAGCAGGCTGCTCATCGACCTTGCATGGAATTCCAGCCGGCTCTAGGGAAATGCCTATTCGCTGCTCGACACCAAGCGCCTCATAGAGTTGGGCGACGAAGCAGAGGGCGTGGGCATTTCGCCGCGCAGATGATCCTTAACCACAAGGACGCCAACAAGTTTCTGGTCACGATGGCCAGTGAGATCGGCTTCAACCGCTACACACTCCTCAATCTTCACGCGCTGCTGGCAAATCACCTGCTCGCCGATCCGGCGGCTGCCGGTCGGCTTCGATAGATTGCTGTTGGAATAGAACGATCTGCTTTTCACCCGCTCCAGGTGTTACAGCTCATCGAGGTATGCTTTGATCAAAGTCTTGCCACCGCCGCCGCCACCGAAGACCCCTTTGAGCAGGCGTTCTTCGTCATGGCACAGCTTCCGTACCTGCAGCCGTTCGATGATGTGAACAAGCGTGTGTCGCGCCTTGCCGCCAAAATTCCGCTGATCAGGAGCAATCTGCCGCTACTCTCATTTACCGAGGTGCCCCGTGATGCATATACCGAGGCTGTTATTAGCGTTTGTGAGATGAAAAGTCGATCTCCTCAAGGATGTTTTCATCTAGGCCTATGAGCGTTCGGCCGCGCGCTACGCCGCCGTCCGGCAATCTCTCGGCGAACCCGATCCATTCCGTCTTCGCCACAGAATTCACTTGCGCGAAATTGTCAGCGCGATCGTGCGCGCTGGCATGAACCGAAAGCAGGCTGTCGCGCGGATAGCCGCTTGGTCCAGAGAAAAGATTGCGCCGGATGAGCAAGTGCGTTTCATCAAAATGGCGGAGGCCGAAGTCGTGAGCCTGCATGAGGGTGATTTTGCCCGCTATCAGATCACGCCTTCAGAGTTCGCATCGTGGCAAAAATTGTGGGAGACAACAGAGCGTTCCTCCGACCCGAGGGCATCCGAGTGAGCCCGCTATGGCCAGAGCCGTGGATCGTCGCCGACTGGGCCTGGGGTTCATGACCGGCTTCGCGCCTGCCGCTCTGCGAGCAGCCTACCGCTTCATGTCCAGCGGCTCAACGCGGCGTTACCGCACGATCATGCCCTGGTGAACCGCCATTTCATCGAACAAGCAGGTTTTGTCTGAAGCCGGAAAAGGCCGACGCAGGCTCGGAAAGGCGCGGTTAGTCGCCATAAAACCGGCGGACGGAGCAATCAACGTTGCCGGCTCAAGGTCGCCTTGACCGGTCTCACAGCACTGGCCAAATCCGCGGCTGCTGGAACTTGCGTCCCGGTATTGCTGCAATTCGACACTGGTCGATCGGTCGTCTCCAGGCTTACTTACAGTCAAAATGGCCTGACGAGGGCCGACAGCAGAGATGATGCGGGAGGGACTTGGCTGTGCAAACCTTTGTTGAAGAGCTGGCTTTTGCCGAGGGACCGCGCTGGAGAGACGGCCGGCTCTGGTGGTCTGACATGCATGCCGAGAGGGTGCAAAGCTGGTCTCCAGAGGACGGCGCGCGGACCGAGGCGGCCGTGGAGCACCGGCCCTCTGGCCTCGGTTGGCTCCCCGACGGCCGGCTGCTCGTCGTCTCGATGATGGACCGCACGGTGCTGCGCCGTGAGCCGGACGGCGACCTTGTCGTGCATGCCGACCTCAGCTTGCTTGTGCCGCGTCGGCTGAACGACATGGTCGTGGATGCAACGGGCCGCGCCTACGTCGGCAACTTCGGCTTCGATTTGGAAGAGGGTGAACCGATCGCCGATACCGTGCTCGCGATGATCGAACCCGATGGGCGCGCACGCATCGTGGCTGAGGGCCTGCTGTTCCCCAATGGCATGGTGATCACAGCCGACCAGCGCACGCTGATCGTGGCCGAGACCTTTGCCGCCCGGCTGAGCGCCTTCGATATTGCGGCCGACGGATCGCTCTCAGGCCGCAGGGTATGGGCGCAACTTCCGGAGCACAGCTACCCGGACGGGATTTGCCTGGATTTGGAGGGATGTGTCTGGGTCGCCTCGACCTCGGGCAATGCCTGCGTGCGGGTGCAAGAGGGGGGCGCGCTCCTGGAGCGGGTCGAAGTCGGCCGCTCTGCCTTTGCCTGCGCGATGGGCGGTCCGGAGCGCCGCACCCTGTTTATCTGCACGGCCCCGGACTACTTCCGCGAACCGCGGCGCACTGAGCGGACCGGCCGGATCGAGGGAGTCAGGGTGGCCGTCCCTGGGGTGTGATCGCTGCCGCTGCTCCAAAAGCTCCCTTTCTTGTCCCGCATACCAATATGCCGGGCGTGCGACAGCCCTGGATCCCCAAGTTCGTCCTTGCCACGCCGGCGGCACTCGCCTGGCCGGAGGGTGCTGCCATGGCCGAGCGCGCGGCCGCACTGGGCACCGAGGTGGTGCGTCTGAAGTCGGACCGCCTGTCCGGCCTGCCGGATCAATATCGCGATGCCAAGCGCACCTTTGCAATCGTGACCGCGAGCCCCAGCCGCCGCCGACTGCAGCCTATCCCGCCGTCGGCCGACTGGCGGTTCGACCTGGCGGAGGGCTGCCCGGCGCATTGCAGCTATTGCTATCTCGCGGGCTCGCTCGCCGGGCCGCCGATCGTGCGGGCCTATGCCAACCTACCCGAAATCCTGGCGGAGCTGCCGGCGGCGGTGGGGCACGGGCGTGTCACGTCCGCGTCATCGGCGCGGGCGTCGGAGGGCACGACGTTCGAGTGCTCCTGCTACACGGACCCGCTGGCCATCGAGCACCTGACCGGGCACCTGGCGACCTCCATTGCGCATTTCGGCGCCTGGGACGCGGACGTGCAGCTCCGCTTCACCACCAAGTTCGACGCGGTCGGCCCGTTGCTGGGCCTGCGCCACCAGGGGCGCACACGGATGCGCTTTTCCGTGAATGCAGCGGGCGCGGAGCGGCACGAGGGTGGCGCGCCGCGTATGGCGCAGCGGCTGGCCGCACTGCGGGCGGTGGCGCAGGCGGGCTATAAGGTCGGCCTCACCGTGGCGCCCATCCTGCGTCTGCCCGGCTGGCAGGACGCCTACGACCGCCTGTTCGCCGACGTGGCCGCGGCGCTGGACGGCGTGGACGGTGTCGATCTGACGGCCGAGCTGATCACGCACCGGTTCACCCCCAAATCCAGGGAGGTGCTCGCCAAGTGGTATCCCGGCAGCGCGCTGGAGATGGACGAGGCGGTGCGCAGCCGCAAGACGACCAAGTTCGGCTCAGTGAAGTACGTGTTTCCGAAAGAAGAGATGACGGCGATGCGGGCCGCGATCGAGGGATCGCTGACGCGGCATTTGGCCGGCGTGCGCGTCCTGTACTGGACCTGACCGCGGCCAATGCCGCGTGCGGGATGCCATCGGTCAAATCTGCTCGTTTCTCGAACCCTGGTTGAGGTCGGGCAGGATGCGATATGGCACGACGCCGCGTTCGCCCGAGCCGACGTCCAGGGCGCGGCCCGCCGGCGGCACCGCCCGGTGTCGGCAGCCGAGCCGCTCGCACGCCCGACAGCCCGGGCCGATCGGCACCGCCGCCGCCGGACTGCCGAGGTCCAGACCGGCGGCGTAGACCGTCAGCGGCGCGTATTCGATCTCGCAGCCCAGCACCACCGCGACCGACCGCGGTCGGCTGAGATAGGCGCTGTCGCTACGTCCGACGGTCCGCGCGATGTTTAGGTAGGTCACGTCGTCCGGCGTGCGCGCCAGCTGCACCAGGGTCTCGCCGGGACGGGCGAACGCGCCATAGACGTTCCAGAGCGGGCAGGGACCGCCGAACCGGGCGAACTGGAAGCGCGTCGCCGAGGAGCGCTTGAGCACGTTGCCGGCAATGTCGGTCTTGAGGAAGAAGAACGGCAGGCCGGGCATGCTCGGGCGCTGCATGGTGCTGAGGCGGTGGCACACCTGCTCGAAGCTGGCGCCGAACCGTTGCTGCAGCCGGGCGACGTCATAACGAACGGCGCGTGCCTCCTGCAGGAACCGTGCATACGGCATCATCAACGCACCGGCGAAATAGTTGGCGAGCCCGACCCGCGCCAGGGCGGTCGCTTCGGGGGTGGAGAGCGGCGCACGACGCAGCACGCGTTCGATCTCGCGTCGTTGCTCGAGTTGCGCCACCGCGTGGGCCATCCAGAATACCCGGCTTTCGATCGTCGCCTCCTCGGCCAAGGCCAGGGTTCGGGTCGCCCGGTTCAGCTTCCAGACCGTCCCTTGCTCCAACAGGGCGGCCCGGCTCTCGACGGCGATGCCGTGCCGGTCGCGCAGGGTCCGTGTCAGGTCCTCCTGGAGGGCGTTGCGGCTGAAACCCTCGCGTTCGACGAGTTCCTCGGCCGCGCGGTCCAGGCCGGCGAAATGGTTGCGGTGGCTCTGCACCCAGTCGCGCACCTCCTCGTAGCTGGAGCTCACGACCAAGGGGATGTCCCGGCCGGCCGGCGCCACCTGCTCGCCGCGGGCCCGAAACGCGCGGTAGAGAGTCAGGAACCGCTCGGCGACGACGGGAGCCGCCTGGATACTGGCTTCGGCCTCGGCCAGGCTGACGATGGTGCCGCCGAACAGCGGGTCGGCGGTGGCCTCACGCAGATCATGCACCAGCCGCAGCGTCTCGCTGTCCTCGAAGGCGGAGACCGAGACGCCGAGGCGCTCCGCCAGACGGTGCAGGATACGGCGCGGCAGCGGCCGCTGGTCGCATTCGATCTGGCTCAGATAGCTGGGCGACAGGCCGATCGATCGGGCCAGGGCGGCCTGGCTGATGCGGTGCTGCTCGCGCAGGCGTCGCAGGCGCTCGCCGACGAACAGCCGGGGTGGCGCGTTCGTTCGCAACATCCGCAATTCCTTCCGGTTCGTACGCAAAATTATGCATCAATCGGGCTTTATCCTGCCGTCCTGCGGGATGATAGTGCGGCGCCGCACCCGGCGGAGAGAGGACACGATGATTACCCACGACGTCCGCGTTCATCCCGAGAGCGACCGCCTGCCGCGCGAGGAGCAGCTTGCCTGGAAGATTGCGCAGGTCGCGGTCGATCCGGCACCGGTCGAGGACGACGTTGCCGAAATGATCGTGAATAGGATCATCGACAATGCGTCGGTGGCGATCGCCTCGATCAACCGCCATCCAGCGGTCATCGCGCGCGACCAGGCGCTGGCGCATGCCCGCCAAGGCGGTGCCGCGCTGTTCGGCTGCGGTCCGGAGGTCAGGGTGCATGCCGAATGGGCGGCCTGGGCGAACGGCACCGCGGTGCGCGAGCTCGACTACCACGACACCTTCCTGGCGGCGGAGTATTCCCATCCGGGCGACAACATTCCGCCGATCCTGGCGGTGGCGCAGCAGACCGGACGGAGCGGCGCCGAGCTGCTGCGCGGTATTGCCACCGGCTACGAGATCCAGGTCGACCTGGTGCGCGCGATCTGCCTGCATGCGCACAAGATCGACCATGTGGCCCATCTCGGTCCGTCCGCCGCCGCCGGTATCGGTGCCATGCTGGGGCTGCCGGCGGAGACCGTGTTCCAGGCGGTGCAACAGGCGCTGCACGTGACCACCGCGACACGGCAATCGCGCAAGGGCGAGATCTCGTCGTGGAAGGCGTTCGCGCCCAGCCATGCCGGCAAGCTGGCGATCGAGGCGGTGGACCGGGCGATGCGCGGCGAGGGCGCGCCGTCGCCGATCTATGAGGGCGAGGACGGGGTGATCGCCTGGATGCTGGGCGGCCGCGAGGCGCGCTATGCGGTGCCGCTGCCGGCTCCCGGCGAGCCGAAGCGCGCGATCCTCGACACCTACACCAAGGAGCACTCGGCCGAGTACCAGAGCCAGGCGCTGATCGATCTGTGCTTTCGTCTTGGCAAGCAGGTTGCGGACTGGGATCAGGTCCGCGACATCCTGATCGAGACCTCGCATCACACCCATTACGTCATCGGCACCGGCTCCAACGACCCGCAGAAGTTCGATCCCCGCGCCTCGCGTGAGACGCTCGACCACTCGATCATGTATATCGTCGCCGTCGCCTTGCAGGACGGCGCCTGGCACCACGTGCGCTCCTATGCGCCGGAGCGGGCGCAGCGGTCCGACACCGTGCGGCTATGGTCGAAGATACGCACCATCGAGGACGCCCGCTGGACCGAGCGGTACCATTCGGTCGATCCGGCAATCAAGGCGTTCGGCGGCCGCATCGTCATCACCCTCCAGGACGGGCAGGTGATCGAGGACGAGCTGGCGGTGGCGAACGCGCATCCGCTGGGGGCGACACCCTGGAAGCGGGACTCCTACATCGCCAAGTTCCGCACCCTGACAGAGGGCCTGCTGGACCAAGGTGAAGCCGCGCGTTTCCTGGATCTGGTGCAGCGTCTGCCGAGCCTGAGCGCGGACGAGCTGCTTACACTGAACGTTGCGGTGCCCGCGGCCACACTCGAACGCGGCCGGTCCGGCCTGTTCGGCTGATGCAGGAGAACGACACATGAACGATCAGGCCAGCACCGATCCGGTGTCGCCGGCAGCCCCCAAGCCGAAGAAGTCGGTGGCGCTGTCCGGCGTCGTGGCCGGCAACACCGCTCTCTGCACGGTCGGGCTGCACGGTCACGACCTGCATTATCGCGGCTACGACATCATCGACATCGCCGAGGCCTGCACGTTCGAGGAGATCGCGCATCTGCTGGTGCACGGCGCCCTGCCGAACCGGGCGGAACTCACCGCCTATCAGGCAAAGCTGCGGCGGCTGCGCGGCGTGCCGGCCTCGGTGCGCCAGGTGCTGGAATCGCTGCCGGCGGCAGCACACCCGATGGACGTGATGCGCACCGGGGTCTCTGCGCTGGGCTGCGTTCTGCCGGAGAAGGAGAGCCATGACGTTGCTGGCGCCCGCGACATCGCCGACCGGCTGATCGCCTCGCTCGGCTCAATGCTGCTGGTCTGGTACCACTACACAAATAACGGCTTGCGCATCGACGTGGAGACCGACGACGACAGCATCGGCGGGCATTTCCTGCGCCTGCTGCACCGGACCGCGCCGCGGCCGAGCTGGGTGCGGGCAATGCACACCTCGCTCAACCTCTACGCCGAGCACGAGTTCAACGCCTCGACCTTCGCCGCCCGGGTGATCGCCGGCACCGGATCGGATTTGTATTCCGCCATCGCCGGCGGCATCGGCGCGTTGCGCGGACCCAAGCATGGCGGTGCCAACGAGGTGGCGCTCCAGATCCAACAGCGTTACGCCACGCCGGACGAGGCGGAAGCCGATATCCGCCGCCGTGTCGCGGCGAAGGAGGTGGTGATCGGCTTCGGCCACCCGGTCTATACCGTGTCCGATCCGCGCAACCTGGTGATCAAGGGGGTGGCGCGCGCACTCGCGCAGGAGAATAATGCCACCACCCGCTACGCCGTCGCCGAGCGGATCGAGAGCGTCATGGCCGATGCCAAGCGCATGTTCCCGAACCTGGATTGGTTCTCCGCGGTTTCCTACCAGCAGATGGGCGTGCCGACGGCGATGTTCACGCCTTTGTTCGTGATCGCGCGCACCGCGGGCTGGTCGGCGCATGTGATCGAGCAGCGTCTCGACGGCAAGATCATCCGCCCGTCGGCGAACTATACCGGGCCGGAAAACCTGCCCTTCGTGCCGCTCGACCAGCGTTCCTGACGGAGTTCGCACATGCCCTACTTGCTCAGCTCGGATCTGCCGACGGAGACGGCCGGCCGGCGCTTCCGCGACCTGCTGACACGCTCGTCGATCCTGCAAATCCCCGGCACCCATAACGGCATGGCGGCAATCCAGGCCAAACACGCCGGCTTCGAAGCCTGCTATTTGTCGGGTGCGGCGATGACCGCCTCGATGGGCCTGCCGGACCTCGGCATCATCACCGTCGACGAGGTGGTCTTCTTCATCCGCCAGGTGGCGCGCGCCTCCGGCCTGCCGGTGCTGGTGGACGGCGACACCGGCTATGGCGAGGCGCTCAACGTCATGCACACCGTGCGCAGCTTCGAGGAGGCCGGCGCTGCCGCCATGCACCTCGAGGACCAGTTGCTGCCCAAGAAGTGCGGCCACCTGAACGACAAGCGGCTGGCGGACGCGCATGACATGGCGGCCAAGGTGGCGGCGGCGGCACGCGCGCGTCGCGACCTGGTGATCGTGGCCCGCACCGATGCCGCGGCGTCCGAAGGGCTCGACGGCGCGGTGGCGCGGGCAAAGCTCTATGTCGAGGCCGGCGCCGATGCGATCTTCCCAGAGGCGCTGAACACCGCCGAGATGTTCCGCGCCTTCGCCGAGCGCATGCCGGGTGTGGCACTGCTGGCCAACATGACCGAGTTCGGCCGCACGCCGTTCTTCACCGCGTCCGAGTTCGAGGACATGGGTTACCGGATGGTGATCTGGCCGGTCTCGTCGCTGCGCGTCGCCAACAAGGCGCAGGAAGAGCTGTATGCCTCCATCCGCGCCGTGGGGGGGACGCATGCGATGGTCGAGCGCATGCAGACCCGCCACGAGCTCTATGACACCATCGGCCTGCACGAGTACGAGGCGCTCGACGCCTCCATCGTGCGCACGGTGATCCCGGATGGGATGCCGCAGGTGGGCTGATGGCGGGTAGTAGTCACCTCAAGGAGAATCCAGATAGGATTATTGACTCATCCGTGCACGTAAGGAGATGGCATGGCCGACTATCTGAAGAGGGGTGCGACGGTCGAGGCGAGAGCTGATCGCGATCGGCAGGTGCGCGAGACCGTCGAGGGCATCCTTGCCGACATCGAAAGCCGCGGCGACGTTGCGGTGCGGGCGCTGTCGGTCCGCTTCGACACATGGGACCGCGACAGCTATCGCCTGACGCCGTCCGAGATCCAGGACTGTCTCGATCAGCTTTCGAGCCAGGATCTCAAGGACATCGAGTTCGCACAGACGCAGGTGCGCAACTTCGCGGCGGTCCAGCGGGACAGCATGAAGGATGTCGAGGTCGAGACGCTGCCGGGTGTCGTGCTCGGGCATAAACACATCCCCCTGAACGCCGCCGGCTGTTATGTGCCGGGCGGCAAATATCCGCTGCTGGCGTCCGCCCATATGAGCGTGATTACCGCCAAGGTCGCAGGGGTTCCGCGTGTGGTGACCTGCGCGCCGCCGTTCCACGGCAGGCCCGCTCCGGCCGTCGTGGCCGCACAGGCGATGGCCGGCGCCGACGAGATCTATTGCCTCGGTGGCATCCAGGCGGTCGCGGCGATGGGGATCGGCACCGGATCGATCGCACCCGTCGATCTCCTCGTCGGCCCGGGCAATGCCTTCGTCGCGGAGGCGAAGCGGCAATTGTTCGGGCGCGTCGGCATCGACCTGTTCGCCGGTCCGACAGAGACGCTGGTCATCGCCGACGAGGCGGGTTGCGATGCGGAACTCGCCGCCACCGATCTCATCGGGCAGGCCGAGCACGGCCCCGACAGTCCGGCGATCCTGCTGACGACATCGCGCAAGCTGGCGCAGGCGACGATGGCCGAAATCGAGCGCCTGCTGACGATGCTCCCGACCGCCGACATCGTGCGCAAGAGTTGGGGTGCGTTCGGCGAGGTCATCGTGGCCGAAAGCGACGAGGAGATGGTCAGCATCGCCGACGGGATTGCCTCAGAGCACGTCCAGGTGATGACGCATGATCCGGACTACTTCCTTCGGCACATGACCAATTACGGGGCCTTGTTCCTGGGGAACCGGACCAATGTCGCCTATGGCGACAAGGTGATCGGCACCAACCACACCCTGCCGACGCGGAAGGCCGCGCGCTATACCGGCGGTCTCTGGGTCGGCAAGTTCATCAAGACCTGCACCTACCAGCGTGTGCTGACCGACGAGGCGAGTGCCATGATCGGCGAATATTGTTCGCGCCTGTGCGCGCTGGAGGGCTTCGTAGGGCACGCGGAGCAGGCCAATGTCCGGGTCCGTCGCTATGGCCACCGCAACATCCCCTATGCGGGCAAGGCGGAGCCGCGCACCACCGCGGCGTAGCGATATGGCAATGGCACTCCCGCAAACGCCAAGCTTTCGCCTTGATGGCCGGCGCGCGCTGGTCACCGGAGCGGGGCGCGGCATCGGGCTGGCACTGGCCGCGGCGCTGGCGCAGGCAGGGGCGGCGGTCACCCTGGCGGCGCGGTCCGCGGGCGAAATCGAGGCGGGTGCCGCCGCTATCCGCGAGGCCGGCGGCTCGGCTGATGCGGCGGTTCTGGACGTGCTGGACCTTGCGGCCGTCCAGGCGTTCTTCGGCGGCCGTCCGGCCTTCCACGTGCTGGTCAACAACGCCGGGACGAACCGGCCGAAGCCGATGCAGGAGGTGGCCGAGGCCGACTACGACGCGGTGCTGAACCTGAATGCCAAGAGCGTCTTCTTTGTCACACAGGCGGCGGTGCGCCGGATGTTGAGCGAAAGCGTGACCGGAAGCCTGGTCCATGTCGGCTCGCAGATGGGTCATGTCGGTGGCGCCGCCCGCTCGCTCTATTGCGCGTCGAAATGGGCCCTGGAGGGGATGAGCAAGGCGATTGCGCTGGATTTGGCGCCCCACGGCATACGGTCGAACATCATCGCGCCGACCTTCATCGAGACCGCGATGACCAAGCCGTTCTTTGAAGACGCGGCGTTCAGGCAAAACGTGCTCGCCAAAATCAAGCTCGGCCGGATTGGCACGGTCGAGGACCTGATGGGCGCGGTGCTCTACCTCGCCTCCGACGCATCGGCACTCGTCACCGGCACCAGCCTCGTCGTCGATGGCGGGTGGACAGCGGAGTAGGGTGTCGGCCTGTCACCCCGTCGGTTGCTGGCGGATCGGGGCGGCGACGATGTCGGGCCAATGCCGCTTGTCGTGCGCCGGAAAGACGATGCGGATGCGGATCAGGTCCGGCACGCTGGTGTTGTCCCAGCTTGTCGACCAGGCCGCGGCGCTGTCCGACCAGTAGCCAAGATCGATCGTGTCGACGTGGCTGAGCAGCACCGAGACATGCGGCGGCGGTGCTGCCACCAGGCGTTGCGCATGCACATGCGGCAGCCAGGACAGGATCAGTTGGTGGTCGTGGTCAACCATCAGGCTGATATCGGCGGCCGCCATCGCCCCATCCGGTCCGATCGGCAGGGTGGAGGTCAACGCCATCGCATGTGGCTCTCCGATGAGCTTGCCGGCGTCGCGCTCGGTGCCCGGTTCGATCTGCTCGGCCAGCCGGCGCAAAGTGCGGTCGGTGGCCTGCAGCGACTCCGCGACCTGCACCGACTGGTTCTGCCGGCCCCAGGCGGCGAAGCCGAAATGCACGCCCTGCGACAGGGTCGCCAGCAACACACCAAGCACCACCAGGGCGACGATGATCTCCAGCAAGGTGAAGCCGGCGTCGCCACGGTACCTCACGAAACAGGTGCCGCAATGGCTGTGCTGCGGGTCCGCAGGGTGACGCCGCGGGTGCCGTGCGGGCCGGCCCAGGTTTCGCTGACCAGCACCTCGAACAGCGTCTCGCGCACCGGGTGCAGCGGATCGCCACCATTCTGGATGAGCGGCGCGGATTGCAGCGGTCGCAGCGACAGCGACCAGGAAAAGCCGTGTCCGTCCTCGCCGTGCTGGGTCTGCGTGCGCACGGCGATCCCGTGTCCGACGGCGGCAAGGTGGGATTGCGCAAGGCTCAGCGCCTCGGCCGAGCGGTCGGCCAGATGCACCGCCCCCAGCCCTTCGATTGCGCCCTCGAACAGCACCCCCATAGCCAGGGCGGCGATGACGAAGGCGACCAGCACCTCGAGCAGGGTGAAGCCCGCCCCCTCCTGCGCCGCCGACTCAGCTCGCATCGGGGTCACGTGCGATCGTGCCGCGGTCGATCCGGCCGGTCAGCCAGTCGATGGCTATGTCGATATGCTCGTGGCCCTCGACGAGCACGATGCGGGCGCCGTTGGCAGAGCCATCGGGATTGAAGCGCAGCACCCCGTCGCGGCGGGCAGCATCCGCCGGGCTATGCACCGACAGGCTGATCGGCCCGGCGCGGCGATCCACCAAGCGGGCGAGGGCCACGCGCATTTGTGCGGCGTCGAGACGCACCGGCCGGTCGGTGTCGATGGCTTGCGCGCGAGCGTGCCGGAGGTCGTCCGCGAGCGTGCGCGACGCGGCGGTGAGGTCGATCGTCGCTGACTTGGTTGGCCCGCGCGAGATCAGCACGCCGACCACGATCGCGAGGATGGTCACCACCACCAGTGTCTCGATCAGGGTGAAGCCCCGGCTACTGCGCAAGATCGTCCTACTGCGCAAGATCGTTCAGGCTCAGCATCGCCAGAAGCAGCGACGAGACGATGCCGGCGACGGCGGCGCCCATGACGATGGTGATCACCGGCACCAGCAACGCCACCAGCCGCTGCACCTTGATGCGCGTGCTCTCCTCGTGGATTTCGGCGGCGCGTAGGGCCATCGGGCCGAGTTGCGCGGTCTCCTCGCCGAGGCGCAGCAGATGGATCATGCGGGCTGGGAAAATCCCCGACACTCCCAGTGCGCGCGACAGCCCCGCACCACCCTTGGCGCTCTCGGTGGCGCCATCGATGGCGGCCATGCCGGCGCGGTTGCCGATCACGTTGCGCACGATTCCGAGGGCGGCGATCAGCGGCACGCCGTTGATCAGCAGCGTGCCCAGGGTGCGGGTGAAGCGCGACGCCAACACCTCGCTGAGCAGCGAGCCCAGGATCGGCAGGCGCAGCGCGAAGCGGTCCAGCCGTGCCCTTGGCCCCTCCTGGCGCAGCGCTTGGCGCGCGAGCAGGCCGAGTGCCGCCAGCGCCAGCAGCAGCCAGACTCCATCATGGCTGATCAGCGCCCCGGCATCGATCAGCAATTGCGTCGAGGTCGGCAGCTTGGCGCCGTTCTGTTCGAACAGCGGTGTGAATTGCGGCAGCACCTCGGTCAGCAACAGCACGATGGCGCCCACCGCCGCGAAGATCAGCATGGACGGGTAGATCATCGCGGATTGCAGCGTCGCGGTCAGCGCCCGCTCGCGTTCCATCAGGGTGGCGATCCGCTCCAGCGTGGCGGCCAGGTTGCCGCCGGCCTCGGCTGCCCGGACCAGGCCGACATGCAGGCGCGGAAAGCTGCCCGGATGCTTGGCCAGGGCCGCGTGCAACGTCGCGCCGTCGCGCACCTGGTCGCGCAGCGAGGCAATCACCGTACGCACCCGCGGGTTTGGCGCGGTCTCGTCGAGGAAGCGCAGCGCCCGGTCGAGGTCCTGGCCGGCGCCCAGCATCACCGCGAGTTCGCGGGTGAAGTGCGTCACCTCGCCGCGGCGCATGTTGCTGCGGGTGAAATCCAGCCCGCGCAGTGCGTCGAGCAGGCCGCCGCCACTGCCGCGCGCGGTCTCGGTGCGCATCGGGATATTGCCCTGACGGCGGATGAAGGCGACCGCCTCGGCCTCGTCGGCAGCCTCGGTGGTGCCGCGTACGAGGACGCCGGCAGGGGTAATCGCGGTGAAGCGGTAGCTGGCCACGGCTCAGTTCTCCGCGCGGATCGAGCGCGCGACCTCCTCGATCGTGGTGCTCCCCGACAGCGCCGCCTCGATGCCGGCGTCGAACAGGGTGACCATGCCGCCCTCGACCGCGGCGCGCTCGATCGCGCCATGGTCGGTGCGGGCGAAGATCAGTCGCTCGATCGCGGCATCCGGCACCAGGAACTCGGCGATCGCCTGGCGGCCACGATAGCCGGTGTTGCGGCACTGCGCGCAGCCGCGCGCATGGAACAGGGTGATCGGGCGGGTATTGGTGCGCCGCGCGAGATCGAACCGCTCGATCAGCGAGGCGGGTGCCTCGAACGGCTCGCGGCATTCCGCACACAGCCGGCGCACCAGCCGCTGCGCCAGCACCCCGCGCAGCACCGCGGTCAGCAGGTAGTCCTCGACCCCCATGTCGCGCAGCCGGGTGATCGCCGCGGCCGCCGAGTTGGTGTGCAGGGTGGAGAGCACGAGATGGCCGGTGAGGGCTGCCTGCACCGCGATCTGCGCGGTCTCCAGGTCGCGGATTTCGCCGACCATGATCACGTCCGGGTCCTGGCGCAGGATCGAACGCAGCAGCGAGGCGAAGTTCAGCCCGATCTGCGGCTTGGTCTGGATCTGGTTGATGCCGCGCAACTGGTATTCGATCGGGTCCTCGACGGTGACCACCTTGCGGGTCACCGCGTTCAGCCCGAGCAGGCCGGTATACAGCGTGGTGGTCTTGCCCGAGCCGGTGGGGCCGGTGACCAGGACGATGCCGTTGGGCAGCTCCAGCCGCTCGGTCAGCTTACCCACTACGGCCGGCGCCAGGCCCAGTTTGGCATAGTCGAAGGTGACGGCGGAGCGGTCGAGCACGCGCAGCACCACCGTCTCGCCATGCAGCGAGGGGATGGTGGAGACGCGGAAATCGATCTCCTGGCCGCGCACCGCGAGCTTGATGCGGCCGTCCTGTGGCAGCCTGCGCTCGGCGATATCGAGCCGAGCCATGATCTTCACGCGCGAGATGATCGCCGGGATCAGCCGTGCCGGCGGGCTCTCCATCTCTGCCAGCACGCCGTCATGGCGATAGCGCACCCGCAGCCGGTCCTCGAACGGCTCGATATGGATGTCCGACGCCTGGGTCTCGACGGCGCGCGAGATGATCTGGTTGACCAGCCGGATCACCGGCGCCTCGCTGGCCAGATCCTTCAGCCGTTCGGCATCCTCCTCGAGCGGGGCGGTGTCGTCATCGCCGCTTGTGTCCTGGCCGGTATCAGGCGGGTAGAGCCGGTCGAACGCCGCCTCCAGTTCGATCGGCACCGCGACCTCGCGACGGACGGGATAGCCGGTCGCCGCCGCGATCGCAGTGGGGACGAAATTATCCAGCGGGTCGGCGGTGGCGACCACCAGGGTGCCAGCCTCGATCGCGACCGGCAGCGCCCGCACCTCGCGCAGGAAGCGCGGCGTGAGCCGCTCGCCCAGCAACGGCTCGGCCGGATAGCGCTCAGGGGTTGCGAGTGCGATGCCGAGCAGCGCGCAATAGGCGTCGGCGAGCCCGCGTTCGGACACCAGCCCGAGCTGCAGCAACACGATGTCGAGACGGCTGCCGCTCTCCTCGGCCACTCGTCGGCCGCGTTCGATGGTGCGCTGGTCGCACTGGCCGGACTCCAGCAGCAGGCCAGCGAGGCGGTCCACCGGTGCAAGGTTGGCCGTATCGAGGCTGGTTGGCGCATCCATGATTTCGCTCATCGGTGGACGATTGCCGCCGGGTGGGGGCAAGTGCAAGCGTCAGTTAAGGAATTCGTGGGGTGGCGTGTGGATGCAGCCGGAGTGCTGGCGCTGGTGGCCTCGCCGTTTGCCGGCAGCTTCCTGGGCGTGGTCGTGCGCAGGCTGCCGCAGGGGCGGGACTGGGCCTGGTCGCGCTCGGCCTGCGAGACGTGCGGACGGACGCTGCGGCCGGCGGAGCTGGTGCCGCTGCTCAGCTTCGCGCTTCTGCGCGGCCGCTGCGCCGGCTGCGGTGGTGCGATCGGCTGGTTCCATCCGGCGATCGAGCTGGCGGCAGTCGCGGTCACCGTGCTGGTGATCGTCGCGGTGGGCACCCAGCCTGCCGTCCTGCTCGCCGGCTGCGTGCTCGGCTGGGTGTGTCTGGCGCTGGCCCTGATCGACTGGCGCCACCAGCGCCTGCCGGACGCGCTCACCTTGCCGTTGCTGCTGCTCGGCCTGCTGGTCACGGCTTGGCTGCAATCGCGGCATCTGTTTGATCACGCGCTGGCCTGCGTGCTCGGGTGGTTGGCGTTTCGCGCCATCGCGCTGCTATATCGGCGCCTGCGCGGCATCGAGGGGCTCGGCGCCGGCGACGCCAAGCTGCTGGCCGCGGCCGGGGCCTGGCTGGGAGTCGCGGCACTGCCGAGGGTCGTCGAATTGGCAGCGGGCCTGACCCTGCTCGGCGTGCTGGGGTCAGCACTTTGGACCTGGCGTTGGCTTGCACCCAGCCGTCGGGTGGCGTTCGGGCCGGGACTGGCCGCCTCACTGTTCGCCTGCTGGCTCACCCAAGGCTTCTGACTACTTGTTGCAGATCTGGCTTTGCGGGTCCGGCGTGCTGCCAGGACCCTGCGAGCAGAGATCGAAATCATGGCCGGGCCGCGAGGACGGGTCGTGGTAGGTATAGGGATGGTTCCAGGGGTCGCGCAGCGCGCTCTCGTTCTTCACGTAGGGGCCGTTCCAGTTGTCCGCGTCGCTGGGCTTGTCGATCAGGGCCTGCAAGCCGTCCTCGGTGCTGGGATAGTTGCCGACATCGAGCTTGTACATATCAAGGATTGATTCCAGCCGGGCGATCGAATCACGCGCGATCGATATTTTGGCGCCGCCCAGCACGTGCAAAACCCGAGGGGCGACGAGCGAGACCAGCAACCCGAGAATGGCGATCACCACGAGCAGCTCGATCAGGGTGAAACCCTGGTCCCGGCCAGACTCGACGTGTTGCGTTTTCATGCTAGGACGAAGAGCTTTGTGGAGGGTGCGCACCTGGTTCCCTATCTTGCCTGCATGAGTCTGGTCGCCTCGTTGTATCATCTACCGCCGCGCGTGTTGCCCGCGATCCAGCGGGTCGAGGGCGGCCGCCCGGGTCTGGTGCACCGCAATGCGGACGGGACCCTAGATCTCGGGGTCATGCAGATCAATACGCTCTGGTTGCAGCCGCTGGCGCGTTACACTCGCACCAATGGGGCCATGGTATTCGCGCGGCTGCGTGACCTACCATGTTACAATATTGCCGCCGCCGGCGCGATCATGCGAGCCGATCTCGACGCCGCGCACGGCGACCTGTTGCGTGCCGTCGGCGACTACCACTCCCATACGCATGACCTCAACCTCGACTATCGCGGGCGCGTGCTGCGCGCGGCCCGCGCGCTGTTCACCCGCGCCGCATCCGCCAGGCGCACCCGGTGAGCGGCGAGGCGGCACAGGCCGAACTGTTGCATAGGCTGGCCCAGCAGGAGCTGGTGGCATCGTTCGCGGGCTTCGTGCTTCGGGTGGAGAGTCTGGACGATATCCTCGAAGAGGCGCCACGGGTCGCGGCTGCCGGCATGCGCTGCGAACGGGCCAAGGTGCTGCGCCACATGCCGGAGCTGCATCGCTTTCTGGTCTGCGCCGGCGTCGGCTGGGAGGTGGGCGTGGTCGGGCATGCGACGCTGGGCGAAGATCTGGAGAGCCCGGCCGGCTTTGCCTTCGTGACCGGCGAGCCGGTGATCTGCAACGACCTGTCCGAGGAGACACGCTTCCGTACTCCGGAGTTGCTGGCGCGGCATGGCGTGCGCCGCGCTTTGAACGTGCTGGTAGCGGGTCCGGAGCCCACCGATCGTTTCGGCGTACTCGAAGTTGACGCATCCGATCGCGGCGCGTTCGGTGAAGCCGACACGGCGTTCCTGCGCACGCTGGCCGGGCTGCTGTCGAGCACGATTGCACGCCATGATCGCGCACAAGCGGCGGCGGCGGCGAAGGATCTGCTGATGCTGGAGATCCATCACCGTATCAAAAACAGCCTGCAGCTCGTCCAGAACCTGCTGAGCCTGCAGGCGCGCGCCAGCGACGACGAGCAAGCCGCGCGTGACCTGCAACAAAGCGCTGCCCGGGTGCACACCATCGCCGCCATCCATGACCGCCTCTACCAGACCGGAGCGGCACTGACCGTCGAGGTCGGCGCCTATCTTAAGGATCTGGCGGAGGAACTGGCAGCGGCAATGGCGTCCACGCTGGCCGGCCGCACGATCACCGTCGTGGCCGATGAGGCAATCTGGCCCGCCGCCGATGTCACGACCCTGGGGCTGGTGCTGAACGAACTGGTCACCAACGCGCTGAAATATGGGGTGGGCGAGGTGCGCATCGCGTTCTCGCAGCCGTTGGGAAGCAACGGCGTGCTGACTGTCTGCGATCAGGGAGAGAGCTTGCCGGTGGACTTCGTCCCCGAGCACGCCGCAGGCATGGGCATGCGTCTGATCAAGGGTCTGCTCAAGGGAGACGGCGCCGGACTGCGGATCGAGCGCCGGGCAGGCGCCACGTGTTTCGTGGCATCCCTACCCAGGCGACGATCCGCGCCCGGTTGAGCGCGCCTTATTTGCCAGGCTTTACTTAATGGTGCCGTTCATCCCGGCCGGGAAGAACAGGCCACCACCGGCAGTGCCGCCATAGACGATGTTCAGCACCTGGCTGGTGGACCGACGGTAGGTCAGGCCGTTGGTGTCGTTGACCACGAAGTTGTAGGCATTGGTGTAGCCGGGTGCCTGCAACAGGGTGCCCTGGTCATCCGCGGCACCCGCAAGCTTGGCGCGTAGCGCGGAGATCGCATTGGTTGCCTGTCCGGCCCCGAGATCGGAGAGGATGGTACGGATGGCGCCCGAGTGATAGGCTTCGGTCGCCAGGATTCCGGCTGCAGCGGTCAAATAGGTCTTGTTGCTGATCAGCGCCGCCGCCCCGCCATAGGCGGTCACGCCGACATCCTCAAAGATATAGGCGCCGACCAGGAAACTGATCTCGTCGGCGAACGGGTTGAAGGTCTGACCGGCGCTGATCAAGCCGGCGGCCATCGCCAGGGTGGTAAAGCTGGTCTGCAGGTTGATCGCTGGCTGGGCGACGGCGGCGCTGCCGAGCACGGTGCGGATGAAGGTGACATGCGCGAGTTCGTCGACGGCGATACGCTGAGCGTAGGCGAGGAAGGCATCGCTCTTGAACGGCACCATGCTGCCGCCGGTGACGACACCCGGGGTCCCGACGCTGCCGGTGGTCAGGTTAGCCGGCAGTCCGGTTCCGGTGGCGCCGATAAGGTAATACTGGCTTTCGAGATATTCGAGGTTGAGGGCGAAATTGAAGATGTCGGCGTCGGTGACCGCGGTCGCGGCATCGGCGTTTTGGCTTGATCCCAGCAACGCGCCACCCGAGAGGGCGCTGACCGCCGCGGCGCCCGCGAGGCCGGCGCCGGCGTGCTTGAACAGCGAGCGGCGTTCCAGGCCGGACCCGGGACGTTCCGCGATGCTGTCGGGCTGGGCTATATCGTTCAACGGCATGGTTGTTCCTCCGAGTGACTACAAAGCCACTACGTCTGCCGCACCGTTATGGATGAGGAAGCTGGAATAAAACTCCGTGACATACGGTCACCTGCGCGTGAGTGCCGCGACCCGGCGCAGTGGCGCGGTCAGCCGCCATGAGGCGCTGGCCCGCAGGCGCTCGGCCTCCGACTGCGCCGAGGCAAGTTGCCGGTGCAAATCCTCGATCTGCAGGCGCAGCCCGGCGCTGCTCTCGCGGCTGTAATAGGGATGCTCCCAGTAGCTGTCGACGCGGCCGCCGAGGAACTCGAGGTTGCGTTTGGATGCGGCGAGCGGAAAGCCGTGCAGCATCGCCGCACGCCCCCGCTCGGCCACCGCCGTGTCCGTCGACAGCAGCAGCTTGTTCGGCACCAGCGCGAACGGAACCAGCGTGCCGCCTCCGGCAAGGTATGACACGAGTCCGCTCAGCACTCCGGTCCAGTCATAGCTGAGGATGTCGTCGAGGGCGGCGATGCCGCCGGCCAGCAGGGTGCGCTCGGCGAGACGCAGGTCATTGGCCACCACCGCCTCGGTATGGCCGCCATCGATCGAGATCAGGCGAAAGCGCCGGTCGAGAAAGCCGCTCTTCGCCAGCTCAAGACTCGAACGCTGGATGATCTCGACCTCGGCGCCGGGTGCATAAGCGGCGAGGTGCGCCTCGAAGATGCCGCGGTCGCCGGCGCCGGAGCAGTCGAGGTTCTTGTCATGATCGCCGAACACGTCGATGGCGACAGCACGCTCTTCGGGCAGGGTGGCACAGGCCAGGACCAGGAACAGCTTGCCGTGATGCACGCCGATCTCACAGACATCGCCGCGCAGGCCATGCAGGCTCTGGCCGACCAGCAGATGCGCGATCATCGACGCGGTGACCGGGGACAGCCAGCCTTCGACTTTGCTTATCCCCTGTTCAAGGTAGCCGGCGAGGCCGGCGAACAGGCCGACCGGGTCGCTCACCCGATATCCTGTCCAAGCCTTGAGTGTGACAGCCCAGTCAGCATGCCGATCAGCCGGCTGGCGAGCGAGGGCCAGCCGCGTTCGCGGGTCCAGGCCAGGGCGCTCGCCTGCAGCCGCTGCCGCAGCGCCAGGTCGCGCAGCGCGCGGTCGATCTCGGCCGCGAGACGCGCAGGATCCGAAGCGTCGATGCGCCAGACCGCGTCGTCGGCCTCGTCGAACAGGCGGATGTCATTGACCAGGGTCGGCACCGAGGCGGTCAGCGCGGTGCACAGCGCGCCGCTGAAGGCCTCCTTGGAGTGTTGGTGCGGCAGCACGATGATATCGCAGCTGGCCAGCAAGGCCTGCGACTGGTCCTGCGGCAGGAAGCCGGTGTGGAAGTGCGCCGCCTGTCCGAGCGGGGCTGCGATCTCGCGGGTGCGCGCGATCTCGTCGTCGGACTCGGCACCGCCATAGGCGGCGTTGACCAGCCGCAACTGCATCCCCGGCCAGGTCTCGCGCAGCAGCACGCTGGCCGCGGCCAGCACGTCGATCCCCTTGCCGGGCAGGAAGAAGCCGTAGCAGCCGATCACCACATCGTCCGTCTCGGTCAGCGGCCGCGGCGGGCTTGGCGCGCGCGGCGTGCGCACGCAGTGCGCGAACAAGGCAATGTCGCTCAGGCCGAGCCCGGCGAGCCGGTCGAGGTCGGCGCGCGTATGGACGATCACCCGGTCCGCCGCGGCCAGGCCGTCCAGCACCGCCGCGCGCTCGGCCTCCACCAGGTCGAGCAAAGTGCGGGTGTTATGCAGGGTGACGCTGACCACACGATTTTGCCCGGCGATCTCGCGCACCGTTTCGGCCAGACGCCCCCAACCCATCAGGCCGGGTTGATGTTGCAGCACCACCGCATCCGCATCGAGGCGGGCAATGGCGCTCAGCAGGTCCGGGCCGGCCGCGTCGCCCGTCCGCCAACAGGGAATATGCGCCAAGCTGCCCGGCACCGGATCGTAGGCCGGGGTGCGCTCGTCGCACAGCACGGTCATCTCCAGGCCAGGCTGCGGCTCCAGCGCGCCGAGCAGAAGACGCGAATACTCGGCGATGCCGCATCTCTGACCCCAGCTCGATACCCAGGCGACGCGCAGCCCGCCAGCGGACGGCCGCAGCAGCAGATCGAGCCCGAAGCCGGTGAATTCCTCCGCCACGGTGTCGGGGCCGCCCCCGGATGCGACCTCAGGGTCAGCCATCACGGGAGCATGTCCACGCGCGCACGCCTCGCGCAGCGCGCAGGCGAGGTCTGCCTCGTCGGGCTCAAGCCAGAGCGACTGCGGCGTCGCCAGATGGCTGCCGGACAAGGCATGGCGGTAGGCCAGCAGGCGGATACGCGGATCGTCCCGGGTGCAGAAATCCATATGACCGCCGGCACCGGTGACGATCAGGCGCAGTCCGGCGGCGAGCGCTTCCGCGGCGGGCAGGTTGTAGCCTTCGCCGCGTGTGGGCAGCACCATCACGTCCGCCTGCGCATACAAGGCGGCCATGGCCGCCTCGTCGAGATCCTGCTCGATCAGGGTGATCGGCGCCAGATCGGGGTTCGCCTCGCGCAGGGCAGTGATGTCGGCTTCCATCGTGTTGTGCGGATTGGCAAAGCTCTTGATCAGCAGGCGAACGGGAGAGGCCGCGGAAAAGCTCGCCGCCCATGCGCGCAACAGGATGTCGGCACCTTTGCGCGGGAAGCACGATGAGACGTGCAGAAAGGTCAGCGGCGCGTCCGTAGGGCGGGGGACCGGCGGCCGCGCGCGAAATGCCGCCAGCGAGGCCGGCGGCGGGATCACCCGGACCGGCAGCCTCAGGCTGGACTCCTGCAGCGCGCGCGCCACGAAGCGGCTCGGCGCCACGACCCCGTCGAAGCCCTCCTGCAAGGTGGCGATGGTCTCCGCCGGCAGCCGCGACTCCTCCCAGAACACCATGGCGAGGCGGATCTGGCCGGCAGCCCGCGGCGGCACATGCACCGGGAAGTGCTGGCTGATGATCAGCTCTGGCGCGGTGAGCGGGGCGGCGCGCGCCGCCAGCGCCGCGATCGGGGCCGCGTCCGCCGCCGGCGACGCCGACAGTTCGGTGGTGAACACCCCCTCGACCGGGATCAGGCGTACCCGCCCGGGGCAGGCCGCCTCCAGGCTCAAAGCCAGGTTGCGGTTGATCGCGGCCAGGCTGTAGCTGGTGTTGACGTGGCCGGTGACGGCAAAGCGCAGGTTGGCGGCGAGGGCCGCCCGGGTGCGCGGGTCTGACGGCAGCGCCGCTCCCGCGCGCAACAACGCCCCTGCCAGGATCGCGGTCTGCGGCGGCAGCGCGAAGCGCGCGAGCGAGGCATGCTGCGTCGCCGCCCGTGCCGCGCGACGCTGCGGCGCGCGCGCGAGGTCAGCCAGCCGTGCGCCGATCTCCGGAGCGCCGGCATCCTCCGCCAAATACGCCTCGTCATCGGCCAGCGTATAGGGGATCGCACCGCTCGCCCGCGCCAGCACCGGCACCCCGTGCGCCATCGCCTCGACCAGCGGCACCCCGAAGCCTTCATGCCGCGACAGCGACACATAGAGGTCGGAACTGGCATACCAGGTGTTGCGCGTGTCGTCGTCGATGAGCCCGGTGAGGATGATCTCGTCCGGTTGCGCGCTACAGGCGATTGCGCGGCGAACGGCGTCGGCATAGGCATCGCGGTCGTCACGGCCGACCAGAACCAGCCGCGCCGGCGCGTGGTGGCGCGTGCGAAAGGCGTTATAGGCGCCGATCAGTTCGAGCTGCGCCTTGGACTGACAGATCCGGCCCACGAACAGGATGGTGAAGACCGCGCTGCCCCGCTGGGCCGGCACGGACGCGGCGCGGCTCAGCATGACGTCGATGTCGAACAACAGGGTGCAGGCACGGACCGGCTCGAAACCGAGCTGGCGCAGCTCGATCGCGTTGTATTCGCTGTCGGCGAGGGCGGCGTGCACCTGCCCCCGCAGGGCTGCGAGCTGGCGCCGGCCAAGAGCGGCGTAGGCAGCCAGCATCGGGTGCCGGTTCAGCAGGTCGGGCGGGGTAATGTTGTGGTAGATCAGGATCTTCGGCGCCGGCAACGCGAGGATCTGGTCGAAGCTGTCATGGCCCATCGAGTGCCGTACGATCAGCACGTACTCGTCATGCGGCGGCAACTCGTCGAGCAGGCGCAGCTCGGAAGCCAGCTCCGGCGCACGGTGGGCGACGAAGATCTCGCTCGCGTAGCCAAGCCCGCGCAGCAGCGTGCGGGTGAGCAGCATGGCGTTGGTGATCGCATCAGCCACCCCGGAGCCGGAATGGAACTGATGCACCTGCGCGCGGCTCCGCCCCGGCGGCGGCGGCGATGCCGGCGGCAGCGTTACGATATCGAAGAACCCCTCCGGCAGAGCGGGCGTCGGCGCGGGCGCGGGCGCGGGTGCTGCGGCCGGCGGTGGTGCGGGCGTGGGCGCCAGGCTCCTGGTCTTGCGCGGCAACGGCGCCGGCGGTTCGGAGGGGATTGTTGGGCCGGGACGGGGGCGGCCGCCCTTGAGCGTTCGCAGAGCCACCCTGACCGGGCCGGTGAGCCGCCATGTTGTGCTGTGTCCGATCGCGGCCAGCCAGGCCTGCGCCTCGTTCATGGCCAGGGTCGTGTGGTGCAGTTGGTGGTGCGCCTGGGCCAAAGTGTGCGTCGTCTCGTCGAGGCTGTCCTGGATCTGCTCGATCGCCTGCGCCCGTTCGTCGCAGGTCCGCAACGCTGCCTGCAGCCGCAGATGCGCCTGTTGAAGGTCGTGCCGGCTCTGGTGCAGATCGGCATCCAGCGCCGCCGCGCGCGCATGGCTCTCCTGGCGCAGAACCGTGAGGTCCTGTTGCAGACGGTCGACCGCGTGAATGGCGGCGTCGGCCCGCGACTGAGCGGCCACCGCGGCGCGGCTGGCCTGCGGCAGTTCGGTGGCAAGGCTGCGTTCGGCGATGTCGGCGCGGGTCTCCGCCGCACTGATCCGTTCGGCCCACACGGTGTCGTTGGCGCGGATGAAATTGTCGAACACGTTCGGCGGAGTGCGAAAATGCCGCGACAGCATCCCCGCGCGCTCGTTTGCGACATAGAACCGGTTGAGACCGTCAAACCAGACGAAGCGATAGCCCTGTTCGACCAGGTCCGGCTCCCAGGCCGCATGAGTGGGCTCGGTGGAGAGCGGCGCGGTCGCCTCGACCAGGACGATCCAGGGGCGCCAGGTGCGCAGGTCGGCGCCGGCCAGCACGTCCGCTTCGGTGCCCTCGACGTCGATCTTGAGAAAATGAATCTCGCCGCGGACATGCGCCTGAACAGGCTCGCCAAGGTGCGCACGGTGATCCGTCCGGGCGCTGGAATCCGGTATTGCGCGCGGTAGCGCTCGCCCACCGCGGGATCGAGCGTCGAGAGCCCGGTGCCCGGCACGCTGAAGAAATCCGCCTCGCCATCGCAGCGTCCGGCCGCGAGCTGCAGCGTGATGTCGCCGGGACGTGCCGCCGCCAGCCGTGCCGCGTCAGCCACGCCCGGCTCGATATTGAGGCCGCGCCAGCCGCGCTCGAAGAACGCCCGGGTGACGGAGTCCGCGTCCGGGTGCGCCGCCCCGACATCGACATAGAAGCCTTGGTTGACGTCGCGCAGGGCGCGCCAGAGCAGCACGTCCTCGAAATTCTGGGCGTATGAGACGAACGTCATGGAAGGGCCTATACGCGCGTGCTGCTCAGAGCGGATGCACCGCGGTGTGTTCGTCCGCCAGTGTCCGTTCCTGAACGCTGACCTCCATCTCCTCCGGGCCGAGGCCAAGCGCCCGCAGCACGCCGCGCGCGCTCTCCGCCCAGCTCACCGGCCGGAACTCGCGTCGCACCTGTTCGGCCCAGGCCTGGGTCTCCTCCGGCGTCTCCACCACATAGCGGATCACGTCATAGGCCTCACCGGCGTTCTCCGGGTCGAAATAGCGCGCGAGATGGCCGCCGGCCTCGGGCAGCGAGGTCGCCCGAGAGATCACGCAGGGCTTGCCGAACGCCAGGCTCTCGGTCACCGGCAGGCCCCAGCCTTCATACAGCGACGGGAACAAAGTAAAGCGGCAGCCGGCGTAGAGCTGTTCGAGTTCGTCGTCGGTGGGGTCCTCCACCAGCCTGATCTTGCCGTCGAGGAAGTCGGCATTGCGCAACTGCTGCATCAGGTCGCTGACCAGCCAGCCCACCCGGCCGGCAAACACCAGGGTCGGGACCAGATCATGCGGCATTTCCTCAAGCATCCGTCGCCACACCCGGAACAGCAGAATGTGGTTCTTGCGTGCCTCGATGGTGCAGACGATCAGCGCGTAGCTGCCGGCGGCAGGCAGTCGCGCGGTGTCGCGTATCGCCGCCTCGGCCGCGAGCGGTCGCGTCGGCGAGGTGAAGCCTGTACCGATCGGGATCGGCTGCGGCGCGGCGCGCAGGGTATAGCCGCATTCGTGCGCGAGGCGGACGATGTCCGTCGCACTGGAGCGCGAGATGGTCAGGAAGCTGTCGACCAGCGGGAACACGTCCGTGGTCCATTCGCGAAAACGCAGGGCCAGGTTGTGGTCGCACCATTCCGGACGCCGCAGCGGGATGATGTCATAGACCAGCAGAGCGAAGCGCAGCTCGCGCTGCCGCTGCGCCCGGCCGACCAGCTCCGCATAGAACGGGTGAAACCAGGGCGAGCCGAGCACCAGCAGGATGTCGCCGGGTGCCGAAGTTGTATCGAACGCGGTCACTCCAGCCACCGGCACCGAATTGGCCTCGATTCCATCCGCCAGCGGCGCCTGGGTCGCGGTCGTGCCGGCGCCGGTGCTGGTGTTGCCGCCGAATGTGCCACCCAGCGCCCGCGAGAGGCGGCTGCGGGCGGCCCATCCGAGCGCGCTGCCGATTTGCGCGAGCGCCCGCCCGGCCTCACGCTCGGCCTTGTAGAAGGCCACCAGCGGATTGCGTAGGCCGGTCGGCACGCTGTACGCGATCCGACGCAGCGGGTCCTTCGAAAGCGGCCGCGGCACTCGCCGTGGCAGAACTGGCGGGTCACTCGCGACAGCGGACGGCTCGGCCTTCTTTTCCGGCGGTCGCCGCTCGCCCCTGCTGTCATCGGAGGTCAGCGTGCCGTAGAGCGCATCCAATTCGCGGTAGGGGATCGAGTAGAAGCCTTTTTCGATGCCGGCGTGACGGACGAAACGCACCCGGTCTCGCGACTCCGGAAGGCTGGCGAGGGCGCGGCAGAGCTCGTACTCGATCCGCTGGATCCCGCTTGGACGCGGATTAAAGGCGGCATACTGAAACAGGTCCTCGACATCGATCCAGATCTTGCTCGGCAAAACGTCATTCTCCGTCTGCAACGCCGCTTCACTGGACGACCGCCGCATGGCACTATCATGGCAGCGCGTCCCTGTCCCAATTTCGGCACCGCCATGCCGCATCCATAATGCCGTCCGTGGCCATTCGTTTCGGCCCTTCATTGCGTCGGAGCCATCCATGAGGCCGATCCTGCCGCTGCTCGGGCTTCTCGCACTTTCGGCGTGTGCCCAATCGTCCTGCGGCAACCCGGACGTGCGCGCCTTCGTGGACCGGGCTGTCCAGTCCCGCGACCTCTATGCGGTCGGCCTGACCTACGGTGCCGTCCGACAGACACCGTTGCCATTGCCGCCGCCCGCGTCCGGCTATAACCCGCGTCGTGCGATCTGCTCTGCCTGGCTGCTGTCGCGCAATCCGGCCTACGCGCCTGGCGGCACGCAACCGCCGTGGATACAACGGCCACAGACGTACTGGGTGGCAAGGCTCGCATACGGCTACGAGGTCGGACTCATCGCGCGGCCGTAAGCGTCTTTGCCGCCGACAAGGTATTGCGCAGCAGGCAGGCGATGGTCATCGGACCGACGCCGCCCGGCACCGGGGTGATCCGGCCGGCCACCCCGATCGCCTCGTCGAACACCACGTCGCCCACCAGCCGGGTCTTGCCGCTCTCGGTCATGACCCGGGTGATGCCGACATCGATGACGGTGGCGCCTGGCTTGATCCAGTTGCCGCGAACCAGGCCCTGCCGCCCGGTCGCCACCACCAGGATGTCGGCCTGACGCGCCAGTGCCGCGGTGTCGCGGGTGTGGATGTGGGCGACGCTGACCGTGCAGTCTGCATTCAGCAAAAGCTGGCTCATCGGCCGGCCGACCAGGTTCGACCGTCCGATCACCACGGCGTGCAGCCCACGCAGCGCGCCGAGTTCGGCCTGCAGCAGCAACAGGCAGCCGAGCGGCGTGCAGGGCACGAGCCCGGGATGGCCCAGCGCGACGCGGCCGACATTGACCTGCCCCAGCCCGTCGACATCCTTTTCCGGGTCGACCGCATCAAGGATGCGCGTGCTGTCAATAGATGGGGGCAACGGCAATTGCACCAGGATGCCATGCACCAGCGGGTCGCGGTTCAGCCGGTCCACCAGTGCCAGCAGCGCCGCTTCCGAGGTGGTCTCGGGCAGCGCGTGCGCGAACGAGCGCATGCCGACGGCCTGGGTCTGGCGGGTCTTGTTGCGCACATAGACCTCGCTCGCCGGATCGCTACCGACCAGCACGACGGCGAGGCCCGGAATAAGCCTTTGTTCGCAGCCAATTCGGTCCACGTCCGCCGCCACCTCAGCGGTCAGGGCCGCGGCACGCTGCCTGCCGTCGATCACGCGGGTCTGTATGGGTGTCATCGGGTCAGGCTGGACCTTGCTTCGGACGGGCGGCAGGATGCCTGCATGACGCAGATACGAAAGAATTTCGGCAGCGACAATGTCGGGCCGGCCGATCCCGAGGTGATGCAGGCGGTGCTCGCGGCAAACGCGGGTGTCACCGGCTCCTATGGCGCCGATCCCTGGACGGCCCGGCTCGAGACGCAGCTCAACGAGCTGTTCGAGACCGAGACCGAGATCTTCCCCGTCTCGACCGGCACGGCGGCCAACGCGCTGGCGCTGTCCGCACTCGTGCCGCCGTTCGGCTCGGTCTATTGCGACTATGTCGCGCACATCATGAACGACGAGGGCGGGGCGCCGGAATTCTTCACCGGCGGCGCCAAGCTGCTGACCCTACCCAGCCCCGACGGACGCATCGATCCGCAGGCGCTGACGGCGGCGATCGCCCGGCGTCGGGTGACCGGCGTGCATCAGAGCCCCGCCGCGGCGCTGAGCCTCACCCAGTCGACCGAGTGGGGCACCAGCTATACGGCCTCGCATGTCGCAGCCCTTGCCGAGGTGGCGCACGCGCACGGCATGCACGTGCATATGGACGGCGCGCGCTTCGGCAATGCGGTGGCCCATCTCGGCTGCAGCCCGGCCGCGATCACCTGGCGTGCCGGGGTCGACGTGCTGTCGTTCGGCGCCACCAAGAACGGCGCCCTGGCGGCCGAGGCGGTGGTGTTCTTCCGGCGTGATCTCGCCGATAATTTTGCCCGCAGGCGCAAACGCGCGGGCCATCTGTTCTCCAAGCAGCGATTCCTCAGCGCCCAGCTCGTCGCCTACATCGAGGACGGCCGCTGGCGGCGCAACGCCGCCGCCGCCAATGCCGCGGCACAACATCTCGGCCGCGGCCTTGCCGACGTGCCCGGAGTCGCACTGGCCCAGAACGTGGAGGCCAACGAGGTCTTCGCCCTGATGCCCGAGCGTCTGATCGCGGGCCTGGAGGGCGCCGGCTACGTGTTCTACCGCTGGGCCACGCGCGACGCAGCCAGCACAGATGGGGGCGCCAGCAGCATCGTGCGGCTGGTATGCGCCTTCGACACCACCGACACTGACGTCGCAGCACTGCTCGATGTCGCCCGCGCGCAGGCGGCCCGCGCACCGCACACATGAGCTTCCTCGGCATCGATCTCGGGACCTCCAACCTGAAGGCGGTCCTGGTCGATGACCGCCAGCAGATCCTGGGCTCGGCCACGGTGCCACTCGCAACCGCGCGGCCGCATCCCGGCTGGTCCGAACAGGCGCCGGAGGATTGGTGGCAGGCGGTGCTGCGCGCCGTGGAACAGCTCCACAGCGGCCACGATCTGTCTGGGGTGCGCGCAATTGGTCTGTCCGGGCAGATGCACGGCCTGGTGCTGCTCGACCGCACCAATCGCGTGCTGCGTCCGGCGATCCTGTGGAACGATAGCCGCGCCGCCGCCGAGGCCGCCGCACTCGCGCTTGCGCATCCGGCGTTCGCCGCGCTCACCGGTGCCGCGCAGTCGCCGAGCTTCTGGCCGGCCAAGCTGAGCTGGCTGCGTCACCACGAGCCCGACCTCTTCGCCCAAATCGCCCGTCTGCTGCCGCCGAAGGACTATATCCGTCTGAAGCTGACCGGCCGGTATCAGACCGACCCGTGCGACGCTGGTGGCACGTTGCTGTTCGACGCGGCGCGGCACGGCTGGTCGGAGGAGATCCTGGCCGCCTGCGGGATTGCGCGCGCCATGCTGCCCGATCTGGTCGACGGCAACCAGGCGGCTGGCGTGATGGCCGACGCGACCGCCCGGGCCCTGGGCCTGCCGCCCGGCATCATCGTCGCGGGCGGCGGCGGCGATGCCGCAACCAACGCCATCGGGATCGGTGCCGTGGCCGACGGCGACACGACCATCTCGCTCGGCACTTCGGCGCAGATCTTCGTCAGCACCGACGCTTGGCGTCCGGCGCCGCATGCCGGCCTGCAATCCTTCGCGCATGCCTTGCCAGAACGCTGGTTCCAGGCGGCGGCCGTGCTCAACGGCGCCAGCGCCCTGGCCTGGGCGGCGAGACTGCTCGGCGCCGACGATCCGGAGATCCTGCTGCAAGCCGCCGAGGCGCAATACCAAGGGCCGGCCAGCGTATTGTTCCTGCCTTATCTCACCGGCGAACGCGCACCGCATAACGATCCGGATGCACGCGGCGTGCTATTCGGCCTCACTCCGGACACAGCAGGCCCGCAGCTCGTGCAGGCGGTGATCGAAGGCGTCGCCTTCAGCCTCGCCGACGCGTTGGATAGCCTGGCCCAGGCCGGAACTCGGATCACCCAGGCGTCGCTGGTCGGCGGCGGCGCGCGCAGCGCGTTCTGGACGCACATCATTGCCGACGTGATCGGCATCCCCCTGGTGCGTCATGGCGGCCTCGACATCGGGCCGGCCTTTGGCGCGGCACGGCTTGCCCGGCTTGCTTTCACCGGAGAGCGGTTCGATCGGGTCTGCGTGCGTCCTCCAGTCCTCGACCGCACGCTGCCGGATGCCGCGCGGCGACGCCTCTACGCGCCCAGGCTGGAGCGCTACCGAGTATTGTATCAGACTCTGCGTCCGTTGTTTACCGCGGCATAGCGGAACGGCAACGAAGCACAAGTGCTGCGCGAAACAGACCTGATGCAAATCCAAGGCTTGATATCGATCATTTCACGCTATTCGTTTCATATGATTATGGTTTTGTTAACAATCACCCACTAGAAAGAAGGTGCGAGTGGGGGGCGACATTCCATGCAAGGGCAAACCGCCAGGCCTTGGCGTTTCGCTATTGAAACCATGGGGCGTTCGGCCGCGCCGGTCGCCTGGCTCATCGCCTGTATTGCATTGTTGCTCTGGCCGGCCCTGCTCAACGGCTATCCGCTGGTCTTCGCGGACTCCGGAACATATCTGTCCCAGGCGATCCGGCATTATCTCGGCTGGGACCGGCCTGCCGTCTACAGCGTATTCCTGTTGATAACGCATTGGAAACTCACCAATTGGTCGTCTGTGGTCGTGCAGGCCATGATGGTCCTCTACGGGCTTGATCTCCTCCGTCGCAGCTTCACGCCGGACGTGCCGAGATGGCTGTTGCTGCCGATGATCGCCGCATTCTGTCTGGTCACGCCGCTGCCCTGGTTCGTCGGCCAGTTGATGCCGGACCTGTTCACCTCGCTGCTGACGCTGGTGATCGCGGTCCTGGTTCTGCGGCCAGAGTCCGTCAGCCGTGTCGAGATCATCGGCCTGGCCCTGTTCGCCGCCTGGATGACCGCTTCACACCTGTCCAATGTCTGGATCGCGACCGGGCTCGCCATCATCCTGGTGCCGGTGCGCCATCTGCTCCTCAGGGGCGAGCGGCTCGGCTGGCATGGCGTCCGACGGGTGGCAGCACCGATCGCCCTCGCCGTGTTCGTCCTGTGCACTATCAATCTCGCCGCCTTCCGCCGCTTCACGATCTCTCCTTTCGGCAACGTCTTCCTGCTCGCCCGCCTGATCTATGACGGACCCGGCGAACTGACCCTTCAGCAAGACTGCCCGGCCAGCGGCTGGCGTCTATGCGCCTATACCGACGCGCTGCCGCCGCACCCGACACGCTTTCCCAATTCCGACTACTTCCTGTGGCAACCTCATGGCCCGCTCGCCCAGCTCGGTGGCGCCAAACGTCTCTCCACCGAAGCCGGACAGATCATCCTGCGCACGATCCGCGAGCATCCGTTAGCAGTCACAGAATCCGGCACCTATAACTTTCTGCGGCAGTTGCTGCGCTTCAAAACCGGCGACGGACTGCATGCCTGGCGCGGCGAGGTTCGCCCAATCATCGCGAGCAGCTTCCCCGCCCGCGAACTGCGCGCCTTTGACCTCTCTTTGCAAAGCCGTGGCAAAGTGCGTGTACCAGCCTGGCTACAATGGCTTCACGACGCCGGCTTCTGGGCCGGCCTGGCCGCGACGCTCTATTGCTTTGTCGTCGCCCTGCGCGAACGCCAGCCTCTGGCACTGCTCTGTGCCGCCGTGCTGCTCTGCCTGCTCGGCAATGCCGCGGTGACGGGAATGCTCTCAGGCCCGCATGACCGCTACCAGAGCCGGGTCATCTGGCTGGTGTGGGTGACGCCGATGCTGCTGGTCTGCCGTGCCTGGGCCACCCAACCCGAGAGCGCCAAGGTCGCGCCGCTGGCGATTCCCGAGGTGAGCGGCCCGATTGCCGAGTAGCGGTTCGGGGTGACGGCGCGTAGTGTCCAGACCAGAATGCCGCAAGACGATACCAGCCTACCGGCGTATGCGCGGATGAACCGTAACTTGTGATAATTGACACCGGCGCGTTCCGTGTTCCCCACGCACGCGGGGATGAACCGCCGGACCGGAGCCTGGGACGCGTAGACGGCGTGTCTTGCCCGCGCATGCGGTGATGCATCGTACGGGTTGACGATCTTCTCGCGGAGCTTGAGCCGTTCCCCGATACGCGGGAATTAACCGCAGGCCGATGCGCTCATAGACGTCGGCGCCTCGTGTTCCCCGCACATGCGGGGATTGAACCGGTAACGAGCGGATCGGGGATCACCAGCCTGGCGTAGTACGCGCTGGTGCGAAAATAAACCCGCGACTTTCCGAACCACAACAAACCTGTGAGGTTAAGCAAAATGAGCGACCAACCTGATAACCTTACGCTGACTCTGCTGCGGGCACTCAGGACTGACCTCAACAGCGTCAAGAAGGACACGGCGGCTATCCGGCGACACTTGACGAGCATTGGTCTGGAAATTGCCCGGCTACGTCAGGACGCCGCCGGCGACGCCATCCCACGCTGAGGAGCGCGCAGACAGCCTGGAAGAGCGCTTAGCCCGCGTCGAGGGCCAACTCGGCATCGAGGGCGTGACGGAGAGTGCGAGGAACATCGCGAGCAAAATTGCCAGGGGCAGCTTCACCGCAGTGTTCTTCGTCCAGTGCCTGGAAGCAATCGGCCGCCAAACGTTTCGGCTAGCTGACTAGGTGCGTTGAGGCAGGTCATCGAAGGCTGCTAAACGGTGCCTAGGTTCGAACCTTCATCCGGCCTGCCGTGACACAGGTCCTAGCCAGTAGTTCTGAGGCGGCATCAATCTTTCTCCCGAGTCGGGCCGTGTTATCGTGGCTTGTCGGGCAGGAAGTCCTTCCAACATCCTATCTGCACCATAGATCAGCACCGACCGCTAAGACTCGGAAAACTAAGTAATACTTCACGGATAGGAAGTTATAGGATCCTATACAATCCTACTTTCACTCTTGCGGCCTCGCTCTAATCTATCGATTTATGGTTGTATTCTTCAAAGCAGGACCTAGTCTGCTCTAGGCCGAGATCACGGTCGGAACACAAACCCGGAGATTGCAATGGTTCGCACCTTCAGCAAGCGGCCCCTGACGACGAACGACCTTAACTGTCTAGCCGCCGCGATCGCAGTAGCGCGGCAGGCCACCTCGCTGTGGGCCGAGGTCATGATGCTGATCTTCGGCCATTCATTGTCACCTGAGTATCTGGCATTTACGGCAGGACAGACGACGTGGTGATCCTCACTTCTCGCCGGAGGACGCGTGGTTGTTTCTACCAAACGTGGTAAATGTCTGATGCCATAAGGTGCAGGTCGAGGCGGTCACCGGACCAGCGGGTTGGCCGATCACGCGTGCCCGATTGCCCAAAGCGTGCCTAATCATAGGAACATGGCCGCGCGGCTCCGAGTTGAAATAAGGGGAAGAGGACCGGTATGCCACGCGCCTGCAAGCATGAAACAGTGAGTGGCAGCGACGCAAAGGGCGTGCCCCCGCGCAGACGGTCGAGCGGCAGACCAGGAGTTGCCTTCTCTACGACGATCAGCCGGGCGTAGCGGCAAGGGCATGGAGGATCCGAGCCCAGGAACGTATGCCGCGCTGGAAGCTTTCCAGATCATATTTTTCGTTGGGGGAATGGATGCGGTCGTCGTCGCGGGCGAAGCCGACCAGCAACGCGTTCATGCCGAGCGCCTGCTGCAGCTCGCCGACCACCGGGATCGAACCGCCCGAGCCGATCGTCACCGCCGGCCGTCCCCACTCCTCGCCCAGTGCCGCAAGGGCCGCGTTCAAGGCGGCGCCCTCGAACGGCACCGACGACGCGCGCGAGCCGCCATGCGCGCTGAAGCTGGCAGCACAGTCGGGCGGCAGGTGGGCCTGCACATAGGCGCGGAAACTGGCCCGCACGGCCTCGGGATCCTGGCCCGCCACCAGCCGGAATGAGATCTTGGCGGAGGCCTGTGCCGGCAAAACGGTCTTGAAGCCGGCGTCTTGGTAGCCGCCGGAAATCCCGTTCACCTCGCAGGTCGGTCGTGCCCAGGTCTGTTCCAGGGCGCTGTAGCCCTGTTCGCCGGCGGGATGCGACAGACCGACGGCGCCGAGCACGGCGGCATCGGTCAGGCCGATCTGCTTCCAGGCGTCCCGGATTGCCGCCGGCAGATCCTGGACGCCGTCATAGAAGCCCGGCAGCGTCACCCGGCCGCGCTCGTCGCGCAGTCCGGCGATGATCGCGGCCAGCACCTGGATCGGGTTACGCGCGGCATTGCCGTAGATGCCGGAATGCAGGTCGCGGTCGGCGGCGGTGATCACCACCTCCTCGCCGACCAGGCCGCGCAGCATGGTGGTGATCGCCGGGATCCCGTCGGCGGCCAGCCCGGTGTCGCAGATCAAGGCGAGGTCGCAGCGCAGCTCCCCGGCATTGGCCTCCAGGAAGGGCAGCAGGTTCGCACCGCCGCTTTCTTCCTCGCCCTCCAGGATCACCGAGACCTTGCAGGGCAGGCTGCCCTCGGTCGCACGCAGGGCGCGGCAGGCCTCCAGGAACGTCATCACCTGGCCCTTGTCGTCGGAGGCGCCGCGAGCGACGATCATCTTGCGCTGGGTTGCAGCCTCGGTGCGCAGCACCGGCTCGAACGGTGGCGACTGCCAAAGCGGCAGCGGGTCGACCGGCTGCACGTCGTAGTGGCCGTAGAACAGAACATGCGGGCCGGACGGCGCGCCGAGGTCGTGCGCGACCACGATCGGGTGGCCCGGCGTGTCGCGCACAGACGCGGTGAAGCCGATGCCGGCAAGGTCGCGGCACAGCCACTCGGCGGCGCGCCGGCAGTCAGGGGCGTGCGCCGGCTGCGTCGAGATGCTGGGGATGCGCAGGAGGTCGAACAGCCGCTCCAGGCTGGGCTCGATGGTTGCATCGACATGAGCAAGCGTTTGAGAGATCGTCAAAGCGGGCCACCTTGTTGCCGTCCGCGGCATCGTGCCGGATGTCTTTCGCAGTGTCGAACTCGGGCGACCTCGGATCAAGCCGCCGGTGTCGTACGCTCTGTTGCCTGCTGGCGCTTGCTCTGCCAGAAGGCGATGAAATCGATCGGCTGCAGCAGCACCGCGGGAAAACCCGCCTCGCGGATCGTCGCCGCAAGCAGGCTGCGCGCGAACGGGAACAGCAGCCGCGGACACTCGGCGAGCAGCACCGGCTCGATGGCGCTCTGCGGCACGTTGGCGAGCGTGAAAATCCCCGCGTAGCCGATCTCCATCTGGTAGGCGATCGCCGGCGGCGGCGCGCTCTCCTCTTGCGGCGCCTCGACCGTCGCCTCGCACTTGATCGTGAGTGTCACCTCGAAGACCGGTTGCGGTTGGCCCTCGGGGATCGGCCGCACCAGCACGTCGAGCGCGATCACGACATTCGGCCGTTCCGGCATCTGCGCGTAAATCCCGGGCGCTCCCGGCACCTTGAAGGAGAGCTCCTTCACATATTGGGTGTTGAGCAGGAGCGGTGCGCCTGCCTGCTGCTCAGTATCCGACATGGCTCATCCTGCGTGCGTTGAGGGGAGACTGGCGCGTGCGGTGCATCAGACGCGGCTGCCGCGCAGGAAGCCCAAGGCAGGAAGCGGCTTCCAGCTGCGCGGCAAATCCGACCTGCGGATCGGTGTGACGCTGTAGCGCGGCGCGGGTTGTGCCGCGGTGCGCAGGAAGTGCGCGTAGGCGCGGACCTGCTGCTCACGCCAGGCCCGGTCGGCCAGGGCGGCATCCCGGCTGGGAAAGATCTCGGCGATCCGCTGGCTTCGCCCAAGGCACGCCACCACCGCCCACACACGGTCCTTGCGCACGTGGTCGAGCATGACGATCTCGCTCAAACGAGGGCCTCCGGATGGCTTTGGCAAACGAGACCATGCGCGCAGCACTCAGGCAAGGTACAGCGCGAGTAGTGGGGGACTCGCGCGCTCGCGGTGGATGCGGCAATCTTGAAATGTTCGAAGGAGACGAGTGCCGGATATGCTGCGCCTGCTCATCACGCTGCCGTTCCTGGCCGCCCTGATCGTCTTTGCGATCTACAACCAGGAGATCGTGACGCTCTCGGTCCCGGGCTACAGCCGGCAGTCCTCACTGGCCGTGCTCGTCATGGTGGTCGCCGTAGTGTTCTTCCTGATTGGTGGGCTGAGCGTGTGGTTTGCCGAACTCCGGCAGCGCCGGCGTGCGCGTCGCGCCGAGCAGACGGTGCGCACGCTCGAGACCCAGGTCTCCGAGCTCAAGCTGCAACTGGCCCAGGCGGTCACCGAGAACCATATGGCCCAGCAGGGGCACCAGCCGGGGTATCCAGCGACCACGCCCTCGCACGCCTTGCCGCCGCCGTCTTCGGCAGCCTGAACCGGTCCAGGTGGAGCGGGTAACACGGCTGATCGCGGCCCTCGACACGGCGGATCAGTGCCAGGCTGCGGCGTGGGCAGAAGCGGTCGCGCCGCACGTGGACGCGATCAAGCTGGGGCTCGAATTCACCTGCGCCCAGGGAGTAGCGGAGGCGTGCCGTACCGCCGCCGGAAGCCCGCTGTTCCTCGATTTGAAGCTGCACGACATCCCCAATACCGTGGCCGCCGCCGTTCGCGCCCTGCTGCCACACGCGCCGGCGATGCTGACCGTGCATGCGCAGGGTGGGGCGGCGATGATCCAGGCGGCGCGCCATGCCATGTCTGGCGACGATAGACACAAGGCGGCGCGGCCGCTGCTGCTGGCGGTGACGGTGCTGACCAGCCTGGACGCCGCGGCGTTGCACGACACCGGGATCGCCGGCGGCACGCGCCAGCAGGTGCTGCGGCTGGGGCGGCTCGCCATGCAGGCCGGCGCCGACGGTCTGGTCTGCTCGCCGCACGAGATCGCGGTTCTGCGTGACGCACTCGGCGACGCGCCGGTTCTGGTGGTGCCTGGGGTGCGCCCGCTTGGCGCCCAGCCCGACGACCAGCGCCGGGTGATGACGCCGGCCGCGGCGGCGCATGCGGGGGCGGACTGGATCGTGGTCGGCCGCCCGATCACCCGTGCGATGGATCCGGCCGCCGCCGCCGCCGCGATCAAGGCCGAGCTGCACCTTTGAGCATCAGCGTGAAGATTTGCGGCCTGGCTGAGCCGGCCGGCTTTGATGCCGCGATCGCCAGTGGGGCGGATTGGCTCGGCTTCGTATTCTTTGCCGCCTCGCCGCGCGCCATAAGGCCAGCGCGGGCGGCGGCACTCTCGGCGCGTCATCCGGGTGGTGCGGGCCGCATCGGCCTGTTCGTGCGAGCCGGCGACACCGAGATTGCCCGCTGCCTGGAGCAGGTTCGGCTGGACGGGTTGCAGATCTATGACACCGCCGAGCGGGCGGCCGAGATCGGCGCCCGCTTCGGACTGCCGGTATGGCACGCCTGCGCGGTCGCGACAGCGTCTGACCTGCCGGTTCTGGCGCCGGGGTTGCAGCGTCTCGTGCTCGAAAGTCGCCAGCCGGCCTCGTCCGACCGGCCCGGCGGCAACGGCCATGCCTTCGACTGGAGCCTCCCACGCGGCTGGCAGGCGCCCTGCCCGTGGCTGCTCGCCGGCGGGCTCGACCCGGAAAACGTGGCCGCGGCAATCCAAGCGAGCGGCGCCATTGCGGTCGATGTCTCCTCCGGAGTCGAGCGGCAGCGCGGGGTAAAGGACCCGGCCCGGATCGCCGCCTTCATCGCAAACGCGCGTGCGGCGTTGGTGTCAGGACGCCCCGTCACGTGAGCGGTGCCGCACCTCGCGGCGGATCTCCTCGGCGAGTTGCGGGTTGGCACGACGGATCTGTCCCACACGCAAGGCGGCCGCGGTCCCAGGCGCGGGATTGATTTCCCAGTTTTCGAGGAACCACAGATCGGCACTGAGCAGCTCCGAGGCGGCCCGGCTGTCGCTGAACGCGGCTAGCGCGCGTTGCGCCGCGGATGTTCTTGGAGAATGGCGCTTCATGGTCGTGTCCATATCCGCCGATGCTGGTTCCGTCGCACCGCTTGCCGCAAAGTAAAGCACTCACGCGCAGCCGCAAGCTGGTATTCATCAATATACACGGGTTTTGATGAACTGAATGGTTCAGTCATATGAAATATTTTCGAGCGTTAGCGTTTTATTGAGAAACCCATGCGAAACCGCTTCAATCTGGCCCCCCGCGTCTGTTTGCGGCGCTGTTGCGCGGCAACGCTCGTCGGCGTTCGTATCGCCTCCTATAGTGCGCGTAAGGCGATGTCGCTGAGCTGTGAGGACATATGGATGTGGTGGTGATCCCCCCACCCCCGGACGACGCGCGCGACGGCGTCGCGGCCTCGCGGGCGCGCCGGGTCGAGCTCGCCATCACCGGCATGAATGGCAGCGCATCCGTCGGCCGGATCGAGCGTGCCCTGCTGCGCTGCCCCGGCGTCTTGTCGGTCTCGGTGGATCCCGTCGGGGCGCGGGCGCGGGTGTCGCTCGGCCATGATCCCACCGAGCCGGATTCAGCACTGGCCGCGCGTCTGCGCGACGTGGTGACGGGTGCTGGCTTCGACGCGGTCATGCTCAATCCCGAGCTCCCTTCCGCGGACTCCGGCGCGCCCCATGCGGACGCGGGCGAGACCTCGCGGCTGATCCTGGCCGCGGCCCTCACCGCGCCTTTGCTGGTGTCGATGGTCCTGCAGGTCGCCTTCGCGCTTTCGCACCAGGACCGCCTCGCAGCCGAGGTGGCGCTGCCCGGCTGGGTGCAGTTCCTGCTGGCCACCTTGGTGCTCTGGCTCGGGCGGCGCGTGACCCACGCCGCCATCGCCGGCTTGCGCGTCAGGGCCGGTAACGCCGACCAGCTCGCAGCCCTCGGCGCCTGGGCGGCCTGGGGCCTGAGCACCTTCGACATGCTGCGCGGCGCGCCCGGCTATTTCGAGGTCTCGGCACTGGTCATGACCCTAATGCTGACCGGCGGCTGGCTGGAGCGTCGGGCACTCTGGCAGGGTGCGGCCGCGGTGCGCGCGCTGCTGTCCCTCCCGGCCGAGGTCGCGCTCCGGCGCGATCCTGCCACCGGCACCGACCAGGAGGTGCCGCTCGCCGCCCTGCTGCCGGGCGATCTGCTGATCGCGCCCACCGGCGCCCACATCGCCGCCGACGGTGTCGTGCGCGACGGTGTGGCCAGCGTGGAAGAGCCGCTTTCGGATGCAGCCGTCGCCAAGGCCCGCGTCGGCAAGGCCCCCGTCACCAAAGCCCCCGTCTCCAAAGCCCGGGGCGAGCCGGTCTTCGCGGGCTCGCGCGTGGCTGAAGGCGCCCTGGTGATCGAGGTCCGCGCGACCGGCGCGCAGACTCGGCTGGCGGGACTCCTGCGGTCGATGGAGGCGTCGCCGGTTTCGGCACGGCGCGCGGCCGACCGGGTCAGCGCGGTCGTCGCCGTCGTTGTCCTGGTGCTCGCCCTGCTCACCTTCATCGGCTGGTGTGCCGCGACCGGCCAGGTCCTGCGTGCCTTGCTGAACGCCGTGTCGGTGCTGGTGATCGCCTGCCCCTGCGCTCTCGGCCTGGCGGCGCCCGCGGCCCTGGCGGCCGGGATCACCGCCGCCGCTCGCGCCGGTATCCAGTTGCGCGACGTGGCCGCGGTCGAGCGCCTGCGCAGCATCGGCCTCGTCGTTCTGGACAATGCACGCCTGCTGACCGAGGGCCGGCCAGTGCTTGAGCGTGTCGTTCCCGATGGCGTAGTGCCTGGGGACGGCGCGCAGCACTATGCGCAGGCCGCGGAACTGCTCTCGCTGGCGGCTGCGATGCAAGACGGCCATGCGCATCCGCTGGCCGCGGCGGTGCGCGCCTCGTCCGGCCATGCCGTCACCGCCGCCGCGGAACGGTTCAAGGCCGTGCCCGGCCACGGTGTCAGCGCCAGGATCGGCGGCCGGTCGCTGCTGCTCGGCAACCGGAGCATGATCCAGCACGAAGGCATCGCCTTGCCCGCGATATTGGCGGAGGCGGCAGACGGGGTCGACGCCGAGGGTGGCACCGCCTCGTTCCTGGCCGAGCGGCGTGCCGGCGGCGGTCGCATCCTGGGGATGTTCGGGTTCAGCGATCCTGTGCGTCCGGATGCCAGGCAGGCGATGGCGCGCCTCGCCCGGCGCGGCATCGCCACCGTGCTGCTGACCGCGGACGGCGAAGGTGCGGCGCGTCACGTCGCCGGTGCCGCAGGTGTCGATCGCCTGCTCGCCGGCCTGTCCCCTGGCGCGAAAGCCGCCGCCGTCGCGGCATTGGCGGCCGAGCAACGCGCCGCCGAGCGGCCCGGTGTCGCCGTGGTCGGCGCCGGCAGTGACGCCGCGGATCTCTCGCTCGCTACAGGCCATGCCGGTGGGCTCGCAGGCGCCAGCATCATCCTGCTTGCCCACAATCCCGACTTGCTGCTGGACGCAATCGAGATCGCCGAACTCACCGCCTCGCATGTCCGCACGGCGCTGTTCTGGGCCTTCGTCTATAATCTCGTCGGGGTCCCGATCGCGGCCGCGGGCCTGCTCAGCCCGCCGCTCGCCGGCGCAGCACTGACGCTCGCCAGCGTCAGTGTCCTGAGCAGCGCGCTGCGGCTCAGGGGCTGGCGCCCACACCCGGACGGTCCACCGCAGCCGCTGCTGCAATAGTCCGTGGCGCGCGGGCCAGCGCCGCATAGGTCAGCGCGCCAACGCCCACGCCGATGAACCAGGAGAACGCGCCGAGGGTAGCAAGCGCCGGCACCACCGAGCCGATCAGTGCTGCGAAGCCGCCAAGCAACAAGGCGATGATGCCGGCCGGGTTCCAGCCGCCGCGCGCCCGGTAACGGCCGTCGTAGGAATACAGCTCATCGATCGCGAGCCGCTGGCCGCGCACCAGGTAGAAATCGACCAGCATGATCCCCGTCACCGGCCCGAGCAGGCCGCCGATGGCGCCGAGCACCTTGAAGATGCTGTCGGCGTCCTTGAACCACAGCCAGGGCGCGAACAGCAGGCCGATGCCCAGCACCAGCAACGAGGCGGAATTGAAGTTCAGCCGGCGCGGCATCAGGTTCACCAGGTCGTAGGCGGCCGGCATGATGTTGGCGGCGACGTTCACCGACAATGTCGCGATGATGATGGTGACCCCGCCCAGCAGCAGGATCAGCGGCTGGTGCAAGGCGAGCAGAAGCGCCACCGGGTCCCAGATCGGATGGCCGAACCGCACGATCGTGGCCGACGTGGTGATCACGCTCATCGCGGTGAACACGATGGCGGTGATCGGCAGGCCGACGAGCTGGCCAATCACCTGGTCGCGCTCCGAGCGCACGAAGCGCGAGAGATCCGGGATATTGACCGCGAACGTGGACCAGATCCCGATCATGCCGGTGACGCCAACTGCAAACGTGAACCAGGCGTGGCCGCCATGCAGGCGTGACGGCTGCGCGAACAGCGGCCCCAGGCCGTGCGTCATGTGCAGCCCCCAGGCGGTCGCCAGCACGCCGACCAGGATCACCAGCGGTCCCGCCACCAGCTCGAAATTGCGAATTCGATGCACCCCGTGCGAGACGATCCAGGCATGCAGCCCCCAGAACAGGGCGACCGCGATCCAGCCCCTCAGCGCCATTCCCAGGATCGGTGTGCTCAAATGCGACCAGGCCGGCACCAGGGTGCCGATGATCGCGTCGATCGCCTGGCTGCCGGCATAGCCCTGCACGGCGAACCAGAAGATCGCGCAGAAGCCGCGGATCACCACCGGGATCTGTGCCCCGCGCGGCCCGAACGAGGAGCGGATCAGCACGCAAAACGGAATGCCGTAGCGCGTCCCCGGCCGCGCATTGAACCACATCGCCAGGAACAGCAGCAGATAGGCGACCGCGACCGCGAGCAGCGCCTGCCAAGCGCTCAGCCCGAGCGCCATCAGCCCCGCCGCCGCCTCGTAGGCGACCACATTGTGCACCATGCCCATCCAAACGGTGGACATGTTGACCCAGCTCCAGTCCCGCCTGGCCCGCGGCACGGGGGCCAGATCGGCATTATACAGGCCGGGATCCTGCCCGGCGCCGAAATCCTGCATGGTGGTGCTCTGCATGGCTCGATCCCCGGTAAGGGCCGTGCAATTCTTGTGCCACGCTCAGTTGGCATCTGACGCCAGAAATGCCTGGATTTCAGGCTTTCGTTGTAAATCGCCTGGTAAAACAGCATCCGTCTCCTATTCCATACGGGACTGGCGCGATCGCGGCCACACCGGCTATCTCTGCACTGCCCGCCATGATCGCCCTGGAGTGCGTCCGCCAATGAATGAACGTTCGACCGCCATGAGGCGCACCTTTGCCGTGTCGGCGCTGCTGATCGCCGCTGCGACCGGTGCTCGCGCCGAAACCGCGGCGACGCTATACTCCGCCAACTGCGCGGCCTGCCACAGGGCCGACGCCGCCGGCGTCGCCGGCCAGTATCCGCCGCTGAAGGGCCGTATCGACAAGATCGCGGTCACCGCCGAAGGCCGGCGCTACCTCGCGGACGTGCTCCTCTACGGCATGGTCGGCCAGATCGAGGCGAACGGCGCCGCCTATGTCGGCTACATGCCAGCCTTCAATCGCCTGTCTGACGCCGATATCGCGTCCGTGCTGACCTGGATTTCGTCACTGGGCGGCAGCAAGCCGCCACCAGCGATCAGCGCTGCCGACGTGACTGCCGCGCGCGCCCAGCCGCTTACCGCCGCCGGCGTGGCGAAGCAGCGGCAGGCGCTCGAGGCGGCGCATCCGCTGCCTTAGTGTTTTTATCATAAAACGAAAGCAACGCCCTGGCCTTACGACCCAACGACCTCGACGCCTGGTGGATGCCGTTCACCGATAACCGCGCCTTCAAGGCGGCGCCGCGCATGTTGGTTGCGGCGAGCGGCATGCACTACACCGACGCGGACGGCCGCCAGGTGCTGGACGCGACCGCCGGGTTGTGGTGCGTCAATGCCGGCCATGGCCGCGCGCATATCGCCGAGGCACTGGCAGCCCAGGCGATGCAGCTCGACTATGCGCCGGCCTTCCAGTTCGGCCATCCGCTCGGCTTCACCCTGGCGTCGCGCTTGGCGGCGATGCTGCCCGGCGATCTCGACCGGATATTCTTCGCCAATTCCGGCTCCGAGGCGGTCGACACCGCGCTCAAGATCGCGCTCGCTTTTCACCGCGTCACCGGACAGGCCTCCCGCACTCGTCTGATCGGGCGCGAGCGCGGCTATCACGGCGTTGGCTTCGGCGGCATCTCGGTCGGCGGGATTGCCAACAACCGCAAGCTCTTTGGAACCCTGCTCGCCGGCGTCGACCATCTGCCGCATACCCACAACCCGGCCTACGCCTTTTCGCGCGGCCAGCCGCAAAGCGGCGTTGCTTGCGCCGAGGCACTTGAGCGGCTGGTGGCGCTGCACGATCCCTCCACGATCGCCGCGGTAATCGTCGAACCGCTCGCCGGCTCTACCGGGGTGCTGCCGCCGCCGGTGGGCTATCTGGAGCGCCTGCGCGAGATCTGCACCCGGCACGGCATCCTGCTGATCTTCGATGAGGTCATCAGCGGCTTCGGCCGGCTCGGCAGCGCCTTTGCCGCCGAGCGGTTCGGGGTCGTGCCCGACATGCTGGTGATGGCCAAGGGCCTGACCAATGGCGTCGTGCCGATGGGGGCCGTAGCGGTGCGCCAGGCGCTTTATGACGGCTTCCTCGCCGCCTCTCCCGAGGGCATCGAGCTGCCGCACGGCTACACCTATTCCGGCCATCCAGTCGCCGCTGCCGCGGCCCTGGCCAGCCTCGACATCTACCAGGAGGAAGCCCTGTTCGCGCGCGCGAACGCGCTATCCGCACCTTTCGAGCAGGCCGTGCATTCCCTGCGCGACGCACCCTACGTGATCGATATCCGCAATCTCGGCCTCGTCGCCGGCATCGAGCTGGCGCCTGGCGGGCGGCCCGGCGCGCGTGGGGCGGCGATGCTGCAGGCCTGCTTTGAGGCCGGGCTGCTGATCCGGGTCACCGGCGACACCATCGCGCTATCGCCGCCGCTGATCATCGAGGAGGCGCAGATCGACCAGATCGTGGAGACGCTGCGTCGTGCCCTGGACGCGGTTGTATGAACCTAGCCCACCACGGCCGCTACGCCTACAGCCCAATCCGTGGCCGCCCTGTCTACGACTGGCCAGGCGGCAAGCGGCTTGCCTTCTATGTGGCCGTCAATCTTGAGCATTTCGCATTCGGCGAGGGGCCTGGCGCGGAACTCGCGCCAAGCGGCCCGGCGCCAGACGTGCTCAATTATGCCTGGCGCGAGTGGGGCAACCGGGTCGGTGCATGGCGCCTGCTGGATGTGTTCGATCAGTTGGCACTGCCGGCCTCAGTGCTGGTCAACAGCGCCATCTACGCGCATTGCCCGCAGGTGATGGACGCCCATCGCGCCCGCGGCGACGAGGTGGTGGGACACGGCCGCACCAACTCCGAGCGGCAAGGGGTGTTGGCGGAAGCCGAGGAGCGCCGCCTGATCGAAGAGGCGACGGCGGCGATTGTAATAGCGGAGGGGGCCCGTCCGGACGGCTGGCTTGGACCCTGGATTTCCGAGAGCCGGGTGACCCCGGACCTGCTCGCCGAGGCCGGCTACTTCTATCTGCTGGACTGGTGCATGGACGACCAGCCGGTCTGGTTCACCTGCCGGAATGGGCGTCGCATCCTGTCGGTGCCGTATCCGCAGGAGCTCAACGACATCCCTGCCATTGTCGCACGGCGCGACAGCCCGGTCGCGTTCGGCGCGATGATCGTCGACGCCTTCGAGGAGATGCTGGTGCAATCGCGCGGCGCGCCACTCGTGATGGGGATCGCGCTGCATCCCTACATCATCGGTCAGCCGCACCGTTTGGGCCATTTGCGCCGCGCTCTCGCGCATATCGCGGCGCATCGGGACGAAGTCTGGATCACCCGCGCCGGCGATATCGCGGCGCATTGCCGCGCGCTCCCGGACGGAATGGTGCCCTGACCTAAGAGCTGGAGGAGAGCGGCGGGGCGATGCTCTCCAGCGAGCGGCCCTCGCAGTCCACGCCGATCCTGAGCGCCGTAAACCCCGCGACGAGCATCAGCACGGCGGCAAAGCCATAACCGATCGCCACCGGCACCGGACCTCCGGCGCCGATCAACTCACCGAAGATCCACGGCGTGCCGGCAGCGAAGATCATGCCGAAGGCATAGAACAGGGCGATCGCGGTGGCGCGTGTCTCCAGCGGGAACACCTCGCTGGCGGTGAGATAGGCGGCAGAGGCGGCGGCGGAGGCAAAGAAGAAGATCGCGGCCCATCCCAGGGTCTGGGTGAGCGCGGTCAACTGGCCACCCGCGAACAGTCCGGCAACCAGCAGCATCAGCACGCCCGAAATCGCGTAGGTGCTGAAGATCATGCGACGCCGCCCGATCGTGTCGAAGTACTTGCCGAGCAGCAGCGGCCCAAGGAAGTTGCTGGTCGCGATCGGCAGGATGAACAGGCCCACCTTGGTTGCCGACACATGCTCATACTTCGTTAGAACCATGCCATAGGTGAAGAACACTGCATTATACAGGCAGGCCTGTGCCACCATCATCACCAGCACCAGCAGCGAGCGCATCTTGTACTGGCCGAGCATCGCGCGCAGCACGTAGCGGTAGCCGAAGACTTTTCGCGGATAGACCATCAGCGATTCGTGCACGGCTTCCAGCGAAGCGCCGGTGCAGCGCATCACCCGGCGCTCGATCTCGGCAATCACCGCGTGGCTCTCGCTATGCTTGCCGTGGGTGACCAGCCAGCGTGGGCTTTCCGGAACCCAGCGGCGCAGCAGCAGCATCACCAAGCCCAGCACGCCACCGACACCGAAGCCGAGCCGCCAGCCGAGATCGATATTCATCATGTTGCCGCTGAGCAGAAATAGCGACGCCCCAGCGCCGGCACCGGCGCCGATCCAGAACGAGCCATTGACGATCAGGTCGACTCGGCCGCGCAGACGCGCCGGGATCAGCTCGTCGATGGCCGAATTGATCGCGGCATACTCGCCGCCGATACCGACGCCGGTCAGGCAGCGGAACAGCATGAACGAGCGCATGTCCCAGGAGAATGCCGACAGCAGCACGCCGATGACGTAGATGCCCAGGGTGACGCTGAAGATGCTTTTGCGGCCAAAGCGGTCGGTCAGCCAGCCGAACAGCAGGGCGCCGACCACGGCGCCGACAACATAAACCGAGGCGGCGCCGCCGATCGCCTGCGCCGAGAGATGCAAGGTGCGCGGGTCCTGCAGGATCGGACCGATGGAGCCGACAATGGTGACCTCGAGCCCATCCAGAATCCAGGTGATGCCGAGGGCTGCGACCAGCAGGACGTGGAAGCGGCACCAGGGCAGCCGGTCGAGGCGGGCCGGAATGTTGGTGCGCACGGCCGCCGCCGGGGTGGCGTGATCGGGCGTGTCAACGATGCGCAAATCATTGATAGCATTTGACAAAAACTCGGCCCCTCCCGCTTGGCGTGCTGCCTCGCATGATCGGCCCGGTTCAGAGCAGGCGCCTGTTTATTGGACTTCGAGCGTGTATGGCCCGGACGTCATTAATGAGGGGTGGTCATGTCATGGTAGCAAGCCCGGGGTCAAGCGGGGGTCCAAGCGGGCTGAGGCTTACGGTCGGTGCTGTATGCGTGTCGGCGAGTGCTCGAAGACAGCGTCGGGTATGAAGAAGTCGGCCCCGAGGGGGTTATCGCCGGCGTCAGGCGCATAGCCGGAAAAGTCGGTGATGCCTTCGGCGCGCAGCACTTCCTCGTCGATGAAGAAATTGCCGGTGCAGTCGCGGGCTGGCCGGTTGAGGATGGCGTAGGCGGCGTCTGCCATGATCTGGGGCGACCGGCTCAACCACTGCGACCGGTTGGCAGGCATCGCGATGCGCAATGCGGCGGTGTCGATCACGGTGAGCGGCCACAACGAGTTCACCGCGACGCCCTGCGCGCGGAACTCCTCCGCCATGCCCAGCGTGCACAAACTCATGCCGAACTTCGCCGTGGTGTAGGCTACGTGCGGTGCGAACCATTTCGGCGCGAGGTCGAGTGGTGGCGCGATATTGAGGATATGCGGATTTTCGCCATGCAGGAGATACGGCAAGGTCAGCTTCGAACACAGGAACGTGCCACGCGCGTTGACCTGCTGCATCAGGTCGTAGCGCTTCATCTCCGTGGTCAGGGTGCCGGTGAGGGCGATCGCACTGGCGTTGTTGACGCAAATATCGATACCGCCGAATGCCGCGACACCTTGCGCGACGGCGGCCTGCACCGCGGCCTCGTCGCGGATATCGCAGAGCGCCGCGACCGCGACACCCCCGGCCTCCTCGATCGCCTCCTTGGCGGTGTAGATCGTGCCGGGGAGCGTGGGGTGCGGTTCGGCGGTCTTGGCGGCGATGATGATGTTGGCACCGTCCGCGGCGGCCCGCAGCGCGATCGCCAGGCCGATGCCGCGGCTGCCGCCGGATATGAAAAGGGTCTTGCCTTTCAGGCTCATAATACGATCCTCTCGACGTTCCATAGGCAGCCGCCTTGCGCGGGTCAACGCGCGGACGGGCTGAGGAGTAACGCATGAGTGCCGGAATAATCATCGTCGAGCAGGACGGCATCGTCGAAATTCGGCTGGACCGGACCGAGAAGAAGAACGCGATGACCGCTGCGATGTATGACGCCGCCACCGACGCGCTGACTGAAGGCGGGCTTCGCGACAGCGCGCGTGTGTTCGTGTTCACCGCCGAAGGCACGACATTCTGTGCCGGCAACGACATGAACAGCTTTCTCAACCCCGTGGACGAGCTGGAGCAATCGCCAGGCTGGCGCTTCATCAGGGCTCTCGCCGCCTGCGGCAAGCCGATGGTCGCCGCTGTGCAGGGTGCGGCCGTCGGCATCGGCACCACCCTGCTGCTGCATTGCGACCTGGTCTATGCCAGCCCCGAGGCCAGCCTGTCGGTACCGTTCGTCTCCATCGGCCTGGTGCCGGAGGCGGGATCGAGCCTGTTGTTGCCGCACTTGATGGGCCGGCAGCGCGCCGCGCGCATGCTGCTGCTGGGCGAGGCGATGAGTGCCGCCGAGGCGCACCACGCCGGCCTGGTGAGTGGCATCGTGCCGCTGGAGGAGCTGCGCACGCACGCCATCGCCAAGGCGCAAGCCCTCGCCTCGAAACCGCCGATGGCGCTGGCGGGAACGCGCGCTTTGATGCGCGGTGACGAGGCGGCACTGGCCGCGCACATGCAGCGCGAGATGGCGCTGTTCGCACGCGCCGTGCGAGGCCCGGAGGCACGCGAGGCCGCCACCGCCTTCCTAGAGAAGCGCGCGCCGGACTTTAACCGGCTCGGCGCATAACCACGATCCTGCAGACGAGGGTCTGCACCACCACATCACGCTGCGTGCGCGTCTCGCTCCGCAGTGTCACGATGCCGCGATCCGGACGCGACCGCGAGGGCTGCACCGACAGCACCTCGCACTGCACCCGCAGCGTATCGCCCGGTCGCGTCGGGTTCGGCCAGGCGATCTCCGCGCCGGCACCGATCAGGCCGCCGGCGATCGGCAGCCCGCCTTCGACCATGAGCCGCATGGTGATGGCGGCGGTGTGCCAGCCGCTCGCCACCAAGCCACCGAACAGCGAGGCGCCACCTGCCGCCTCGTCCAGATGGAACGGCTGCGGATCATAGCGCGCGGCGAACGCCTTGATCTCGTCGGCGTCGACCGTATAAGTGGCGCTCTCGAAACGCTGGCCGACGGCGAGGTCGTCAAGCGCGAAGTCGGGCGGCATCGATCAGCCGAAACGGAACAGGCCGAGCGAGTCCGCGACCAGAGCGGGCCGCTCGCCGCCTTCAACCTCCACCGTGCCGCGCTGGGTGATCAGCAGCCCGGACGAGCGCTCCTCCAGCTTGAGCAGGGTCTGGCACAGCCGCACCCGCGACCCGGACGGCACCGCCGCGGTAAACCGGACCCGGTCGAAGCCGTAATTGAGAACACTGGTGGTGCCTTCGAGCCGCCAGACCGCCGCCCCCATCGCCGGCAGCAGCGACAGGGTCAGCAGCCCGTGCGCGATGGTGCCGCCGGCCTCGCGGGTGGCACGCGCGACATCGACATGGATCCATTGCTCATCCTCGGTCAGCTTGGCGAAGCCGTCGATGCGCGGCTGCTCGACGGCAAACCAGCGCGAGACGCCGAGTTCCTGGCCCACCAGGCTGGGCAATTCTGATTGCGTGATGAGGCGCGTCATGACCGGGTCCTTGCCTATCGGTTTCGGCTTACCATAGAGCAGAGTGGCAACAGGAGAAGACGATCATGGATCTGGGCTTCACGGCGGACGAACGCCGCTTTCGCGAGGAAATGCGTCGCTTCTTCACCAACGAAATCCCCGCCGACATCCGTGCGGCGGCGGCCAAGGGCGAGCATGTCAGCAAGCAGCAGCTCGTCACCACCCAGCGCATCATGAACCAGGCCGGGCTTGCGGTCCCCGATTGGCCGGTCGCCTGGGGCGGCCGCGACTGGACCCCCGTGCAGTTCCATATCTGGCTCGACGAGATGCAGACCGCCTCGGTACCGGCGCCGCTCTCGTTCAACGCCTCGATGGTCGGGCCGGTGATCGCGCAATTCGGCAGCGACGCGCAAAAGCAGCGGTTCCTGGCGCCCACGGCCAATCTCGACATCTGGTGGTGCCAGGGCTTCTCCGAGCCCGGCGCCGGCTCGGATCTGGCCAGCCTGCGCACCATTGCGCGTCGCGACGGCGAGGACTGGATCGTCGATGGCCAGAAGACCTGGACGACTTTGGCGCAGTATGCCGACTGGATTTTCTGCCTGTGCCGCACCGATCCGGGTGCCGCCAAGCGCCAGCTCGGGATTTCGTTCCTGGTGATCGACATGCGCACGCCGGGGGTGACGGTGCGTCCGATCCAGACCATCGACGGCGGCCACGAGGTCAACGAGGTCTGGTTCGACAATGTCCGGGTGCCGGGCGAGAACCTGATCGGCGAGGAGAACCGCGGCTGGGACTATGCCAAGTTCCTGCTCGGACGCGAGCGTGTCGGCATCGCCCGCATCGGCGTCTCCAAGGCGCGGCTGCGCCGCTTGCGCGAACTCGCCGCGCTGGAGCGTTACGAGGGCGCGCCGATGATCGAGAATCGCGGCTTTCGCGAGCGGCTGACGGCACTCGAGATCGATCTGCGCGCGCTCGAGATGACGCAGCTTCGGGTGGTGGCCAACCAGCGGCACCAGGAAGCCGGCAAGCCGGATCCGGCAAGCTCCATCCTCAAGCTCAAGGGCTCGGAAATCCAGCAGGCGACGACGGAGCTGCTGCTCGATCTCGTCGGACCCTACGCCATGCCCTATCGTCACGATCCTTCTTGCCAGGACGGGGAGGTTGAAGGCGACAACGATCCGATGTCGATCGGCCCCGATTACGCGGCAGAGGCAGCGCCGACCTATTTCAACTGGCGCAAGATTTCGATCTATGGCGGATCGAGCGAAATCCAGCGCAACATCGTCGCCAAAGCGATTCTCGGGTTCTGATCATGGATTTCGATTTCAACGACGACCAGCGCCTGCTCAAGCAGAGCGTCGACCGGCTGATCGCCGACAAGTACGGCTTTGCCCAGCGCCAGGCGATGAGCGCCGAGCCGGACGGCTGGAGCCGGGCAATGTGGCAGCAATTCGCCGAACTCGGCCTGCTCGGCCTGCCGTTCGACGAAGCACAGGGCGGCTTCGGCGGCGGCCCGGTGGAAAGCATGATCGTGGCCGAGGCGTTCGGCCGTGGCCTGGTGCTGGAGCCCTATTTCAGCACCGTGGTGCTCGGCGGCGGCCTGCTGCGCCGGGCGGCCGATGCGCCGATGCAGGCGGAGCTGCTGGGGCAAATCGCTTCGGGCGAGCTGCTTGTGGCGTTCGCGCATGTCGAGCGGCATTCGCGCTACGAACTGTGCAATGTCGCGACCATTGCGCGCAGGCAGGGCTCCGGCTTCGTGCTCGAAGGCGACAAGAGCGTGGTGCTGCATGGCGACACCGCTTCCAAGCTGCTGGTGACCGCGCGCACCGCCGGCGGGACGCGCGACCGCGACGGCATCGGCCTGTTCCTGGTCGAGGTGCCCGGCGAGGGGGTGTCGGTGCGCGGCACACGCACCCAGGACGGCCTGCGTGCGGCGGAGGTCTCGCTCGCGGGCGCCGTCGGCATCCCGCTCGGCGATCCCGGAAGCGCGCTGCCCGTGGTCGAGCGGGTGGTCGACGAGGCGCTGGCCTTTCTCGCCGCCGAGGCGGTCGGCGTGATGTCGTGCATGCTCGATGCGACGGTCGACTACATGAAACAGCGCAAGCAATTCGGCCGTGCGATCGGGGACTTCCAGGCGTTGCAGCACCGCGCGGTGGACATGATGGTGCTGCTTGAGCAGGCGCGATCGATGGCGCTGCTGGCGACCATGCTGTCGGGCTCCGAGGACGCGGTCGAGCGGCACGAGGCCTGCGCCGCGGCCAAGGTGCAGATCGGCCGCTCCGGACGGCGGCTGGGGCAGGAGGCGGTGCAGCTGCATGGCGGCATCGGCGTGACGATGGAGTATGCCGTCGGACATTATTTCAAGCGCATGTCGATGATCGAACTGCTGTTCGGCGACGCCGACTTCCATCTGTCGCGGCTGGCCGCCGCCGGCGGCTTCAGCCCCGATCGCGGGTCTTGAACGCGGTCCAGGGGGTGACGGTGTAGCGACCGGCTTGTGGCGAGACGGTGAACACGCGCCAGACATAGTCATGCGCGGTCGCATCGAGGGCGACGAGTTTGGCGGTAACATCCACGTAGCCGGCATGGATCTCGCGCTCGGGACCCTGGCCCTGCGCCACAACCTGTAGAAAATAGCGTACCGTTTGGGCGTCGGCGGGCGCGGTCCAGACGAACACCACCGCGCGATCCTCAGGAAGTGCTACGGTCTCGCCGGCCTTTGGCGTCACTGGAGCGGCCGGGTGCAGGCTGGCACTGGGCTGCAGGTTAGCTCCCCCGGTGTCGGGATCTGGGGCCTTGAGCTTGTCCGATGCAGCCGGCAGGCCGCTGCTTGCCGCCTGCCTGAACCAGGCGCGCGCCGCCGCCGGATTACGCGGCACGCCGGTGCCGGCATCGTAGAGCAGCCCCAAATCATATTCGGCACGGCGATTGCCGGCTCCTGCGGCACGGGCGTACCAGGTGGCGGCGCCGGCTTCATCGAGCGGTGTGCCACGGCCGCCATCCTTCATCGCCGCGACATTGAACTCGGCTTCGGACAGCCCGGCGTCCGCGGCCTGACGGAACCAGCGATAGGCGCGTGTGGCGTCCTGTGGCTCGCCATTGCCGGCATCGGCGAGCAGTCCGAGACGGAATGCCGCCTCGGCGTCGCCGCTGGCGGCCAGGGACTGCCAGAGTGTGCGCGCACGCTGAACATCGTGTGCCGTAAATGCGCGTTCCGCCTGCTGGGCAGCATCCTGGCCTGGTGGCGTGGCAGCGGATGCCATACCCGCGTGCGGGCCAATTAGCGGGCCAATTAGCGGGCAAACTTGCAGGATCCAGGCCAGAGCCGCGGCCGCGGGATGACGTGCCATCCGGTGAGACATAAGCCGCGCGGCGGCGCATTGCAGGTCGGCGTTCGATGAAATCGCCGTCAGCCGCGAGACGCCTCCTGGAACGCCACGCGCACCGTCATTACAGTCTTCTGCCCCGCTACAAAGTAATAACAGGCATTTTTTCCGGCAATTTCCAAAATATAGTTAAAAGTTCGGAAACAGACACATTCCGAGTGCAGGCAACGTCCGGTTGTGCTCTTTTGCCTTACGGCAACCAGGCAAGTCTCCAAAGCCTTCGGCGGCAACCACGAATGTGTTTGTTCTCTGTATGGGTGCACGGACGCCGCGCCTTGATTGACGGGAAATGTCTCCGGCGAAAACGCCGTCTTGGATTGGTTGGTCCCTGAACACCAAGCGAGCGGTGCTCCATGCAAATCCCATTTCTGCGGCCGCGGCCGCCCAGCCTGCAGCAGCTCGGTTGCGAACTCGATGCCATCGAGGCGTCCGGCATCTATACCAATTATGGCCCCGTCAACACCCGCTTCGAGCAGGCGCTGGAGCACGACATGTTCGGCGGCGCCAGCGCCTGCGTCACCGTCTGCAATGCCACCATTGGATTGATGATGGCGATGCGTCATGTCGTCGGCGACCGCAGGCCCGGACCGCGCTATGCGCTGATGCCCTCTTTCACCTTTGCCGCCGCGGCGCAGGCGGCCGACTGGCTCGGGCTGGTGCCGTTGTTCTGCGATATCGACGCGGGCGACTGGGCCGCCTGCGCGCGCGCCGAGGAGGCGCTGATCGGCCGCTACGGCGACGATATCGCCGTCATCGTGCCGTATGCGACGTTTGGAAACTGCATCGATCTCGCCCGCTATGAGGCTCTGAGTGCCAGGACCGGCATCCCGATCGTGATCGACGCCGCCGCCTCGCTCGGCAGCCTTGATGCCGACGGATGCCCGTTCGGCGCCGGCTTTCGCTTTCCGATCGTGTTCTCCATGCACGCCACCAAAACCTTCAGCACCGGCGAAGGCGGCGTGATCGCCTGCGCCGACCGCGACACCGTCCAGGCGCTGCGCCTGATGGGCAATTTCGGCTTCGGCGCCCCGCGCGCGGCCACCCAGCCCGGCCTTAACGCCAAGCTCAGCGAAGTCGGCGCCTTGCTGGCTCTCGAGCGGCTGCGCGGTTTCGAGCCGGTCGTGCGGCATCGCGAGGCGCTGGCCGATCGCTATCGCGCGCAGCTCCCCGGCTGGGGCTGCCAGCAGATGCGCGGACGCCGTTGTGCCTACCAATTCATGCCGGTCACGCCGCCGCCGGAGTGCACGCTGACCCGCGACGGGATCATCGCAGCCCTCGCGGCCGACGGCATCGGTGCGGCCGCCTATTTCGCGCCGCACGTGGCCGAGCAGCCTTTTTTCCGCACCCGCTCGGTCGCCGGCGACCTGCGGGAGACGGCGCGGCTGTCCCGTCAGATCCTGGCGCTGCCGCTCTGGGACGAGATGACCCTGGCTGAGGTCGATTCGGTGTGCGCGGCCCTGCTGCGGCTCACCCGCGCACCCGTAATCATCGCATCGGTGCGTCGCCCGGCGTCGCCGATGGCGCAGCCGCGCAAGCGGGCGGCGGTATGAGCCGGCTGCTGCAGACCGGATCCCTGGTCGTCGGCGGCGGCCCCGCGGGGCTGGCGCCGCTGCTCGCAGCCTCCCGCCGCGGCATCCTGCCCGACCTGATCTCGCGCGGAGTTGTCGTCGCCGAGCGCGGCGCGCGCATCGGCGGCGGCCGCATCGGACGTTACGTCATCAATTCCGACAGCGCCGGCGCGACCTTCCTGTCCTGCCTGCACGATAGCGAGCCGCTTCTCGCCGCCGTGGCGCGCACCCCCACGGCAGCGGCGGTCGCGGCCTACGGCGACGGTGCCGTGCCGTTGGCCCTGGTCGGCCGGTTGCTCGAAGACGTCGGCGAGGCCTTGCGCCAGCGCATCGAGGCGGACCCGAGCGGCGCCGTGCTGACCGGCCACGAGGCGCTGCGCACGACAATGCGGCCGCAGGGCGGCTGGCTGACGCAGCTCCGCTCCGGCCTGACCGGCCGTATCGTCGAGGTCGCCTCGGACAGCGTGATCCTCGCCACCGGCGGCGATCAGCCACACGCACGCCTGGCACACGAGGAAGTCGCAGGCAGGCCATTGCTGCCGCGTTACCGCGACAAGCTGCTGCAGTCTGATGCGGTGCTGAGCAACGGTGGCCTCGACCTGGTCGCGCGGCGATTGGACGGGATTGCGCAGCCCCGCATCGTCATCGTCGGCGGCTCGACCAGCGCGCTCGCCTGCGCGCGCCTGCTCCTGGGCGGTCTCGATCCGCCGTGGCCACCGGGCGCGATCACGCTGATGCATCGCCGCCCGCTCACCGTCTTCTACCCCTCGGCGGCTGCGGCGCGCGCCGATGGCTATGACGCCTTCCGCGCCGACGATGTCTGCCCGATCAGCGGCTTCGTGTTCCGCTTCGGCGGCTTGCGGTTCGACTCGCGCGAGCTGGTCATGCGGTTAAGCGGCATCGGCGGCCGCCCGGCCGAAAACCGTATTGTCCTGCACAGCCTCGAAGAGCAAACCAGCGGTTGCAGCCGCGCCCTCCTCGATGGCGCCGACCTGATCGTCTCCTGCCTGGGCTACCGCCCGCGGGCGCTGAAGGTGTTCGACGCGCACGGCGCGCCTATCGCGCTGCGTGCGGAACAGCCGGACGGCGCCCTGGTTGGCGCCCAATGCGGTGTGCTGGACGCAGCCGGCGACGAAATCCCGGGCCTCCTCGGCATCGGGCTCGCCGCCGGCTTCGTCGCGCACGCTTCCATGGGCGGCGAGAAATCATTCCGTGGCCAGATGAACGGTTTGTGGCTCTGGCAGAACGACATCGGCGTCATCGTCGCCCACCGGATGCTGGCGGCGGCCTGCGCACCGGCACCCGAAGGTGTGGCACCCGAACGCGCGGCGCCGGAACAACGCATGACGAGAGAACCGGTATGACCGAACCACAGGACCGCGTTTCCGAACTCTACAACACCATCGCTGAAGCTTACGATAGCGGCTACGACGTTGCCTCGCATCGCCGGGTTTATGACCAGCTCGCCTGGGAGCATGTCTCCTCGCTGCAGTTGCCGGCAGGTGCTACGATCGTCGATGTCGGCTGCGGCACCGGCCGTTGGATTCCCCGTCTGTTAGAACGCGGCCACTATGTCATTGGCATCGAGCGCGCCAGCGGCATGATCGATCTCCTGCGTGCGCGCAAGCTCGGGCCGGCGTTCACGTTGATTGAATCCAGCATGGAGAGTGCAAGGGTGCCGCGCGCCTCGGCCGACCTGGTGTTGGCACTGGGCTCGGTGCAGTACGCCCTCGATCCCGCCGCGATGATACGGCGTTTCGCCAGCTGGACGCGACCGGGTGGGGCGGTGTGCGTCTATGTGGACTCGCTGGTGTCCCTGGTTCTCGAATTGCTGCGCGAGGGCAAGCAGAGCGAGGCGATGGAACGGCTGCAGACGCGACGTGGCAAATTTCGCCAGGGTGACAAGACCGCGCCGCTCTATTTGCATGATCGACGCACGCTGGAGGCGCATTTCGCGGCAGCCGGCCTGGTCGATGTGCGCTGCCATGGTCTTGCGGTCAGCGCCAGCGCGCTCGGTCGTGCCGGCTGCGGCGAGGCCATGGCGAATGATGAAAACAGCGCCATGGCTTTGGAACGTTTGCTTTCAGCCGATCCGGCGATGGCCGATTCCGGCCTGCATATCATGGCCATCGGTCACAAGCCCGCGCGGTGAGCCGCCCTAGTTTTGGCCGCGCAAATGCAGCGCGAGCAGCCTGGCGGTGCCGGTGATGCTCTGCGGGTCGGTATCGTTGCCGACACGGTTTGGATAACCCTGCCGCCCTCCCTCATAGGTCTCGACGATGAATTCGTCGGGGAGTGTTCCGGCGGCCCGCAGCTGGTCGGCGACAGCGATGGTCTCGGCCTCGAAATGCCACGCGGCATTTCCCGGCGACAGGATGAAGGCTGTGTGCAGATGCTCAGCACGTGCCCAGCGGAGTTCGGTCTCCACAAAAATCCGGTAGGCCGAAGGCTGGCTCAGGAACAGATCCACCGGCGCGTCGATGGTCAGGGCGCCGCCATAGCGTGCGGCGTCGCGGTATGGCTGCCATCGCAGGTCTTGAAATGGCGCGGTTCGGTACTCGCCCTGATTGGGTGCGAGGATTGGCGCCAAAGAGAGAAACCCACGGGCCCGCGCCGCATCGACGAAGGGCCGCCAATCCGATTGCAGGTTCCGCGCGAGCACGTTGACATGACCGCGCTGGCCGCGGACGCCGAGTGCCAGATAGTCGTCCTGATAGACCGAGTCGAACCAGCCCTTGGCGTCGGTGACCAGTCCGAACTCCACGTCGGCCGGCCCGTCGAAGTTGGCGAGTATGGCGCGTCGCTTGGCAACACTGGTCCGAGTCCACACATAGTCGTGGATATAGAGCATCGTGCCGCCGAGCTTGCGCAATGCAGCACTGTTCGCAGGATCGGCAAGATCAGAGAAGCCCGCGATGCCGCCGACGGCGATGCTGATCGGAGCAATGTCACGGGGGTGGGTCATCGCGTCACCTGGAAGGGGTGTAAGGAATGTAAGCCCGAGAAGCCCTGCGATAACGCGCATTATTGTTCTCCATGACAGGCGTCGTTATGGCACGCCAGGCGGTCTGAATCCACAGGCAAAACAAACAACAACTATGAATAGGGCCGGTTATAACTAAAGAATTAACCATTGTGCGATATACGTTCGTCAATGCTCAAATCACAAAGTCTTCGTCGTTGCTTTTGCCGCTTTAATCTGGCTTTTTATGGTCTACCGGCATCGTCAAAAGAGGCGACTTCGCATGAGCACCGCGATTTGTCTGATCGTCAAAAACGAAGTCGAGAACATTGCCGAGTGGGTTGCGCACAACACGCTGATCGGGTTTGACCGGATTTTCGTCTACGACAATCACTCCACCGACGGCACCTCCGAACTGCTCGCACAGCTGGCGCGCGACTTTCCGGTTGAGGTGCGTTCCTGGGGCGACGAGCAGGCCGTCCGAGGCGGTGCGTGCAAGCAGATGTCGGCCTATGCGGATTGTCTGGAGCGGCATGGCCCGCACCTCGACTGGCTGGCGTTTCTCGATGCCGACGAATTCCTGGTGCCGCCCCCGGGTGAGACGCTCGCCGATCTTCTGGATGCGCACCACGATCACGACGGGCTTGCCTTCAACTGGCGGATTTTCGGATCGAGCGGATTGCAGAGCACCCCCGGCCGGCTCGTCATGGAGGCGTTCAACCGCCGGGCGGTGACGTCCGACAATGCCAATCGCCACGTCAAGATGATCTTCCGGCCGATTGCCGCGCGCCGGCTCATCAACCCGCATTATGTCGAACTCGCGAGCCCGGTGGTCGGTGTCGATGGGTGCGCGGTGCAATGGTCGGAGCCCGGCATCACCATGCCCGGCGCCATTGTCTCCGGCGCCTGGCGCCTGCACCATTACATCATACGCAGTCGCGCGCATTGGGAGCGCCGGATTGCCAGAAAGCAGACCGACCATAGTGTGCGCGACTGGTCGGAGTTCGAACGCTACGACCGCAACGAAGTGCTCGATGCGAGCGCCTATGTCCATGCCCAGCGCGCGCATGCCCGGCTGGCATCGCACGGGTTCGCCTACGAAGCGGTGCCGCAGACGGCGGACGATGCGCCATGCGCGCGTGTCCCGGTGCGCGCGGGCGCCGCACCCGCATCATCGCGGCTGGTTTGTTTTCTCGATGCGGTGCATGGCGGCCTCGCCCATGGCTGGGCGCACGATCCAGCGCAGGCCGTGGGCTCGACGTCGCTGCGCGTCCTCATCGACGGCGCCGAGCAAGGGTCCGTGCTGTGCGACCTGGCGCGTCCCGACGTGCTGGCCAGCGGCGTCGGCAAGGAGCATGTCGGTTTCAGGTTCGCCATCAACCCCGCCTTTCTCGACGGCGCCACCCACAGTCTCGAGTTTCGCGACGCCGACGGGTGTCCGGTGGCGATGGCGGTCGGCGCGGTACGCAGGACGGCGTTCGGCTTTCGCGATCGTTTCAGTCCAGAACTGTTCAGCGCGGTCGACGAGATGCAGCAGAGCGTTCTGCGTGGCTGGGCAGCCTGCCGCCGTGCGCCGGACGGTCCAATTGAGGGCAGCCTCGAGCTGCTGGTCTGCGTCAATGGCGAGGAGGTGGCGACGGTGCGCGCCGACCGGCCGCGTCCCGACGTTGCCGCCTCCCTCGGCTGCGACAGCGCCTGCGGCTTCGCGGTGCGACTGCCGGCCGCCTATCGCAGCCCGGTCGCCCAGGAGTTCCGTCTGTTCGTCATGCCGGAGCGGGTCGAGCTCTCCGGCAGTCCGCTGGTGACCAGCGTCATTGCGCATGACCACGCGACCAGGCTGAGCGGGCTGATCGAACAGATGAACGGCATCTCCAGCCAGATCGACGCGCTGCGCGCCGCGGTCAAGTCGATCATCCCGTCCGGCGGCTTCACCCTGGAGAGCTATGATCCGTGGGCGCGTGAGGCCGCGCGTCGGCTGCGCGCGCGCATGGCGGCAGTCCGTGACGACGGCGTCCTCTCGGCGGCGCCGCTGGTCTCCATCCTCTGCCCAGTCTTTCGGCCAAGCCTGGGCGATTTCGCCGCTGCGGTCCGCTCGGTAATGGCGCAGACCTACGCCAACTGGGAACTGATCCTGGTCGACGATGGCAGCGACGATGACAGCGTCAGCCGTGCGATCGCACGCCTGTGCGCCGAGGACAGCCGCATCCGGATCGTCGGCGACGGCCGCAATCGCGGCATCTCAGGCGCCACCAATTTCGCCTTGAAGGCAGCCCGCGGCGCCTGGATTGCCTTCTTCGACCATGACGATCTTCTGGTCGACGTCGCTTTGGAATGCATGATGCGGCATGCGCTGACCAGCGGCGCCAGGCTGCTCTATTCCGACGAGGACAAAATCGACGAGTTCGGCTTCTTCTCGGAGCCGGCGTTCAAGCCCGACTGGAGCTACCGCTATCTGCTCGGCGTCAACTACATTAATCATCTGACTCTCGTGCAACGCACGCTCGCGCGCAAGGTCGGACTGCTCGACCGGACCATGGACGGCGCCCAGGACCATGACTTTCTGTTGCGCGCCATCGAGCATCTGAGCTGCGACGAAATCTGCCACGTGCCGGAGGTGCTCTATCACTGGCGACGCGCCGCGCAGTCGACGGCGTCATCGGGCGCGGTCAAGCCGTATGCCGTCGCGGCGGGAGAGCGCTGTATCGCGGCCCATCTTGACCGCATGCAGCGGCCGGCCACGGTGCGCAGCCTGAATGGCGGCACGCTCTACCGTATCGACTGGCAGTACCCGCAAACCACGCGGGTGGCGGTGATCATCCCGTTCAAGGACCGGAGCGAAATGACGGCGCGCTGCGTCGCCCATCTCCAGCGTCACACAGACTCCTCCAATCTCGACATCATCCTCGTCGATAACGGCTCCGTGGAGGAGGCGACGCGCGCCGAGCTCAAGCGGCTCGCCGCCGATCCCACCATTTCCGTCCTGCGCGTCGACGAGCCGTTCAATTATTCGCGTCTGAATAATCTCGCCGTGCAAAACAGCACCGCCGAGTTCTTCGTGTTCATGAACAATGACCTGTTCGTCCAGGATAATGACTGGCTCCCGCGTCTGCTGAGCGAAGCCACGACCGACGAGACGGTCGGCGCCGTGGGTGGGAAGTTCCTGTTCGAGAACCGCACGATCCAGCATTCCGGTGTCGTGCTCGGCCTTGGCGGCGTCGCCGGGCATGTCTTCGTCGGCGCCAACGAGAGCTATGGCGGCTACGGCAATCGCGCCCTCGTGGCGCATGAGGTCTCGGCGGTGACCGCGGCCTGCATGCTCGTGCGCGCCGAGGTGTTTCGCGCGGTCGGCGGCTTCGATGAGACCGACCTCAAGGTCGCGTTCAACGACATCGATCTCTGCCTGCGTATCCGCGAGGCCGGCCACCGGATCATCATGGCGCCGGAGTTTGTCGCCGAACACCACGAATCGATCAGTCGCGGCAGCGAGGACAGCCCCGAGAAGGCAAGCCGCTTCCGGCGCGAGGCCGCGATCATGCAGGCACGCTGGGGCCAAGCCCTGCTCGGGGATCCGTTCTACAGCAAGAATTTCAGTCTCGATCAACAACCCTACTTCAATCTCGCCGGCATGGAGTGAATAATGCTGCAAGCTCTCAGCAAGGCGCACGGATGGCTGTTCTCGCGGCGCCACAAGCCCGAGTCCGAGTCCGAGATGGTGGCGCGCCGGTTGGCCGAAGCGCATGACCAGGCCGATCCGATCCTCGAGCAGGTAGCCCCGACGCATGTGCTGATCACCCATGAGGGCGGAATTCTCTGCGTCGATCCGCTCACCGGCGAACTCACGCAGCGCAGCTTTGAGGATGCCAATTATGAGCCGGCTTGCTGCAGCATCGCGGACGGCGCGGTGACGCTGCGCGCGTCACCGACGCAGGCGCCGGCGCTGCGCGGGCGTGCCATCGCCGACCGCGACGGCGTCATCGGACTCTGTCTCGAAGGCGGGTATTATCTCTGCGCGTCGCCGCATCTGGGTCCGGTCTCCACCGCGTCCGTGGCCCTCGATGCGTGGGAACGGCTGATGCCGCTCAGCTTGGCTGATGTCGGCCTGCTTCGCGCCTTTGCCGCGCGGCGCTGGCTGATCGATGAAGACGCGCGACCGACAGCCCGCCATAGCCTGGCTCTCTCCCCTGGTTTCAGGGCGCTGATCGGGGGCCGTTCGTGCCTGCTGACCGAGCTGCTGGCACTTCTGCGCAGTCCTCCGGGCGCCCTGCACCCGTCCGGGCTGCCGATGTCGTTCGTGTTTTTTCACGAGACCTGCACACCGGCGCGGGCGCTGCTGTTCGAGCCGCTGATCTACAGCACCATCAGCGGTTCGGATTACTTCTTCGACCAGTACGAGCTCTCGGTCCGCTCGATCGAGCGGTTCGGTCAGTATGACGGCAGCTACCTGTTGGTCAGCGACCGCGACGATGAGGACGTCATCGTCGGTTTCAGCGGCGTCGCGGTGTCGCGTCGAGCCTGCCTGAAACAGGATTTTCCGACTCTCGATAGGCTGATGGGAGCGAGGCGCGAGGCGTTGCGCCATCCGGCGTTCGCAGGCTTCCAGCCGGTGTTGTATGTGGACAGCGACGTGATCTGCGATGCGCCGATCGAGGGGCTGCTGGTGGCGGCAGTGCGCTGTGAGCGCGTGGTGATCTCGGCGGAACATGACGGCCAAGCCCTAAGCGCGTTGCCTCCCGAGGACCGCAACTGGTTCGGCGGCTTCCTCTATGCGCCGAACGATCCGGCACTGCTTGCCCATCGCTGCGTCAACTCGGGTCTGTTCGGCGGACGCAATCGCGAAACGCTCGATACGTCGCTCACTCTCGTCGAACGCGCCTGGGCTCTCTACAAAGCAGCCCACGGCGACCTGCACCAGGCGGCCTTCGACCAGCCCTTCTTCAGTTTCGTGCTGCAAACGCTGGAGCTCGCCGAGATCGAACCGACGCGATCGCGCGTGCGGATCCTCAATGACAGCGAGCCAGGACCCGATAGCGCGCCGGTCGGTCTTGCGCATTTCAATATCGGTGTCGGCCGCGACAAGATCGACGCGATGCGACGCTATTTCGGATTGCTGGACATACGCGCCTTTGAGATGGTGAGCGAGACATGACCGCGGCACTTGGCATTGCCATCACGACCTATAATCGTCGCGACACCCTGCTCTCGACCCTGGCCGAGCTGCGCCGGTTGACCAGCGTGCCGTTCGAGCTCGTGGTCTGCGACGACGGCTCGTCCGACGGAACCATCGAGGCGGTGCGGGCACTCGGGGTCGATGTCGTCGGCGGCAATAATCGCGGCATCGCCTGGAACAAGAATCGTGGCCTGTTCTATCTCAGCCAGTTCCGTCGCTGCGAGACCATCCTGCTGCTTGACGACGACGTGCGCCCGGTGACGCATGGCTGGGAGCAGGAATGGATCGCCGCCTGCGCCCGCTTCGGCCATGTCAACTACATCCCGCCGCATTATCGCCGCGACCTGCTGGCAGGCAACATGACCGCGTCCAAACCCGGCATCGGACCCGTGGTCGGCGGCATGGCGATCGGGCAGTCCGCCGCGGCACTTGCTTGCGTCGGCTACATGGATGTCCGCTTTGGCCGCTACGGCCACGAGCATTCGGACTTCACCGGCCGCTTCCTGCGCGCGGGTTTCGGCGGCTTTGTCTACCGCACCGCCGGCGTGGCGCAGACGCTCTACTATCTTATCAATGGCGGGATCGAGTTGCTCGCGGGGCCAGGCAGCGGCACCGACGAGGATCTCGAACGCAACGCCCGCCTGCTCGGGCAACTCGCTGCCGACCCGCTCTACCGCGCACCCTGGCGCGACGATGCAGAGATGCGTCACTTCATGGCCGATATGCCCGCCTGCTTCCAGGGTGCGGAGCGCGGCATCCTGCCCGCCTTCGCCAGCTTCTCGGCGGAGACCTACCTCGCGCGCTATGGGGATGTCCGCGACGCCAATATCGACCCGCTGGAGCATTTCGTCAGGATCGGCCAGGCCGAGGGCCGGCAGCCGCTCCCGGTTCCCGCGTGAGTGGCCCTGCATGAGTGACTATGCTGCACCGGCCGACCCAGCCGAGAGAGACGCAGTGCGCGACGGATCGGTCCTCGAAGTGCTGGCGACGTTCCTCAAGCTCGGGGTCAGCGCGTTCGGCGGCCCGGTGGCGCATCTCGGCTATTTCCGCCGCGAACTGGTGCTGCGACGAGGCTGGCTGGATGAGGCCGCCTATGCCGATCTGGTGGCGTTGTGCCAGTTCCTGCCGGGACCCGCCTCGAGTCAGGTCGGCTTTGCGCTTGGCGTTGCGCGTGGCGGCGGCCTGCTCGGCGGGCTCGCGGCCTGGGCCGGCTTCACGCTGCCCTCGGCGCTGCTGCTGGTGCTGTTCGCGCTGTTCGCGCAGCGTCTCGGCGGTCCGCTCGAAGGCGGCGTGATCCACGGCCTCAAGCTCGTCGCGGTCGCCGTCGTCGCCCAGGCGGTCTTGGGTATGGCGCGCACCCTGGCGCCGGACCGAACCCGCGCGGCGATAGCACTCGTAGCCCTCGCGTTCACCGTTGCGCTGGCCGGCGCCTGGGGCCAGGTCGCGGCAATCGTCGCTGGCGCCACGGCCGGCCTGCTGCTCTGCCGCGAGGGTGAACCCCCTGGCACCGGACAACTCGTGTTCCCGATCTCATGTCGAACCGCGTCGGCCTGCCTTGCCGGCTTCCTGCTGCTGCTGGTCGTGCCGGCCTTGTTGCCGCCGCTGGTCCGCAGCCACGCCCTCGACGTCTTCGATGCGTTCTATCGCAGCGGCGCCCTGGTGTTCGGCGGCGGCCATGTGGTGCTGCCGCTGTTGCAGGCGCAGATCGTCCGCCCTGGCTGGGTCTCGCCGCAGGCGTTCCTGGCCGGCTACGGCGCGACCCAGGCAGTGCCGGGACCGCTCTTCACCTTCGCCGCCTATCTCGGCGCCGCCATGCAGCCCGGCCTCGCCGGTGTTGGCTGGGCCGCGGTCGGGCTCGTCGCGATCTTCCTGCCAGGCTTGCTGCTGATCACCGGCATGCTGCCGTTCTGGGACGCACTCCGCCATTATGCGCGCGCGCAGGCGGGGATGCGCGGCATCAACGGCGCCGTCGTCGGGCTGCTCGCCAGCGCGCTCTACAGCCCGGTCTGGACCAGCGCCGTCATCAGCCGGCTCGACTTCCTGCTCGTGGCCAGCGGCTTCGTCGCCCTGACCGTGTTCAAGGCGCCGGCTTGGCTGGTGGTCGCCCTGACGGTGCTCGCGGCCGCTATTGTCTAGCCCGGATTTCTCACAGCGCCTTGGGTCACGGTCTTGGTGATGCAGTCTCGGGCGCCATCTGGTTGAGCAGGAGTTGATATCCCGAGAAACTCCGCGTTTTGCGCGCGGCTCTCCCGCCCCGCAGTGCGCGGCGTTGTTTCGTGGAGCATCGAACTTGCGCTGTCTGGTTCGTGCCGATCAGACGCCGGCCTTTCGGAGCATGGCGTGCGCCAGTGCGAACTCGTATTGCCACGGGCAGGCGGATGCCATGGCGATGCTGATCCATCGCACACTGGTGCGCACCTGGGCTCCGATCTTGAGCAGCTTGAGCCGGATCGTGTGCAGGTGGCGGTGGCGAACTGGGTGTGCGCCAGCCCGATGCGACGCAGTGCACAGAGCAGCACGTAGGCGGCGGACGCAAACCAGAGCCGGGGTTGGTTGGCGCGTATGGTGGCGGCCGAGGTGCGGCCGGCAAACATGTCGAGCTGGCATTCCTTGATGCGGTTTTCCATCTCGCCGCGAGCGCAGTAGATCGCCTCGTAGAGATATCGCCCCGCGACATCGTGGCGTCTGAGCGAGGTGACGACAGTTGAGCCGCAAAGCGGATCGACCGGATTGGCCTCCCCGCCGGTCCACTCGGCCTTGCCGATGACGCGGCGAGCGCGGCTCCAGCTGTTTAGGGTGGACCAGGAAAAGTCGCGGAAGCGACGAGCGGGCTTGCCGCTGATCCCGGCCTCGAAGCGGGCGTGGGCCATCTCCGCCCTGATCTCGTCCGCGAGCCTGGCGTTGCGCGCAGGCCCGAACAGGAAATCGACGCGGTTGGTCTCGCACCAGGCCATCAGAGCCTCGCGGGCAAAGCCGCTGTCTGCGCACAGCAGAACGCGTACTCTCGGCCAGCGGCTGCGGATCTGGCGCACGATGCGGGCGATCTCCTCGACGGATCCTGCGGCGGCATCGATATTCGAGCGCCGCATCGGCACCGTCTTCGGCCCGGTGGTGGGCGCGCTGCTGGTGGTCGCGATTCAATACTACCTGGCACCGCTCGGCGCCTGGGTGGTGGTCATCCAGGGCGCTATCTTCATGATCTGCGTCCTGGCCTTCCGTCGCGGCATCGTCGGCGACCTCGCCCACCGGCTGCATGTCCGGCTCTGAAACGCGGCTTGCCTTGGAGAGGCTGAAAAGCGGGTTGAAGCGCTGCCCGGAAAGTCGAGATAACGAACACTCATCGCCGGTGAGTGCAGCAATCCCGGAAAACTAGCTTGACCGTGGCGCTGTGATGGCGGCCGGGCAAGCCTTCAAGACACCCTCGGTCGCCAGACGGTTGACGATCCGATCGGCGAACATCGAAGCGCCCTTGCTCCGGTCCTCGATAAGGTCCGAGGGTCCGGACAAGCGCATAATGGCGCTCCAGATATCGTGCTTGGTGGCGATGTCCTTCAGGGTCAGCGTGTAAGTGCCTGAGTGCACCTGGCCGTTCATGCTGGCCTGAACGCTTTGATGAATCAGGAGGACCGTATCGGGTTTGAAACGGGCGATCATGGAACGAAGGCGGTCTTCTGGGTTTAGTTGTAGGTGGTTAGGAGCGTAGACCTCAGTCTGAACGCCGCACTGGGCCAAGGCGCCCTGGAGGGCGCCAGGAAACAGATCGGCGGCAGCGTTGGAGAAACCAGAGTCGAGCGTTCCGAATACCAGGATGCGTTTTGGTGCTCCTTGATAATCGTGATCGACCACCTCCTGATCGATCGCGACAGCCATGCAGGATGACAGGCAGAGAAGGGCGACAAGCCCTAGACAGAGTCGAGGCTTTATCGCCAAAGCCAAGGTACGCCAACCCATCGTTCATCCATCCTGTTTCCAATGAGAAGCCAAAGGAAGCCGTGTGTTACGCTTATCTGCGGGATGTAGAGAGGGCAAGCCGTTTCTACACCGATTTGGTTCATACGCCTCCCGCGCTCGAGCCGCAACAAGACGAGTGACTCTGAAGTTGCCCGTTTTCGTGGAGTGTAGTTAGGCTTGGGTAATTGCGGTTCCGTGATGACGCTCTCCATGTCGGCCTGAAAGGCCATGAGCGACCGTTAGGCCAACGCGGAATACAGCCGAACCGGGTTATACGGTCTTCAACGAAGCTGACGCGTGTAGCCTGGCGTTGGCCCTCCGGCGGCGGCGCCGGCTGCTTCGCAGACGGATAGCCGAGAGGCGATGGATGCGAAGCGGCGGCGTACCAGCAGTTCGCATTTCCGGGTATGGATAGGCTCCAAGGTGCTCCGGGATGGTAATCAATGCTGCTCGCCGGCCTCGTTCTGGGCATCCATGCGGCGATCATCGGCTTCAACGTCGTGGGGTTGCTCGTCATTCCGCTCGGCGGCTGGCTGGGGTGGGTCTGGGTGCGGATCTTCTGGTGGCGGGCGCTGCATGTGGCGAGCCTCGCGGTCGTGGCAGCGCAGGCGCTGCTCGGGCGCGCCTGCTTTCTGACGATCTGGCAGGCCGAACTCTCCGGCACCGTCAGCGGCGCCGGCACAGCGCCAATGGTGATGGACTGGGTCGACCACCTGATCTACATCCCGCTGCCGATCTGGTGCTTCGCGCTGCTCTATCTGGCGGTGCTCGCCGGCGTCATTACCCTCTCGTGGCTGGTGCCGCCGGCCCGAAGGCATAGCGCAAGCCGAACAGGACCTAGTGGTTGAGTACATTCCCGAACTTCGCGTTTCCCTCGCGGCGGCCGTTGTTAAGGGCCGAAGAGCTCTCCTCCTGGATGGCGGGCAGCGGATCGAGCAGGCCGACGAAGCGATCATCGGCGGCGAAGGCCAAGCCATGCAGCCAAGGCAGGGGGACGCTGAATCCCGCGATTGCCTGATAGGCGAACGCGCCTGCGGATTGGCTTGCGTCAGAGTACCCGAGGCGCACCCCCGGCAGGGTAAAATTGAGATTGGTGGATCGCAGATCCTCCCCGCCGGCGCCGACGCCGAGATAAGGCTGCACCGGCGGACGCAGCGGGATGTCGTAGAGCGCATTCAGAAATCCGCCGGCAAGCTGCTCGGAGCCGCCGGCGCGGAATGCCTGGGGCGTGCTGACCTTGCGCACATGCGTGCCGGCGTAGTCGCCCTCGATCTCCAGGCGCAGGCCGCGGCCGAAACCCCAGCCGAGGCTTGCCTAGCCGGCGGCGCCAGGGTCGAGGAAGATCGTGTGCTGGGGTCGGCCCAGTTGCGGGGCCAGTTCGAAGCTCTGATCCTGCGGCAGATCGAGGCCGGTGCCGAGGCTGACATAGGGGCCGGTGACCGGCTGGGCTGAGGGGACACCGGCATGGCTGGTGGTCGCACTCACGGTGCTCGCGGCGGTCGTTGTTTGAAGCTGCCACCGCCGCTTCAGATCTGACCCGAGCCGCCATCCACGAAGAGCTCGCTGCCATTGACGAAGCTGCTCTCGTCGGAGGCGAGAAACAGCGCGGCCTGAGCGGTCTCGTCTGGCGTGCCGAGACGGCCGAGCGGTGTCACGGCCTTGGTCATCTCCAGCATCTGCTCGCTCTGTCCCTGTGATGACGCCAGATCGTGCCATCCTGGTGTCGAGGTGGCGCCGGGCACCAGCACATTGACCCGGATACGGCGAGGCGCCAGCTCAATGATCCAGCCACGCGCGAAGCTGCGGATCGCTGCTTTCGTCGCACTGTAGACGCTAAACGCCGGCACGCCCATGTTCGCGGCGGTGGAGCCCGTCAGAATGATCGAACTTCCGTCACGCAGCAGCGGCAGTGCCTTTTGGACAGTGAACAATGTGCCTTTCACATTGGTCGCGAAGGTACGGTCGTAATGATCTTCGGTGATCTCGTCCAATCGGGCGAATGCGCCGCCACCCGCGTTCGCAAACAGCACATCGATCATGCCTGCCTCCGCGCGGATGATGTCATAGAGCCGATCAAGGTCGGCCAGGTTCGATACGTCGCCTTGCACCGCGCGCACCGTGCCGCCGATCTCGCTTGCGGCACTGTCGAGTTCGGCCAGCCGGCGACCGGTGATGAACAGACGCGCCCCCTCGCGGGCAAAAAGTTTTGCCGTCGCGAGACCGATGCCGCTGTTCGCGCCGGTCACAACAGCAACCTTGCCTTCAAGTCTTCCCATAAGAATGTCCTCCAGTCCGATACCAGGGAGGTAGGCACCTGCTTTCTAGTCGTCTAGAACCTACCTGGAAGTAAGTATCGAATGATGGCAATCGCGCAGCATGATGTCGCGTGCGGCCTTGACGTGGCGCTGGCTGTCGTCGGAGGCAAATGGAAGCCGCTGATCCTGTTCCATCTTGGCAGCGGTCCTCGGCGCTTCGGTGAGTTGCGCCGGCTCGTTCACGGCATCAGTGAAAAGGTCCTGATCCAGCATCTGAGGGAGTTGGAGCGCGACGGTATCCTCAGCCGCACGGACTATCGGAAGGTCCCGCCGCGCGTCGATTACGCGATGACCGAGTTCGGGCGGACGCTGGCGACCGCGCTGATGCCGCTCTGTGCCTGGGGCGATGCAAACCGAGGCCGCGTCGATGCGATCCAGCGCCTCTAGCGAGGCTCCGGCGCGTCCCAGAGCAGCCGGTGCTCGGACTCGACGGGGATGCCCAGCGCGCACGGGATCGCCTTGCGGGCGGCCTCGGTGATCCAGCTCGCAGCAAGCTCGTTCGGTTCGCGGTCGTTCAAACGCGCGAAAACCGACAATCTCCTGACGACGTCATCATCGAGATGACACTGGATCAGCGGCACTGAGGCACTCCGTCTGCTGCGGTTGACCGTCCACGATTTCATTGTGTTTAAGCATCATATCATAACGTAACCAATATGAAATCGCCATATTCGCGGGCATCAGCCATGCGCCGGCTGCATCAGCTTGCGATAGGCGAGCTGGTCTTCGGTCATCTTCTGAAAGACGGCGTATTTGGCATCGTGGAAATCGCGGCAGCGCGGGTCAGGTTCGATGATCCGTCCGGCCCGGGTCATCGCCGCCATGCCGTCCTGCACCGTGGCATGCGCACCGGCGGCGACGGCGCCGAGGATGGCAGCCCCGAGCAGCACCGCCTCGGGTTCCTCCGGCAGCACGATGCGGCAACCGGTGGCGTCGGCGTGCTCGCGCAGGAACACCGGATTGCGGGTGAATCCCCCCGACGCGAGGATGGTGTCGATGCGGTAGCCGGTGTCGTTCAGCGTCTCGATGATGTGCCGGGTGCCGTAGGCCAGGGATTGCAGGGTGGCGAGATAGAGGCGGGCGAGATCGTCGGGTCCCGCCGACAGGCTCAGGCCGGAGATCATGCCGCGCAGGCTCGAATCCGCGCGCGGCGAGCGGTTGCCGTGGAAGTCCGGATCGACGTGCAGGCCGGCGGTCAGCTGTGCCGGCATCCCTTGCGCCAAACGCTCGATCCGGTCGTTGAGCGTATCGAAGATCGATCCACCGGCTTCGGCTAGCGCCGGATAGGCGGCGTGGGTCTGCACGACATGGTCGACCAGGCTGCCGACGGCGGATTGCCCGGCCTCGTTGAGCCACATGTCCGGCACCATGGCGGAGAAATATGGCCCCCAGATCCCGGGCACGAAGCGCGGCCCCGCGGAGACCGCCATGTGACAGCTCGAGGTGCCCCCGACAAGCGCCAGACGCCGGTCGAACTCCACGGCGCCGCCCTCCAGGGTCGCGCCAACGGTGCCGATGCCGCCGGCATGCGCGTCGATCGCCGACGTGCCGACAGGGATGCCGGGCGGCAGTCCGAACTCCGCCGCCGCGCGGCCATCCAGCCCGCCGCCCTGCGGTGCCGCGATTGGCAGCACCGTGCGGCCGATGCGCGCGAAGCCTTCATCCGCGAGATCGCCCAGCCCGATTGCGCGGAAGTACTCCTCGTCCCAGCGGTGCTCGTGGCCGAGATAGGTCCATTTGCAGACCGTGGAGCAGAGCGAACGGGCGTCCGAGCCGGTGGCCCGCCAGGTCAGGAAGTCCGGCAGATCGAAGAACAACGCGGCGCGCTGCCAGGCTTGCGGCCGGTTCTCGCGCAGCCAGAGCAGCTTTGGTGTCTGCATCTCCAGCGAGACGCGGCCGCCCACATAGCGCAGCACCGCATGGTCGCCGGCGTTGATGCGCGCCGCCTGCGCCTCGGCGCGGTGATCCATCCAGACGATGACGTTTTGTATATCCTCGCCGCCGACGCTAACCGGGCTGCCCTGCGCATCAAGTGCCACCAGCGAACACGTGGCATCAAAGCCGATCCCCGCGATCCGCACGTCGCCGCTGTTGGCCACCGCCTCGCGCACGCAGGCGCAAACGGCGCGCCAGATATCGTCGCTGGATTGTTCGACATGATCAGGGTGCGGGCGCCAGGTTTGGATCGGCTCGACATGGCGGCCAAGTGCGCGCCCATCCGACGTAAACACGCCGGCGCGCGCGCTGGTGCTGCCGACATCGACGCCCAGGAAGGCGGCCGATTGCGATTGGCTCATTGTGGTTCTCCGGCGCCCCTGCACCCATCGGTAGACGGCTTCGGTGCTGCGATCTATGCGGATTTATGCGCGACGTCGATGCTGCTTTGCCTTGTCGCCGTTCACTTCACCTCCGAGAGCAGGATGCTGGTTTCCGACTGCCCGACCGCGCGCAGGGTGCGTATGGCTTGCAGGCAGCGGTCGAGTGCCGCCAGGCTGTCCGCATTGATGTGCGCCACCAGATCCCACCGCCCGTTGGTGGCATAGATCCGGCCCAGTTCCGGCATCCGCCGCAGCGCCGCAATCACCGACGCTGTGTCAGCCGACCGCACCTCCAGCGCGCAGATCGCGCGCACGCCGCCTTCCTCAAGGTCGCCGCGCATGCGCACGGTAAAGCCCAGCAGCACGCCGTCCGCACGCATGCGGTCGATCCGGTTCTGCACCGTGCCGCGCGACGTGCCGAGCCGCGCCGCCAGCGTCGCCGCGGGCAGGCGCGCATCCTGCCGCAGCAGTCGGATCAGCCGCTGGTCGAGTTCGTCCATGCCATGCCTTATCGTCAGCCGACCCTGTCGATATGCCAGAATCCTGCCACTTTGTGACAGATTGCCGGATGGCGCCCTGACGGCGCAAATCCCATGCTGCTGTCCATGCCAGACAGCCTGTCGCCGCCCGCTCCCCTGAACACGCAAACCATACGCATCCTCGGCTGCCCGCTGGAGTGCGGGCTCGGCGTGCGCGGCACCGGCATGGGTCCGGCCGCGTTCCGCACCGCCGGGCTGATCGAGGCGCTGCGCGATCTCGGCCACGAGGTCCGCGATCATGGCGACGTGGCCGCCCCGCACGTCGACGCGGACGCGGCCAGCCCGCCGGGCACGCGCAATTTCCCCGAGGTGCGGGCCTGGAGCCGCCGGCTGGCGGACGAGGCCTTCGCCCTCGCGCAGGCCGGCGGTGTGCCGGTGTTCCTCGGCGGCGACCATGCGCTCGCCTTCGGCACCATCGCCGGCATCGCCCGGCATTGCCGCGCCCGAGGCCGCGAGCTCGCCGTGCTCTGGGTCGACGCACATGCCGACTTCAACGCGCCGCACAGCAGCCCCAGCGGCAACATGCACGGCATGCCGACGGCGTTCCTGACCGGCGACCCGTCGCTGCAGGCCCTGTTCAATCCCGGCGAATTCACGCCTCTGCGATACCAGGCGCTGCATTTGTTCGGTCTGCGCTCGGTTGATCGCGAGGAGCGGCGCCGCCTGTCCGCGACCGGCATCCACTGCACGGAGATGCGCGCCATCGACGAGGCCGGCGTCGCGGCCCCGCTCCGCGCCCTGCTGGCAGCCCTGGCCGCCGGCCCGAACGTGCATCTGCATGTCAGCTTCGACGCCGACCTGCTCGATCCGACCCTGGCCCCCGGCGTCGGAGTCGCGGTGCCCGGCGGGGCCACCACACGCGAGGCGCACCTGATCATGGAACTGCTGCATGAGAGTGGCCTGGTCGGCTCGGTCGACATGGTGGAGCTGAACCCGTTCCTGGACGAGCGTGGCCGCACCGCGCGCCTGCTGACCGAACTCCTCGCCAGCCTGTTCGGACGGGTCGTGCTCGACCGTCCGGCGGCACGCACGCTCGCCGTCGATCCCGGCACGGCGTCATGACCGACTTCCTCGAGATCGAACGCCGCCTTGGTGCGAACACCTATAAGCCGCTCGACGTGGTGCTGACCGAGGGCCGCGGCGTCTGGGTCACCGACGTCGACGGCAATCGCTACCTGGATTGTCTCGCCGCCTATTCCGCGGTCAATCAGGGGCATTGCCACCCGAAGATCCTCGCCGCCCTGACCCGCCAGGCCGGCCGGCTCGCACTGACCTCGCGCGCCTTTCGCAACGACCAGCTCGCGCTGTTCTATGAGGACCTGGCCCGCCTCACCAAATCCCACAAGGTGCTGCCGATGAACAGCGGCGCCGAGGCGGTCGAGACCGCGATCAAGGCCGTGCGCAAATGGGCCTACCAGGTCAAGGGTGTGCCGCGAGACCGCGCCGAGATCATCGTCTGCGCTGACAACTTCCACGGCCGCACGCTCGGCATCATCTCGTTCTCGACCGATCCCGGCTCGCGCGACGAATTTGGCCCGTTCCTGCCCGGCTTCAGGATCGTGCCGTTCGGCGATGCCGACGCCCTGCAAGCCGCCATCACCCCCAACACCGCCGCCTTCCTGGTCGAGCCGATCCAGGGCGAGGCGGGGGTCATCATCCCGCCGGCAGGCTATCTCGCCCGCGCCCGCGCGCTGTGCACGGCCAACACCATCATGCTCATACTCGACGAAATCCAGACCGGCCTCGGCCGCACCGGCCGGTTGCTGGCCGAGGAGCATGAAGGCATCGAGGCCGACCTCACCCTCGTCGGCAAGGCACTCGGCGGCGGCTTCTATCCCGTCTCGGCAGTGCTCTCGAACAGCGACGTGCTCGGCCTCCTGCAACCGGGCCAGCATGGCAGCACCTTCGGCGGCAACCCGCTCGCCTGCGCCGTCGCCCGCGCCTCGCTGCGCGTGCTGGTCGAGGAAGGCATGATCGAGAACGCAGCCGCGATGGGCACGCGCTTCCTCTCCCACCTGCAAAACCTCGAAGGCAACATCGTGCGCGAGGTGCGCGGCCGCGGCCTGATGCTGGCCGTCGAACTGCACCCCGAAGCCGGGGGCGCCCGCCGCTACGTCGAGGCGCTACGCAAGCGGGGCCTGCTCGCCAAGGAAACCCACGACCACATCATCCGCTTCGCCCCACCGCTGGTGATCACCGCGGACGAGGTCGACTGGGCAGCCGAGCGGATCGCGTCTGTGCTGCACTGAGCCAGCTTTCCGTCGCCGCGTATGCACCTACGGGTGTCTGCTCACAGCCAATAAACGCAGACCATTGAGCGGGAGCTGCGTCAGATTACCGTCGCGCATGACTGTTACAATGCCGGCGACGGAGAACTTCCCAGCGACCATACTGGTGACGGCGGCCGGAGCAGGTGAGAATAGCACGAGCGATCGAAGCGCACTTGCGTCGAGTGCCGCCGCCCCAACTGTTGCGTGGGCTCTGATGGTGGCATGCCACGCCGCGTCGTTATCCACCTCGATTTGCCAGCCTGCAGGACAGTCGCGCAACGCAGCAACGCGGCCGGAAACGATAGTGAGTTCAAACCCCATCAGAGACGAATGCTTCGCCATGTTCGGAAATGTTATGGCGAAGAGTGGCAGGCGCTTTGCGTATGCAAAGGGACAAAGAGCGGCCAGAGTAAAAACGATCAGCAAAGCCCTGGTCACGGAACCTGCACTTTGACCTGCACGACGCCCACATCGAGGCTGCCGGTAAATGCCTGGAATGTAGTTGGCGTAAGGTCAATGATCCGCCCGATCACATACGGACCTCGATCAGTGACTTCGACACTGATGGTCGAGTCGTCCAAATGAAGAGATGTCACCTCCACAACAGTTCCAAGCGGGACATGCGGCATGCCGCGTTCATTGCATGCCCATCAAACGCGAGGCCATTCGCCATCCTGTTTCCCGGCAAATTGTGGTACGAAACGTCCCTGTATAATTTCTAACACGAAACTGACCCACTTGCATCGGCGCGGCACCGCGTCGTGCCTCTGCATTGTTGTGATGATAGATCGTTCAAGCCTTGTTCATGCGCCCATGTTCGTGTCACGGTCGGGAAGACATCTCATTGCTTGAATGCCCAAATCCTTCTAGGTTAAACCTCTGTTTTTACCATTTCAAACAAGTGTTCTATCAATTCATGAAGAAGGGTCATCGGATTCTCTGAACCTGACTTCAGGGCCTCATTCGAGATCAACCTTGACCTGGTTAACGCTTTCGGAAGTTTTTCCTTTGTAGCGGCGTAAACTCCTGGAGCTCCCTTCCCGTACCAAGGGAGATATTTCTTGACCTCGGAAACTGCCTTCTGACCCGAGCTCTGACCTCCCGTTGCTATTATCGGGGCGCTCGTATCGCTGAAGTGAATAATTATCCAGTACTCAAAGCAAGGAATAGACTTAATACATGTCATTTTTTTCGAATCTGGGAGTACGGTCTCTTTTATACGGCGGCATGCCCAGTCAAAGGTGGTATGTTTATCCCTATCAAATACACAAAATACAACATCATAATCGCCATCTTTTCTGAACGTCTCCATAGCATAGAGATAAATGCTTTTAGGATCTGAGCCACATTCAGCTCCACATATCTTTACGTCGGCGCTAGTGAGCCCAATCGAGTAAATGAGGTCCTCCAGGTATAAGGGTTCGGTCTTCTCACCTTCGCAAACGATAAGGACACGATCGCGGCTCTTCCTTGCGGGTTTTCGGCGGGCAAGGCTTTGAGCCGATCTGACTCGACTTTTCATCTCTCGCCTTCAGATAAAACTTCGGCCCCAGCCTTAGTCTCTTTAACTTCCTCTTGGGCGCTGCGACCACGTATTCTCGGAATGGAGCCATAGCGCCCGCCCAAATATCCACGGTCAAACGCTTCTCCTATTCGAGCTTGAAAGTCCGACAGCGGTGTTATTTTGGTTCCGCGAAACCCATCTAATTTAGCTAGCCATATCCCATCTCTGTGTATGATGGTGTCTTGAGACATAAAGTGCGTCTCATGAGTCGTAAATACAATTTGGGCAAACTTCTCGTTCCATTTAAGATCCTGGAACAGTGTGATCAGGAATTCAAACGCGAGTGGATGCAAACTGTTGTGAAGTTCATCGACTACCAGAATTCTACCATTCGCCAAGACATCAAGCCACGGCCCGGATAACGCGAAGAGAACTTTTGTCCCATCAGACTCTTCGGCTAACGGAAGAAATACTGTCTCTCCTCCCTCAGCCGTGTGGCCAAGATAGACTTGTGACGTTTTGCCGGCCCGCTTTGTACTCGACATGCCCTTTATCAATGGTTCCCTAATATACAAAGGAAGCTGAGTAAGCATATCTCCAACATCTTTCTCACTTACCTTTATGTCGGATATGTTTACATCCACAGTCTGCAAAAAACTTAGGACCTTATCCTTGTCGTCCTCGGCGCATTTGGCGGCACTGTAGCCTTCGTGAAGACGCTGACTGGATTTCACAACCCTCAACCTTTTCCTAAACCAGTCAAATGGCTCCAGGAAGGTTTCAGCCTTAAGTTGTACCGCGACGGACAAGAATAGCGCGTTGTCCCTTGTGGACTTTTTCCAAACCTCTTTTTCGCCCTTCACGGACTGACTAACAGAAATTACATGGCGTTTTCCCTTAAAATCATAGTCTCTCTCAAACCACTTTTGTGACTTCTTTCCTGCGGGTGTGGCATATAGCCATTCTTTTACAACAAGACTCTTGGTGGCTGAAAATCCATATTGATATCTAGTACCATTTTCGATGAAAATTGCTTCGAAAGTCGAGGGCTTATCAACAGTTGTTTGAGAGAAGAGGAACGGCTCTACCCCGATTTCCTCTCCTTCTTGGGAGTCTCTGGCTGAAGAGACAACGAACTGTCTCATGAAGTACATAGCGCTCACCAACGTCGACTTCCCAGCGCCGTTTGGTCCCAGGATTGCTGCCGCCTTTAGCAGCCGCGGAATGGCTGAAATTCCGGTCTCGTGGCTATGCGCTCCTCTCACAGATTTGGAGGATCCGGCGACCATTGAGAGCGTCTGACGTTCTACAACGGACCTAAAGTTGCAAACGGAAAACTCAATTAGCATTGCCAGCCCCCTTTATCTACGCATATTTGGCTGTTTTCTGCAAAAAATCAACCAAAGTTATGGCCAAGAGCCAGGTGTCTCATGTTGGGCCTAGCTAAACCGGGGTGCCGGCATGCGTGCGAAGCTTGGCGAGGCGTAGGTCCGATCGATCTTGGGTGCCGCAAACTCGCTAGTAGGATCTCGGCATCCGAGGCGACGCGGGCACCATCGAGGTGGGCCAGAATGTCGCGCTCGCCGTAGATGATAGAGATCGCTTTGCGGTGGCACGCTGGCATAGCCAGAGAACCTCTCCGCAAGTGATCAAGCTTGTTATAAGCAAGGTCCTCAACGGTTTATGAACAAGGCCCTCAACGGTCCTGAGCCTTCGAGCTGCTGGATAACGTGCGTTAGACGGTGTGGAACCAGAAAACCGTGCTCTGCCGGGAGGTCTCGCCCGGACGCAGCATGGTCGAGGGGAACGCGGGCTGGTTCGGGCTGTCGGGGAAGTGCTGGGTTTCGAGCGCGAAGCCGTCACCCTGGCGGTAGAGCTTGCCTGCGGAGCCGCAGAGCGTGCCTTCGAGGAAGTTGCCGGTGTAGAACTGCACGCCGGGCTGCGTCGTGAGCACCGTCAAAGCGCGGCCGCTGGCTGGGTCGTGCGCGATTGCGGCGCGGGTGAGCGTGCCCAGGGCGTTGCCGCGACGGAGCACCCAGTTATGATCGTAGCCGCGGGCGCGGGCGAGTTGCGGATGGTCGTTGCGCAGCCGTTCCCCGATGGCCGTGAGGGTGCGGAAGTCGAACGGGGTGCCGGTGACGTCGGCCAGTTCGCCGGTCGGGATCATGGTTTCGTCGACGGGAGTGAAGTGGTCGGCGTCGATCTGGATGATGTGGTTCTCGATGGAGCCGCTGCCGTTGCCGGCGAGGTTGAAGTAGCTGTGGTTGGTGAGGTTGAGAACCGTCGCCCGGTCGGTGCTGGCCTGGTAGTCGATATGCAGGGCGCCGTCGTCGTCGAGGCGGTAGGTGACGCCGACACGTAGCGTGCCGGGGAAGCCGGCGTCGCCGTCGGGGCTTGTGAGGGTGAGGCTGACGGCATCCTCGCTGGCCTGGGCCATGATCCAGTTGCGCCGGCCGAAGCCGTCCGGGCCGCCATGCAGCGTATTGGGCGGGTCGTTGATCGGGAGTTGGAAGGTTTGGCCGTCCAGCGTGAAGCGGCCGCGGGCGATGCGGTTGCCGTAGCGGCCGATCAGGGCACCGAAATGGGTTTTGGCGTTCTGCGTCTCGTAGGCGGCGAGATCGGGAAATCCGAGGACCACATCGGCGAGCTTGCCGTTACGGTCCGGCGCTTCGACGGCGGCGAGGATGCCGCCGAAGCTGATGATCTTGGCACTGACGCCGCAGGCCGCGGTCAGCGTGGCACAGGAGACCGCCTCACCGTTGGCGAGCGCGCCGTAATGGCTGGTGGTGAGGCGGGTCATGTCAGTAGCGATACAGGTCGTGTTTGAACGGGCCGGACTGCTGCACGTCGATATAGGCGGCCTGCTTGTCTGTCAGCACCGTCAGTTCGGCGCCGATCTTGGCGAGGTGCAGGGCTGCGACCTTTTCGTCGAGATGCTTGGGCAGGGTGTAGACCTTGCGTTCGTACTTGCCCTCGGGTGCGGTCCACAGCTCGATCTGGGCCAGCGTCTGGTTGGTGAACGAGGCGGACATCACGAAGGACGGGTGGCCGGTGGCGTTGCCGAGATTGACCAAGCGTCCCTCGGACAACACGATCAGGCGCTTGCCGTCGGGGAATTCCACCTCGTCGACTTGCGGCTTGATGTTGTCCCATTTGTGGTTGCGCAGGGCCTCGATCTGTATTTCGGAGTCGAAATGGCCGATATTGCAGACGATGGCCCGATGCTTCATCTCGCGCATATGCTCGATGCGGATCACATCGACATTGCCGGTGGCGGTCACGAAGATGTCGCCACGCGGGGCGGCCTTCTCCATGGTGACTACCTCATAGCCTTCCATGCCGGCCTGCAGCGCGCAGATCGGATCGATTTCGGTGACCAGCACCCGGCAGCCGGCATTGCGCAGGGACGCGGCCGAGCCCTTGCCGACATCGCCGTAGCCGGCGACGACCGCGACCTTGCCGGCCATCATCGTGTCGGTGCCGCGGCGGATCGCGTCCACCAGGCTCTCGCGGCAGCCATAGAGATTGTCGAACTTCGACTTGGTGACGCTGTCATTGACGTTGATCGCCGGCACCGCGAGCGTGCCCTTCCTGGCCATCTCCCATAGCCGGTGCACGCCGGTGGTGGTCTCCTCGGAGATGCCACGCACGTCAGCCAGCATTTCGGGATATTTGTCGTGCATCAGCACCGTCAGATCGCCGCCATCATCGAGGATCATGTTCGGGGTCCAGCCATCGGGACCGCGCACCGTCTGCTCGATGCACCACCAGAACTCGTCCTCGCTCAGGCCCTTCCAGGCGAACACTGGGGTGCCGGCGGCGGCGACGGCGGCTGCGGCATGGTCCTGGGTGGAGAAGATGTTGCAGGACGACCAGCGCACCGTGGCGCCCAGCGCGGTAAGCGTCTCGATCAGCACCGCGGTCTGGATCGTCATGTGCAGGCAGCCGGCGATGCGGGCACCCTGCAGCGGCTGGCTCGCGCCAAACTCCGCGCGCAGGGCCATCAAGCCGGGCATCTCGCCCTCGGCGATGGAGATTTCCTTGCGTCCCCAGCCGGCGAGGCTGATGTCACGAACCTTGTAATCCGCTGTGCTGCTCATGGCCGTGCTGTTGTCCTGTCTGGCGAGAGGCCCTCGCTATACAGTGTGGCCGGCTTGTGGGGAAGCAAAGCCTCAGGCGGAGCGGCGCTTCGCCGGGGGGCGCCGCTTTGGCTTGGCCGGTGTCTCCTCGCCGAGGCTTGCCCGCAACGCCGCCATCAGGTCGACCACCTTGCCCTCCTTGCGCGGGGCCTTCGGCTTGGCTGGCGCCACCCCGCGTTGCTTGGCCTCGATCACCGCCCGCAGCCGCGCCTCGTAGCGGTCCTCCATGTCGGAGGGCTCGAAACGCGCGGTCTGCCGCTCGATCAGTTGCGTCGCCAGCGCCACCATCGACGGGTCCGGCTTGGCACGCGGCAGGTCGCGGAACAGATCGCCAGGATCGGTGATCTCGCGCATGTCGTGCAGCGTGTGCAGCACCAGCCCGTCATCCATCGGCATCAGCGCCACCGCCCGCTCGCGCCGGTTGAGCACCACCCGCGACAGCGCCACCCGCCTGGTGCGGGCGATGGCCTCGCGCAGCACGACATAGACATCCTCCTGGCGGTCGCGGGCGCTGCCGTCGGGGGTCACGTAGTAGCTGGCATCGTAATAGACCGGATCGATGCTGTCGGCGGGCACGAACTTGTCGATGGTCAGCACGCTCGAACTTTCGATACGCGCCTGCTCGAAATCCGCGTCCTCGAGCAGCACGTAACGGTCTTTTTCGTATTCGTAGCCGCGCACCAGGTCGCCGCGCGAGAGTTCGGCGTCGGTTTCGGCATCCTGGGTGACCATGCGTATCCGATGGCCGGTCGCCGGGTTGATGAAGTGGAAATGCAGCGATTCGTGCGTCTGCTTGACGCTGTGCAGTGCCACCGGACAGGACACCAGGGCCAGGCGCAGGCTGCCACGCCAGATCGGACGGCCGGCCATCCGCCTATGCCTCCATGTCGAGATCGCGCCGGTCGGCGTCGAACGCGCGCCATGGATCGGCCCGTCGCAGACGCGCCGGCACAGTGCGAATGGTGAATTGCGCGGGATCGAGCGAGGCCGCGACCTCGCGCCAGGACAGCGGGGTCGCGACCGTCGCACCGGGCCGTGCCCGTGGCGAATAGGAGGCGATTGCGGTCGAGCCTAGCCCGTTGCGCAGCCAGTCGACCAGGATGCGTCCGCGACGTCGCACCTTGCGTGTGCTCGCGACGTAGCTCTGCGGCGCCTCGCGCTCCATCCGCTCGGCAAAACGCCGGCACCAGGCGCGTAATTGGCTCCAGTCGGCGGCGGTGCGGATGGGTGCCACCACATGCAGCCCCTTGCCGCCGCTGGTGCGCGCATAGCCGACCAGCCCCGCGCGGCCCAGCCTGGCGCGCACGTCCTTGGCCGCGGCCACGACGTCCGCGAAGTTGACCTCCTCGCCGGGATCGAGGTCGAACACCAGTTGGTCGGCGTGGCCGGCGTCGGCCAGCGACGACCCCCAGCTATGCAGCTCGATGGCCGCGATCTGGGCGGCCGCCAGCAGCCCGGCCTCGCCGTCCATGGCCAGATACGGCGCGCCGTCGTGCGTGCCCTCGGTGATCGCCTCCGGCATGCCACGGGTTTTGTGCTTCTGGAAGAAGTGCGTCTGGGCGATGCCGTCCGGGCAGCGCACGAAGGCGAGCGGCCGTCCGGCGATCCCCGGCAGCGCACGTGCCGCCACCGCCTGCCAATAGGCGGCGAGCTCCGCCTTGCTGACGCCGCCGTCGTCCTCGGGCCAGAGCAACCGGTCCGGGTGGGTCAGGCGCACTGCCGGCGCCTGCACGACCTCGGTTGCGGGCTTGTCCTCGCGCAGGCCCAGGAAGCTCGCATGGCGCAGCATGCCGTCCGGGGTGAGGTTGGCGAACCGGATCTCGCAGACCAGCTCCGGCCGCACCCATTGCGTCGTCTTCGGCGCGGTTTCGCCACCGCTTAGGCCGTCCGGGGGCGATGCTTCGCGCAACGGGTCCAGCCGCTCGCGCAAGCGGCGCAGCCTTGCCGCGGTGAAGCCGGTGCCGACGCCGCCGGCGAAGTGCAGCCGACGCTCCTCGCCGTTGCGCGCGAGCTGCAGGGCGCCGAGATGGCCCCGGCTGCCCTTCGGCGGGGTGAAGCCGACGATGACGAACTCCTCGCGGTCCTCGCATTTGAGCTTGAGCCAGTCCTTGCCGCGCCCGGCGCGGTAGGGCGCGTCCAGCCGCTTGCAGACGATGCCCTCCAGGCCGTGCTTGCAGGCCTCGGTGCGCACCTTGGCCAACTCCGAGGTCAGATGTTCGCTCAGCCGGATCGGGTCACCTGCCGCATCGAGCAGCGTGTCGAGCGCCTGCTTGCGCGCCTTGAGCGGCAGGGCGCGCAGGTCGGTGCCGTCCTGGTGCAGCAGGTCGAAAGCGTAGAACAGCAGCGCGCCCGTCTTTTCGCCTGATAACGCATCCTGCAGCACCGCAAACGAACTGCGTCCGTCCTTGTCCAGCGCCACCAGCTCGCCGTCGACCATGGCCCTGTCGGCGGGTAGCCGGGCGATCGCCTCGGCCAGCACCGGCACCCGCTTGGTCCAATCCAGGCCGTTGCGAGTCAGCAGCGTCACGGCGTCGCCTTGCTTGCGGCAGAGCATGCGGTAGCCGTCGAACTTGATTTCGCTGATCCAGCCGGGCCCACTCGGCGGCGCGCGCACCAGGCTGGCAAGCTGCGGGGCCTGCTTGCGTGGCACTGGTGAGCCGGCGTCCCGCTTGGCCTGGGCCTGCTCACGCTCCTTGATCAGCAGCCAGTTTTCGGCCTTCTCGCCCGCCTTGGGCTTTAGCCGCACCAGAACGAAGCCGCCCTTCAGGCGACCACCGTCGAGGGTGAATTTCAGCTCGCCTTCGCCGAGGGCGGCGGCGGGGTCGTCGGCGAGTGGCGCCCAGTGTCCGCGGTCCCACAGCTCGACGGTGCCGGCGCCGTAATTGCCGGCCGGGATGGTGCCCTCGAAGCCCGCGTAATCGACCGGATGGTCCTCGACATGCACGGCCAGCCGCTTGTCGCGCGGGTCCATCGAGGGGCCCTTCGGCACCGCCCAGCTCCACAGCACGCCGCCATGTTCGAGGCGGAAATCCCAATGCAGCCGGCGCGCCGCGTGCTTCTGCACGACAAAGATCGAGCCACCCCCGCCGGTCCCATCCTTCGGCTCGGGGGTGCGGCTGAAATCACGCTTCTCGGCATAGGAACGGGCCATGACGCACCGGAAACGTTCTGCGTGCTGGCCGGTTGCGCACGCTTCGGTTAACCCTGTGCGCCGGACCAGCATACCCAGACCTGCAAGTAGGGGAGCCGCCATTGGACAGCCTGAACCCGGAGCAGCCGAGCGCCTATACCGTCGGCGCCAGCTCGATCCTGTCGGAGCGGCGGCTGCACGCGCTCAAGCATGGCGACATGTTCGGGGTGTTCGATCCAAGCGGCAACATCCTGTATGGGCCCGGCATCGCCGACGGCATCTACTATCTCGACACCCGCCACCTGTCGTCGCTGTCGCTCTCGCTGAACGATGCGGCGCCGATCCTGCTGTCCTCGGCGTTGCGCGACAACAATGCGACCCTGTCGTGCGACCTCACCAACCCGGACCTGGCGCTCGCCGGCGGCGGTAGCTTGTCGCATGATCTGCTGCACCTGCGTCGCACCTGCTTCCTCTGGAAGAACGCATGTTACGGCCGGGTGCTGCTGCGCAATCTCGATGTCGAGCCACGCCAGGCCAGCATCGAGATCGGCTTTGGCGCCGACTTCTCCGACCTGTTCGAGGCGCGTGGCACGCCGCGTGCGCGTCGCGGCACGCTGTCGGCCCCCGTCGTCGACGGCGATTGCGTGCTGCTCGCCTATACCGGCCTCGATGACCGCGTGCGCAGCACCCGGCTGCGCTTCGAGCCGCGCCCGGACGCGCTGACCGACAACGCCGCGCGATTCTCATTCACCCTCAAGCCGGGTGCCCGCGTGCTGATCCATATCGAGATCGCCTGCGACAAGGCGGCCACCGAGCCGCCCCGCCAGAGGCCGTCGGAGGCATTCCTGTTCTCGATGGTCGAGGCGCGCCGGGCGCTGCGCGTCTCCTCGGCGCGTGCGGCCGCGATCGCCTCCTCCAATGAGATCTTCAACGAGGCGATCCGCCGCTGCATCTGCGACATCTACATGCTGATCACCGACAAGCCGACCGGCCCCTACCCCTACGCCGGCGTCCCCTGGTACAGCACCGCCTTCGGCCGCGATGCGCTGATCACCGCGATGCAGACGCTGTGGCTCGATCCTGCCATCGCTCGCGGCGTGCTGGGCTATCTCGCCGCCCACCAGGCCGACGCGATGGACCCGATCGCCGACGCCGAGCCCGGCAAGATCCTGCATGAGGTGCGCCACGGCGAGATGGCGGAATTGGGCGAGGTGCCGTTCCGGCATTATTACGGCAGCATCGATTCCACGCCGCTGTTCGTCATGCTGGCCGGGCAGTATCTCGATCGCACCGCCGATGTCGCGACCATTGCGGGGCTCTGGTCGCATATCGAGCGGGCGCTGGACTGGATCGACGAGTACGGCGACCGCGACGGCGACGGCTTCGTCGAATATGGCCGGCGCAACGAGAACGGCCTGGCCAACCAGGGCTGGAAGGACAGCTTCGACAGCGTCTTCCACGCCGACGGCACCCTGGCCGAGGGTCCGATCGCGCTGTGCGAGGTGCAGGCCTATGTCTATGCCGCCAAGCAGGCAGGGGCTGAGATCGCCCGCAGGCTCGGTCACGGGGCCCGCGCGCAAAAGCTGGACTCCGAAGCCGAGGCGCTGCGCACCACCTTCAACGACCGCTTCTGGTGCGAGGAGCTCGGCACCTACGCGATCGCGCTTGACGGCAAGAAGCGGCCCTGCCGGGTGCGTTCGTCGAACGCCGGGCACACGCTGATGACCGGCATCGTGCCGCCGGAGCGCGCGGCCCGGATCGTCACCGGCCTGATGAGTCGCAGCTTCTTCTCCGGCTGGGGGGTGCGCACGATCCCGGTCGGCGAGGTCCGCTACAACCCGATGGCCTATCATAACGGCTCGGTCTGGCCGCACGACAACGCCATCATCGGCCTGGGGCTCGCCCGCTACGGCTACAAGGAGGAGGCGGTCCGGCTATTCGGCGGGCTGTTCGACGCGGCTTTGTTCTCCGACCTGCGCCGCCTGCCCGAACTGTTCTGCGGCTTCGCCAGGCAGCGCGGCGAAGGCCCGGTGCGCTATCCGGTGGCCTGCTCGCCGCAAGCCTGGGCGGCCGCGACCCTGCCGAGCCTGCTACAGGCCACCCTCGGCCTGCGTTTCGACCCGGCCACCACCACGGTACATTTCGACACCCCGCGCCTGCCCGCCTTCCTCCAGGAAATGACGCTCTACAATCTCTCCGTCGGCGGTGCCCGGGTGAGTGTGCACCTGCAACGCGTCGGCGGCGAGGTCGCGGTGAACGTGCTGGAACGCGAAGGCCCGATCCGGGTGCAGATCACGAGCTGAGCTACCGTCATCCACCATTGCAATCCGCCGCAACTCCAACTACAAGCTAGTCAGCTAGTCAGGAGCCGACCATGGGGCAGATCCGCAAGACCGTCATGCCGACGCGCGACGACACCGTGTGGAAGCTCGAGGACGCCAAGGCGCGGTTCAGCGAGCTCGTGCGTCAGGCGTGCGCCGAAGGTCCGCAGCGCGTCACCGTGCGTGGTCGCGAGGCGGTTGTCGTCATCGCCGCGGACGAGCTGCGACGCTTGCTGCCGCCGGCGAGCGACGCCGTGCCCTTCGTCGCCTTCATGGAGAGCCTGAGCCTCGACGGTCTCGACCTGACCCGCGCCCCCGACACTGGTCGCGACGTCACCTTTTGATCGGCTGGCTGCTCGACACGAACGTCATCGCCGAAATCATCCGCGCCGGCGGCTCTACGCGCGTCAAGGCCTGGGCAGCCAGCCAGGACGAAGCGACGCTCTATCTCAGCATCCTGACCATCGGCGAATATGACAAGGGCATCACCAACCTGCCCGACGACGACCCGCGCCGCACCGCCTTCATGGCCTCGCGCGACAATCTGGCGGCCCGCTTCGGCCCACGCCTGCTCTCCGTCTCCGACCCGATTATCCGCCGCTGGGGTGCGATCAGCGGCACCGTCAAGCGCGACACTGGCCATCCCCCGCCGGTCATCGACACGATGCTTGCGGCGACCGCCCTGGAGCACGGCCTTATCCTCGCAACGCGCAACCTCCGGGACGTGCGTCTGAGCGGTGCCGCCCTGTTCGACCCATGGAACGATGATCCCGCAGGCGTGCTCAAAACGCTACCTGGCAGAGGACCAGCGCGTCGGTCCCGGTTACGTCCACCGAGCCCCTGACGACCCGGCCGCCATGTGCGCAGCATCGCGGCCGACCGAGTTCGACCCGGCAGAGCCTTTGCTCATGATAGCGTTACCCGATGTTTGAACGATACCTCGCTCTCTGGAGCCTGACCCCTGACGGTCAACAACTGGTCACCGCTTCCAGCCGGTTGCTGCCAGTTTTGCGCGGGCAGGAGCCGGCCATGCTCAAGCTGACGATTGACGGAGAAGAGCGCCAAGCTGCCGCGCTCATGGATTGGTGGGGCGGCAGGGGAGCGGCACGGGTCCTATGTCGGGAAGACAACGTTTGTCTGCTCGAACGGGCGACCGGGACCGCGCGCCTGTCAGAGATGGCCCGTTTAGGACGCGACGACGACGCTGTTCGGATTCTGTGCTCTGTCGTGGAACAGCTCCACGTTCCTCGGGCTCAGCCGCCACCCGGTCTGGTTCCATTGTCGCACTGGTTCCACGATCTCGAGCCGGCGGCCACAACGCATGGCGCCGTGCTCACAAGATGTGCCGAGACGGCGCGCGTGCTGTTGACCGAGCCGTTGGACATCCATGTCCTGCATGGCGACCTGCACCACGGCAACGTGCTCGACTTTGCAACACGCGGCTGGCTCGCCATTGACCCGAAAGGCTTGCTCGGCGAGCGCGGCTTTGATTTTGCCAACATCTTTCTGAACCCCGACCTCGCAATGCCTGAGACGCCCGTGGCGACGATACCCGCCGTGCTTGAGCAGCGCCTCGCGATCGTGACACATGCAGCGTCCTTGCAGCGTCGCCGCCTGTTGCAATGGATCCTCGCCTGGACGGGGCTGTCTGCGGCCTGGCTGCTCAATGACGGTATGGCCGCGCCTGTAAACCAGCAGATCGCCGAACTGGTTGCGGCAGAGCTTGACCGATGACGAGAAGCCGATTCCCTCAAGAACGGAAGGGCGCGATGTTCGACGGCTTCAAACTGGAAACCATCGCACTGCCCGAGGCCACGCTACGGGTTCGTTACGGCGGCCGTGGCTCTCCAATCCTGTTGCTGCACGGACATCCTCGAACCCACGCAACCTGGCACAGAGTTGCTCCTCTCTTGGCGCAGCAGCACAGCGTTGTCTGTCCCGACATGAGAGGGTTCGGCCAATCCTCGAAACCTGCCGACACGCCCGACCATGCTGGTTCCTCCAAGCGAGCCAAGGCGCGCGACTGTGTGGCCCTGATGCGCCAGTTCGGCCACGAGCAGTTCGCCATCCTTCGGCCATGATCGCGGCAGCTACACCGCGTTCCGCACGGCGATGGATCATCCCGAGGCCGTCAGCCACGTGGGCATTCTCGACGGCGTGCCGATTCTGGAGGCGCTGGAGCGTTGCGACGCACGAGGAAGCCTACGCGGATTTCCGCGCAGCCATTCATGATCCGGCGACCGTGCACGGCATGCTTGAGGATTATCGAGCGGGTCTCGGGATCGATCGCGCTCACGATGAGGCCGACCGCCGCGCGAAACGCCGGATCGGCTGCCCGGCCCTGATCCTGTGGTCATCGCGCGATGATCTTGAACTTCTGTATGGCGATGTCCTCGCCGTGTGGGAGCCATGGACGACGACGCGACGAGGTCGCAGCCTTGATTGCGGCCATCATATGGCCGAGGAGGCTCCGGAAGAATTGGCCGGTGAAATCCTGGCGTTTATGCGCGCAGCTTAGGGCAGCTTTGATAAGGAGGCGTCTTCTCTCCGGTAAGCACTCCATAGCCAGTGTTGTGGGGTCGACCGGCTTTCAATCAACAAGCGCGTTCAGCACCGCCTTCAGCCGCGTCGTCGGCTATCCCCCGGGTCAGGTTCGCGGCGCGACCCGTACGATGGACTTGTAATCATCGATGGATGTAATCGTTGATTGATGCAGGCTATGAGACAGCGCGTATGACGTTGCAGGACCTACGCTACGTGGTGGCGATTGCCGAACATGGTCACTTCGGCCGCGCGGCCGCGGCGTGCGATGTGGCGCAACCGACGCTGAGCATTCAGATCAAACACCTCGAAGCGCAGCTTGGCGTCAAGCTGTTCGAGCGCACAACCAAGTCGGTGAGCGTCACCGCCGTCGGTGCGGACATCGTCGGGCGCGCGCGTCACATCTTGGCGGAGATCGACGCCATCATGAGCGTCGGGCAGCAAACCTCAGGGCCCCTGGCCGCCGATTTCAGCCTCGGTGTCATTCCCACACTCGGGCCTTACGTTCTGCCGTGGCTGGTGCCGGCGCTGAAGCGAGATTATCCGGCGCTGCGCCTGGTGCTGCGCGAGGATCTGACGGCCCCCCTGCTGGAGCGACTTGGTTCGCATCGGCTGGACGCCGCCCTGGTGGCGCTCCCGGTCCCGGGCGATCGGCTGGAGACGCTCGCGTTGTTTGATGAACCGTTCTGGTTTGCCGCGCCAAAAGGCCGCAAGGCCGCCTCGACAAAAATCATGCAAGAGGACGAACTGCGCGAGCACGCTCTGCTGTTGCTGACCGAAGGCCATTGTCTGCGCGAGCAGGCCCTGGCGATCTGCGGGACGGCCGAGCGCGAGGCGGACGGGGACTTTCGCGCGACCAGCCTGGAGACCATCCTGCAGATGGTGGCGACCGGTTTGGGAAGCACGCTGCTGCCGGCGATGGCATGCGGCGACGCGCGCACCCGCGCGGTCTCGATCCGGCCGATGGCAGCCGGCGTGGGGCGACGCATCGGCCTCGTATGGCGACGCAGCTATCCCAGGCCACGTGACATCCATTTGCTTGCGCAAACCCTGTGTGACCATCTGCCGTCTGGCGTCCATCGCGTGTGACGCTTGTCGATAGACCTGTTCAATCAATTGGCCACCGACAATCAATTTAACAGCGATGCCCGCCCGCACTAGACTGCGTTACAGCACGCTTCTTGAGAGGAAGAACACCATGGATGGACCGACCGACAATGCGGCAGCGGGCCAGTGCCCGGTCGTGCACGGAGGCTCCCCGGCGAAGCGCAAGAGCGCGCGGAGTGGTAATCGGGACTGGTGGCCGGAGTCGCTAAGCCTGGAGACTCTGAGCCAGCACTCGCCGCGGGCCAACCCGATGGGCGCCGAGTTCGACTATGCCGAAGCGTTCAAGACGCTCGACCTGAACGCCGTCATCGCCGACCTGCACGCTTTGATGACCGATTCACAGGAATGGTGGCCGGCGGATTTCGGGCATTACGGCGGCCTGTTCATTCGCCTGGCATGGCACAGCGCCGGCACCTACCGCACGACCGACGGCCGCGGCGGCGCCGGCGGCGGCCAGCAGCGTTTCGCGCCGCTCAATAGCTGGCCCGACAACGCCAACCTCGACAAGGGGCGCCGGCTGCTCTGGCCGATCAAACAGAAATACGGCGACAAGCTCTCCTGGGCCGACCTGTTCGTGCTCGTCGGCAACGTCGCCTTGGAGTCGATGGGCTTCAAGACGTTCGGCTTCGCCGGCGGCCGCGCGGACACCTGGGAGCCCGAGCAGCTCTATTGGGGTCCGGAGGGGACCTGGCTGGGCGACGAGCGCTACAGCGGCGAGCGGCAGTTGGACAGCCGGCTCGGCGCGGTGCAGATGGGGCTCATCTATGTCAATCCGGAAGGACCGAACAGCCAGCCCGATCCGCTCGGCTCGGCGCACGATATTCGCGAGACCTTCGCGCGCATGGCGATGAACGACGAGGAGACGGTGGCGCTGATCGCCGGCGGCCACACCTTCGGCAAGACCCATGGCGCGGGCGACCCCTCGTTCGTCGGCCCCGAGCCCGAAGGCGCGGTCATGGAGGATATGGGCCTCGGTTGGCGCAGCACCCACGGCACGGGACTTGGCGCGGACGCAATCACCGCCGGCCTTGAGGTCACCTGGTCGCAGACGCCGACCCAATGGAGCAACCACTATTTCGATAACCTGTTCAAGTTCGAGTGGGAGCTGACCAAGAGCCCGGCCGGCGCCTGGCAGTGGCAGGCCAAGAATGCCCCCGCGGACATTCCGGACGCGCACGATCCGTCCAAGACGCGTCTGCCCACCATGCTGACGTCCGACATCGCCCTGCGCGCGGACCCGGCCTATGAGACAATCTCGCGCCGCTTCTACGAGAACCCCGACGAATTCGCGGACATTTTCGCCCGCGCCTGGTTCAAGCTCACGCATCGCGACATGGGCCCGATCCAGCGCTACATCGGCCCACTCGTGCCCAAGGAGCGGCTGATCTGGCAGGATCCGATCCCCGAAGTCGATCACCCGCTTATCGGCGAGCAGGAGATCGAGGCTCTCAAGGCGAAGATCCTCGCCACCGGGCTTTCGGTGTCCCAGCTCGTCTCCACCGCCTGGGCGTCGGCGGCGACGTTCCGCTATTCCGACAAGCGCGGCGGCGCCAATGGCGCGCGTATCCGCCTCGCGCCGCAGAAGGACTGGGCGGTGAACAACCCCGCCGAGCTGGCCGGCGTGTTGCAGAAGCTCGAGGCGGTGCAGGCATCGTTCAACGCGCAGGCGACCAGCGGCATGAAGGTCTCGCTCGCCGACCTGATCGTCCTCGGCGGCTGTGCCGCGATCGAGCAGGCGGCGAAGGAGGGCGGGACCGACATCAAGGTGCCGTTCACACCCGGTCGCATGGACGCCTCGCAGGAGCAGACCGACGCCGCATCGTTCGCGCCCCTGGAGCCGACCGGCGATGGGTTTCGCAACCACTACGAGGGCGCGCAGTTCATGGCGCCAGAGGAAGCGCTCATCGACAAGGCCGAACTGCTGCGCTTGAGCGGCCCGGAAATGACGGTGCTGGTCGGCGGCTTGCGGGTGCTGGGGGCGAATTCCGGCGGCTCCAGGCACGGCGTGTTCACCCAGCGGCCGGGCACGTTGACGAACGACTTCTTCGTCAACCTGCTCGACATGAAGACCGAGTGGCAGCCCACGGACTCCGAGAACGCCTACGCGGGCCGCGACCGCAAGACCAAGGAGGAGAAGTGGACCGGCACGCGCGTCGACCTCATCTTCGGCTCGCACTCGCAACTGCGCGCCCTCGCCGAGGTCTATGCCTGCGCCAACTCCCAGCCGAAATTCGTCAAGGATTTCGTGGCAGCATGGAACAAGGTCATGAACGCCGATCGCTTCGACGTCACGTGACGCCGGGTTCGCTTACCTGTTGTGAGCAAAGCTGAGAAGGGCGGCATCTTCGGGTGCCGCCCCGCTTTTTGGGTAAGTCCGCGATGACCATTATCATCACCGCCTTTGAACGGTCACCCGACGGCGGCAAGGGCTTGGCACGTGATACGCGCATTCGCTGGGCGCTGGAGGAAGTCGGCCAGCCCTACGAGGTGCGTCTCGTTTCGTTCAGCGCGATGAAGCAAGCCGCCCATCTGGCACTGCATCCTTTCGGGCAGATTCCGACCTATGAGGAAGGCGATCTCGTCCTGTTCGAGACGGGAGCGATCGTGTTCCATATCGCGGAGCGTCATGCGGGGCTGTTGCCCGAGGATGCAAATGCCCGGGCGCGCGCGATCATGTGGATGTTCGCCGCACTCAGCACAATGGAGCCGCCGATCCTTGAACTTACGACCGCGAGGCTGCTTGAGGGAGACAGGTCCTGGGCCGCGCAACGCATGCCTCTCGTCGCAGATCGCGTCCGTAACCGGTTGGGCCCGCTTTCCCATCACTTCGGCGATGCCGACTGGCTCGATGGCGCGTTCAGCGCGGGTGACCTGATGATGGTGTCGGTGCTGCTCCGGGTGAAAGCGTCAGGCCTGCTGGACGACACGCCGAATCTCGCCGCCTACGTCGCGCGCGGTGAAGCGCGGCCAGCCTACAAGCGTGCCTGTGACGCTCAGTTGGCGGTCGCCGGCAATCAACAGATCGGCTGACATGGTCGCTCTGAGCCTACGCGTCGGCGTTCGTCGGCGTCTCGCCCTGATGCATGGACGCGTCGGACGCAAGCGCCAACAGTTCGTCCGCAAGCAGGCGCAGATTGGTCTCGCCCTTGCTCAGGACCCGGTCGGCGCCGGAAAGGCGTTCGCGGTCATCGGCGGTGAGGTCGCGCGCGGTCATCACCACCACCGGCACGTCGCGGCAATCCGGCTTCTCACGCAGCGCATGCAGGAACGTAAATCCGTCCATCACCGGCATCATCAGGTCGAGCAGGATCAGTTGCGGCACCGACTGCGTAACCAGATCGAGTGCCTGTCGGCCGTCTGCAGCCTCGGCTACCGACCAGCCGTTGCGTTCGAGCAGCGTGCGCAGCCGATGGCGAGTGTCGGCATCATCATCGACGACGAGCACGTGCCCTTCGCCGCGGAAACGTTCCATCACATGGCCGAGCCGCTCCCAGTCCACGGGCTTGGCAACCAGCTCCGCGGCGCCGAGCGACTCGCCGAGTGCGACGTCATTGACGAAGGTGACCAGCACGACCGGGATCGCGGCCAGCGCCGTGTCGGCCTTGAGTGCCGCCAGCACCGACCAGCCGTCCATTTGCGGCATCATCACATCGAGCAGGATGGCGCGCGGCACCAGTTCCCGGGCCAGTTCGAGGCCCGCACAGCCGTCGGACGCAGTGCGCACTGCAAAACCCTCGCGCTCAAGAAACCTGGTGAGTAGTTCGCGCTGGTTCGGATCGTCATCGACGACCAGCACCAGATGTTTGCCGGCGGCTGCCGGCGCCGCTTCCGGCTCCGGCTCGGTCGGTTCCGGCAGCAGGGCAGGGATACGCATGGTAAAGGTTGAGCCCTGTCCTTCGACGCTCTCCACCGTCACGTCGCCGCCGAGCAGCCGGCAGAAGGCGCGGGTGATCGCAAGACCGAGCCCGGTGCCGCCGAAGCGTCGGGTGGTGGAGGCATCCGCCTGGGCGAAGCGCTCGAATAGGCGTTCGAGTTGCTCGGCCGTCATGCCGATGCCGCTATCCGCGACGCTGAACAGCAGGTCCGTATCCTCGCGTCGCGCCCGCACGGTGATGGTGCCGTTCTCGGTGAATTTGGCGGCGTTGCTGATCAGGTTGAACAGGCACTGGCGCAGCTTGACCTGATCGGTGTGCATGGACCCAAGCTCCGTCTCCGCGCCCAGATCCAGCATCAGGCGGTTGTGCTTGGTGGCAACCAATGCCTCGACCGTCGAGGCGACCTCGCGCAGCAACCCCGCCGTGCTGAAATCCTCGGCGTAGGTGGTCATGCGTTCGGCCTCGATCTTGGAGAGGTCGAGCACGTCGTTGATCAGGCTGAGCAAATGACGCGCGTTGCTGTTGATCTTGCGCACGTCATCGAGCAACGATTTCTGGCCGAGATCCTCGATCTCTTCCTCAAGCATCTCGCTGTAGCCGATCACCGCCGAGAGCGGCGTGCGCAGCTCGTGACTCATGTTCGCGAGGAACTGGCTTTTCGCCCGGTTGGCGTCCTCCGCCGTCTGCTTTGCCGCCAACAGATCGGCCTCGGCCTGACGCTGGTCGGTAATATCGGTGTGGGTGCCGACCCATTCGCGAACCGCGCCGCTGTCGTTGCGAACCGGCACGCCACGCGCGAGCATGTTGCGCCACGTGCCGTCGGTTCTGCGCAGCCGGTGTTCCAGGATGAACGGCACGCCTGCCGCGATCGCCCCGGGCCAGAGCCGCGCCGTCTCCGCCTGGTCGTCCGGGTGGACACAGTCCATCCAGCCGTTGCCTTGCATGGCGACGCCATCCTGGCCGGTGAACGCGGTCCAGGCCGTTTGCGGCGCGGCGAAGCGTCCCGAGGCCGGCATCAGCCAGATGATCGAGGCGCTGGCTTCGATCAGGGTGCGGAATCGCTCTTCGCTGAGGATCAGCTCTGCGCGGCTCTCCTGTATTGACCGATTTCTGCGTCGCGCCACCAGTAGGATGCTGCCGAAGCCGCCCAGCAGCGCCAGGACGGAAGCCGCCAGCAGCACCGCGCAGAGTGCCGCGCTGGACGCATCGCGGCGTTGTATTTGCCGGCGCAGATGGTCCTGCCGACCTGCCACGGCCGCACGGACGTGGTCCATCGCCGCCTTGTCCTGTCCGTCGAGCATGAAATGCAGCGCCGCCCGGGTGTCGCCGACGCGTTTGCTGGCTACGATTTGTGCCGCCACCGCGAGCTTTGCCGCAACCAGGCCCGGCAGTGCAGCGCCGTATGGTCCTCGGCGGGACAGGGCGGACAGGTTGCGCTGCACGTCCGCGAGTCCCGCCTGGTAAGGCTGCAGATACATTGCACTGCCGGTAATGAAGTAGCCGCGCTCGCCGGTCTCGACGTCCTTCAACGCTGAGAGCAGTTGCTCGACCGTGATCAGCTGGGTGTTCCACGCGAGAATGTGCGAGTCCGCGCGCTGCCTTATGATGACGTAGCCTGCAAACAGGCACAAACCGGCCACGAACAGCACGCCGGCAAGTGCGACCAGATGTTCCGAGCGTCGGCGCCAGGAAGCGGAAAGACGTGCCATCGGCTTCAATGTCCGTGCAGGGGCCAGAAAAGGGCGATCAGCGGCAGTCCGGCGACGACCACCAGCAACGACAGGGGTGCTCCGAGCCGACCGTAGTCGCCGAAACGATAGCCACCGGGTCCCATCACCAGGGTGGTGCATTGATGCCCGAGCGGCGTGAGGAAGTCGCAGCCGGCGCCCAACGCCACCGCGATCAGGAACGGGTCGGGGTTGAAGCCGAGCTTGACCGCGAGGCTGGCCGCGATCGGCCCCATGATCAGCACCGTCGGCGCGTTATGCAGGAACGGGGTGGCCACCATGGTCACCACCAGCACCACGCCGAGCACGCCGATCCCGGGCAAATGATGCACCGAGTGCAGCAGCAAGCCCGCGATCAGGTTGGTGCCGCCGGTGTCGTGAATGGCGCGGCTGATCGGGATCAACGCACCGAGCAGGATCAGCACGTGCCACTCCACCGTCTCGTAGGCCTCGTGCATGGTCATCACGCGCATCAGCAGCAGCACGATCGCGGCGCCGAAGAAGGCGATGCCGACAGAGGCCAGGTGCAAGGCCACGAGCGTCATCGCCGCCAGCAGCACCAAGGCGGGGATGAAGCTGCGGTCGTTGCGTCCCAGCGTGATGCTGCGTTCGGCGAGCGGCAGCACGCGCAGTTCGCCGAGCGTCTCCGGCATCCGCGGCGAGGCGCTGCGCAGCACGACGACATCGCCGGCGCGGACGCGCACGCTGGCCAGAAGCTGCCTGATCCGCTCGCCGCTGCGGCTGACCGCGAGCACGCCGATGCCGAACCGCTGTTCGAGTTGTGCCCGTGCGAGGGTGGTGCCGACCAGGGACGAATCCGCCGTCACCACGCCCTCGACGACGCGCGCCTCGCCATGGCCGCCGCCGGCGAGCTCGAAGCGCGCGCGCGCGACCAGGCGTTCGAGGTCGCTGGGCTCGCCGCGCAGCAGCAGCACGTCGCCGGCGCGCACCGTCCAGTCCGGCCGCCGCGGATAGCGCCGGAAGCGCTCGCGTATCACCAGCGCCACCTGCACGTCGCCTTCGGCCATCGCCTCGATCTCGGCGATGGTCCGGCCGCAGGCGGGCGATGTTTCGGGCACGCCGGCCTCGGCGGTGTAGTCCTCGAGGTTGAAGGCCGCCTCCATCGTCGAGGCGGCGCGTCGTCCGCGCGGCAGCAGCGGCCAGCCGAAGGCCAGGAAGACAAAGCCGATGAAGGCGACCGACAATCCGACCGGCGTGTAGGCGAACATGCCGAATGCCTTTCCCTCGACATCGAGGCGGACCTTGGCGGTCAGGATGTTCGACGAGGTGCCGACCAGGGTCACCAGGCCGCCGAGCATCGAGGCGAACGCCATCGGCATCAGCAAGGCAGAGGGCGGGGTCTTGGTGCGTCGCGCCAGCTGCAACGCCACCGGGATGAAGATGGCAAGTGCGCCGACATTCTTGGTGACCATCGACAGCAGCATCACGAAGCCGACCAGGACCGGCACCTGGACCCTGGTGGTGCGCAGCCGGGGCACGATCGGCCGCATCGCCGCCTCGACGATCCCTGAGCGGGCCACCGCGGCGCTGACCACCAGGGCCGAGGCAATGATGATCACGACCTCGCTGGAGAAGCCGGAGAACGCCTGATCGGCCGGGACGATGCCGATCGCGACACCCACAACCAGGGCCGCGAGGGCGACCAGATCATACGGCACGCGGCCGGACAGGAAGCCGCCGATCGTGGCGGCAACCAGCCCGAAGGCAAGCCCCTCATGCAGGGTCATAAGCGGGTGGCGCTCCCGGGATATCTGATTGCGGTGGCGAAGCCATCTGGCATGTCCGGCGTTGAACGCCAACGCTGGTGCTGCGGATGCGGCAGCGAGGAGAAAGATGATGAGCCGTATCCTGCTGGTCGAGGACCACGAGGAGATCTGGGACTTCCTGTCGCGCCGTCTGAAGCGGCGCGGCCATGATGTGATCCTGGCGACCGACGGGCAGCAGGGCGTGGACAAGGCGATCGAGGAGCGTCCCGAGATCGTGCTGCTGGACATGAACCTGCCGGTGATCGATGGCTGGACGGCGGCCGGAATGATGAAGGCCAACCCGCAGAGCAGCACAATCCCGATCATCGCGCTGACCGCGCATGCGATGTCGGGTGACCGCGAGAAGGCGATCGCCGCCGGCTGCGACGATTACCATCCCAAGCCGGTCGATTTCTCGCGCCTGCTCGCACAGATCGACGAGTTGCTGGCGAAGTCGAGCGCGTCCGCCTGACGGCCCGGGTCATGCTCCTCGACCGGCTGATGCTCCGCCTGCGGCCGCGCGACGGCGCCGCTTCGTCCCTCGAAAGCCTGGCGACCGGCATCGACATCGACGCGTTCGAGCCCGCTCCCCCGTTGCCCACGCCGACCAATGCCGGCGGCAGGCGCGAGCGTGCCGCGGGCGGCGAGGATGCGCTGATCGCCTCGTTGTCGGAGAAGGTGCTGCACGCCTGGCTGCAGAACCGTCACCAGACGCTCTATCCGCTGTCGCTGAACTTCCGCACCCTGCGTCAGGAGCAGCAGGAGACGCTGGCCGGGATGTTGGCGATCGCGCTCAGGGCGGGTCCCGCGGCGCGCGACCTGACCGGTGAGCCGGAGCGGCTGCGCGATTGGCTGAAATCGGTCGGCGCCGGGGGTGCGGCACTTGACGCGCTGGAGCGCGCCATTGCGGAGCCTCCGAGCTTGAGCCGACAGTTGGAACTGGTGATCGAGCAGGACCTAGCGGCCTACGCCTATGTGATGGGAATTGTCGCCTCCGACGCGCGCTACGACGCAACGCTACGCTTTCTCGACTATCTCGAGGCACGGCTCGATCTGCCGACCGCGGTCGTGCGCAGCGCCGCCCGACGCTACCGACGGTAGCGGGTTCTCTCAGGCGGCTTCCGTCATCTCACGCAGCGCGTCCTGCAGCGCCGCGTTCTCGACGAGCAGACGGCGCGACAGGTCGGCGAGTGTGATCCATCCCACCACGTGCTCGTCGTCGCCGCGCACCGGCATGCGGCGGATATGGTTCGCCGCCATCATGTCCATCACCGCGAGCACGGTATCCTCGTCCCGACAGGCGACAACCGGGCGCGACAGAACATCGCGCACCCGGGTCGTGGCAGGGTCGAGGCCGCGTGCGACAACGCGGTAGAGGATGTCGCGATCCGTCACCACGCCGACCACACGCTCCGGGCCGCCGACCGGCAATGCGCCCACATCGATCTCGCCCATCAACTCGGCGGCGGCCTGCACGGTGGCGTCCGCCTCGATGAACTCGACGTCGCGGCTCATGACCTCGGAGACGTTCACCCGATCGCCTCACCGGCCGGCTCGGCGGTGCGGTCAAGCTCAAGCAGCGACAGCGATCGTTCGACCAGGACATAGTCATGTCCAAACCCGAACGCCTGCACCCCTTCCAGGTCCGGGCGATCGGTATCGATATGCAGCAGCCAGCCGGCACCTCCCGCGACCTCGGGCAGGGTGAAGGCTACCCTTTCATGATTGGCGTTGAGCAGGAGCAGCACGGTTCGGTCGATGCCGCGCTTGCGCAGTCCGGTTGGCTGGGCGCGGCCGTCGAGGATCAGGCCGATGCACTTGGCCGCGGGGTCGTGCCAGTCCGCCTCCTCCATCTCCGTCCCGTGCGGGGTGAGCCAGGTCAGCTCGCGTATCTGCAGCGCCTCGTTATAGCTGCCGGTCAGGAAGCGCTCGCGCCTGAGGATCGGGAATGTGCGACGCAGCCCGGCAAGCTTGGCGGTGAAGGCGGCGAGCGACTTTCCGGCCGCGTCGAGCTCCCAATCGACCCACGAGATCTCGTTGTCCTGGCAATAGGCGTTGTTGTTGCCGCCCTGGGTGCGGCCGAACTCGTCGCCGGCGACCAGCATCGGCAGGCCCTGGGACAGCAGCAGCGTCGCCAGCATGTTGCGCTTCTGCCGCTCACGCAGAACGATGACGGATGGATCGGTGGTCGGACCCTCGGCGCCGCAGTTCCAGCTATGGTTGTTGTCGGTGCCGTCGCGGTTCTCCTCGCCGTTCGCCATGTTGTGCTTGTCGTTGTACGAGACCGTGTCGTGCAGGGTGAAGCCGTCATGGGCGGTGAGGAAGTTCACGCTCGCCCATGGCCTGCGTCCGGCCCAGTTGAATTTGTCCGCCGATCCGGTGAGGCGTGTCGCCATCTCCGGCAGCATGCCCTCCTCGCCCTTCCAGAACGCGCGCACCACGTCGCGGAAGCGGTCGTTCCACTCCGCCCAGCCAGGTGCGAAGCCGCCGACCTGGTAGCCGCCCGGCCCGCAATCCCAGGGCTCGGCGATCAGCTTGACCTCGGAGAGCACCGGGTCCTGTCCGACCGCGCGCAAAAAGCCGCTCTGCTGATCGAAGCCATGCGGCTCTCGCGCCAGGATGGTGCCGAGGTCGAAGCGAAAGCCGTCGACATGCATCTCTTGCACCCAGTAGCGCAGACTGTCCGTGACCATCTGGATGACTCGCGGATGGCTGAGATTGACGGTGTTCCCGGTTCCCGTGTCGTTGATGTAGTAGCGTGGCTGATCGGGCAGCAGGCGATAATAGCTGGCGTTGTCAATGCCCTTGAACGACAGCGTCGCACCCTTTTCGTTGCCTTCGGCGGTGTGGTTGTAGACAACGTCGAGGATCAGCTCGAGCCCAGCCTCGTGCAGCCGGCCGACCATTTCCTTGAATTCCGAGAACGCGAAATCGGGAACGCTGGCATAGCGGCGCGCCGGCGAGAAGAAGCCGATACTGTTATATCCCCAATAATTGGTCAGCCCCTTATCCAGCAGGTAGTCGTCATCAAGGAAGCTGTGCACCGGCAGCAGCTCGACCGCGGTGACGCCGGTCGCCTTCAGGTGCGCCAGCACCGCCGGATCGGTGAGGCCGCGGAACGTGCCGCGCAACCCCTCGGGCACCGCCGGATGACGCTGCGTGTAGCCCTTGACGTGCAGCTCGGAAATCACTGTCCGGTCCCAGCCATGCCGCGGCGGCCGGTCGTCGCCCCAACTGAAGCCGCCATCGATGACCCGGCACTTGGGCATGAAGCGGGCGCTGTCGCGGGGATCGAAGGTGAGGTCGTCGCCACTCTCCATGACGTAGCCGAACAACGCCGGATTCCACTCAAGATGCCCCACGATCGACTTCGCATAGGGGTCCATCAGCAGCTTGTTCGGATTGAAGCGATGGCCCGCGCTGGGTTCATATGGCCCATGCACCCGGTAGCCGTAGTTCAAGCCAGGGCGCGCATCGGGCAGGAAGCCGTGGAAGATTTCGTTGGTGTATTCCGGCAGCTCGATGCGCTCCAGCTCCCGCGTGCCAGCCTCGTCGAACAGGCACAACTCCACCTTGGTGGCATTGGCGGAGAACAGGGCGAAGTTGACGCCGCGCCCGTTCCAGGTGGCCCCACGTGGGCTCGGCCGTCCCTCACGCAGACGGGATCGCGCGGCTGTGTTCATCTCTGGCTCCAATCAAAGAACGATGAACAACGAAACCCCGGCAAAGTGGTTCTCTGCCCTGTCGCACATAGTGCGCAAACACCCGGACTCGCTCGTCAAGACGCACGAAGGCGGCACGAGCGGCGGTGCTCTGTTTCGAGACACGTCCACCAGCCTGATGACCACTCGCCTTCGTGTCGGCGTTAAGCGCCCGAAGCGGCCTTCCGGGGCCGGCCGCCGCGCCGGCCGTTCTCGCGCGCGGCCATGGCTTTCGCAGCACTGCGCGCCTGTCCCCCGGCAGCGCCCAGCCGAGCCGCCATCCAGCGCCGCGAGCCGAGCACACCTTCCAGCAGCGCCGGCACATAAAGGTCGGCGTCAAGCCGTGGAAAGTGGATCCCAAGCCCCAGCGCATCCACCTCCACCACCCGCAGGTCCTCGGCCGACGCGCCCGCCAGACCCTCCACGCTGCGCGGCGCGAGCCCAAGTTCGACGCCAGTGGAGAGGGTAATCACCACGCGCCCACGACCGGCATCGTAGCGCGCCGCCACCGCGCACGGCCCATGCAGCCGCGCCGCACCGCGCCGCGTTGCACGCTCGAACTGCTCGTCAGTCAACTCAGCCATGAAACCGCCTCCAAGCCTCCAGTAGCGCCGCGCAATGCCCCGTCACCAGGTTCAGCACCCGTTGGGCGTCGCGTACACGGCCCGACGACCCTCCGCGCCTTCGGATCATGCAGGTTCACCACGACGACCCAGCCCGGCCCAAGGACGTGGACATGTGCTGGTAAATGATCGCTCGGATAAACGACAAAGCGTAGCCCCTCGACAGGTATGACGGTTAGCATGGCCTGACCTTAGCACGTTCTCCCGAAACCCAAGCGGTTTGGAAATCCTGAACGACAGCCCGAGGCGAGGCCCAGTGGAGGTGGGACGAAAGCCCACTGCGTACATCGCGTCCGCTCGAGTTCGATCCAGCGCAGCCTTTGCCCGTGATAGCGTCGGCCGGTGTATCAAACGAGCTTCGCTTTCTGGAGCTTGATCTCTGACGGTCAACCGCTCGTCGACGCGGCCGAGCTAGCGACGGAAAGCCGGGTCTCCAGCTCATCGACAAAGATCGACCGGCCCAACGTCCAGCGACCATTCCGGGTTTGAATCCATCCAGAATAGAGCATGTAGGCCGCGTCCCTGGCGCGCGTAAGGCCAACATAGAAAAGGCGGCGATCTGCAGCGATTTGCCTTTGAGTTGCGTTTTTCCAAGGCAGGGCACCTTGGTCAAGGCCCAGCATGATCACAACATCATACTCGCAGCCTTTGGACGAGTGCAGGGTGAGCAGGTTGAGGTGATCGGGCGAGCCATCCTGCTTTCCTAGTTCCCGGGTGCTAAAACCGACCAGTGGGCCGCCGATAGTCAGCGAGCTTGTTAGCTTTTCAACCTCTTGGGCCTGGTCGCCGAGGCTTGGCTGATTGGCCATCAGAACGTCGAGCAGATCTCGCCTGATCGCGCTGACGAAGGTGGAAGCCGCCGCGTCGTCTTGCCGGTGTGCCCAAAGGAAGCGGCTTAGGCTGAGAGAGGCCTTTTGGCGGTCATTGTCACCAGCGCAATTGGCATGGAAGCCGAGCCATTGATCAATGAGTCCAAGCAGTCTGGGGTCGGCATGGCGCCAGCCGCCGGCGCACCAAGCTGCGCAGTCCTCGATCCAACTGGTGAGCGCGACTTTTCTGTAGGGGGCGGAGTTGTCGACGCGAACGAAGGATTGGCCAGCAGCAAGCGCGGCTCTGGCTGCTGCATTTCCACCGTTGTAATCCTTGTAGAGAATGGCGATGTCGCCCAAACGTCGACCAGGCTTCGCCGCTAAAACGGACGGGACAATCTTGTTGATCGCGAAGGCTGCCTGGTCTCTCAGTCCGTTCGGGCAGAGCGCAAAGTCAATCACGGCCGCCCTTTCCGAATTACTTGCGCGATAGCCACGCTCCTCGCCTAGCACCATCTCCGAAGCTTGTATCAAGCGTCCGGCGGACCGATAATTTAGTCGAAGTTGGATTTTCTCGACATCTGAACGTTCTGAAAGCTCCTGAAGCAAGGCGCCATCCGCCCCGGTGAAGCCATAGACAGTCTGATCGTAATCACCGACGGCGAAGAGCCGGACCCCGCCGTCGAAGACCAGGCGCTGGACAATGGCATGCAGTGCAACCCCCAAATCCTGATACTCGTCGACGACCAGCACTGGGAACTTGGACCGGACGAGAGGCAGCACCCAATTGTGCTCGCTGACAAGCTTGCGGCCATTGATCACCAGATCGTCGAAGTCGATCAGGCCCTTAGCGTGAAGATCCGCCTCAACCCGCAAAGCCCATTGCGATAGCTCTGGTTCGGCATTCCATTCTTCACTCTGCCGGTTGAGGACCGACCGACGGTGCCTGCCCATCTCCATGGCATTATAAGCGTGTCGCACACCGAAAAGAGCTTCCCCAGCGTGCTTCTCGATCTCCTTGGTTTGCGAGGACCCGGCCATGGTCAATGGGAAGGGCAAGGGAAGGCCAGCTAGGTTGGCATATGGTAGCAGCAGATGGCGCATGCAGAACCCATGTACTGTCCCGACGAAGAGATTCGGACCCTCTTGCAAACCTAGGCCTTCAAGACGCCGCTGCAGCTCGCGGGCGCACTCATGGCTATAGGTGATGCACGCTACACCGCGGGGCGCCCGAATGTCCTCGGCGAGGATGCGCGCCAACTTCAGAGTCAGCGTCTTGGTCTTGCCGCTGCCCGGGCCAGCCAGCACCACGCAGTTACCTGTAGAGTCGTAGGCGGCCTTCTGTTGCGGGTTGCGGCTGAGGCTCCTCGCCTCTTCCAAATATGCCGTGCTGATCCTACGCAAGTGCATCACGGATCCGCTGGAGGGCCCGAAGAATGTAGTCTGGGCAGTCGGCGACCACCGTTACTTCCTGGGCAAGCTTTTGGGCAAAGCGGCCCTTTCCAATACGATCAATCCATCTCAGCAATTTTTCTTGGTCAAGCTCAACGATGTCATCGACCCACCCTTGGAGCTCATCTCTCGACGTTTGCGTTAGACTGAGTTGGTCGAGCAGGACGGTCTGGATTTCGGTGGCCAGGTTGTCCTGGAACAGCTCGATCTCCAAGGTGCTTCTGTTTAGGAAAATGCCTGAGGTGTGCCCGGCGCTTAGGATCGCCTCAGTCTCCATCGCCGCAAGCGTAAGGTTCGGTCGGAGAATCTTTAGAATTCTTTTTACTCGATTTAGGCCATAATCCCTGCCTCCGACGAGATCGCGGTCGCTCAATATCACAAAAGGGATGTTCAGGCCTTTCGGACCAAGCAGCTTGACGAACGGCTCGAAGTTGGTCCCTGCCACCGAGCAAACGGAGATGCCCAAGGCGTCGAGCGGGATGTTTAGGACGTTGGCAAAGGCCGGGATCAAGAAGCGTTCGGCGTCACCCTCAACCAGAATGATGCCACGCGAGAAGAACAGCTCTGCCCGCGTAACATCAATGTAGCGCTGGAGGTCAGCCAAGTCTGCGTCGGTTAATGGAACATGCGCCGCCGCCACGCCCGTTGTCGCTTCCGCCGCCCTGTCGCGGCGCAAGAGCACGATTGACCGAAGCGGGGCGACACTTGCGATATGGGGCGAATGGGTAGTCAAAATCGTCGTCTGGCGCCGCGGCGCGCTTTCGAGATCGTCCGCCGTCTGGGGGGCTAGAAAGTGTCGATAGACCAGCCGCTGCACGTGGGGGTGTAGATGCGCCTCCGGTTCCTCTACGGCGAAAAAGGTGTGGTCTCGCTCCCCTTCGGTCACGAGCCGGTCCAGTTCCAAGCTTTTCAGCGCCAGGAAGATCAGATTGGCGCTGCCTAAGCTGGCATCACTGATGGGGCGCGCACCATGGTCGATCAGCAGGCGTAGGCCGCGCAGGAGAGCATCCAGGCGTGTTGGCGCTAAGCCCAGCGACAGTATATTTGCGTGCTGCTCCCCGACCATCTGCGTAAGCCGCATGTTGATCAGATCGGCTGTGCCCTCGATTTCTGGCCGAGCGTTCAGGGTCGCTTGCGCCACATCTATCTGGTTCTGGATTTCCTCACGGCTTTCGTCACCGAGTTTCGTCGCGAGGCTGTCGATCAGTGGTCGTAGTGGGGAATGGCGCCAGGATGCCAAGTCCTTTTCTGCATCGCGCAACGCGCCCTGAACGTCCATCGGGATCAGCCGACGCAGATCAGAGCCGTAGCCGTTGTCTGGCTCGACACCGCCGAAGATCACATATTCATAGTCCGCCAGGGAGGTAGGCGGCTGGCCAAGACCAGGCTTGGGCTGGTAGCGATACGTGAGGCGAGCGACGAAGGGCGGTCCGGCTTCGACGATACAGTCGGCCAAGTAGCGCAGCAACCTTGGATCCTCGGATCTCTCGGTCAGCTCGATCGACACTTCCACAGTTTCGCCGAGCTTGTTGTCCCCAAGGCCGTCCCAGAAGTGCTCCAGACCGAGCCGCCTCTCGCGCTCAGATAGACTTGGATCGAGGATCAACTGGATCGCGCGTAGAAAATTGCTTTTGCCGACCTTGTTCTCACCGACGATCACTATGTTTTCACCGGTCCGGATGTCGAGATCCTGGAAGTTGGCAAAGTTGATAATTCTCACCCTCGAAATGTGCACCTAATCCTCTCCAAGCTGGACTCGAGCCAGACCCTGAAAGCGAGATTAATTACTTGGCTTTCGGTCGGGGATGCAAAAGCAAAGTTTAGTAGTCTACCTCCTATACCGGTTTGCCGGCATTGCTAGGCTACGCAGCCGCCCACACTGGCTAGGATAACAAATCACGTCCCTTTTTCTGGTTGAAACGACTACTTATACGAACGAGATGAGCCGATAGTTAGCTAAGGGAGGAATACCCTCCTCCATGCCCGGTAGCGGGGAGTTGATTGGAGCATCTGAATATCCCGGATGAGGCACAAACTGGCCATTAAGGTTGTGGGTTTTATCCCTCCGCTCCCCAACCAATCTCCGATACAGCGGAGTGCACAAGGAACGATTATTGTAAATGTCACCCTGCGCCTGAGTGGTGCGGGGCTGTTCGGCCAATGGATCAGAATGCCTCCCGGTAAAGCGCCAGCGCGTCTGTTGCGGTTAAGTCCACAGGGTTGTTAACCAGAAGCCGGGTGTGTTGCATGGCGTCGGTGGCCAGGAGGGCCAGGCTGTTGTCGGTGACGCCGACGTCGCGTAGGCGGCGAGGGGCGCCGCTTTCGTCGAGCAGGCGCTGCATTTCCGTGACGAAGTTGGCGGAGCGGGTTTGCGGCGGACTGTCGGACGGGCCGAGCAGCACGTCGGCGAGTTCCGCGTAAAGTGGGGCGGCGGCGGTGGCGTTGAAGCGCAGGACCGGCGCCAGCATCAGCGCGTTCGAGAGGCCGTGCGGGACGTGGTAGTGGCCGCCGAGTGGGTAGGCGAGGGCGTGGACGGCGGCGACCGGGGCGTTGGCGAAAGCCTGACCGGCGAGCATCGCGCCCAGCAGCATCGCCTCGCGGGCCGGGCGGTTGGTGCCGTCGTGGCAGGCGGTCAGTAGGTTGGTGCCGAGCAGGCGCAGCGCTTCGCGGGCGAGCGTGTCGGAGATCGGGTTCTTGCGGTGGCGGCTGGTATAAGCCTCGATGGCGTGGACCATCGCGTCGATGCCAGTGGCTGCGGTGTGGGTGGGGGGTAGGCCCAGGGTGAGTTCGGCGTCGAGCAAGGCGAGGTCGCAGAATAAAGGTGCGGCGACTACGCCTAGCTTGGTCGTGGCTCCGGTGGTGACCACGCTGATGTTGGTGACTTCCGAGCCGGTGCCGGCGGTAGTTGGGATCAGCACAAGCGGCAGGCGGCCGCAGGTCACCTTGTCGATACCATAGAAGTCGGCGAGGTCCTGGGTGGAGACGGCGAGTACTGCTGCGAGCTTGGCGACGTCGAGCGAGGAGCCGCCGCCCAGGCCGATGACCAGCTCCGCCTGGCAGGCGCGGGCCTGGGCGGCGCAGGCGCGCACCACATCCTCGGGCGGGTCGGCCACGACGCCGTCGAAGATGGTGACCGCGAAGCCCGCTTCAGCGAGGCTGCGCTGTATGGGTTCGAGCAGTCCGGTGCGGATCAGCCCGGCGTCGGTCACCAGGAGGATCCGGCGGCCCTGGAAGCGTGGCGCCAGCAGTGCGCCGAGGCGGCTGGCGCCCGACCATTCGACCAGGATGGAGGCGACGGTGCGGAATTCGAACTGCATGGTTTCGGTCTACCGGGTTTCGACGAGGTCGGCGATGCGGTCCCAGATCATCGCGATCTGCGGCAGGGTGCGGCCGCCTACGTTGGTCGTGGAGCGCAGTCCGGCGCGGCCACCGAGACGTTCGTAGAACCAGCGGCTCGGGTTGTCGGCCAGCACCCATAGGAACAGCGAGCGGCAGTTGCGTCGCGCCAGATGCTGCGCCGAGGTGCTCAGCAGCGAGCGGCCGATGCCGCGTTCGCGCCAGTCGTCGAGCACATAGAGGGTTTCCACTTCACCGTCGGCCGGCGCGTTCAGGCCGCGGCGCGACCAGGAGGCGAAACCGACGACCTGGGAAGTATCGGGCGCGCGCGCGACCAGCATGCCGCCGCCGCGTGCGATGGCGGCACCGTAATAGCCGGCGAGCCGGTGACGCGACAGGCCGGTCAGGCTGTGATCGGGCAGCATCCCGGGATAGGCGTTGCGCCAGACTTCGACATGGACGGCCGCGATCGCCGGCGCATCCTGGATGCGGGCCGAGCCGATCGCGACCTCCGGCAGCATCTTTATTCGGCCATCTGCAGGGCGCTCGGGGCGGGCGCCGCGGCCTGGGGCATGCGCCCGACCCGGACGAAGGCGGCGTAGAGGGCGGGCACGAAGCACAAGGTCAGCATCGTCGCACCCATCAGGCCACCCATGATCGCAATCGCCATCGGTCCCCAAAACACCGAAAAGGCGAGCGGCACAAGAGCCAGAACGGCGGCCGTCGCGGTCAGCAGGATCGGCCGCGCGCGACGCACCGTGGCGCCGACGATCGCCTCCAGGGGGGCGCTGCCGGCGCCGATATCCTGCTCAATCTGGTCGATCAGGATGACACTGTTGCGCATGATGATGCCGGCGAGCGCGATCAGGCCCAGGGTGGCGACAAAGCCGAACGGGGCGCCGGTCAGCAGCAGCGCCGCGGTCGCCCCGATCAGCCCGAGTGGCGCGGTCAGCAGCACCATCGCCATGCGCGCGAACGACTGCATCTGCACCATCAGCAGCACCAGCATGGCGAGCAGCATCAGCGGCACCACCTTGGCGATGCTGGCCGTCCCCTTGGCACTCTCCTCGACGGCGCCGGCGGTCTCGATCCGGTAGCCGGCCGGCAGCGACGCCTTGATGCCGGCCAGTGACGGCAGCACCTCGGCGGTCGCGACCGGCGCCTGGATCCCCGGTGTGGTGTCCGCCTGCACCAGCAGCATCGGCGTGCGGTCGCGCCGCCAGACCACCGGCTGCTCCAGGCTCCAGCCGATCCGCGCGATCTGCCCCAGCGGCACCGGCGGCCCATTGGCGACCGGGATCATGACGTCGCCGATCCCTTCCAGGTCGTGCCGCTCGGAGGCGATGGCACGCACGATCACCGGGATCAGGTCGGTGCCCTCGCGGTACTCGGTGATCGTCGCCCCCTGTTCGAGCGTCTGCAACGCCGTTGCCACGTCGGCGCTGCTGATGCCGAGCAGTCGCGCCTTTTCCTGGTCAACGGTGACCGTGACGCGCTCGCCCATCGCACCCCAGTTGTCGCTGATGTTGCGCAGATGCGGCGAGGTGGCGAGTGCGCGGCGCACCCGGGCGGCGATGCGTCGCAGCTCCATTGGGTCGGGACCCATGATCCGGAACTGCACCGGGTAGCCGACCGGCGGGCCGAGTTCCAGCCGCGACGCACGCAGCCGGACGTCGGCGAACGGTCCCGCCGGGCCTTGGTCGATGATCGCATCGAGATGCCGCAGCAGCCGCTCGCGATCGGCGATCGAGCGGGTGTTGATGACGAACTGGGCGTAGTTCGGCTGGTCGAGCTGCGGCTTGAAGGCGAGAAAGAAGCGCGGCGTGCCGGTGCCGGTATAGACCACCGAGGAGACGATCCCGCGCTCGTGCGACAACAGTCGTTCCAGTCGGCGAACGGTCAATTGGGTGGCGGCGAAGCTCGCGCCCTCGGGGAGCCGCACGTCGATCAGCACTTCCAGCCGGTCGGACGCCGGAAAGAACTGGTTGGGCACACGGGTGAAGCCGGCGATCGAGGCGGCGAAGGCCAGCACCGTCAGCCCGATCACCAGCCAGCGGCGGCGGACGCACCAGGCCACCAGCCGGCCGAGGCGACGATAGCGAGGCGTGTCGTAGACGCCGTCGTGACACACGCCGGCGCGCGGTGGCGCCAGCAATGCCGCACCCAGGAACGGCACGAACAGCACCGCGACGAACCAGCTCAGCACCAACGCCATGCCGACGACGCGAAAGATGTCCTGGGTGTATTGCCCGGTGCTGGATTGCGCGAGGCCGACCGGCAGGTAGCCGGCGACGGTCACCAAAGTGCCGGTCAGCATCGGAAAGGCGGTGGAGGTGTAGGCAAAGCCGCCGGCGCTGATGCGGTCCCAGCCCTGTTCGAGCTTCACCGACATGGTCTCCACCGCGATGATCGCATCATCGACCATCAGCCCGAGTGCGATGATCATCGCCCCGAGTGAGATTCGTTGCAGGTCGATGCCGAGCAGCTTCATGCCGACGAATACCCCGGCCAGCACCAGCGGTACGCTGATCGCCACCACCAGGCCAGTACGCCAGCCGAGGCTCGCGAAGCTGACCAGCAGCACGATCACAAGGGCCGCGAGAAAGCTCTCCGTAAAGCCGTCGACATCGCGCGCGACCACCGCGGGCTGGTCGTTCAGGCGGATCAAATGGACGCCGAGCGGCAAAGTGGGTTCGATCCGGGCTAGGCGCGCCGCCACCTGGCGGCCCAGATCGAGGATGTTGCCGCCGCTCGCCATGCCGATCGCCAACCCAAGCGCCGGATGGCCATCAACCCGCATGGTGGAGACCGGCGGGTCCACGGTGGTGCGCGTGATTGTGGCGAAGTCGCCGAGCCGCAACAGACGGCCGTTCGCCTGGACCGGCAGTGCTGCGAGCGCCGCCGGACCGTCGACGCCGGGCCTGGTGCGGATCTGGATACGGTCATGACCAGTATCAACGAAGCCATCCGCGACGACGCTGTTCTCGCGCGCCACCGCGTCGCTCACGTCGGCCAGCGACAGGCCGAGTTCGGCGAGCTTGCGATACGAGATCGCAATGGCGATGCGCTCGTCCTGCTGGCCGAGGAGGACGATCTTGCCGACCCCCGGCAGGTCGAGCAGTTGCTCGCGCACATCCTCGGCGACATGCCTGAGCTGCGGCAGGCTGAAGCCGTCCGCGGTCATGCCGTAGACGATCGGATAGGTGTCGCCGAATTCGTCGTCGAAATACGGCCCTGCCACGCCTTTGGGGAAGCTGCTGGCGATATCGCCGATCTTCTTGCGCACCTGATACCATTGGCCGGGCACCAGGGAGGGCGGCGTGTCGTCGGGCAACGAAACGGTCACCACGGTGTGGCCCGGCTGCGTCTGGCTCTCAATATAGTCCAGACGGCCGAGGTCCTCCAGCTTGCGCTCAATGCGGTCGGTGACCTCGCGCGACATCTCGCCGGCGGACGCGCCCGGCCAGTCGGCGGTGATTACCATCTGCTTGATGGTGAAGGCCGGATCCTCGGCGCGGCCGAGCGAGCGGTAGGCCCAGCCGCCAGCGGCGAACAATGCCAGCATCGCAAACAGGGTCAGCGCTCGGTGGTGCAGCGCCCAGAGCGAGAGATTGAAGCGGCTCAACGGTTCGGGCCGGCCCAGGCGACCAGCGCCATGTCCGGTGCAATCTGCCGCACGCCGGCGGTGATCACCTGCTCGCCCGAGGCGATCCCGGAGCGCACCAGCACCGCGCCGTCATTATCGTAGCGGGCCAGAGTCACCGTCCGCAGCGCCGCGCGATGCGTCGCCGGATCGAGCACCCAGACTGCGGGCTTGCCGCCCTGGTCGGTCAGCGCGCTCGGCGGCAGCACGGCCAGCATGGCGCGTTTGGCGGCGAAGCGCACGGTCGCGGTCATGCCCAGGGCGATCAGGCTGGGCGGGGCGTCGAGCAGGCTGACCTTGACCCGGAAGGTGCGGCTGGCCGGGTCGGCCAGCGCGCCGATTTCGCGCACCCGGCCACGCAATACGAGCTTCGGCAGCGCCCAGAGCCGGATGCTGACCGACTTCGCGGCGTGGATTTCGGCGAGGCGGTTTTCCGGGACGTCGGCGACGATCTCGATGGCGTCGGTGTGCGCAACCGTGGCCACCGTCTGTCCGCTCGCCACCACCTGGCCGACCTGCACCGGCAGCGCCGTGACGATGCCGTCCGCATCAGAGCTGAGCACGCCGTAGTTGCTCTGGTCGCGGGCCAGGGACAGCTGGTGCTGGGCTTGCGCCACCCGCGCCTCGGCGCCATGCGCGGCGGCGAGACGACGGTCATATTCCGACGGCAGATAGGCGGGCGAGCCGCGGCCGAGCTTGGTGTAGCGCGCAAGATCGATGCGTGCGTTGCCGGCATCCGCCTGTGCTGCGCGCAGTGCCGCCTCGGCGGCTTCCTGGGAGAAACGCAGGTCGGCCGGATCGAGCCGCGCCAGTACCTCCCCGGCACGCACATGATCGCCGACCTCGACCGCCCGGCTGACCACCTTGCCGCCGACCTGGAATGCCAGATCGGCCTGGATGCGGGCCTGCACCGTGCCGGAAAAGGTTAGCTCCTCGCCCTGCGGCGCAAACGCCACCGTCTGCACCCGCACCGGCAACGGCGCCGCCGCCGCGAGCAACAAAAAGGGAGTGACGAGGGCAAGCCGGCGAAGCATCGGATCACCTCCTCAGACCGCGTCTCTTAGCCTGAACTTAGGTGTTACCATGTTCAGTTGAAATCACGCCGCTGAGGATCATCTCGACAACGACGACGACAAGACGTTCCGGTGGTGTTTCGCATTGTTCTGATTGATCGAGCAACAACATCGTTACACCGTGGATCGCGGCCCAGATCGCCTCGGCCACCGCGACCGGATCGCTGGTCCTGAACACCCCGTCGGCGGCCATCGCCTCGACGTTGCGCCGCAGGATGGCGAACGAGCGGTCCGCCGGCGTGCCGTGCCCAACCTGTTGCATGCCAGTCTTGGGCCTGCCCACCTTGTGCATGCCCGTCCTGTGCCTGAAGGTCAGGCGGTAGGCATCGGGGCGACCCAGGCCAAAGGCGACATAGGCGCGCAAGCCGGCGCGCAGGCGCGCCACATGACCGTCGGCACCGGACTGGCTCGCCTCCAGCGCCGACACCAGGTCGATGAACGTCGCCTTGGCGATCGCCTGCAGGATGGCGTCCTTGTCGGGAAAATAGACATAGAGTGCCGTGCTGGAGACGCCGACGGCGGCGGCGATCCGACGCATGGTCGCGTGCGCCACCCCGTCGCTGAGAAAGATGCGCGTGGCGGCGGCGAGGATTTCCCCGCGGCGGCTGGCGCCCTGACCGCGGGGCTTGCGCGTACGCGGCGGCGGATGAAGCAGCTCGGACATGCCTGAACAATGTTAAGTCATCGCCCGCACCGATAGCAACCGCGATCAAGTCCGTGCGCGGCTGGCAACCCCGTGACCCTGGCTGCGTGTCATTGGCTCAACAGCAGAGCCAGGAGGCAACCATGCCGACGCAGGATGCGGTGCTCCACGCCAAGGCGATCGAGATCGGCAAGCTGGCGGTGCGGGCGACCACCGCGGCCAAGACCGGGCACCCGACCAGCGCGCTCTCGCTCGCGCATCTCACCACGGTGCTGATGTATCGGGTCATGCGGTGGGATCCGGCCCGTCCGGACGATCCCGACGCCGACCGGCTGGTGCTCTCCGAGGGCCACGCGGTGCCGATCCTCTACGCCGCCTGCGCCGACCTCGGCGTCATGTTCTCGCCAGCCGACGGGCCGCGGCGGCTCACCGTGGACGATCTCGACGGCCTGCGTGCGATCGACAGCCCGCTGGACGGCCACCCCAATCCGCGCGCGGGTTTCGCGTTCTTTGACGCCGCGACCGGCTCGCTCGGCCAGGGCCTGTCGATCGCGGCCGGCCTGGGAGCGGCCGCCCGCCTCGATGGCAGCGAGCGACGGATCTATTGCCTGATCGGCGATGGCGAGTCCCGCGAGGGGCAGATCTGGGAGGCGATGGATTTCATCGCCGACCAGGGGCTGCGCAACGTCGTCGCCATCTTCAATTGCAACAGCCTCGGCCAGAGCGACTTCGTCTCGTCGGCGCAGTCGCCAGAGGCGCTGGCGGCCAAGGCGTTGGCGTTCGGCTGGCATGTCGTGACCATCGACGGGCATGCACCCGGCGAAATCCAGGCAGCGCTGGCGACGCCAGCCGACCGGCCGCTGTGCGTGATTGCCAGGACGGTCAAGGGCTGGGGGGTGCCGAGCCTCGGCGGCATGGGTCATCACGGCAGCGCGGTGAAGCAGGACCAACAGACCGAGGTCATCGCCGCCCTCGATCATACGGCGCGCGCCCTCGGCGCCGATACTGTCTCCGCCGACGCGGCGCGCGATATCCACCCGCCTCGCCGACGGCGGGCGCCCGACACGGCCACGCGTACCCCGGACGGGTTCACCGACGCTCTGGCCGGCAATCGCAAGGTGCAGGCGTCGGTCGACGAAGGCGCGCTGTCGCCGCGGCGCGGCTTTGGGCTCGCCTTGCACGCGCTTGGCGCCGCCAATCCCGCGGTCGTCTCCCTCGACGGCGACGTAAAGAACTCGACCTATGCGCAGGATTTCGCCGACGCCTATCCCGACCGCTATTTCGAGGGCCGGATCGCCGAGCAGAACATGGTGTCCGCGGCGGTCGGGCTCGCCGCCGCCGGCAAAATCCCGTTCGTCAGCTCATTCGGCAAGTTCCTGGTGCGCGCCTACGACCAGATCGAACTGGCGATGATCGGGGGTGCCAACATCAAGCTGGTCGGCACCCATATCGGCGTGACCATCGCCGCCGACGGACCCAGCCAGATGGCGCTCGCCGACGTCGCCTTCATGCGCGCCTACGCCCATGCGCGCGACTATCGCGGCGGCCCGGCGATGGTCGTGCTCACCCCGAGCGACGCGCCCAGCGCCTACGCCCTGACCCTGTCCATGGCCGCCCATGACGGCGCCTGCTACCTGCGCGCGGTGCGCGGCGATCTGCCGATCCTCTACACCGCCGAGGATCGTTTCCCGTTCGGCGGCCACAAGCTGCTGCGCAACGCCGGAATCGGGGCCGGCGGCATCGTCCTGGTGGCGTGCGGCTATATGGTGCACAGCTGCCTTGCGGCTGCCGAGGCGCTGGAGGCACGCGGCATTGCGGTGTCCCTGGTCGATGCCTATGCGCTGCCGATGGAGACCGGTCCGGTGTTGCAGTTGGCGCGCGAGCAGGAGGGCGGCATCATCCTGACGGTCGAGGACAGCTATACTGGCGGCATCGGCAGCGAACTTGCCGACGCGGCCGCCCGCGCAAGAGCAGCACCCCGGGTGCACAGCATGAATGTGAGCCGCATCCCCAAGAGCGGCCGTTCGCCCGACGACCTGCTCGCCTACGTTAATCTCTCCGTGGACGACATCGTGCGGACCGCGGCCTCCCTGGTGCAGGAGGGCTGAGCCACCTGTCACGCGTCGGGCGACCGCTCGCGACCCTGGCCGGCCTGCTGCTGGTCTGGGCGATCGCCAGCCGCGCCAGTGGCCTACCCGCCTATCTGCTGCCGGGTCCCGCCTCGGTGGCCGCAGCACTCTGGCAGCAACGCGAGCTGCTGTTCTGGAGCACACTGGTCACCCTGACCGAGACCGTGCTCGGCCTGCTGATCGGCACCGTGTTGGGAGCCGCGCTGGCGCTCGGCATGGTGTTCTCGCCACGACTTGCGCGCTGGCTGATGCCGCTGCTGCTGCTCAGCCAGGCGGTTCCGGTGTTCGCGCTGGCCCCGTTGCTGGTGTTGTGGTTCGGCTTCGGCATGGCCTCGAAGGTGGTGATGGCGGTACTGGTGATCTTCTTTCCGGTCTCCGCCGCCTTCTCCGACGGGCTGCGCCATACGGAGCCCGGCTGGCTCGACCTGGCGCGGACGATGGATGCCTCGCCTTGGCGTCTGCTGTTGCACGTGCGGCTGCCGGCGGCGATGCCGGCGTTTGGCTCCGGGCTTCGGGTCGCCACCGCGATCGCGCCGATCGGCGCGGTAATCGGCGAGTGGGTCGGCGCCTCGGCCGGCCTCGGCTACGTCATGCTCAACGCCAACGCCCGCATCCAGACCGACGTGATGTTCGCCGCGATGTTCGTGCTGGCGGTGATGACGGTGCTGCTCTGGGTGGCAGTGGATCGCGGCCTGAGGCGCCTGCTTTATTGGGTGCCGCGGACGGCGGGATAAACATAATATGACCGTCCATCCAGGGCGCTTGAAACGCCAATTTGGACGTACATATCATCCAGCAATCCCCGCCTTCACAGGCCTCCGCGCCATGCAAACGCTGAAGCGACTTTCCCTCATCGAGCTGTTCATCGCCCTGCTGACAAGCTGGGTCGTGTATATCTGGATGCTCCTTCTCGGCCTCCGCCTTACCGGGCTCATGCTGGGCCACGCGGCGTTGCTGCTGGTCGTGTTCGGCCCCGGGGTGGTTCTGACGGCGGTGTTTGCCCTGATCGAGCTGCGTCTTCTCAGGCGGTCGAGCTAGCGTCGTGGGCCGGCCCAGTCATCGCGACAGAATCCTCATTGAAGGCTTGCGCGTCGTCCATGAGCGCGGTTTCGGGGGCGCCAGCGTCCGTGACATCGTCCAGGCCGCCGGCGTGCCGCAGGGCTCGTTCTCCAATCACTTCAGGTCCAAGGAAGCCTTCGGGCTGGAGATCCTGGACCTTTACATGGCGCAGGGCCGCGAGGCGATGGAACGCACGCTTGGCAACGTGGAGCTGGCGCCGTTGCAGCGGCTGCGCGCCTATCTCGACGCGAGCCAAAGCCGGCTCGACGACATGCGCCATGGCTGCGTGTTCGGCAATTTCGCCGCTGAGGCGGGGGATTGCGGCGACCTCATCCGCCAGCGGATTGCCCGCGCGTTTAAGGAGGTGACGCAGTCCGTGGCGGCGTGTCTGCGCGCGGCCGTCGCGGTCGGAGAGCTGCCGCAGGGCTTCGCCTGCGACGACGTTGCCGGTTTCACGGTGGCGTCGCTGCAAGGCGCGATCCTGCTGGCGAAGGTGCAGCGGACTCCGGCGCCAATGGAACGCTTGCGAAAGATCCTGTTCGAGATCGTTCTGCGCTGAAGCCGCCGGAGTAGTGCTTTAGGCTCACGACGGCTGGTGCTAAGCTTCCACTCGCGAGACCGAGGGAAGCGCTGCGATGACGAAATGGGTGTACAGCTTTGGCGCCGGCCGCAACGATGGGGGTGCCGAGATGCGCAACCTGCTCGGCGGCAAGGGTGCCAATTTGGCCGAGATGGCCTCCATTGGCTTGCCGGTGCCACCCGGCTTCACCATCACCACCGAGGTCTGCACCGCCTTCTACGACAATGGCCGGCGCTATCCCGACGATCTCGACGCGGCGATGCACGCGGCGCTGGCGGAGGTCGAGGCCGCGGTCGGGCTGACGTTCGGCGATGCGGAGCGGCCATTGCTGGTGTCGGTGCGCTCCGGCGCCCGCGTCTCGATGCCGGGCATGATGGATACCGTGCTCAATCTCGGCCTCAACGACAAGACCGTGCTCGGTTTGCAGACCCTGTCCGGCGATTCCCGCTTCGCCTGGGACAGCTACCGCCGCTTCATGCAGATGTACGGCTCGGTGGTGCTCGGTGTCAGCCACCATCATTTCGAGGAGCTGATCGAGGACATCAAGAACGAGCTGGGCGTGCTCGAAGACACCGCACTGAGTGCGGAATCCTGGCAGCAGGTGGTCGAGAGCTACAAGGACCTGGTCGCCCGCGAGACCGGCCAGCCATTCCCGCAGGATCCGCAAGCGCAGCTCTGGGGCGCCATTGGTGCTGTGTTCGGCTCGTGGATGAACCCGCGCGCCAATACCTACCGGCGCCTGCACGACATCCCCGCAGGCTGGGGCACCGCGGTCAACGTGCAGGCCATGGTGTTCGGCAACATGGGGACCGATTGCGCCACCGGCGTGTGCTTCACCCGCGACCCGTCGACCGGCGAGAACGTCTTCTACGGCGAATATCTGGTCAACGCCCAGGGCGAGGACGTGGTCGCCGGCATCCGCACGCCGCAGCCGATGGCCGAGGCCAAGGCCAAGGAGGGCGAGCAGCCGATGGAGCGCGTCCTGCCGAACGCCTATCGCGAGCTGATGGGCGTGCGCGAGACGCTCGAGCGGCACTACCGCGACATGCAGGACATCGAGTTCACCGTGCAGCAGAATAAGCTGTACATGCTGCAGACCCGCACCGGCAAACGCACCGCCGCGGCCAGTCTGCGGATCGCCATCGAGATGGCCCAGGACGGCTTGATCACCCACGAGGAAGCAATCGGCCGCATCACCCCCTCCTCCCTCGACCAGTTGCTGCACCCGACGCTCGACCCCAAGGCCGAGCGCACGGTGATCTCGCGCGGCCTGCCGGCCTCGCCGGGAGCGGCCGCCGGCGCCATCGTGTTCACCGCCGATGAGGTCGAGAGCCGCGCCGCCAAGGGCGAGGACGTGATCCTGGTACGCATCGAGACCAGCCCGGAGGATGTGCACGGCATGCATGCGGCGCGCGGTGTGCTGACCACGCGCGGCGGCATGACCAGCCATGCCGCGGTGGTGGCGCGCGGCATGGGCCGGGTCTGCGTCGCGGGCTGCGGCGGCATTCGCGTCGACTACAAGACGCAGACGCTGTCGGCCGGCGGCCATGTGCTCAAGGCAGGTGACTGGATCACGCTCGATGGCTCCACCGGCGAGGTGTTTGCCGGCAAGGTCGCCACCATCCAGCCGACCCTGTCGGGCGATTTCGCGCTGCTGATGTCCTGGGCGGATGCGGTGCGTCGCCTGCGGGTGCGCGCCAACGCCGAGACCCCCGCCGACGCCCAGACCGCGCACGGCTTCGGCGCCGAGGGAATCGGCCTGTGCCGCACCGAGCACATGTTCTTCGCACCCGACCGCATCGGCACCGTGCGCCAGATGATCATGGCCGAGGACGAGGCGGCGCGCCGTCGCGCACTCGACACCCTGCTGCCGTTCCAGCGCGACGACTTCGCCTCCTTGTTCCGGATCATGGCTGGCCTGCCGGTGACGATCCGGCTGCTCGACCCGCCGCTGCACGAGTTCCTGCCGCACACCGAAGCCGACATCGCCGAAGTGGCGGCGGGCCTCGGCAAGACCGTGGACGAGCTCCGGCAGCGCGGTGTTGCCCTGTCGGAGAGCAACCCGATGCTCGGCCACCGCGGCTGCCGGCTGGGCATCACCTATCCCGAGATCTACGCCATGCAGGCGCGCGCCATCTTTGAGGCGGCGGTGCTGGTGGGCGAGGAGACCGGCAAGCCGGTGGTCCCGGAAATCATGATCCCGCTGGTGGCGCATGCGCGCGAGCTGGAGCTGACCCGCGCCGAGGTCGAGCGCGTCGCCCGCGCCGTGATCGAAAGCGCCGGGGCTGCGATCGACTACCAGATCGGCACCATGATCGAGCTGCCGCGCGCCTGCCTGACGGCGGATGCGATCGCCGCCCACGCCGACTTCTTCTCGTTCGGCACCAACGACCTCACCCAGACCACCTTCGGCCTGTCGCGCGACGATGCCGGCAGCTTCCTGCCGCATTATGTCGAAGCCGAGATCTGGCCAAAGGACCCGTTCGTCACCATCGACCGCGACGGGGTCGGCGCCCTGGTCGAGATCGCCGTGCAGAAGGGACGCGGCCGCACACCGGGCCTCAAGCTCGGCATCTGCGGCGAGCATGGCGGCGATCCGGCCTCCATACAGTTCTGCGAGAGCGTCGGGCTCGATTATGTCTCCTGCTCGCCGTTCCGGGTGCCGATCGCGCGTCTCGCCGCCGCCCAGGCCGCTCTCAGCCGTGCCCGCGAAGCAGCCGAGTAGCAGCGGGCGCCACGTCGATGGACGAGCATCGCATTGCCCTGCATCTCGTCTCCGATGCCACCGGCGAGACCCTGAACTCGATCGCGCGCGCCACGGTGGCGCAGTTCGAACATGCCCACATCGTCTATCATCGCTGGAACCTGATACGCACCCGGCTGCATCTGCATCGGGTTCTGGAAGGCATCGAGGCTGATCCCGGTCCGGTGCTGTCCTCGATGATGGACCGCAAGCTGAAGGGCGAACTCGACATCGCCTGCAATCATCTCAAGGTTCAGGTGGTCAACGTGCTCGATCCGGTGCTGGCGGTGCTGCAGGACACGATCGGCGAGACCGCGCAGGGGCGGCCGGGCATCCAGTACGTGCTCGACGAGGAATACTACAAGCGGATCGACGCGATGCACTATGTGCTGGCGCATGACGACGGGCAGGCGGTGACCGGGCTGCGCGCCGCCGACGTCGTGCTGGTGGGCGTCTCGCGCGCGTCCAAAACGCCCACCTGCTTTTATCTCGCCAATCGTGGGGTCAAGGCCGCGAACGTGCCGCTGGTGCCCGGGGCGTCGCTCGTGCCGGAACTGTTCGCGCTGAATTGCCCGGTCGTCGGCCTGACCATCGACCCGCGCAAGCTGGTCGAGATCCGGCGCAACAGGGTCCGCGCCATCGCGCCCGGTGGCGTCATGGGCCATGTCAGCGAAGCCGGCAACACCTATATCGACCCCGAGACGGTCCGCGAGGAGGTGGTTTGGGCCAGGCGCCTATGCACCCGCAACGGCTGGCCGGTGGTCGATGTCAGCCATCGCTCGATCGAGGAAACCGCCGCCGCCATCATCGAACTCGCGGAGCTCTGGCACAGCCGCCACCCCGCCGAGACCGTGACCCCGTAACCTCAATTCGTTGGAGCCTTGCGATGCTGACCATTCTGCTCATCGTCCTGATCATCCTGGCACTCGGCAGCGGCGGCTACGGCTATCGCTCCGGCTGGTATGGCGGCTCGCGCGGGACCGGCTTCAACGGCCTCGGCCTGCTGCCGATCATCCTCATCATCGTCGTGCTGTTCCTGCTGTTCGGTGGTGGTTTTGGGGGCGGCTCCGGGACCTCGGTGGCCCCCCGCTGAACCGAGTGCCTTGGCGAAAGCCGCGGCCAACGCCTCCAGGCGGAACGGCTTGGCCAGCACCGTCAGGCCCTGCGCGTCCCGACGCGCGGCCTCGGCGTAGCCGCTGGTGAGCAGGACCGGCAGGTCCGGACGGCGCCTGCCGATCTCGCGTGCCAGTGCGAGCCCGTTCATGGTGCCCGGCATCATCACATCGGAGAAGACGAGGTCGATCGCCCTCTCATCGGCGAGCGCCCCCAGGGCCGCGTTCGCACCCGCGACCCTGGTGACGCCAAAGCCGAGCTGTTCGATCATCTCGATACTCAGCGCCGCCACTTCTTCGTCATCCTCGACCAGCAGAACCTGACCCGCGGATCCCGGCGCCGTATCGGCGAGCGGCGCCGGGCTGTGTGGCGCCCAGGCGGCAGGCAGCTCCGTCGTCCGCGGCAGCAGCAGCGCGATGGTGGTGCCCGCACCCGGTGCGCTGTCGACCCTGACCGCGCCGCCGGAGGCCTGCGCGAAGCCGTGCGTCTGTGCCAGGCCCAGGCCGGAGCCCTTGCCGATGTCCTTGGTGGTAAAGAACGGCTCGAACACCCGCGCCACCACGTCCGGGGGCATGCCGGTGCCGGTGTCGATGACTGACAGGCGAACGAAATCGCCGCGCAACCCCGCATCATTCAGGGCCGGTACGTTGCTGCCGGCAATGACGATCGTGCCGCCGTCCGGCATGGCATCGCGGGCATTCACCGCGAGATTGAGGATCACCAGCTCCAGCTCGCTCGGATCGACGAGCACGGGCCAGAGATCGTTATCGAGTTCGGTCCGCACGAACACGTCACCGCGCAGGCTGCGGTCGAGCAGCTCCTGCATACCGCGGAGCCGATGCCGCAGATCGATGGGCTCCGGCCGTAGCGGCTGGCGCCGCGAAAAGGCCAGGAGCTGACGGCTGAGGCCGCTGCCGCGTTCGACCGCCTGGTGCATGCCCGACAGAATGCGCGCGCGACGCGCCGGATCGCGCTGGCGGTCGATCATCTCGAGACCGCCCGAGATCACGGTCAGCAGGTTGTTGAAGTCATGCGCCACGCCGCCGGTGAGCAGCCCCACCGCCTCGATCTTCTGCGCATGACGCAGGCGCTCCTCGACGGCGCGCCGGTCGGTCACATCGGCGACGACGCCGGCGATCCGCACCGGCACGCCGCGTTCGTAGAAGGTCTGGCCGGTGACGCGCAGCCAGCGCGTGGCACCATCGTCGGCACGCTGGATCCGCGCCTCGAACTCCAGCAGGCCAGTGCGCTGGCCGGCGGCAAACGCCTCTGCCACCAGAGCCCGGTCCTCCTCGATGAAGTGCGCAAGCGCGGTGTCAAGTGTCCAATCCGCGACCATCGTGGGATGGCCGAACAACTGGTCGTGCCTGAGCGAGCGCACGGCGGTATTGCGGCGCAGATCGAGGTCCCAACTCCCCATGCCGGCGGCGTCGAGGGCCAGTTGCAGGCTGCCCTGCGCCCGCCGGCGCTGCTCGATCTCGGCGGCGAGCTCGTCGGCCCGTCTGCGGATCATACTGAGGTCGGTCACCACGCCACAGGTCACCCGCGCGGCACCCGCCTCGACGACGAGGTCGGAGAGCGAGATGTTGACCGGCAGCACCCGGCCAGCGCCGACGGAGAGCATGAATTCGGCGGCCGCCTGTGGCCGCGGACCCGCCGCCAGCAGCGCCTGGAATCGGTCGGCGTCGTCGCCCGCGAAGAAGCGCCCGATCAAGGCTCCGATCAACTCCGCGCGCGGCACGGCCACCATCGCACTGAACCGTTCGTTGCAGTAGAGAATCAGCCCATCCGCGCCGAGGGTGATCGCGCCTTCCTGCATCTGCTCGACCAGGACGCGATACGGCCGGTCCGCGTTCTCCAGGGTGTAGACCTGCTGCCCGTGCGGACCGCCGACCACGACCGCGTCGACATCGCCGTTGCGGATCGCCTCAAGTGTCTCCTCCGCCTCGCGCAGCCGCCCGCGCAGCGCCTCGATGTCGTGGTCCATGATCAGATCGGCCGCGCTGCCACAGGATGCGGGCGTTCGGCAGCCGGCACGATGTCCAGACCGGCCAGCACGCGCTGGGTGTTCGACAGGTCGCCGATGATCCGGCGCAGCGGCTCCGGCAGCAGCTTGACCAGGGTCGGTGTCGCCACGATCTGCAGGTCGCGCGTCGCCTCGGGATGCTCGTAGACGTCGACGATCTCGAGATCGACCTCGCCTGCCAGGTTTTCCTCGCAAATTTGGCGAATGGTCTCGATCGCCCGCGTCGAGCGCAGCGTCGATCCGGTGATGAACAGGCGCAGATGGTAACGCTGGCCCATCAGGGCGCGGCCCGCGAGCGGATGTCGAGGCCGACCAGGACCCGCTCGACGTCGGAGAGGGTGCCGATGATCCGCTTGAGCGGCGGCGGCAGGCGGCGCACCAGGGTCGGCACCGCGACGATCTGGTCGCCTTCGGCCAATTGCGGCGTCTTCAGCAGGTCGATGACCTCGACTTCGTAGCGTCCGGCGAGGTGATCCTCGCAGAGTCGCTTCAGATTGGCGATGGCGGTGAGCGATTTCGGCGTCTGCCCCGCCACGTAGAGCCGCAGATTATAGGTCTCCGCGTTTGCGCCCTCGTTCACCTGGCGACACCCCGACTGCGGGCCATCATCTCGCGATCGCTGCCGCTCAGGGCCTCGCGCGCCTCCTCTTGGGCGATCAGGGTGGCGATTTCGGCTTCCTCGGCTTCGATTGCAGCGCGCATCTCGGCGATCTCGCGCTCGGCGGCGGCGCGCTTGCGTGCCAGCTCCCGCCTGCGTCGCTCGGTCGCCTGCCTGCGGCCGAGTTCGGCTTCGTGCTCGCGCGCCTCCTGCGACAGCCGTGCACTTCCGGTCAGCACGCCATACGCGCCGATATAGGGGGTAATCAGTGCGATCCCGGCATCGTTCAACCGGTACTCGCGCAGCTGGTTGGAGTGGCTCATGCCCCTGGATTTCAGCAGATAGAGCACCCGGTTGCGCTCGCCGTCGGCTTCCTTGTCCTCGAGCGAAATCCAGCTATCCATCAGCGACGACACGCTGCGCTCGCTCTCGTTCATCGTATCGCCGGCACTCGACAGGCTGGTGAACAGCGTCGTGATCGCCCGGGTTTTGCAGATGTCGGCCAGCCGGATGAGGGTCGCGTGGATCTCCGAGGAGGGCCCTCGGAAGGCGGAGATCGGATCGACGACGACGATCGCGGGTGCGAGACGTTCGATCACCCGGTTCATCCGGGCGAGGTGCATCTCGAAGCCATACAGGCTGGGCCGCGCCGCCTCGAAGGCAAGCAAGCCGCTCGCCACCCAAGGCGCCAGGTCGATGCCGACCGAGCGCATGTTGCGCACGATTTGATCGGGAGATTCCTCGAAGGCGAAATACAGGCAACGCTCGCCGCGCCGGCATGCGGCCTCGACGAATGCCGCCCCGAACGTCGACTTGCCGGTGCCGGCGAGCCCGGAGATCAGCACGCTGGAGCCGCGATAATAGCCGCCGGCGCCGAGCATCGAATCGAGGTCGGGCACTCCCGTCGGCACCGGCTCGGACGAGATCGCGTGTCCCAGCCCGGCCGAGGTGATCGGCAGCACGCTGATCCCGGCCTCGTCGATCAGGAACGGGTATTCGTTGGTGCCGTGCGCAGAGCCGCGATACTTCACCACGCGCAGACGGCGGGTGGTGACCTGGTCGACGACGCGGTTGTCGAGCAGGATCACGCAGTCCGACACATACTCCTCGATGCCGTAGCGGGTCAGTTGCCCGTCGCCGCGCTCGCCGGTGATGATGGCGGTGACGCCGCGGTCCTTGAGCCATGCGAACAGCCGGCGCAGCTCGGCGCGCAGGATCGCGCTGTCGGCGAAGCCCGCGAACAGCGCCTCGATGGTGTCGAGCACGACCCGCTTGGCGCCGACCGTGTCGATGGCGTGGCCGAGCCGTACGAACAGGCCCTCCAGATCGTACTCGCCGCTTTCCTCGATCTCCGAACGCTCGATGCGCACATAGTCGACGACGATCCTGCGCGCCGCGATCAACCCGTCGAGGTCGTAGCCGAGCGAGCCCACGTTGGCGGCGAGGTCACGGGTGCGCTCCTCGAAGCTCATGAACACGCCGGGCTCGTTGTACTCCGTGACGCCGTTGACCAGGAAGCTCAGCGCGAACAGCGTCTTGCCGCAGCCGGCGGCGCCGCAGAGCAATGTCGGGCGGCCGCTGGGGAGGCCGCCGAGCGTGAGGTCGTCGAGGCCGCTGATCCCCGTCGGCGTCTTGGCTAAGTGCGCAGGGCTACGGTCGGGCGGTGACGGGCGAGCAGCATCCATTCACATCCCCGACTTCTGCCCGCCACACGCCTTGGTGATCAACTCTATGGCACGCCGCTGCCATGGGCAAGAAGAGCCCCGCCACGTTGCCGTGGCGGGGCTCGGCTCGCGTGCCGTCCTGCGCGGTCAGCGCTGCAGGCGCACCTGCACCCCGCCATGCCGGGTCACCTTGCCGCAGCCTGTGACACCGAGTGCTGCCTGGTTGAACAAGGCGGCCGGGTTTGCCTCCTGCGCCGAGGTCGACGCCCCGCCACAAACACCAGGCGAGAAATCGGCGGTGCCATACAGGGTGACGTTCTGCGCCACCGCACCACTCGGCGCCGTCACCTGGAACGGCACCGTCACCGCCTGACCGGGCAGCAGGGTCTGGCGCGTCGTCGAAGCCATCGGCACCGCGCGCCAGCCGCCCGGTGCGGCAAGGGCCAGGCTCACCGCATTGAGCGTCTCGTTGCCGCCGGCGCTCAAGGTCACGTCCACGGTGGCGCTCTGGCCGGCCGCGATGCCACGCGGTGCGATCACCCGCACACCGCGATTGCCGATCGTCGTGCTCATCGTATAGGTGCGGCTGAGCGGCAGCCCGGTGAGTGCCGAGGAATCGCCGACATAGACATGGTAGGTGCCCGAGCTCTCGTCCCAGGCATTGCCGTTCCACCACCATTCCGCACTGGGTGCGATGGTGAACCGCACGGTCTGCGACTGACCCGCCGCCAAGGTCACCCGCCGAAAGCCGACCAGCTTGCGCGGCGGCTCGCCGGCGGCTGCGGGAAAGCTTAAGTAGAGCTGGGCGACGTCGCTGCCGGCGACCTTGCCGGTGTTGGTGACGACGGCACTCACGACCACCGGGGTCACCCCGTCGACGGCGCTGCTGCTCAGCTTCAGGCCGCTATAGCGAAAGCTGGTGTAGGAGAGGCCGTAGCCGAAGGGAAATAGCGGCGTGATCGATTTCGCGTCGTACCAGCGATAGCCGACCAGCAGGCCCTCGGAATAGTCGACAACACCGCCGGTGCCGGGGAACTGCGCCACCGTCGCGGCTGGCACGTCGGCGAGACGGGCGGGGAAGGTGACCGGCAGATGCCCGCTGGGGTTGGCCGCGCCATAGAGCACCGCCGCCAGCGCGGTGCCATCGGTCTCGCCCGGATAGAAGGTGTCGAGCACCGAGGAGACGCTGCCCAGCCAGGGCATGGTCACCGGGGCGCCGGCCTGGACCACCACGACGGTATGCGGATTGACGGCGGCGACGGCCGCGATCAGCTCGTCCTGCGCAGACGGCAGCGACAGGCTCGGGCGGTCGGTCGCCTCGCTCTCCGTGTCGTCGGCGACGACGACTACAGCCGCCGAGGCCGCGGCCGCGACCTGTACCGCGGGGGCGATATAGGCCTGCAACTGCGACGGTGTCGCCCAGTTCAGCCCACCGCTCGCGCCAGAGATCGCAACCGTATAGGTCTGGCCCTGAGTGAGGGATACCGCGGCGGAGTAGGTGGACACCGGCGGCGTGCCCGGATTGACGATCAGCGCGTTGCCGTTGATCGACAAAGTCGTCGGCGTGTAGCAGCCGCACGGGTTGGTGATGGCGAGCACGTAGGTGCCGGTCTCGGGCGCTGTCAGGGTGGCGGTGTAGCTGCCGGCGAACGGCGTGCCGCTATAGGGCGCGGACAGGTCGCCGGCCGGGATTGCCGCGAGTTGCGTGTCGTTCGGCAGGCCTTGCGCGTAGGTGACGCTGCCGGTCGAGGCGGCGCGGATGCCGTCGAGCGGGGTGACCACGGTCGAGGGAATGACATAGGCGCTGCCGCCGCCGCCGGTCGTCACCTGGGTCGAGGCGGCGGGTCCGATCACCGCGACATCGGTGCCTGCCGTGAGCGGCAGGGTGGCACCCTGGTTCTGCAACAACACCGTGCCGGCCTCGGCCAGACTGGTTGCGAACGCGACATGCGCCGGCGTCGTCGCCACCGCGGTCGTCGAACCGGACGGCGGCGCGTTGAAGAAGCCGAACCGGAACGCCTCGGAGACGATCGGTGCGACCATCGAGTTCAGCACCGCGCGCGGGATCGTGTTGTTGAGCACCGCGTTCATCAGCGGCGCGCCGAAATAGGTGTTGAACGGCTGCTCGCTGTCGGTGCCGGCGAGGGCGGCCACCACGTCGTGGATGGCGCCATAGTCCGACATCACCAGGCCCTTGAAATTGTACTCGTTGCGCAGCACTCCGGTGAGCAGCGAGCGGCTCTGGCAACTATAGAAGCCGTTGACCGACGAGTACGCGCACATCAGCGACGCCGCGCCGGCACCGCGTATCGCGGTCGCAAACGCCGGCTCGTAGATTTCGTGCAGCACCCGGTCGGTGACGAGAACGTCGTCGGCCTGGGTGTTGCGGTTGGTTTCCTGGTTGTAGGCGACGAAATGCTTGACCTGGGCCTGCACCCTCTGGCCCTGGATGCCTTCGATCTCGTTCTTGCCGATTTGGGCGGTGAGCGTCGGGTCTTCCGACAGGCTCTCGAACGAGCGGCCCCAGCGCGGGTCGCGGTCGATGTTCACGGTCGGTCCGAGATCCGCGGCCGAGCCCTTCGCACTCTGCTCGGCGCCGATGACGCTGCCATATTGCAGGGCCAGATTGCGCGAGAATGTCGCGGCTAGCACGACACCCGCGGGCAGTTGGGTGACGTTCTTCAGCCCGTCCGCGACTCCGGCCGGACCGTCCTCATAGCCGAGTGCGGGCATGCACAATGTCGGGTTTGCCGCGATGTAGAACACGTAGGGCTGGCTGCTGCCGTTGCCCTGGACGATGTTGATTTCGTCCGCGACCGTCATCTTTTGCATGATGAGGTTGACGCGGGTCGCGAGCGGCAAAGTCGGGTTGAGCCACGGGCATTTCGTGGGATCGCCTACGGATTGCGCCGCGGCCGTCGCGAGCGGCGCGCATCCAAGCAACAGGGCAGCGGCCAGCGCCCCCTGAGTGACTGGAGACCGAATCATCTTGGTTTTCCCCCGTTATTTTTTTGTAAGCTAATAGCAAAGTAACGGGGTTGGCCAACCACGATCTTCAATCAAGTCTTCACAGGTAAGTGACAACGCGGGATGCATGAATTATTCGGCTTTGCAAAAGCCGACTCGTTGCAGACTACTTGCAGGTCCAGTTCAGGCGTCACTTCTGGCTTTGTTCGGCGAGAGGGAATGCAGCGTTGCGAAGGCGTGCGTCAGGTGCGTATCCAGGCCTGGTCCCGGATCGTCAAACCAGGCTTTCACCGCGTAGCCGAGGGCGGCAATCCCGACCTGAGCCGCGAGTGTTGCCAGGGCATCGTCGACACCCCAGCGGCCTAACGCTCCGGACACCGCGCTGATCAAGTGCTCCGTCTTCGTCAGCACCCGTTCCCGTAGCGCGGGCGTGCAAGCGATGATCTCCCTCCGTGGCTCGGTAAAGGAACGATTGCGCTCGAACGTCGGCTCGACCGCGCGAAACGCGCAAAGCAGCGCATCCATCGGGGCCAGTTCTCGGGGCGCGCTGACAATCGCATCGCTCAGGGTGCTGCGGAATGCCGCTTCGCCGTCGAACAACGCTTCCCGCTTGTCCGGGAAATGCCGGAAGAAGGTCCGCTCCGTGAGGCCGGGCCTGGCGGCAATCTCCGCGGTTGTGGTCGCTCGGCGAGGGCGTAACGGACGTCCATCTGGGGCAAAAAATTTTGGGCGTGCCCGATTTCAGGGTTTTGCGAGCGCCGGGGCGTCGGACGAGGCGGTTATGGCCGTTTGGACGCCCGTCCCGGAGGGTCTCGATCTGGTTGACGCCGCGGCGCTGCCGATGGCGGTCGAGACCGCCTGTCGAAGCCTCGACATCCTGGCAGTGGCGCCCGGGAGCACGCCGTTTTTGTACGGAGCAGGAACGATGATCGGCTTCGCCGCCGTGCGGATGGCGCTCATGCGCGGCACACGGGTGATCGCCGCCGCGGGCGAGAATTTTGCCGGCCGGATGCGCGCCCTTGGCGCCGAGGTCACCGCCTACGCGGACGGCATGGTTGAGCGGGTCATTGCTATCGCCTCAGGCGCGCCGGACCTGATCCTGGACGCCGGCCCGGTCAGCAACGTGCTCCCCGACCTCGTCAGGATCGCCGGCGGCGATGGGACGCGCGTGCTCACGGTCAGCAACCATGGTCCCGTCGCCACGGACCTCGGGGTGCGCCACAGCTTCGAGGGCGGTTTACGCTACAACGCGGTTGGGGAGTTCGCGCAACGCGCCGCCGAGGGACGGTTCATTGTGCCCGTCGCGCACACCTTTCCACTTGCGGCGTGGCGAGCAGCGCTGGCCGTCAGCCTCAGCGGCCATGCCCACGGCAAACTCGTCCTGCTTCCCGAGAGACGACACACCGCGCCCGCCGTTGCGTAATCCCGGCTAACCTCCGGGCTGATCGCTCAGACCGTGCGTCTGCCGACCACTGCGTGATAGACGAACAAAACGACGATGGCGCCGATCACGGCCACGATCAGGCTGTAGATGTTGATGCCACTGACGCCGGATGCACCGAACAGTCGGAAAATGAAGCCTCCGACGATGGCGCCAACAACGCCGAGAACGATGTCCAGAATCAGTCCCTCGCCGGATTTGTTGACGATCTTGCTGCCTATGAAGCCGGCGATGAGGCCGAGGATGATCCAGGCGATAATGGACATGGGTGATGCTCCCGCGAGGTAAACGGTTCGTTGTCTCGATTTAACGACGCGCCAGCACGAAGATGGTTGCAGGCCCAGAAGTGCGATGGTTGCGGCGGCTGTGACGAGAGGGCACAACAAAATGCCGCGACGCTGCAAGGCAATTGCGTTGCGAACCACGCGAGGAGACCCTGACATGGACGGCACGGCCCAGCTCGATCACACGTCCCACGATGCCATGCTCGACCGTTTGGCGCAGGTCTGCGTGCGGGTCGGGCTCAATCTCGCGCATGACCAGGAGCTGGTGATCACCGCACCGCTGGAGGCGGCGCCGCTGGTCCGCCGCGTCACCGAGCACGCCTACAAAGCCGGCGCCTCGCTGGTCACCTGCCTGTATGTCGATGGGGTGTCTGCGCGCGCCCGCTTCGTCCATGCGCCAGACACCGCGTTCGACGTCGCCGCCACCTGGCTCGCGGACGGGATCGCCAATGCGTTTCGCAACAATGCCGCCCGGCTCGCGATTACCGGCGAGGATCCGGCATTGTTGTCAGGGCAGGATCCGGACCGCGTCGCGCGCGCCAATCGCGCAAACGCGCGCGCCAACCAGGCCGCCCTCGGGCTGATCACCGGCTTTGCCATCAACTGGAACATCGTCGCCTGCGCCACCCCGGCCTGGGCGCGCACGATGTTTCCAGGCGAGCCGGAGGAGGTGGCGCTGTCGCGGTTGTGGAGCGCGATTTTCGCCGCCTCGCGTCTCGATGGGCCCGATCCGGTGGCCGCCTGGCAGGCGCACGATGCCGCCCTGCACGCCCGCGCCGCCATGCTCAACGACCGTGCCTTCGATGCCCTGCATTTCCGCGGTCCCGGCACCGATCTCACCGTCGGGCTGGCCAACGGACATCGCTGGCTCGGCGGTTCCGGCACCGCCAGGAACGGCATCACCTGCCTGCCCAACATCCCGACCGAGGAGGTGTTCACGGCGCCGCACAAGGACCGCGTCGACGGCCATGTGCGCGCCACCAAGCCGCTCTCCTACCAGGGCACCCTGATCGAGGAGATCGCGGTCCGCTTCGAGGGCGGCCGGATTGTCGATGCGACGGCCAGCCGCGGCGAGACCGTGCTTGAACGCGTGCTCGGCACCGATGACGGCGCCCGCAGGCTGGGCGAGGTGGCGCTGGTGCCGCACGGCTCGCCGATTTCGCAAAGCGGGCTGTTGTTCCAGAACACGCTGTTCGACGAGAACGCGGCGAGCCATATCGCCCTCGGCCAGGCCTATGGCTCCTGCCTCGACGGCGGCACCAGCCTCGATGCGTCCGCGCTCGCGGCGCGCGGCGCGAATTCGAGCCTGATCCATATCGACTGGATGATCGGCTCGGGCGAGATCGAGGTGGACGGGCTCGACGCCGGCGGCCGCGCGCCTTTGATGCGCGGCGGCGAATGGGTCGATGCCGCCTGAGCGCCCGCTACTCGAAAGATTGCGCACCGGACTGCGTTGGACGCTCGCGGCGGTCTACCTCGTCGCCGGCATCTTCCATTTGCGCAACACCGCCAGCTTCGTACGGATCGTGCCGGACTGGGTGCCTTGGCCGACGCAGACGGTGATCGCAACGGGTGTATGCGAATTGCTCGGTGCGGCGGCGCTGCTCAGCGTTCGTCTGCGGCGGCTCGCCGGCATCATGCTGGCGCTGTATGCGGTGTGCGTCTACCCGGCCAACATCAAGCACGCCTTCGACCATGTCGCGATCGACGGGAGGCGTCTGGGTTGGGCCTATCACGCACCGCGGCTCGCCTTCCAGCCGGTGCTGGTCTGGTGGGCGCTGTTCTGCGGCGGCGTGATCGACTGGCCGTTTCGCGGGCGACGCAACGACGAAAACGTGTAGGAGGCCTTACGGCAACCTTCCTTACGGCAGCCGCCTTTGCACCGGGAATCCGTTGCGAGGAACGTTCCATGCTACATACCGACATTGACCTTCCGGTTGCTCCTGCGCTAGTCGAGCCGCCCCGGGAGCGCAGCCGGCGAAGCCTGGTGCAGCGCGTCGGCATCGGCGCCATGGGCACCGCGATAGCCGGATCGATCGCCGGCGTTGTCGCCAGCAGCAGCGCAGCCGAGGCGGCGCCACCTACCGACGACGACATCTTCAATTTCGCCTTGAACTTCGAATATCTCGGCGCGGAGTACTACCTCCGGGCACTCACCGGTAGTGGCCTCGCCGCCAACCTGCTCACCGGCACCGGCACCCAGGGAACCGTGACGGGTGGCAGCGTGGTGCCGTGGAACGGCTCGGCGATCGAAGCCTTTGCGCAGCGTCTGGCCATTGACGAGATGGCGCATGTCGAATTCATCCGCGCGGCTACCGGCACTGCCGCCATCGCGGAGCCTTCGATCGATTTGGGCACCGCCTGGAGCGTTCTCGCCAGGGCGGCTGGACTGATCAACGCCAGCCAGACCTTCAACCCGTTCGGCGACCCGATCTCGTTCCTGATCGGAGCTTATGTGATCGAGGACGTCTGTGTCACCGCGCTGGCGGGTGCGGCCGCCCTGCTCACCGGCCCGAACAACATCGCCGCCGCTGCCGGCTTGCTCGGCACGGAATCCTACCAGGCCGGGGCGATCCGCACGCTGCTGTCAGACCTCGGCGCCGGCCAGGTCACCGACGCGATCTCGGCATTGCGGGCGAAGCTTTCGGGCGTGGCCGACGATATCGGCACCACGATCTCCGGCAATGCATATAACATCGTGCCGAACGATACCAACGGCCTGGTGTTCCGGCGCACGCCGGCGCAGGTGCTCAATATCGCCTATGGCGGCGCCACGTCCGCGCCCTATGGCTTCTTCCCCAACAAGGTCAACGGCGTCATCACCTCCAACGCGTGACGCTACACAGCGGGGTCCTTGACGCTGTCGGGACCACGCAGCAGGCCGTGCGACTTCAGGTGGTGCCTGAATTGATAATAGGTCAGTCCCAGCGCGCGTGAAGCCGCGCGCTGGTTGAACCTGTTGCTTGCCAACGCCGCCTGCAACAGGGACTCCTCAAACGCGCGGGTGCGCGCCGTGAAGTCGGTGCCGTCGGCCGCAGGGGTGGCGATGGGATCGGTGCTGATGCCGTTGCCGGAGCCGGGGACGGCCGGAAACGGATCCAAGACGATGCGCGTGACCGGCTTGGCCGGATCGGCCAACCTATAGACGCTACGCTCGACGACGTTGCGCAATTCGCGGACATTTCCCGGCCAGGTATAACCGCGCAGTTCCGCGATAGCGTCAGGGCCGAACCCCGCGAACATCTCGCGACCAAGCTCGCGTGTCATGCGGATGGCGAAGTGCCCGGCAAGGAGGGCGATGTCGTCGGGTCGCGCACGAAGCGGCGGCACCGCGATGACGTCGAAGGCCAGCCGATCGAGCAGGTCGGCGCGGAAGGTCCCGGCCTTGGCCATGGCTGGCAGGTCGGCGTTGGTGGCGGCGACGACGCGGACGTCGACCCGCTGCGTGTCGCTGCCGCCAACCCTCTCGAAGCTGCCATATTCGATGACCCGCAACAGCTTCTCCTGCACAGCGAGCGAGGCGGTGGCGACCTCGTCGAGGAACAGTGTGCCGCCGTCGGCGAGTTCGAAGCGTCCTGGCCGGCGGCGGGTGGCCCCGGTGAAGGCGCCGGCCTCGTGGCCGAACAATTCACTGTCCAGCAGTGCCTCGCCCAGCACCGCGCAGTTCAGCTTGATGAACGGCCGCTCCCAGCGTGGCGAGAGGAAGGCAAGGCGGCTGGCGACGAGCTCCTTGCCGGTGCCGCGCTCGCCGATCACCAGCACTGGCCGGTTCAACGGCGCCGCCTGCGAGACATGCGCCAGCATCTCCCGGAACACCGGCGCCTCGCCGAGCGGGGTTGCGGAGTCCTCGGAGAGGTTGGCCGAACGCGCCAAGTCTTGGTCTCCTTTTGACAGCCGATCTGTTGCCTTCTGCCACGCATCCGCCAAGGGGGGCAACTTGCGCGAGTGATTTCAGAGCCTTGGCAAAGGAGCCGGCTTGGCATGCAAACTGCTCTGTCAGAGACAGCAAGAGGCAGCAACCAGGACAACGCGCATGAGCATCTTCTCCCGGCTGACCGACATCGTGAACTCGAATATCAATGCGATCGTCGCGCGCGCCGAAGACCCACGAAAGATCATCCGCCTGATCATCCAGGAGATGGAGGACACGCTGGTCGAGGTGCGTTCGGCGGCGGTGCAGACCATCGCCGAGCGCAAGGAGATTGAACGCCGTCTGGCGATGCTGTCGCGTGACGAGGCGGAGTGGCAGCGCAAGGCTGAGCTGGCGCTGTCACGTGACCGCGAGGACCTCGCCCGCGGTGCGCTGCAGGCGCGTGCGCATGTGGCGCGGGCGCGGGAGGATCTGGAGTCGCAACGCAACCAGATCGCAAGCGGCCTGGCCCAGCAGAATGACGACATCGCCAAGCTGCAGGCCAAGCTCGCCGATGCCAAGTCGCGCGAGCAGGCGCTGGTGTCGCGGCATGGCTTGGCGAGTTCGCGGGTGAAGCTGCGCGAGACGCTGTATGACGAGCGGATCACCGACGCGTTTGGCCGCTTCGAGCAGGTCGAGCGCAATCTCGACGTTCTCGAAGGCCGCGCGGAGTCCTATGATCTGGGTCGTCGTTCGCTCGCCGACGAACTGGCTGGTCTGGAAGCCGACGAGGCGGTCGAGGGCGAGCTGCACGCGATGAAGGCGAGGCTGAAGCGGGATGCAAGCGAGGGGCCGGCCACATCCTGATCCGGTCCGCCATTAGGAGAAGTCCATGGACTCCATCGCCTCGATCGTCGCTGTGCTGGGCCCGTTCCTGGTCCCGCTCGGCGGCATGGTGCTCGCGTTCTTCCTGATCCGCATGCGCCATGAAAGCCGGATGCGGCAGATGAACGTGCAGGGTCTGAGCCACGAGGAGCAGCGGGCGCTGGCCGAGATGAGCGAACTCGCGCGCCGCATGGAGCAGCGGATCGACAATCTCGAACGGGTGCTCGATTCCGAGGTCGCCGGCTGGCGCAGCCGGGTGCCGCTGTGACCGGTTTGCGCGACCGCAGGCGCGTCTGGCGCCGCGACCATGGTGCGATGCTGAGCGGCGTCTGCATCGGTCTTGCCGAGGATCTCGACCTGCCGCTGCCGATGGTGCGAATTGTCACCCTGCTGTTCCTCGTGCTGCCCACCGGTCTCGCCTATCTGGCGCTGTCGATGCTGCTGCGGCGCGGGCCGATTGCGGCACGACAAGCCGCTGAAGCCCCACGCAGGACCTCCCACGACAACGCACTGCTGCGGCACCGCCTGCAGGCGCTGGAGCCGAGGCTGAAGCGGATCGAGGCCTTCGTCACCTCCAGCGCGTTCGAGCTGGACCGCGGCTTTCGCCAGATGGGGGAGTGAGTGGTGTTTGAGATCACCGACCCCGCCCGCGCCGCCGACATCCGCATGCGACGGCGCCGCGCATTCTGGTTGCTCGTCGGCACGGGCGTTGCCATCGCCGTCATCAGCGGCGGCAACGACAAGGCTGTGCTGGCGCCGAAGTTCACCCAGGGCGTGGCGGCCCCGACGCTGTCGGCGACCGGCGATTCGCTGACCCTGGCGCTCCCCTGTGCCGGCAGTATCCGACTGGTGCCGCAGCCGGGCCTGAACGATAAGGTGCTGGTCGATGGCGGCGATACGCGTGGTCTGCATCTGAGCGGCGGCTCGCAAATGGTCCTGCAAGGCGATTGCGCCGGCGGCGCGCCCGACCTGGTGGTGCACGCGCCGGCGTCGATGATGCTGACCATCGCGCAGTCCGGCGCGACCGACCTGACTCTGGGCGATTTCACCGGCGCGGTCCATCTGAGTATTCACGGCAGCGGCGACGTGGTCATCGCGCGCGCCGGCGCCCTCGACGGCACGATGACGGGCAGCGGCGATCTCACCGTCGCCAGGCTCGACGGCGACCTGCATCTCAGCCATTCCGGCAGCGGCGATATCGTCATCCGGCATATTCAGGCGGCCAGCGTCGGGCTGACCGCCACCGGCACCGGCGATGTCCTGATCCGCTCCGGCCGGATCGACCAGTTTGCCGCAATCATGCGCGGCACTGGCGATCTTGCGGTCGATGCGCAGGTCAAAGATGCCTCCGTGCAGGCGGGGTCGGAGTCTGACGTGTCGCTGCCGCACGTCACCGGTCGGCTTGAGCGCAGCGTTCCGGCGCAGCCCCGCTGATTGCGGCCCCGCTGATTACGGTCTGCAACCGATACAGCACGGTCGGGCGCAGCGTGCGGTCCTCCAGCTCCAGCGAAGTGACGACATCGTAGCGGGCGATGGCCACCAGCCCGTCTGGCGGCAGATAGGCTCGTCCAGGATCGGCGAGCCAGACCTCGCCTCTGTCCGCGCACCGGCGCAGCCACGGCAGGATGTGCCGTGTCATCGGCGCCTCGTAGCAGACGTCGCCGCACAGGATCAGGTCCCAGCGCGGGGGTTCGCCTACGACGTCGCGCGCCAGCACGTCCAGTGAGAGGCCGTTGGCTGCCGCGTTCCGCGCGATCGCGACTGCCGCGAGCGGGTCGATATCGGCCGCCTCAACGCATGCCGCACCCGCCATCGCGCAGGCGATCGCGGCGATGCCACCACCGGCGGCGAAGTCCAGCACACGCTTGCCTGCCACCAACGCCGGATGATCCAGCACGTAACGCGCCAGCGCCTGGCCGCCGGGCCACGCGAACGCCCAGAATGGCGGCTCGATGCCGGCGCGCGCCAGGAAATCCTCTGACGCCTGCCAGATCGGGGTGATTTCAGACGCCAGGTGCAGCATGATCTCCGGCACCAGCGGCGCCGAAGCGAGCCGCGTCTGCGCCGCGATGAACGCGGCCGGATTAATCACGGCCGGATTTGCCCGAGCAGCAGCACCAGCGCCACCGCCAGGCCCACCTCGCGATTGGCGCGAAACAGAAGCAGGCAGCCGGGCGCGTCGTCGATGTCGAGCAGCACCACCTGGCGCGCCAGCAGCCATCCCGGCAGCAGCAGTGCGGCCCAGAACAGCCAGGACAGGCCGGCGAGGGCGCCTGCCGCGGCGAGTGCCGCAAGCGCCAGCGCATAGGTCAGCCCGACGAACTGGCGCGGCCGGCGCGCCATCAGTCGCGAGGTCGATTTCACGCCGACGAGGGCGTCATCCTTCATATCCTGGAAGCCATAGATCGTATCGAAGCCGAGGTCCCACAGGATCGCGGCCGCATAGAGCAGTGCCCCGGCCCAATCGATCCGACCAACAGCCGCAGCATAGCCCATCGGCGCGCCGAAGCCGAAGGTGAACCCCATCATCAGTTGCGGCCACCAGGTTACCCTTTTTGCGAGCGGGTAGAGTGCGACCAGGAGCAGCGAGCCGACTCCGAGGGCCCAGCAGAGCGGTCGCAGCGACAGCAGCACCCCAAGCCCGCACAGCAGCAGCAAGGCGAGGAAGATTGCCGCCTCAGTCAGCCCCAGCGCGCCGGAGGCGAGCGGCCGACCGGCGGTGCGGGCGACTTTGCGGTCGATGTCGCGGTCCCACATGTCGTTGACCACGCAGCCGGCCGAACGCATGACCAGACTGCCAAGCGCGAACAGCAATGCCAGCCGCAGCCGCGCTGACGCCGGCACGCCTTCGGGCAGCAAAATCCCCCACAGCCCTGGCAGGAACAGCAGCCAAGTGCCGATAGGCCGATCGAGCCTAGCCAGCAGCGCGTAGGCGCGCAGCCCGGGCGGCAGCAGCGCCACCCAGCCATGGGCGGCTATATCGGTGTGTATCGCCATGAACAGGTTCTAAGGACTAGTCCTTAGCGGGGTCCAGGGCATCGTGCGCAGCACGCCTTCGCGTGACGCCCCTGGCCTTTGAGCGAGTAGGAATGCAAGACCAACCAAGACTTCATATCGAGGGGCTAGCTGCCAGCGGCGTGGCGGAGTTAAGCGAAGACCAGGTGCATTATCTCGGTCATGTGCTGCGTCGCGCGCCTGGCGACGAGGTCAAGGCGTTCAATGCGAGCGACGGGGAGTGGCTTGCCCGCATCGACAGCCTGCCTCGCCGCGGTGTCGGGCGGCTTGCCCTAGTCCGCCAGCTGCGGGCGCCGGCGCCCGAGGCGGGTCCGATCCTGCTGTTCGCGCCGGTCAAGCGTGACGCCACGGAGCTGATCGTGCGCATGGCGACGGAGCTTGGGGTGGTGGCATTGTGGCCGGTGTTGACGGCGCGGACCAATGCCGCGCGGGTGCGGATTGACCGGCTGGCCGCGATTGCGGTCGAGGCGGCAGAGCAGTGTGAGCGGCTGAGCGTGCCCGAGGTGGCGGCGCCGCGTGGCCTGGCGAGGGTGCTCTCGGACTGGCCGGCGGACCGCACGTTGTGTGTCGCGATCGAGCGCGCGGAGGGGGGTGGGGCGGCACGTGGCGATGCGGTGCTGATCGGCCCCGAGGGCGGCTTCACGCCGGCGGAGCTTGACGTGCTGCATGGCCATCCCTTTGTTACGCCGATCTCGCTGGGGTCGCGCATCCTGCGGGCGGAGACGGCCGCGGTGGCGGCCCTTGTCTGCCTGCAGGGTGCGCGCGAGCAGTGGGGTGCTACGACCCCATAGGCCGGCGGAACCCGATGTCGAACCCAGGTGACCAGGACGCCACGCCGATCGAGGGGACGGCGCAGCTCGCCGCCCATCTGGCGCTGGGTTGCAAGCCGGCGGATGGCTGGCGTATCGGCACCGAGCACGAGAAGTTCGGGTTCCGACGCGACGATCTCTTGCCGCCCCCATTCGCGCCGGACGGGATCGAGGCGATGCTGTCCGGCATGGCGCGCGGCGCCGAGGGGCAGTGGGCGCCGATCAACGATCATGACGCGCTGATCGGCCTCAAGGGGATTGGACCGCAAGCCGGCGGCTCGATCTCGCTGGAGCCGGCGGGCCAGTTCGAGCTGTCCGGCGCGCCGCTGCGCAGCGTGCATGAGACGGCGGCCGAGATGGCGGTGCATTTCGCTGCCGTGCGGCAGGTGGCAGGGGCGCTCGGGCTGGGATTTGCGCCGCTCGGCTTTCATCCCACCGCGATACCAGCGCAAATGCCGTGGATGCCGAAAAGCCGGTATGCGATCATGCGTCGTTATATGACCCGGGTGGGCACGCGCGGGCTCGACATGATGCAGCGGACCTGCACGGTGCAGGTCAATCTCGATTATGCCTCGGAGGCGGACATGCGGCGCAAGCTGCAGGTGGCGCTCAGCCTGCAGCCGGTCGCCACGGCCTTGTTCGCCAACTCGCCGTTCGTTGAAGGCCAGCCCACTGGGTTGCTGTCGAACCGGGCGCAGGTCTGGACTGACGTGGATCGCGCCCGCGCCGGCATGCCGCCGGTCTTCTTCGAGGAGGGCTTTGGTTTTGAGCGCTTCGTCGACTGGGCGTTGGATGTGCCGATGTATTTCGCCAGTCGCGAGGGCGGCCTGATCGACGCCGCGGGGCTGTCGTTCCGGCGCTGGATGGCGGGCGACGAGCCCCGGCTCGCGGGCCTGGTCGCGACGTTGGGCGATTTCGACGAGCATCTGACGACGATCTTCACCGATGTGCGGCTGAAGCGGTTTTTGGAGATGCGCGGGGCAGACGCCGGCAATCCGGCGATGATGGCGGCGCAGTCGGCACTCTGGGTGGGCTTGCTCTATGACGAGGCGGCGCTGGCGGCGGCAAACGCGCTGGTGCGGCGGCATCCGTGGCAGGCGTATGTGGGCTTGCGCGGGATGGTGCCGGCGCAGGGGCTGGCGGTGCGTTGGGAGGCTGGCACGCTGCGCGATCTGGCGCGCGATCTGGTCGAGATCGCGGCTGGGGGCCTGCGTGCCCGCGGCATGATTGATGCCGCCGGCGTGGACGAGCGGTGTTATCTCGAGCCGTTGCGCGAGATTGCGTCCGGCGGTCCGACCCAGGCGGAGCACTGGTTGTCGCGCTATCACGGCGCCTGGAGGCAGGATGTCGCGCGTATCTGGGCGGAAGCCGAGATCTAGCCTAGGATTGTCTCTCCTCTCTTGTGGGGCACGCAATGGGCAACTCGGCCCTCTATGAGTCCGATTTCTACGCCTGGGCCAATGAGCAGGCCGGATTGCTGCGCGCGGGCAGGCTCTCCGACGCGGACATCGCCCATATCGCCGAGGAAATCGAGACGATGGGCAGGACCGAGAAGCGTGAGTTGATCAGCCGGCTCAAGGTGCTGATGATGCATCTGCTCAAGTGGCAGTCGCAGCCCATCGGGCGCGGCAACAGCTGGCGGCTGACGATCGAGGAACAGCGCCGCGAGGTGAGCGATCATCTGGCGGACAATCCCAGCCTGAAGGCGCGTCTCACCGAGACGATCGCGAGCGCCTACGGCGGTGCCATCCTTGCGGCGGCGCGGGAGACCAATCTTGCGCGCGAGAGCTTCCCTGCCGTCTGCCCCTGGTCGTTCGAGCAGATGATGGCCGAGGACTTCTGGCCGCAGTCCTGACGGCCAACGCGGATCAGAAGGTGGCTGCATTCGTCAAGCTGCGGCTGCTGGCGACGTCCGACCTGCACATGTTCATCTACGACTACGACTACTACGCCGGCCGGCAGGACGATACCGTTGGCCTCGGCAAGGTTGCCACCTTGCTGCGACAGGCCCGCGGCGAGGCGCGCAACAGCCTGCTGTTCGATAACGGTGATATCCTCCAGGGCAATCCGCTCGGCGATTTCATGGCGCTGCCAGGTCGCCCGCGCGCCGACCATCCGATGATCCGGGCGATGAACCGGCTCGGCTACGACGCCGCGACGTTCGGCAACCACGAGTTCAACTATGGCCTCGACGTGCTGGGCGAGGCGCTGGGCTCGGCGTGCTTTCCGTTCGTCTGCGCCAATATCGAGACTATCGATGGCGGCCGCTGGGCGCCCCCGACGACGGTGTTGCAGCGGGAGGTCATCGACGAGGCCGGGCTGCCGCGGACGCTGCGGATCGGCGTGATCGGTCTGGTGACGCCGCAGATCATGGTCTGGGACAAGGCCAGGCTGGAGGCGCATATCCGGACCATCGACATCGTCGAGGCGGCGGCCAGGCATTTGCCGGCGCTGCGAGCAGCGAGCGACGTGGTGGTGGCGCTGAGCCATTCCGGCATCTCCGCCGCTCCGCACGAGCCGGGAGCGGAGAATGCTTCACTGCCGCTCGCGGCCTTGCCGGGCATCGACGTGGTCATTTGCGGGCATGCGCATCGGGTGTTCCCAGGCGATTATGCCGGGCTCGCGAACGTCGATTCGGAGCGCGGCACGCTGGCCGGCAAGCCCGCGGTGATGCCCGGATTCTGGGGCAGCCATCTGGGGGTGATCGACCTCGCGCTTTGGCGCGACGGCGCGGGCTGGCGGATCGAGGATTTCGCCGTCGAGGCGCGACCGATCTACCGACGCCAGGGTCGGCGCACGGTCCCGCTCGCGGACGGCGACGCGCGCGTGCTGGCGTCGGTGGCGCCCGAGCACCGGGCCACCCTGCGCTGGATGGAACAACCGGTCGGCCACACGACCCGGCCGATCGACAGCTTCTTCGCCCTGGTCGGCGGCGATGTTTCGCTGCCGCTGGTGAACGCCGCACAGCTTTGGTACGCGCGGCCGCTGCTCGAGGCGACCCGCTTCGCCGACCTGCCGGTGCTGTCGGCGGCGTCGCCGTTCAAGTCGGGCGGCCAGGGTGCGAACGCCTATGTCGACATCCCGGCGGGCCCGCTGACGATGCGCGCGATCGCCAGCCTGTACATGTTCGTCAACACCGTCTGCGCGGTGCTGGTCACCGGCGCGCTGCTGCGCGAGTGGCTGGAGCGGGCCTGTGTCGTCTTCAACCGGATCGATCCCGGCGGCGGCGCCCCGCAGCCGCTGCGCGCCGCCGATGTGCCGAGCTACATGTTCGACGTGATCTCCGGCCTGACCTACGCCATCGACCTGACCCAGCCGGCGCGCTACGACCTGGACGGGGTCCTGTGCGCACCGGCGTCGCACCGGATCGTCGATCTGCGCCATCAGGGCCGGCCGGTGGACCCGGCGCAGGCGTTCATCGTCGTCACCAACAACTATCGCGCCAATGGTGGCGGCCGCTTTCCCGGCACCGGCGCCGGTCGGGTCGTCCTCGCCGCCCCCGACCTGACCCGCGACGTGCTGGTGCGCTACGTGACCCGGCACACGCCGCTGACCCCCAGGGCGGAGCCGGTCTGGCGCTTCACCAGGCCCGCGCGACCGGTGCGCCTGGTGTTCGACGGCAACGCCGACACCGCACGTCACCTCGGCTCGCATCCCGGCGTGACGCGGATCGGCGAGACCGCCGACGGCACCGTCCGCTACGGCTTCACCTTGGGCTGAGCGGCAGTGCAAGCACCGGACATGCAAGCACTGGGACCCCTGCGCATCGCCAACGGCGAGGTGATCATCTATCGGCTGTTCGAGGCGGCTTACGCGATCGAGCTCGCCCAGGCGGAAGCGATCTGGCGCGACCGTGCGGGCCTCGCCGGCGCACGCAAGCGCCTGCAAGCCACCCCGGCCAAGGCCGTCGCCTACGACGTACCGCCGCTGGTGCTCAGCCTCGAGACGGTCACTCTGACCCTCGCCGACGGGCCGGTTACGACCGCGGTCAGCGCTAGGCTGTATGATTTCGGGGTGATCACGGTGGCGCTGCGCATCGCCGCGCGCGACGTGGATTGGGCGGGCTTCGCTGCGTTGCTCAACGCCGTCAACGACATGGCCGGGTCGGACAAGGCGCTCTGGGACAGTCTGATCGGTCAGCTTGTCGGGCTGTTGCGCCCGTCGCTGGTGCGTCCGGCGGCGGCGATGCTCGAAGAGGACTACATCGTGGGCCTGGTGCGTGCCTTCGACCGGCCGGTGCTGGCGACCGAGATCCAGGCGCTCGACCTGGTGCCGTTGCTATCGGGCGAGCGCATGGCGCTGTCGCCGGGCGCGCGCCAGGATCTGCTGCGCAACAGCTTCTCCTATTATACCGACGACCTCGCGGTGCTGACCTGGGACCGTGCCTTCCTCTATGAGCCGCGAGGCGATTCCGACGTCATCGACGTACTCGAGGTGGCCAACGCCCAGTTGCTCGAGATGCGCTACTATGACGAGCTGCTCGACGACGAACTGCCGAGCATGTACGACCTGGTCGAGACCACACGGCGCAGCGCCGGGATCGGTTCGTCACGTCGATTCTCGCAGCTCGCCCGCCGCCTCTATGCTTTGGTCGCGGAGGTCACCGAGCTGACCGAGAAGGTCGACAACGCGCTGCAGGTGACCGAGGATGTCTATCTGGCGCGCATCTACAGCGCCGCCCTTGATCTGTTTCGGGTCGGCACGGTCAGTGCCGCGGTCGACCGCAAGCTCGCCATCATCCGCGACACCTATGCGGCTCTCTACGAGGAAGCTTCAAGCGGGCGCGCCGCCGCGATGGAGCTGGCGATCGTGGTGCTGATCGTGGTGGAAATCGTGCTTGCGCTTCTCCATCGCTGAGAATGAAGGGTCCCGTGCCCGGCCGCTGCCGAGCAGCCGTTCGACTTCACCGAGGGGCCGGCTCGATCTCAGAGGCATGGCATCCAGCTTCTTAAGCGGGTGGTTGTCCACCAACGAGCTTCGGTTGCGCCCGCCAGTCCTCGGGATACAGTTTTTGCAGCGCCTCGACCTTCGGGATGTCGTTGAAGGCGATGTAGGGGGCGTCGGGATGCAGCGCCAGATAGTTCTGGTGGTAGTGCTCCGCCGGATAGAAGCCGCCGAGCGGGTCGACGCGGGTGACAATCCGGGCGGAGAAGGCGTGCGCCTGGTCGAGCTGGGCGATGTAGGCGCGCGCGACCTTCGCCTGCTCCGGGCTGTTGGTCCAGATTTCGGAGCGGTATTGCGAGCCGGTATCGGGGCCCTGGCCGCCCACCTGGGTCGGATCGAGGGCCACCGAGAAGAAGATTTGCAGGATCTGGCCATAGGTGATCTGGCTTGGGTCGTAAGTGACCTTGACCGACTCCGCGTGGCCAGTGGTGCCGGTGCTGACCGTCTCGTAGTCGGCGGTGTCGGCCTTGCCGCCGGTATAGCCGGAGAGGGCTTCGCGCACGCCCTTGACGTGCTCGAATACGCCCTGCACGCCCCAGAAGCAGCCGCCTGACAATACCACGGATTGCAGGCCAGCGGGTGCTGGCGGCTGCGTGAGCTTGGGCGCCGGCAGCATGCGTGGAGCTTCGTCTGCGTGAAGGCGGGGCCCGGCGAGCAGAAGCCCGCCCGCGAGCAGGGGCGCCAGCATCGCGAGTTGCGTGATTCGCTTCATGCCACGGCTCCCGGGACGAAGTGTAGAGCGACCCCATTCATGCAATAGCGCAGCCCGGTAGGCTTGGGTCCGTCATCGAACACGTGGCCGAGATGGCCCCCGCAGTTGGCGCAATGCACCTCGGTGCGCTCCATGCCCAGGCTGCCGTCGGCGCTGCGCTGCACCGCGTTCGGCAGCGGCGCGTAGAACGAGGGCCAGCCAGTATGACTGTCGTACTTGGTCTTCGAGGAATAGAGCTTCTGGCCGCAGCCGACGCAATCGTAGCGTCCGGGCTTGTAGTTCATGTCCAGCCGGCTGGAGAACGGCATCTCGGTGCCCGCTTGCCGGAGGATTTCGAACTGCTCGGGTGTGAGCCGGGCGCGCCATTGCGCCTGGGTCAAGCGGAACGGCGGCGCCGGCAGCGCGGTGGCCGGCCAGGACCAGGCAGCGGCGCTGACGCCCAGGCCAGCGGCGGTCGCCAACAGCATTCGGCGCGTTGTCATGGGTCTCACTCTCCAAAGTCCCTCATGGAGTACACGGGCGCCGGGAACCGGCGGATGCAGGCACAAACAGATATTCGGCGGCGCACGGACGGAGGTTACACGAACCGTTCAGGCAAGAGCGATGGTACGGGCGAACAGCGCCTGCAACCAGGTGATCGCGGCGAGCAACAAGGCCGGATCGTAGCGCGGCCCCTCATCGCGCAGGAACGCGTGCGCGGCTTCCACCTCATGCCACTCATAGCGTGCGCCCGCTTCTTCGAGCCGCTCGCGCAGCAATTGTCGCCCGGCGAACGGCACATGTGGGTCGTGGCGACCCCAGACGAACAGCGTATCGGCGCTGAGTTCGCCGATGCGCGCGAGGCTGTCGTCCTGCTTCGTTGCGCCAAGCGTGCCGGAGTGCAGGTCGGTCGCATAAAAGCAGGCAGCGGCGCGGACGCGCGGATCGAGGGCGGCGCGAAAAGCGAGATGGCCGCCGAGACAGACGCCCATGCTGGCGAGCCGGCCGGAACAGGCCGGATGCTCCTCCAGGAATGACAGAGCGGCGCGGGCGTCATCATCGAACGCGGCGATGGGCTTGGTGTATTTCAGCGCATTGCCGCGTTCGGTGCCGGCGGGATCGTAGGCGAGGGCGGTGCCGGCGGTCTCGTATTCGTGATAGATCTCCGGCACTGCAACGACGTGTCCGAGGCCGGCCACGAATGCGGCGAGCCGGCGGATCGGGTCGGTGACCTGATAGATTTCCGAGAACAACACCACGCCGCCGAAGTGCCCGGGCAGCGCCGGCCGCACTACATGCAGCCGCATTGAGCCGGTTGGTGTCGCCACATCGGCGACCTCGTCGCTCCTGATGATCATTCATTTGTCTCCAAAAGCGGAAACCGAAGCTTAATCTCTTTGGCGCATGCTGCCTGGACAACATTTCTGGGCGTGGGTGCGGTGGACATACGGTGGGAGACACTCGACGAGACCAACCAGCTGGCGTTGGCGCGGGCGGCGCTGGACCGGGCGATCAACATTGTCGCCAGTCGCGCCGAGGCGCTGGCAGACGAGATGGCGCAAGGCACCGTCGCCGATCAGGGCGGCGTTGATGCCTTGCGCCTGTTCGCCAGCCTCACCCGCTGCGCCAGCGAAATGCGTGGCGCGCTGTTCGCCCAGATGTCACACGGGCAGGTGGGCCATAGCTGACGCCATGGCCCGGTCGGATCAGCCCTGGTCGTTCTGGTCCGAGCCGCCGGGAGACACCGCGACGAACAGGCTCTGGCCGTCGCGCAGGATGCGAAGGGCCACTGTTTTGTCGTGGCTCAGCGCGGTGTGCACGTCATTGACTGCCTCATGCGGTGAGGCAACGGAATGGTCGCCCACACCCACGATGATGTCGCCGGGCCGAATCCCGGCCTGATCGGCGGGCGAGTCGGGCTTGACGGTCTGCACTACGGCGCCGCGCACGCTGTCATCGACACCGAGTTGCTGGCGCAGATCATCGGTAAGTGCTGCAAGCCCGACGCCGATCGATTCGTGGCTGTTCGACTCCTCGTTGCCGGATCCCGATTGCGACCCCGAATTCTCGCCGAGCTTGACGATCGACGCGGTGAGCGTCTCGTCCTTGCCGTTGCGCAGGACTGAGAGCTTGGCTTTGCTTCCGGGAGCGACGCCAGCGATGTCGACCGCCAGTTCGCGCGGGTTCTTGATTCTCGTGCCGTTGACCGCGGTGATCACATCGCCCGGCTTGACTCCGGCATTCTGGGCCGGAGATTTGGATGTGACGTCAGCGACCAGTGCGCCGTTTGGCGGATTGCCGATCGAGTTCGGCAGCGCCAATGCCTTCGCCATGGCTGGCGTGATCTCCTGTGCCGTCACGCCCAGAAACCCGCGGGTGACCTTACCATGCGCCTTGAGTTGCGCCACGATCTCACGGACGGTGTTGGATGGGATCGCGAACCCGATGCCGACGGAGCCGCCCGTAGGGGTGATGATCGCGGTGTTGACGCCGACCACCTTGCCGTTCTGGGTGAAGAGTGGGCCGCCCGAGTTGCCGCGATTAATCGGCGCGTCGACCTGCAGGAAGGAGTCGTAGGGACCGTCGCCGATGTTGCGGCCGAGTGCCGAGACGATGCCCGCCGTGACAGTACCGCCCAGACCGAACGGGTTGCCGACAGCCACGACCCATTCGCCAGGCTCGACATCGGCGGAGTTGCCGAGCTGGATGAAGGGGAACTCTTCGGCGCGCTTGATGTGCAGCAGGGCAAGGTCGGTGCGCGCATCGGTGCCCACGATCTTTGCCGGCAGGGTGGTGCCGTCACTCAGGGTCACGGTGACCGACTTGGCGTCCTTAACGACGTGATTGTTGGTGACGACGTCACCGTCCGCGGAAATGATAAAGCCCGAGCCGCGCGCCTCAATGACCTGATGCGGGTTGGCTTGGGGCATCTGGAACGGGAAGCCGAACGGAAAGGGCATCTGTTGCTGGCCACCCTGCATGCCGCCTCCGCCTTGCATGCCGCCCCCGCCGCCCTGCTCGTCCTCGAGCGCGCCTGGCTTGAGGATCGACGTGATCGAAACCACCGCGGGCGTGACCTGCTTGACGAGGCCAACGAAGTTCGGCAGCTGCCCGGACTTCATCTGCGGGGTGATCGCACCGCTTTGAGCCGCGTTGCCTTGCGCGAAAGCTGGGCGCGTGTCGAAGCTGCCGGCGGTGAAACCACCCAAGGTCGAGCCGGCCACGAGGACGGCGACCAGTGCGGCACGACCCGAGCGGCGTCCGGCGCGGCTGGAAACCGTGGCGGGCATCGGAGTGTCGGAACCAGACTTCATTGGCATGATTTTCCTGTTCATCGGCATGCGGGTTTGAATAAGGTAGATAGGGGCTATATGGGCCGGTGCGCCGCACCGCAGCACTACGCGCCGATGAAACCTTGGTTAGCCGCGCCGGTTTTCGAAAAATTCCCGCAGCAGTGCCGCGGACTCAGCCTCCCGTACGCCGCCGCTGACGATCGGCCGGTGCAGGCAGCCTGGTTGCGCGAACAGCCGCGGGCCATGCTCGACGCCGCCTCCCTTGGCGTCGTAGGCGCCAAAGACGAGTCGCGCAATCCGGAAATGCGACGCCGCCCCGGCGCACATTGGGCATGGCTCGAGGCTTGCCACCAAGGTGCAGCCGGCAAGCCGCGGGCTGCCGATGCGCGCCGCGGCCGCGCGCATGGCAAGCAGTTCGGCATGGGCGGAGGCGTCATGCAGCGCCTGTATCTGGTTGCCGGCGCTGGCCAGGAGGGTGCCATCCGGGGCCAGCACCGCGGCTCCCACTGGAACTTCGCCGCGCACTGACGCCGCCCGCGCCTGCTCCAGGGCCAGCGCCATCGGAAACCGCACGATCTGACCTGCCTGTTCATCCATTCCGGCCGCTCCCAACAACCCGTTTCCGCCCGGGCGAGTTTTGCCCTAGCTACAGCCGCATGACATCCTTGCGGCCAATGATCGGCGTTACCCTGGACAGCGAAGCGTCCGGCTCCGGCTATTCCGCCTACCCCTGGTATGCTCTGCGCGAGAACTACATGGACAGCATCGCCGATGCCGGCGGTCTGCCGGTGGCATTGGCGCATCATGCGGCACGCGCCGATGACTTGATCGAACGCCTCGACGGCCTGGTGGTCACCGGGGGCGCCTTCGATGTGGATCCCGCGCTCTATGGCGGCGGTGCCGCCCACGAAACTATCAGTCTCAAGGCCGCCCGCACGGCGGCCGAACTTGCTTTGCTGCGCGCGGCCCTCGCACGCGACCTGCCGACGTTGGGGATCTGCGGCGGCCAGCAGCTGCTGGCGGTGGCATTCGGCGGCAGCCTGATCCAGCATATTCCGGACGAACTGCCGGATGCCCTGCCGCACGAACAGCCGAACCCGCGCCATCAGCCGGGGCATGTGGTCAGCGTGCTGCCGGGCACGACGCTGCACCGCATCGTCGGCGCCGAGACGATGCAGGTGAATTCATCGCACCATCAAGCGGTGCGCGATCCCGGACGCGCAAGGATCAACGCCCGCGCGCCGGACGGCGTCATCGAGGGCATCGAGGACCCAAGCTTGCGGTTCTGTCTCGGGCTGCAATGGCATCCGGAGTTCCTGATCGATCCGGGTGACGCGCGCGTGTTCGAGGCGCTGGTGGAGGCGGCGACGCGCCGATGAGCCCGCAAGCCGAAGAGTCACGCGGCGAACGCATTGCGAAATGGCTGGCCCGCGCGGGTGTCGCCAGCAGACGGGATGCCGAGAAGATGCTCGAGCAGTCGCGGGTCGTGCTGAACAACAATGTCGTCAGCCACCCGGCGAGCTTCGTGCAGCCGGGCGACCTCGTGCTGGTCGATGGCAGTCCGGTCGAGCCGCCGGATCGCGCCCGGCTGTGGCGCTACCACAAGCCGGACGGCCTGGTCACCACGCATCGCGATCCACAGGGCAGGGCGACGGTGTTTGCCTCCCTGCCGCCCGGCCTGCCGCGGGTAGTCAGCATCGGCCGGCTCGATCTGAACAGCGAGGGCCTGCTTTTGCTGACCAATGACGGCGGCCTGGCGCGGCGCCTCGAATTGCCGGCCAACGGCTGGCTCCGGCGCTACCGGGTGCGCGTGTTCGGCGTCGTCGACGAGCGGCAACTGGCGGCGTTGAGCGAGGGTCCAACGATCGAGGGCGTGCGCTACGGTCCGATCGAGGCCGGTCTGGACGGCCGCAAGGGCGACAATGCCTGGCTCACCGTGGCTTTGCGGGAAGGCCGCAACCGGGAAATCCGGCGTGTCATGGCGAGCCTGAACCTGCATGTCTCGCGCCTGATCCGCACGGCCTACGGCCCATTTCCGCTCGGATCGCTCGGGCGCAGGGAGCTGGAGGAGGTGCCGGGCAAGGTGCTGCGCGAGCAGATCGCAGGCCTCGGCCCGGCGCCACGTCGCTGAGTGCCCGTGCGTATTGTCGCCGGCACCTGGCGCGGACGCCCGCTCGTGACAACCAAATCAGCATCGACGCGGCCGACCGCCGACCGGGTCCGCCAAGCCCTATTCGACATGCTCACCCATGCGCCATGGTCGGTCCCCTGGCCTGACTGCACCGTCCTGGATGCCTTTGCCGGCACCGGCGCACTTGGCCTGGAGGCGCTGTCGCGTGGCGCGCCCAACGCGGCGTTTTTCGAGACCGATCCGGCCGCGCGGCACTGTCTGCACGCCAATATCGAAGCACTCGGTGCCTCGGCGCGCTCGATCGTGGGCGTGGATTCGACCCGGCCGTCGCCGCCAGGACCGCATGGTGCGCGCAGCTTGGTGCTTCTCGACCCACCCTATCGTCAGGACCTGATTGCTCGCGCGCTGCCGGCGTTGCGGCATAGCGGCTGGATTGCGGCCGGCGCCCTCATCGTCGCCGAGACAGCGCGAGACGAAGACCCGCCGGTTCCCCCGGACACCCTCCTCGCCGAGCGCCACCATGGTGCCGCACGGCTCTCGGTATGGCGGCTCGGCAGCCTGTAGATTGTTTCACGTGAAACATAGCCGGGGCTCTTGCCTTAGATTGCGCTCAAACCGGTGGCGGGTTGCGCTCGGCGAAGCTGGCCTGGTGCCAGTACGGGTAGGGTATGGTCACGGCGCTCGCCGCATCCAGGGACGCAACCTGCGCGGCGGTGAGGTTCCAGCCCACGGCGCCGAGGTTCTGGCGAAGCTGCTCCTCGTTGCGGGCGCCGACGATGACGTTGGCCACGGTCGGGCGCTGCAACACCCAGTTGAGCGCGATCTGCGGCACGGTCTTACCGGTCTCGTCGGCGATGCGGTCGATCGCCTCGACCACGGTAAAGACGTGCTCGTCCGGCACCGGCGGTCCCATGGCGGCGGTCTTGTGCAGCCGCGAGCCCTCGGGCAGCGGCTGGCCGCGACGGATTTTGCCGGTGAGCCGGCCCCAGCCGAGCGGACTCCAGACAACGGCGCCGACACCCTGCTCAATGCCGAGCGGCATCAACTCCCACTCGTAGTCGCGACCGACCAGGGAATAGTACGCCTGGTGCGCCACATAGCGGGTCAGGTTATGGCGCTCCGAGAGGCTCAGCGCCTTCATCAGGTGCCAACCGGACCAGTTCGAGACCCCGATATAGCGGATCTTACCAGCGCGGACGAGATCGTCGAGCGCGGTCAGGGTCTCCTCGGCCGGCGTCCTGGCGTCGTAGCCATGCAACTGGAACAGGTCGATATGGTCGGTGCCAAGCCGCTTGAGCGCACGCTCGGCCGCCTCGATCAGGTGGAAGCGCGAGGAACCGACATCGTTCGGCCCGTCGCCGGCGCGGAAGGTCGCCTTGGTCGAGATGATGACCTTGTCGCGTCGCCCCTGGATTGCCCCGGCGAGCACCTCCTCGGCGGCACCTGCCGAATAGATGTCGGCGCTGTCGAACATGTTCAACCCGGCCTCGAGGCAGATATCCACCAGCCGGGTGGCGCCCTTGACGTCGGTGTCGCCCCAGGCGCGGAAGAACTCGTTGCTGCCGCCGAAGGTGCCGGTGCCGAGGCTGAGCACCGGCACCCTGAAGCCGGAGCGGCCGAGATATCTCTGTTCCATGCGACACTCCTCGCTTTTCGATACCCCGGCATGACGCGCCGCCTGGCGGATGGTTCGCCGTAAGACACTTTCGGATAAGGTGCGGACCATGACTGACGAGCCAGACCCTCTGCCCACAACCCGACGAGGTGTCTGCCTGGTGCTGTCCGCGCCCTCCGGGGCCGGCAAGAGCACCATCGCCGAGGCGCTGTGTGCGACCGAGCCGGAGCTGAAGCATTCGGTCAGCGTCACCACGCGGCCTTCGCGTGCTGGCGAGGTCGAAGGCGTGCATTATTTTTTCCGCACGCGCGAGGAATTCGACGCAATGGCGCAAGGTGGTGCGCTGCTGGAATGGGCGGACGTGTTCGGCCGCGGCTACGGCACGCCGCGCGCTCCGGTCGAGGACTGGCTCGCCGCCGGCCACGACATGGTGTTCGACATCGACTGGCAGGGCCACCGGCAGATGCGTGCGGCATTGCCCGAGGACGTCGTCGGTCTGTTCGTGTTGCCGCCTTCGCTCGATGTGCTTGAGCAGCGGCTGCGCACGCGTGCCTCCGACGATCCGCAGGAGATCGGCAGACGGATGCGCGCGGCCCGCGACGAGGTCGCGCACTGGGACGAGTTCGACCATGTGATCGTCAATAGCGAGCTCGACCGCTCGGTGCGCGAGGCGCGCGCGGTGCTGCACGCGGCCCGGCTGCGCACGCCGCGCCAGCACCCCGTCCGCCGATTGGTGGCGAGCTTTGGGGCATGATGGACTTTTCGGCGATTTCCGTGCTGTGCGTCGGCGACGTGATGCTCGACCGCTTCGTCTATGGCGAGATGGAGCGGATTTCGCCCGAAGCCCCGGTCGGCGTGCTGCGCCTGACACGAACACGCGAGATGGCCGGCGGGGTTGGGAACGTCGCCAGCAACATCCTCTCACTCGGCGGCCGCGCGGTGCTGGTCGGGCTGCTCGGCGAGGATACGGCCGGGACGGCGCTGCGGGCGATCATCGCGGCCCAGGGCTGCGCCGTCTCCGGGCTGGTGGCAACGCCTGCGCGACCGACGATTTGCAAGACCCGCCTCATCGCCGCCCATCAGCAGGTGGTGCGCACCGACGAGGAGAGCCGGCTGGCGCTGCAAGCCGACGAGGAGCGCGCGCTGATCGCGGCCATCGACGAGCATATCGGCGGCGCGGCGGTTCTGGTACTGTCGGATTACGGCAAGGGGGTCTGCGGGCCGCGCGTGATCGCCCACGCGATCGCTCGTGCTGCGGCGCGGGGCATTGCGGTGTTCGTCGACCCGAAGAGCCAGGACTTCTCGCGCTATCAGGGTGCCACCTGCATTACGCCCAACGCCCGCGAGCTGGCCGCCGCCGCCGGCCTGCCGGCCGAGGATGAGGAGCAGGTCACCGAGGCGGCGCGTCGGGTAATGCGGCAGTCCGGTGCGAGCGCCATCCTGGCGACCCGCTCGGAGAAGGGCATGATGCTGGTCGAGCGAGACGGCGCGGTGCTGTCGGTGCCGGCGCGGGCGCGCGAGGTGTTCGACGTGTCCGGCGCCGGCGACACGGTGATCGCGGCCCTTGCCTTGGCGCATGGCGGCGGCCGGTCAATGGCGCAGGCGATGCGGATCGCCAACGCCGCGGCCGGCGTGGTGGTCGGCAAGCTCGGCACCGCCACCGCCGACATCGTCGAGGTGATGCAGGAGCTCGATCTGCTCGACCGGCAGTTCGGCGAGCACCCGGGCCCGATGGTGCTGGCGACCGTGTCCCATGCACAAAGCCTGCGCGCACGCTGGAAGGCGCAGGGGCTGCGGGTCGGCTTCACCAACGGCTGCTTTGACATCCTCCATTCCGGCCATGTGGCGCTGCTGGCGGCAGCGCGCGCGGAATGCGACCGCCTGGTGGTGGCGCTGAACACCGACGACAGCGTGCGCCGGCTGAAGGGTGCCGGCCGCCCGATCAACCGGGTATCGGCGCGCGCCGAGGTGATCGCGGCGATCCGGCACGTCGATTGCGTCGTCTGCTTCGACGAGGACACACCACTCGACCTGATCCGCGCGCTGCTGCCCGACGTGCTGGTCAAAGGGGCTGACTACGCGCCAGGCGAGGTGGTGGGCGCCGACTTGGTGCAGGAAGCCGGCGGCAAGCTGGTGCTGGCGCCGCTGGTGGCCGAGCAATCCACCACCGCGGCGATTGCGCGAATCCGCTCTGCCCCAGACCCAACCCAGTGAATTAAAGGATTGCAAAGGCTTGCCTTTGCCGGTGTCCAGAGGCAGAGCCTTTGGCCTTGCTTAGCCCCAGCTTCCCCGCAATCCACAGGCTAAGGGAGGCTGGTGAGAAGCGCCCCAGGGTCTAGGGTGGGCGCGTGAACCAGATCGAACCCAAAGGCATATTCGGCCTCTCGCAAAGGCTGCCGCCGTCCAATGCGCAGGCTGAGCAGGCGTTGCTTGGCGCGTTGCTCGCCAACAACAAGGCCTATGACCGGGTCAGCGAGTTTCTCGCACCCGAGCATTTCGCCGATGCGCTGCATGGCCGCATCTTCCAGGCGATCACGCGCCGCGTCGAGGCGGGGCAGCTCGCCGATGCAGTGACCTTGCGCGCCGAATTCGAGCATTCCGGACTGCTCGACGAGGTCGGGGGTGCCGCCTATCTCGGGCAGTTGCTGACGGCGATGGTCGGCATCATCAATGCCGGCGAGTATGGCCGTGCCATTCACGATGCCTGGCTGCGACGGCAGTTGATCGATATCGGCGAGACCGTGGTCAACAACGCGTTCGGCGCCGAGCCGGAGCTGGACGGCGCAAAGCAGATCGAGGCGGGCGAGGAGGCACTGTTCAAGCTTGCCACCGATCGTGGCCAGGATGGCGGCTTCATCACCTTCGAGCGTGCGCTCACCGATGCCATCACCATCGCCGAGCGCGCCTTTCACCGTTCAGGCGCGGTTGCCGGCCTGACCACCGGCCTGCGCGACCTCGACAAAAAAACGGGTGGAATGCACGCCTCCGACCTGCTGATCCTGGCCGGCCGGCCCGGCATGGGCAAGAGCGCGCTGGCCATGAAGATCGCGTTTGGCGCCGCGCGCGCGCTGATGGCGGAGTCGCAGGCGAAGGGGGCCGAGACCAAGGGGTCCGTTGCGATCTTCTCGCTGGAGATGAGCGCCGAGCAGCTCGCGACCCGTCTGCTGTCCGAGGAGAGCCGCGTCTCCGGCGAGCGGATACGCCGCGGCGAGATCGGCCAGCGCGAGTTCGACCGCTTCATCCAGGTCTCGCGCGAGCTGGCCAGCCTGCCGCTGCATATCGACGACACCCCGGCGCTCACGTTGTCGGCGATGCGCACCCGCTGCCGCAGGCTGGCCCGCACCAAGGGGCTGAGCCTGGTGGTGGTGGACTACCTGCAACTGATGCGGCCCACGGTCGGCACACGCCCGGAGAGCCGGGTGCAGGAGGTGAGCCAAATCACCCAGGGGCTTAAGGCGATCGCCAAGGAGCTGGAGGTGCCGGTCCTGGCGCTGAGCCAGCTGTCTCGCTCGGTGGAGAGCCGCGAGGATAAGCGGCCGCAGCTCTCGGACCTGCGCGAGTCAGGCTCGATCGAGCAGGACGCGGACGCGGTGATGTTCATCTATCGCGACGAGTACTACCTGCAACAGCGCGCCCCCAAGCAGATGGCCTATGACAGTGAGGACAAGTACCAGACCGCATTGGACAAGTGGCAGCGCGACATGGAGCAGGTGCACAACAAGGCGGAGCTGCTGCTGGAGAAGCAGCGGCACGGCCCGACCGGCAAGCTAGATCTGTATTTCGAGGGGGAGTTTTTCCGCTTCACCGACATCGATCTGGTGCACGAAAGCATCAGAGGCTGATTACCGACGGCGGAGCAGCGTGCCGAGCCCCATGCCGATGCCGAACGCCACCCGCAGCGCACCAAGCGGGCGCGTCCTGCCTTGCACCGCAATGCGCTCGAGCACGCCTTCCGCCGCCCCGAAAGCATTGGCGCAGGCCGGGATGACTTCGAGATCGATAAACTGCCTCCACGCCGGCGGCGCTGGCGGCTGTTCAAGCATGTAGTCCTTGCCGACCATGGCGCGCTCCTGAGGGTCAATTAGAGGCCAACACCTCAGGGCAAATACGGGTTGCGCTTGGACGGTGCTGGAAACCCCCCGCCGCCAGCGTTCTTGACAGGGGAGCATCATTGCAACCGGAGCCGCAGCAATGGATCGTCCAGCGTCACCCCCACCCGTTTCCTTCAAGCCTTATGAGATGCCATCCGGCGGCTGGGGCTCCGCGCGCTCGGTGGTCAACATCCTGCGTCGCGAGGGGGTGGTCGGCAGCGGCGCGCTGACCCTGCTGCGTCAGAACAAGGTCGATGGCTATCAATGCGTCAGTTGCGCCTGGTCGAAGCCGGCCAAGCCGCTCGCCTTTGAGTTCTGCGAGAACGGCGTCAAGGCCACTGCCTGGGACCTCACCAGTCATCGCTGCACGCCAGAGTTCCTGGCCCGCAACACCGTCACCGAACTGCTGGGCTGGGATGAATACCAGCTCGAACAGACCGGACGGCTGACCCATCCGGTGCGCTACGATGCCGCCTCCGACACCTATCGGCCGGTGTCGTGGGAGGCCGCCTTCGAGGAGATCGGACGCGAACTGCGCGCGGTCGAGGACAAGCGCGACACCGTGTTCTACAGCTCCGGGCGCACCTCGAACGAGGCGAGCTATGTCTATGGCCTGTTCGCGCGCCTCTACGGCAACAACAACCTGCCGGACAGCTCGAACATGTGCCACGAGACCACCTCGGTGGCACTGCCGCAGAGCATCGGCGTGCCGGTCGGCACCGTCACCCTGGACGATTTCGCCCACACCGAATGCATCCTGTTCTTCGGCCAGAACCCGGGCAGCAATAGCCCGCGCATGCTGCATCCGCTGCAGGCGGCGGCCGAGCGCGGCGTGCCGATCATCACCTACAACCCGCTGCGTGAGCGCGGGTTGGAGCGGTTCCTCAATCCGCAATCGCCCACTGAGATGCTCAGCGGCGCCTCGACCCGGATCAGTTCGCACTATCATCAGGTCCGCACCGGCGGCGACCTCGCGGCACTGAGCGGGATCTGCAAGGCGCTCGTTGCGATGGATGGGATCGACCATGCGTTCATCGCCGAGCACACGCACGGGCTTGATGGCTTCATCGCCTGGCTCGGCACGCAGCAGTGGGAGGCGTTGGAGCGCCAGTCGGGTCTCGCGCGCGCGGCAATGGAGTCGACCGCCCAGATCTACGCGCGCGCGGGATCCGCGATCGCGATCTACGGCATGGGTTTGACCCAGCACGAAGCCGGCGTCGATACCGTGCGGATGGTGGTCAACCTGCTGCTGCTGCGTGGCAATATCGGCAAACCGGGTGCCGGCGTCTGCCCGGTGCGCGGCCACTCCAACGTGCAGGGCCAGCGCACCGTCGGCATCTCCGAGAAGCCCGAGCTGGTGCCGATGGACCGGCTGGCCGAGCAGTACGGCTTCGAGCCGCCGCGCGAAACCGGGCTCAATACGGTTGAAGCCTGCGAGCGGATCCTCGAAGGCAAGATCCGCGCCTTCGTCATGTTGGGCGGTAACTTCGTCCGTGCGATCCCGGATCACGGCCGCATGGAGCCGGCCTGGCGCAAGATCCGTCTAACCGTGAACATCGCCACCAAGCTCAACCGCAGCCATCTGGTGCATGGCGAAATCAGCTACATCCTGCCGGTGAAGAGCCGAATCGAGGTCGATTCGCAGGGCGGACTGCCGCAGTCGCTGTCGATGGAGGACAGCCTGGCCTGCGTGCACGGCTCGCGCGGTATACGCACGCCGGCAAGCCGGCACCTGCTCGGCGAGGTGGATCTGGTGATTCGGATGGCGAAAGCCACCGTCGGGGGCGCCAACGCCAAGGTGCCCTGGGACGCCTGGGCAGCCGACTACAGCCAAATTCGGGCCGCGATCGGGAAGACCTATCCGGAGGTGTTCCATGATTATGATCGTCGCATGTGGGAGCCGGGCGGCTTTCATCGTCCGATTGCGGCCCGCGAGCGGCAATGGCAGACCGACACCAAGAAGGCCAACTTCGTCACACCGGAGAGCCTGATCGAGGATCCCGGCATGCCCGAGCTGGACCCCGACGTGTTGCGCATGATGACCCTGCGCAGCAACGACCAGTTCAACACCACCGTCTATGGCTATGACGACCGCTTTCGCGGCATCAAAGGCACCCGCATGGTGGTGCTGATGCACCGCGACGACATCGAACGGCTGGGTCTGCGCGACGGAGAAATCGTCACCCTCGCCACGGAGGCGAAGGACGACATTGCCCGCGAACTGCCCGGCTTGCGTGTGGTTCCCTACGATGTGCCGGTCGGCTGCATCGGCACCTACTTCCCAGAAGCCAACGTTCTGATCCCGATCTGGCACTATGCCACGGGCAGCAAGACGCCGGCCTCGAAATCGATCCCGGTGCGGGTGCATCGCCTGCCCGCCTGAGAATGCTTGCGCGCGATATTGGGGACAGGAGATCATGCCGAAAATGTAACGGGTGCGGCGTGCATGCGCAGATTTCTGCTGATCCTGGCTTATATTGGTCTCGCCAGCGGGGCCGCCCAAGCGGATGGTCTGAGCCCCATCACTTTGCAGAACCTTTTGGCCGCGGGGCAGGTCAACCTGCTTTCGCAATACCGCGACACCAGTACTACGACGGTCGTAGCGGCCGGGACGACCGCGTCCCGCACGCTTGCCGCCCGTTTCGCCGACACGCTCAACGTCAAGGATTTCGGCGCCGCCTGTGACGGTGTCACCAACGACTATGCCGCGCTGACACGGGCGCAAGCTGCCGGCCAAGCCGCGGGCGCCGCCGACATTGTCATCCCGGCGGGATGCAGGCTCAACCTCGGTGGCCAGCTCATCTACACCGTCAATACCAATACCTGGCGCTACGGTCCGGGCTCCGCCATTGTCTCCGGCGGCGTGCAGGGACTGCTCGACACCGCAACCTACAACAACGTCACCTATTCGAAGACGTCGTCCGCCGACTTCAACGAAAACGGCGTCGCCGCCTACGCACTCTATAACCAATCTCCGCAAACCGCCGGCTATCAGAAGAACGGCTTTTACACCCGTATCACCAGCCTCGATCCCTCGACCTATACCGTGGGCAGCCTCACGGACAGCATCCTCTACGCCAAGGATGTGGTCGGCTATGAATCGCAGGTACAGGCTTCGGGCTCGGCCGACACCACCGCCAGGCTATACGGCTATCATGGGGAAGTTTCGTTCCCTGCCGGCAGCGACGGCAACGCCAACGTCGCGGAGTTCGAGATCAACAATGCCGGCTCCTACACGCCGCAGACCAGCAAGGCCGCCAGCAAGCGCGTGCTGCATCTGGACAATGTCGGTCCCAACGATGTGGGCGAGGGGGTCGAGGTGTTCGGCGGCATCAATTCCGGCAAATTCTATGTCGCCTACGATACGTTCCAGACGTCGGTACGAAGCGACGGCTATGCCTTTGGCTATTGGGACGATCCACGCAACGACATGAGCCGGGTCCCCATCTTCGGCGTCGCACAGGACGGTCATGTGATCGCGCCGTCGATCACCCTGACGGCGACGCAACCGGCGTCGAGCGTGCTTGCGGCCCCGGCCGCGGGTGGTGCGCCGACCTGGCGGCAACTCGGGGTTGCCGACGTCAGCGGCGCCGCACCGATCACCTCGCCGAGCTTCCTCGGCACGGCGAACTTCAGCGCGGCCCGCATGCAGACAAACCCGGTGACATCGAACAGCCAATCCAGCTACAGCTTCCAGGCCAGCGATTGCGGCACCACCCTGCTCGACAATTCGGCTGTCGCCGCCACCTGGACGGTGCCGTCGTCATTGCCGGTCGGCTGCAAGATTACTGTGATCCAGGAGACCACCGCCGCAGTGACCTTTGCCGGTGCCAGTGGCATCGCCACCCACGCCATCGGCAACGCCACCAAGACCTCGGGGCAGTATGCAACCGCGCAACTTTTCATCGATACCGCGTCCAGCTTCATCCTCAGCGGCAATGTGATGTAAGGGCTGGTTGCGGCGCGCGACAACCGTCTCATTCCTGAGCGCATCCGGTTTATGCTTGATGCGCCGGTGAGGGATTTTGTAGCATTGCGATCCCGATATGGTGGACGGTCGATTCAGGTCGCAGTGTGAAGCCCGAGACGACCCCAAGCCAGGATGCGGTTTCGGTTTGGGACCTGCACAAGACCGTCTCTTTGGCGCAGGCTTGGCGCGACTGGAGCGGCTTCGTTCTGCTGCATCCCGGCGAGCACTCCCGCCAGCCGCTGCCGTTTGTTCCGACCCACGACATGGCGCTGTCGGCGTGGCTGAAGAGCGGCTACGACGAGACCAGCCCCGTCCATCCGCTCGGCTGCCACTTCGTGGCGGACGGGCTCATCACCGGGCAGGGTTACGCCTTCAGCAAGGGACGGCTGCTGCAGCAGGATGCCTATCTCTCACGGGTGGCGCGCGACGAGCTCGGAGCAAAGCCGGATTTCACCCCGGCCGGATCGTCGCACCGGGCCAGCCGCGTGATCGAGGCGCCGGTTCTTGAGATCGTGGGCCCCGGCAGCCCGGTCTTCGGCCATTGGATCGTGGACTTCCTGCCGCGCGCGGCCATCGCCCGCGACCTGCTCGGGCCGGCGTTTGCGCAGATGCGCATCGCGCTGGCCGATCATGTGCCGCGATGGGCCGAGCAGCTCCTGGAATTTCACCTGCAAATTCCCGCAGAACAAATCCTGCGCTACGATATGCACCGCGAGACGCTGCTGTGTCGCAGGCTATGCGTGCCGACCTTCGGCCATTCCGGCAGCGGCTACTTCTTCCACAGCTTCGTGCGTGAATTCTACGCGCGCCCGCGCGGTATGCGACCAGCCGATCGGTCGCGCCGACTTTGTATCTCGCGCCGGAATTTCGAGGACCGCACGCGCGGCGTGCTCAAGCGCCTCGACGGCCGCGGACATCTCGAGGCGGCGGCGGTGCGCCTGGGCTTTGAGGTCGTCTGTCCGGAGGAGCACAGTGTCGCCGAGCAATATGCCCTGTTTGCGCAGGCCGGCGCGATCGTGGGCGAGTTCGGATCCGGCCTGCACAACTCGCTGTTCTCGGCACCGGGGATCGTCGTCGGCTCGGTTGGCTGCATCAACTCGATCCAGCATCGCGTCGCGGCCCTGATGAGCCAGACTGTGCTCTACGTCATTCCCGAAGCACTCGGCCGCGGCGACGATGGCGCGCAGCTGTTTCGCATCGCAAGTGACAGGATCGAGGCGCTGCTGGCTCAGGTGGTGTCGCTGCACGATCAATCCGTCCTGCAATGAGGGTGGTGTTCACGATCCAGCAGACCCCGCTGGCAAACCTCTCCGCACCGCTCGACACCGAGCGCGCCTTGCGCGACTGGTCCGGCTTTGTGCAGATCAGGCCCCCGGCGGCACCCAGCCCGACCTTGCCGATCGATGTGCTGGAGAACGACCCCGAGGCACGCTGGCAAACGGCAAAACACTGGAAGCCGGTGCCGGCAATGCTGGACGGGATTGGCTGTCATCTGCTGCGTGGCGTCGAACTGGTCGGGCCAGGCTATGCGCTCTACGATTCCCGCTTCATCCATGACGGGTCCGAGACCGCGAAGGTATCGCTGGACTGGATTACCCGGATCGCCTTCGCCAACCCGTTTTTGTGCAGGCGCCCCAACATCGTGGTCGAGAAGCGTCCGGTAATGGTCGTCTGCGGTCCCGGCCATCGTATATGGGGACACTGGATCGTCGAATTCCTGCCGCGCATCGAGGTCGCCCGGCAGACCTTCGGCGACTGCTTCGATGACATCCTGCTGGCGCTGCCGTCGGACGCACCGGCCTGGGTGGTCGGCCTGATCAAGTTTGTCTTCGCCATCCCGGAGCATCGGCTGCGGCGCTACGACCCCGTCCGCGACCGCCTGCTACTTGCCCAATGCGTCATCCCGAGCTTCTGTCACAGTGACGAGTGGGTGTTCCACCCGTTCGTGCGCGAGCTGTTCGATCGGCTCAAGCCGGCTGACTGCGCGCCGGTACGGCATGTTTTCGTCTCGCGCAGTGGCGAGGGCCTGACGTCAAATCGCGTTTTGCATGGCCGCGAACATCTTGAGACGCTGGCCGCCGCGCGCGGTTACGAGGTCGTGCGGCCGGAGGCGCTTACGTTTACCGAGCAGTTCGCGCTGTTCGCCGGCGCCCGCCGGATTGTCGGCGAAGCCGGCTCGGGCATGCACACCGCACTCGTCTCGGAGGCGGGAACGATCGTGGCGTCGCTCGGCATGACCAATCCGATCCAGCTCAGGATCGGCGAGCTGTGCGGTCATCGCAACGTTTTCATGAACCGCATCCGGGTCTGGGATGATGCCGGGGTTCAGTGTTCCGAGGTCGCACACGCGGATAGCCGTAGCCTGTTTGATCAGCTGGACGAACGCCTTGACTAGGGTGCGGTCCCTGGCGCCGGAGGGCCGAGCTTGGCGCGCCCCGTCGATCTGAGCCGCTATGGCGGCACACGCGGCTCGGCGACGGCTCAGGATGCGCAGCAGATGCTGGACCGCGGCGATCTGGATGCCGCCGCTTCCGTGATCGCCGTCCTGGTTGCAAGCCAGCCCGGGGAGGCGACCACCTGGTTCGCGCAGGCGCGCCTGCTTGCGGCGCGCGGTCAGAGCGCGCATGCGCAGGAGGCCTGCCGTCGTGCGCTCGCACTCTGGCCGGATATCCTGCCGGTGTGGCGGCTGTTCTCCGATCTTGCAGAGACGCTCGGCAATGCGCCGGAGGGTCTCGATGCCTGCCGCCGCATGCTGCTGGCCAACGAGCCGGGCGACGCCGTGCTGGCCAACCGGATCGGCGCCTCGTTGTGCGCCAAGGGATTGTTTCTCGAAGCCCTGCCCACCCTGCGTATTGCGGCCCCGGTCCTCGGGCACCAGGACAGCGCGCTTTGGAATTACGCCACCGCACTTGCGGTCACCGGCGGCTATCACGAGCTGCTGGGCTTCGAGCCGGTGCTGGTCGAGTTCGCCCGCGGCCTGCGCGAGCCGTTCAGCCCGTTCGTGCATCTCGTCGCCGCCAAATTGGCGCTGCGTTTCGATCGGCAGGCGGTGCTGCGCGAGAGTGCCGCACGCCAGCGATCCGCGTCCTGGCTGGACACCGCCAGCCTCGCGGCGTGCCTGAGAGAGGCGATAGCCTGCAGGCAACCCTTCAGCCTCCTGCTGCTGGCCCACGGCCATGCGCGCCTGGTCACCTATGGCGGCCTGCACAACCATCTCGCCTTCAGCCGCGAGGAGATGTCGGCGGTGGTGAATTCAGTCTGGACGGACGCTTTCGGCGCGGTCATCGAAGCGAACGGAGCGGCGCCGGCCGCGGCCGTGATCCGCGACCTGTGCGCCGCCATTGCCGATGCGGACGTCGTGGCACTGCCCGGATGCGACGTCCTTGCCTTGGAGCACGAGCATTTCGGCTACCTCGCCGAGATGCAGAGGCTCGTGTTGGGCCGCCGCTCTGAGTTGTGCGCCGGACCCGAGGCAATCCGGGAGTTGCACGAGGCGATGCCGTTCCTGCGACCGCTGCTCGCCGAACAGCCGTTCCTCGGCTTCGTCGGCAGCAACCGCGATCTCGCCGAAAAGCTCAGGCATTTCTGCCAGGTGGGCGAGACCGTGACCTATCTGGTACCCGGCCCGCAGCAGAGGCGTGACAATTATCCGGCAGGGTTTGAGAAGACCCTGGCCGTCTTGCAAGTGCCGCGCCCAGGTGCGGTGTTCCTGGTGGCCGCCGGCCTGCTCGGGCCGATCTACTGCAATCGTATCAAGCAGCTCGGCGGCATCGCCATCGATATCGAGAGTGTGCTGGCACGCTGGACCAGGTGCTGAGGGACGGATCCGGTCAGCCGCATACCGGCACCAGCCGCGGCCGCGTGGCATTATCCGGCTCTTCCAGACGAAAGATTGTCCGGCGGGGGAGCTGCGTGCAGAGCAGTTTCGTGCGTGCCGGCCCCAGATAGAGGCCAAGCAACACGCGGCCCGGGCCGTTCGGCCCGTTGCGGGTGAAATCCTTGCCGTCCATTCGTTCCGGCCGCACCTGCCATTTGATGTAGCGCATCTGACCCTCCACGGGGAACAGAACCGCACTCTCGCCGGGAGCGGACAAGGCGACCGTGAGCGGCAGCATGCGCGCCTCTGCCTGGATTCGGGCAAACACGCAGTAGCCGATGGTGAAGCCGGCAAACACCATGGCCTGCGCCGCGGCCAGCGGTAGCGGATTGAAACGCGTCTCGGCGATCCGCCAGCCACCCTCGAGTGCTATGGTCAGCGGCACCAGCGCATAGGCGATGAACCAGTAGCGCGGACCATACTGGAAGCCGCCATAGTCAGGGTAGAACACGAAGAACACGACCACTGCCGGCAGCATCAGGTCGAACCAGCGCAACTGACCCCGGCGGGCACGCCGCCAAACCGCCGCCACATACAGCGGCAGCATGGCGACAGAGGCAAAATCACCCCAGCCGAGCCCCCAGCGAAAGGTGTAGGCAGCCGCCAGTGCTGGCGAATGCGTGCCGTCCATGCCGTGCGCGTGCAGGCCGAAGCTGAGGTTGGGAAAGCCCCAGCTCAATGTCGTGGTCAACGGGCTGCCGGTGATGCTCCAATTATAGAGCGCGAGCAGCACCACGCCGGGCAGGGCTCCAGCCGCGGCCGGCATCGCCCAGGTCAGGAAGCGCACGCGACGGCGGATCAGATGGTCGGCGGCGAACAGCACAAATGCGATGGCGAACGCCTCGTAACGCGTCGACAGCAGCACCGAGAAGGCGAACCCGATCCCCACACGGTTCCAGATCGAGGGGTGCCGCGCATCCCTCAGGTCGAGCCAGACCACCGCCATGATCAGGGTGGCGGCCAACGTGTGATTGAACAGGCTGGCATTGTTGAACAGGGCGAACGGCGCCAGCATGGCCAGGACCAGCGCCGCCAGCTGACCGGCCCTGCCGACACCGGCCTCGCGCATCGCACCCAGCATGAAGCCGCCGCCCAGCAAGGCGATCACCGGGTTCGCCAGCCAGGACAGGTGCGCCGCGATGAATGGCGCCAGGGCCAGCGGCCATGCGGGCGGATATTGCGACAGACGCTTGCCGGCCTTGTCCGGGATATAGAGGGTCAGCATGACGTTGTGCAGCTGGCTTGGCGTGGGGGCATTCCACAGGCGATTGCGCAGCAGCGTCTCCGCGAGATAGCGGTAGCCGAACTCGTCCGCGGTGATGGCGTGGGCGGAAAACGTCAGAAGTGCCAGCGCCAGGCTCACCAGGAAGGCGAACGCGATGATCGCCGTGGGCGTCACGCCTGCCAAAACACCCGTAAGACCCGGTCCGCGACCCGGCGGAAACCCGGCCAATTGCCGCCGGCCTGCCTGCTCTCGGGCCTGGCGCAGGACTAGCCAGGCGGTACCGGCAATGAACAGCAGCCGGATGATGGTCTCGAATACGAGGCCGAGACGCAGCAGATAGACCGCGCCTTCCGCCACGCCCCAGAGCAGCAGGATCGCACCAACCACTGCCATACGTCACCCTTGTCTCTTTATCGCGCCAGCCTCGCGCAGGCCGAGACAAAGATCCGGGTTGCATCGCTTGTCAAATCAACTTCGTTGCGTCAGCGCGGTTAGGCTCTTGCCGGTCGGGCGACGCAAGGCAAGCCAGAGCAAGAGCGTCACTTCCATCGGGTACAGCAACTCTGTATAGCGAACGAAGCCTGCCTCGAACGCGGCATACACCGCCAGGCTGGCATGCAGGACCAGGGCAAACCAGAAGAACAGCACGGCCTGCGGGCCGGCGCGCCGTCGCAGGACCGGCACGGCGCAGCGCAGCAGGACGAAGATCCCCGCGGCCGCCCCCGCCACCGACGCACCGATGACGATGGCGTAGATCGGCGGGAACAGGTTGTAGTGGTCCAGCGCGTAGCAATCATGCTTGGCCGCAGCACAACCGGGAAACGCGTCATAAGGGGCTGCCTCGGCGGTGGCCCAGGAAGGCCAGTAGTTCGGGTAGAGCAAAAGCTCGCCCCAGTCGCGCAGCCAGATTTTCGCGTAGGCCACCGGGTGACGCTTGATGATGCTGAGTGCCAGCGGCATCAGCATGTGCGAGCGGTCGCGCGCGTCCGCGGCACGCAAGGCCGGCCAGGTCCTGTCCGTCGCCTCGGCGAACACCGGAAACCGTATGTCCTGGGCGGCCTGCATCTGGGCACGCATGGCTGATGCGAGGTCGGGCGCGTGGGCGACGACATGCCGCTCCCAGGCCGACTGCGACAGGGTTGCGGCCACTGCGGGGGCGGCCGCCTTTGGCAGTGCCGCGATGTCGCCGGGTTGTGCCACGAGCAGCGCCTTACCGATCAGCGAGACGCCGGCATAGGAGCCGATCTCGAAGCGGTCGTTGCGAAGCCAGTTGCCGGCCATCGCGACCAGCAGGACGAGCACCATGACGCAGGCGGACAGGCCGCCCCAGAGAACGGCCGGGCGAGGGCCGATGCGCCGGTCGCATGCGAGCAGCGCCAGCGGCAGCAGCATGAACGCCGCACCCGTCGTGCGTGTCGCGGCGGACAGCGCGAAGACGAAGGAGGCGACGACCAGGCTCGCTGGCCGGCCCCGGCGGGCGAAACGGCAGAGCAGGGCGAAGCCGCAGAACACGCAGAAGAAATCGACCGGCTCGCTCTCAATATAGGCGGCCGTGTCGTGCAGGCCCGGGTTGAGCAGGCTCAAGCCGATCACCAGTGGGCCTGCGAGAACACTGCCGAGCAACAGGCCGAATTCGACGGCAAACCAGACCAGGGCCGACGAGATGAGGCAGAACTGGAACAGCGGCAGGAAGCGAATGCCGCCGAAGATGTATTCGATGGACAATACAACCCAGCCATAGAGCGGGGGTCGGTTGGCGGCGAGCGAGAGATATTCGCTCGAATCACCCATCATTTTCGGCGGCCCGAACAGATGCGGCAGCGTGTAGAGCGCCATCACCAGCCAGGCCGCCAGGCATCCGATGAGGACGAGTCGTTGCCGGTTATGCTCCCCCTCAAGCCATTGGGGTATTCCGGTCATCGCAGGCTTTCGTGGCAACGGCGCTTTGCTTACCCTGCCTGAGCAGGCAGTTCACGGGTGAGCTTGCCTGGCCACGCGCCGGCCTGCGGATCGGTCCGCGCCGTTGGCGCCGGAACCGCGAGGTAACTCAGACGCTTGGCCTCCTTACGCCCGCGTGCCACGGAATCCAGGATCAGGCCGCAGGCGAAGGACAGGAATGACAGCAACATCAGACCGGTGGCCAGCACCGCCGACGGCAGGCGCGGCACCAGGCGGGTGTTGAGGAACTCCAACACGACTGGGACGCCGAGCAGCAGCCCGCCAAGCAGCAGCAGCAGGCCGATGAAGGAGAAGAACTGCAGCGGCCGCTCCTCCTTCACCAGGGTGACGATCGTGCGCAGGATTCGTATGCCGTCGGTATAGGTGCGCAGCTTGGAGGCGGAACCCTCCGGCCGGTCGCGATAGGCGGTGCGCACCTCGCCGACCGGCATGCCGAGCTCCAGCGCGTGCACGGTGAACTCGGTCTCGGTCTCAAAGCCGGAGGCGAGCGCCGGGAAGGTCTTGACGAAGCGGCGTGAAAACACCCGGTAGCCGGAGAGCATGTCGCTGATGCCGCGGCCGAACACCTGCCTGACCAGCCCGGTCAACATGACGTTGCCGAAGCGGTGACCGGGCCGATAGGCCGCCTTGATTTCGGTGACACGGGTGCCGGTGACCATGTCGAGCTGCTCGTCCGCCAGCATTCCGACCATTCCGGTGGCATCAGTGGCCTCATAGGTATCGTCACCGTCGACCAGCACATAGGCATCCGCCTCAATGTCGGCAAACATCCGGCGCACCACGTAGCCCTTGCCCTGCAGGCGCTCGCGCCGCACCACCGCGCCGGCGGCGGCGGCCACGGCGCAGGTCTGGTCGCGCGAATTGTTATCATAGACGTAGATCGTCGCCTGCGGCAGTGCAGCGCGGAAATCGGCGATGACCTTGGCGATCGTGACCGCTTCGTTATAACAAGGGATGAGTACGGCGACCCGCATGCGGTTTGCGTCTTCCCGGAAAACCAGCGTGCAGCTTCTCACGAATCGGCCACGGTCACAAACAGCCTGTGGCATGGATGACGCGCAGGCTGCGGCTCGCGCTTGCCCCGGGGCGCACGTCGCTATGCAACCTGAGTGGAATTTGTTACCTGAGTCTATCGTGGAGCTGGGGAAACCGTCTATGCCAAAGCACGCAACCCGGCGGGTCCGGGGCGCCGCTGCGCTGTCCGGAGCGCTCTCGAGCCTCTGTCTCCTGCCCGGGCCTGCCGCCGCGGTCACGCCTTTGAGCACCTATTTCGGGCCCGGCCTGCCACTCAACAACTACTTCCCGCAAGGTGTCCCCGGCACCGCGAACGAGCCTGGTGTCACGGTGCTGACCCGCGAACGTCCGCAGTACGACACACCCGTCATCCGCGAGGGTGCCTTTACCATCCGCCCCAATATCGATGAGGCATTCGGCTATGACAGCAACGTGGTCGGCGGCGCGATCAACGGCAAGGGAAGCTCCCAGCTTTCGAGCGGCGGCGGCATCTCGGTCAACACCGACGCGTCCCGATACAGCCTCGGCGTCACCGCTGGTGTCAATAATGTCGAATACTGGGACGTGGCGCGGCTCAGCCACACCGACTACAACGCCTCCCTGGGCGGCAGCTACAATTTTGGCCGTGACGTGGGCTATGCCTCCGTCAGCTACCAGAACGCCAACGAACTGCCCTACGATATCGGCACCAATGGCTCGGCGATCATCCAGCTCAACAAGCCGTTGAACTTTAGCGATACCGATTTCAGGGCGAGTTACAACACCGAGTTTGGCCGCTTTACCGTGCAGCCCAATGTCGATTATCAGCTTCTCCGCTTCGCCAGGGGCGATTTCAGCAACGTTCCCATCGGCGCCGCGAACGCGTTCGATCAAACCCAGCGCGACAGCAACGTGCTCCAGGGCGGTGCCGTCATCCGCTACGAATTCGAGCCGCAACGCGACGCCGTCATCGTCGTGAACGGCAATTATGACAGCTACACCCACGGCAACCAGGCGAACATCGGGGTGGTCGGCTCGACCGGCGCCACCGTGCTCGCCGGACTCGATTATCAGGTCAGCGGTGCCACGACCATTCGCGCACTCGGCGGCTACCAGCAGCGGTTCTTCGAAGGCCACGGAACACCCAACCAGGGCGCGCCGATCGGCGAATTCGACGTGATCTGGAATCCGACCGGCCTGACCACGGTTACCGCCGCCTATGCGCGTACCATTGAGGATGCGACCACCGATACGGTCACCGGTTACACGTTCGACAATCTTAGCCTGACCGTGGATCACGAGCTGTACCGCAACATCCTGTTGGAGGCGAACGCGCTGTTCAGCAACGCGAGCTATCAGAACTCAAATCTGCAACAGCAGAACTACGGCGGCGGCGCCGGCGTCACCTACCTCGTCAACCGGCACATCCAGCTCGCGCTGAGCTATCAGTTTACCGAGCACACAAGTTCCAGCGGCTTCGTCGATCCTCTATTCGCCCGCCAGTTCGGCGGGAACGTTCCGAACTCGTTCGGGGAGCATAGCGTTCTGCTGCATCTGCGGTTCGGGATTTGAACGGGCCCTTCGGCGTCAGGCCAAATCCTCGCGTGGCGTGACCGAGATCGCGCTCGGCGCCGCGCGCTCGATCAGATAGAGCGGGCGCTGTTTGGTCTCGTTAAAGACCCGGCCCAGATATTCGCCGATCACACCAAGCGTCATGAGCTGCACGCCGCCCAGGAACAGGATCACCGCCATCAGGCTTGGATAGCCGGGAACCTGGTTGCCGAACAGCAACGTCCGGATGATCAACTGACCGCCGAATACGATGGCGAACACGGCCACCGCAAGGCCCAGATAGGTGGCGATCTTGAGCGGCATCAGGGTGAACCCGGTGATGCCTTCCAAGGCCAGGTTCCACAGTCGCCAATAGTTCCAGCTGCTGCTGCCGGCATGGCGTGGCGCGCGATCATAGAGCACCGCCTGGCTCGGAAACCCAACCCAGGCGAACATTCCCTTCATGAACCTGTGCGTCTCGCGCAATTGCAGCAAGGCGTCCAGCGCCCGCCGGCTGAGCAGGCGGAAGTCGCCGGTGTTGCGCGGCAGGCGCACCCCGCCGAGCTGCTGCATGAGCCGGTAGAACAGGGTCGCGGTCGTCTTCTTGACCCAGGTTTCGCCCTCGCGCTCGCGTCGCTGCGCATAGACCATGTCGATGCCCTGATCCCAGACCTCGACCAGGCGGGGGATCACCTCGGGCGGATCCTGCAGATCGGCGTCGATCACCACGATTGCCTGGCCCGTGGCGTGGTCGAGGCCGGCGGTGAGCGCGATCTCCTTGCCGAAATTGCGCGACAGATTGAGCAGGGCAACATGCGGGTCACGCGCGCGCAACGCGACCATGCAGGCCAGCGTCTCGTCGGCGCTGCCGTCATTGACGTAGACCACCTCCCAGCTGCGGCCGATCCCCTGCATCACGACGCTCAGCCGACGGTGAAACTCCTCCAGTCCGAGCGCCTCGTTGTAACAGGGCACGACCACCGAAAATACCGGACCGGGTGAGCCGGACCGCATCGCCGTCAGCCGGGACGCTGGCATGACGGATCGCGGTCAAAGGCGATCACGTCGAAGCCGGTGCCGGCGCGCGTGTAGCACGGCGCCTGTTCGAACGCGCTCTGCATCGGCCCCAGCACGGCCCTGCTGTCCTCGTCGAGGCCGAGCAGCACCAGCACCACCCGCGCGGCAGAGGCGGCGGCGGCGCGGATCGCGGCGGGCGGTGTGCCGGGATGGATGGCCAGGATGTGCAGGTTGTCGGGGGATTCGTTGACAAAGGCGCCCAGCACGCCGACGCCGTCATTGCCGTAGGGCACCAGCACCAGGGTGTTTCGGCCGGTCGCCAGCCTGCGCGCCGCCTGCGCCGCCTGCGCCTGCGGCTGCATCGTCTGCGGCATGGTCATCATCCCGGCGATCGAGACCAGCTGTATGCACAGCATAGCGGCCAGCAGGGCGGTGCCGACAGGCGGGCGCAGGCTGGCAAAAGTCACGGCGAGCAGCACCACCAGGAACGGCAGTGTAAAGGCGAGGTAGCGCAGCTCGATCGGCGTGTTGTTGAAAACGAAGCCGAGGGCCAGCAGCCCGACCGGTGTTGCCAGCAGGCTCAACAGCAGCAGCCAGCGTCCGTCCTGGGTGGCGATGCGCCGCCAGCGTATGGCTACCAGCACCACCAGGCCGGCCAGCAGCAGCACCAGCACGGCGCCGATCAGCTGTCCGGCGAGGGGACCGACATAGAGAGGCAGACCGCCGAAGACGTTGGCGGCGCCGTACTTGCCGAGGCGCACCAGGCTCGGCAGCAGCCGGAACGGCGGGAACTGGCCGACGCGGCTGCCGCGCTGCGCGAGGAAGAAGTACAGGTCCGCGGGCAGGATGGCGGCGAAGCCGAGGCCCGCCGCGACCCAGCGTGGCCATTGCCGAAAGCGGGTCAGCAGCAGCCAGAGCAGGGCGCCGGCGCCGCCGAAGGCCGCGAGGTAGTTGGTAAAGCTGGCCAGTCCGAGCAGCAGGCCGCCGGCGAGCGCGATCCAGGCGCCGCGCGCCGCCTGGCGCGTCTGTGCGGCGAGCAGGATGAGCACGGCGCCCCAGATCATCAGCAACTGCGCCAGCGCGAAGCCGCGCGCGATCGAGCCGGTATAGGTAAAGCCGTAGCAGCCCACGGCCAGCAGGATGGCGGCGACCGGCGGGGCCGCGACCCTGGCTGCGAGGGCTGCGATGCCGCCGAGTGCCGTCAGGCTGAACAGCACCGACAGCAGCCGGGTCCGAAACAGTCCGGTGCCGATCACACCGCGCCAAGCCGCTTCACACCAGAAATAGAGTGGCGGATGCACGTCGGTGTTTCGCAGGTCGCGGGCGATGGAGAGCGCCGTGCTGTGTCCCGCGTAGAAATGGCGGACTTCGCGGGGAGTGAATACACCACTCGGCCAAACCGGCCGCGGTGTTCCGGCGGCGATGAAAACGCTGTAATCCTCGTCATATTCGGTGCCACGTGACCAGGACGACCCGACCAGGACCAGCAACCCCAGAAGCAGTGCTGCCGCCATGCCGCCGGCATGGCGTCCATGCATCATGCCGCCGGCATGTCGAACATGCGTCGACAGCATTGTCATCCCAATCCGCTGTTTTAACCTTGCGTCACTGTAGCACGAGCTCCGGTTGTGATAAAAGGCACGCGGTGGTTGCGAACAACACGGAGCGGCAACGTTGGATATGGCCTTGTCGCGCACCTGCCGGCTGCTTGATCTGGATTTTGCCGATCTCGATGTTACGGCCGCGGCGCGGCGGATCGCGGAGCGTTCCGATACGGCACCGTTCTCGTACGTGGTCACTCCGAACGCCGATCACCTTGTGCGGTTGTCGCGCAATCCCTCGTTACTGCCGCTTTATCAGGACGCGATGCTCTGTCTGCTGGATAGCCGCGTCGTAGCCCGCACGGCGCGCTTGCTGGGGCTACCCTCCCCGACGGTGGCAACCGGCAGCGATCTGACCGCGCGTCTGTTCGCGGCCCATGTCGCCGCCGGCGAACGGGTGACGATCATCGGGCTGCGCGCGGCCTACCTCGATGTCCTGGTGGCGCGGACCGGCATCGCCCCGCCTGCGCATTACGATCCTCCCATGGGGTTCGATGGCGACCCGGCGGAGATGCAACGCACGGTGCGTTTTGTGCTGGATCACCCCTCGCGCCTGGTGTTTCTCGCGGTCGGTTCGCCGCGCCAGGAGCGACTGGCCGCGGCGATCGCCGCCAGCGGCGCCGCGCACGGCACCGGCCTGTGCATCGGCGCCAGCCTCGAGTTCCTTGCCGGGATCGTGCCGCGGGCACCGGCGATCATGCAGGGCCTCGGTATCGAATGGCTGCACCGTATGGCCTCCAATCCGCGCCGTCTGGCGCGCCGATACCTGATCGACAGCCCACCGATCTTTCGGTTGCTGTTGCGCGAACGCCTCAGTCGGTGATGCGGTCCAGCGGCGGGATCAGCGGCAGCAGGAAGCGTTTGATCAGGATTGGGCCAAACACGCCCGCAATCATCATAACAACGAGAAAAGTCGGAAAGTCCTGGGCGTTCCAGTGCAGGAACTTGAGCAACACGCCCTTGGTCAGGCCAAGGCAGATGGTGTTCAGCAGGTAGATGGCGAAAACCATGTTGCCGACGAACACGAGCCACGCCCAGTGCGAGACGGGGGTGCGCCGCACCAATCCGTGCAGCGCCACCATCGACAGCAAGCCGGCCGCGAGCATGTAGCTCTTGTAGGGGAAATAGGCGTCGGCGTGTTTGTTCCAGTCGAAATGCACGAAGCCCGAGGCGTATGTCAGAAGCACCATGAGGGCGACGAATGCCGGCAGATGCCACCGATCGAGCACGGCCCACCAGCGCGCACCCGCTCTGGCCGCAAGGCCGCCGGCAACGAAAAAGATAAAGAAGCGGCAGACCCGATCCATATAGAGGATCGGCGGCACGGTGATCAGATACAGGCCGACGGCCACCAGCACCAGCGGTGTCTCCACCGGCAGCCGCCCGACGCGGGGAATGCGGAGCAGGAGCGGTGTGGCAATGACATAGACGAACAGGACGCCGATATACCACACCGAGGTGGCAGGGCTGTGCTCGGTAAAGATGAACAGGCTGAGCAGTCCGGAGCCGAGGCTCGGGGGCAGGTTGTCGACATGCAGGAAGTGGCTGGCGACGAGCTTGCCGACGAGGGTAAGGCAGCCGAAGGCAAAGAACGGCACCAGCAGGCGCTGCGCCCGGCGGGACACCAAACCGGGCCAGCGCCCGACCGGCACATCCGCGGCACCCGCCCAGAAGGTTACGTAGCCGCTGAGATACATGAAAAATGGCATGTGAAAGAAGTAGATGGCGATACGCAGCGGGTCGTACCAATGCACGTCGGGCGGCGACGAGCGCTCGACCAGATGGCCGAACACGACGAACAGGATGGCCACGCCCTTGGCCCGGTCGAGATCGGTGAGGCGGGTGCGGATACGCGCCGGCGACGTAACAGAATGTGTGTGGCTGCTACCGTCCACCTTGGGCCCACCTGGGATGGCTGACGCTCTTGTCATGGTATTTCCGCGGGTTTGGGGGCCGCGGCCTGCGCGTTTGGCGGAGTCTGACTTGGCCGGCTAACGTCGCCTAGGTTCCACATCTAACAAACATAAAGACGGTGCATCTCGGCTGGCAATGTATTATCTTAGGACCGGATCGGGTTTTCGCAGCGCGACAAAACCGGGCTCAGTGGCTAAGACGGTGGGATAACATAATGTTAGTTTTTCCGGGCAAGTTCGCCGGAAGGCTGGTTTTTGTTCGCGCGCGCCATGCTGATGATGGTCGCACCTGGGGGATCGCATGATGCTTAACGTGGCGCCGGGCAATACGCCCGGCTCAGGGTCTGATCGCTTCTATCGTGCCGGCGCAGTCGAGGCCAGCCCGCGTGACGCCGCCGCGGCGATGCTGTCCAGCGCCGCCTGGAGCCTGTGGCGGCACAAGGCCGTGCTGATCCTGTGTATCCTGCTGGTTCCGGCGATCACCTGGGCCGGTCTCAAGCAACTGACCCCACTCTTCACCTCGACGTCGTCGGTCATCTATGAGCCGGCGACCTACAGCACTGATTCACTGAAAAGCATCCTGACGCCGGACACCACCACCGACGAGGTCATCGCCAGCCAGGTCGAGGTGATCCAGAACCTGCATTCCGCCGAACGTATCGTCAATCGATTCGACCTCGATAAGGATCCCGAGTTCAACTACACGCTGCGGCCGAAATCGACCGTAGCGCAGATCGAGGACGGCGTGCTCGGCGGCATCAAGGGCGGTATCGCCTTCCTGATCCGTCCGGTGTTTCCGGTCGCGGCCGACAGCCTGACCGCCGGTACCGAGCATGCACCGAGCGCCGAGGACGTGCATCGCTCAGTGGTGCTGGCCGTACAGGGGCGGATTGCCGCGAATTCCGTCGCCCAGTCCCACGTCATCGAGGTGTCCTTTACCTCACGCAGCCGCACGCTCGCCGCCAACGTCGCCAATGAACTGTCCAACCTCTACATCTCCGATCAGCTCGAACTGAAGTTCGACGCAGTCAAGACCGCCAACAAATGGCTCGAGGGGCAGGCCCGCGAACTGCAGCAGGAAGTGCAGGCGAAGGCCGACAAGATCGCCGCCTACCGGCAACGCAAGAACCTGACCCAGGGTGTCGTCGCCGGGCTGTCGACCGAGGAGGTCAGCCGGCTGAGCGCCAATCTCGACGAGGCCAACAACGAACTCGCCCAGGCGGAATCGCAGGTGAGTGCCGCGCACGGCCGGCGTGGAACCTCGGCCCAGGCCGCGGTCTCGCCGAGCGTCATCGCCTTGCGCTCGCAGCGCGATTCAGTGGCGGCGCAATTGCAGTCCCTGCTCGCCACCTTGGGTCCGAACCATCCCACCGTCATCGCCATGCGCAAGCAGCTCGGGGTGTTGAACAGCGAGATCAACGCCGAGACCGGCCAGGTCATGGCCGCCTCGAGTGCCGCCGTGCGCGCCGCGCGTGCCAAGGTCGCGAGCCTCGAGCAGCAGTTGCGTGACGCGCGTGAGCGGGTCGCCACCGCGAGCCAGGCGGAAATCCCGCTCGATGCGATGCAGCGCGAGGCCGATGCATCGCGCACCCTGCTGCAGACCGTTCTGGACTCGATCCAGCGTCTGGCGCAGCAGGCCGCGATC